>MZGW01000040.1 GCA_002029295.1 Alkalithermobacter paradoxus | reverse complement strand
GGTGGTTCCGAGTGGAAGGGCCATCGCTCAACGGATAAAAGCTACCCTGGGGATAACAGGCTGATCTCCCCCAAGAGTCCACATCGACGGGGAGGTTTGGCACCTCGATGTCGGCTCATCACATCCTGGGGCTGTAGTAGGTCCCAAGGGTTGGGCTGTTCGCCCATTAAAGTGGTACGCGAGCTGGGTTCAGAACGTCGTGAGACAGTTCGGTCCCTATCCGTCGCAGGCGTAGGAAATTTGAGAGGAGCTGTCCTTAGTACGAGAGGACCGGGATGGACATACCTCTGGTGCACCAGTTGTCACGCCAGTGGCATAGCTGGGTAGCTATGTATGGACTGGATAAGCGCTGAAAGCATCTAAGCGCGAAGCCACCCTCAAGATAAGATTTCCCACTTTTTAAGGTAAGACCCCAAGAAGACTACTTGGTTGATAGGCTCAAGGTGTAAGCGCAGTAATGTGTTCAGCTTATGAGTACTAATAGGTCGAGGACTTGACCAAATATGCTATGCAGTTTTGAAAGT
>MZGW01000039.1 GCA_002029295.1 Alkalithermobacter paradoxus | reverse complement strand
AATGAGACGAAATTAATTACAAAAAGTATTGTTGACCCTGACTGTGGTATGTTTCATAAAGGAGAGAAAGAAAGAGTTTTAGCTTATTCTATTCATGCTGCATGTGATAAAAAGGGGTTTGTATTATCAGCTAAAGTTAGCGCAGCTAATGTACACGATAGTGTTGTTTTTAAAGAGTTATATGAAGACGCTAGGCTAAAATTCAAAGAGATATCTGCTGTCGCAGTAGATGCAGGATACAAAACTCCATATATATGTAAAATTTTGTTAGATGATAAAGTTACTCCTGTTATGCCGTACAAACGACCTGTAACTAAAAAAGGTTTTTTTAAGAAGCATGAGTTTATTTATGATGAATATTATGACTGCTACATATGTCCGCAAGGAGAGATTTTAAACTATTCTACAACTAATAGAGAAGGCTATAAAGAGTATATATCAAATTCTAATGTTTGTTCAAAATGCGAGTTTTTACACAAATGTACTGATAGTAAAAACAATAAAAAGGTAGTATCTAGACATGTTTGGGAAGAATATTTAGAAGAAGC
>MZGW01000038.1 GCA_002029295.1 Alkalithermobacter paradoxus | reverse complement strand
GGACCATGGGGCCGGGGGTTCGAGTCCCTCCACCTCGACCAAATATGGTGGGTATAGCTCAGTTGGTTAGAGCGCCAGATTGTGGCTCTGGAGGTCGTGGGTTCGAATCCCGTTATCCACCCCAAAACATGATCCATTAGCTCAGTCGGTAGAGCACCTGACTTTTAATCAGGGTGTCCCGCGTTCGAGTCGCGGATGGATCACCAATTGAGGCGGCATAGCCAAGTGGTAAGGCAGAGGACTGCAACTCCTTCACCCCCAGTTCAAATCTGGGTGCCGCCTCCAAGTATGGGATCATAGCTCAGCTGGGAGAGCACCTGCCTTACAAGCAGGGGGTCACAGGTTCGATCCCTGTTGATCCCACCAAAAATATCCATTGACAAGCACTGATGGGTATGATAAAATCTATTATGTTGTTGAAATAAATTGTATTCCAAGGTAGCTCAATGGCGGAGCACTCGGCTGTTAACCGATAGGTTGTGGGTTCGAGTCCCACCCTTGGAGCCAATAAGCCGAGGTGGCGGAACTGGCAGACGCACAGGACTTAAAATCCTG
>MZGW01000037.1 GCA_002029295.1 Alkalithermobacter paradoxus | reverse complement strand
CTCTATATATTTTTGCTTCTTTAGCAACTTCTTCTTTGTAAGTTTTTTTCTTATTGGCACTTGCCTTTACGTGGGTTGCATCTATAAAAACTTCCTTTGGGTCTACGAATCCAGCTTCAACAGCTTCGTTAAGTATTTTTGCAAATATATCTTCAAAGACATTTGAATTCTTAAATCTTCTAGCATAGTTTTTACTAAACGTTGAAAAATGAGGTATCTCATCTTTTATTCCATAACCTAAAAACCATCTATAAGCAATATTTAAATTCACTTCTCTTATTGTCTTTCTCATAGACCCAATACCAAATAGATACTGAATAAAAACAAGTTTAATAAGCACTACAGGATCTATACTAGGTCTTCCCTTATCTTGAGAGTACATATCATTAACAAGTTCATATATAAAGTCAAAATTCATGACTTTATCAATTTTTCTCAGTAAATGATCACTAGGCACAAGTTCATCAAGTGTAAATAAAACAAGTTGGTCTCTATTTATCATATCTTGCTTTCGCAACATAAAAATCACTCCAATATAAATATGTATTTTTAGAAAAAT
>MZGW01000036.1 GCA_002029295.1 Alkalithermobacter paradoxus | reverse complement strand
GTGGTTACTATAGCAAAGAGGATACACCTGTTCCCATTCCGAACACAGAAGTTAAGCTCTTTTGCGCCGATGGTACTTGGAGGGAAGCCTCCTGGGAGAGTAGGACGTAGCCAGATAATCTTTTTTTGTTTTTTGCAAACAAGTAACTATAATCTATTAGTTTAGAGAGAATATCTCTCTAAATAGAATTATTAAGGGACATTTGACATTACATCTGGGGATATTATTTACCAGTTATATTTTACCAGAGGTTTGTCATTTGTCTCTTTTTTGCATAAAAAATGTTGATTTTTATTTGCCACACTAAATATTATAGAGCTAGATTCTTTTGTTATATTTTGTATAGAAAGTATTTACAAGATGCAAAATTGTAGCATTATAACATCAATACATATTTTCACCAATGAATATACCCAATACGTAGGAAGTTTACATATAAATATAGAATATACATATTAATGCTAAAATAACATTGTACAAAGTTGCTAATATTTTTATGTACAACACTAACAAGATTTTTTATAGTATTAATGGGTGATGAATATGATTCTAAAGATGAACATTAATACTGAAATAGAC
>MZGW01000035.1 GCA_002029295.1 Alkalithermobacter paradoxus | reverse complement strand
GACTTGAAGCCACTCTAGTTAAAACTGCACCCATTTGCTTAGTTTGTCTAATTATTGTTTCTCCAGTTGTAACTACAGCTAAACTTCGAGTTGTAGGAATACCAAGTGCGTGCATCGCTTCACTTATAATGTATTCTCTAAGCATAGGTCCAAGCGCCGCTTTACCATCTCCTCCTCTTGAGTATGGTGTTTTGCCTGAACCTTTGAGCTGTATGTCAAATCTTTCACCTTTTGGTGTAATCTGTTCTCCTATTAGTACTGCCCTACCATCTCCTAACATGGTAAAATGCCCAAATTGATGTCCTGCGTAAGCCTGAGCAATAGGCAGTGCTCCTTTTGGAGTCTTGTTACCTGAAAGTATATATGCACCTTCTTTACTTTGTAGGTTGTATGGATTTAGTCCAAGAGATATTGCTAAATCATGATTAGTAACTGCAATTTCTGGTGATGGTACAATTTCTGGATTAACTCTACTAAAAAATACATTGGGTAAACGAGCATAGCTGTTATCAAAGTTCCATCCTATATTTATCTCTTCCATTGTATCCCTCTTTTAATTTTATATTTTCATTTAGTATTTCCA
>MZGW01000034.1 GCA_002029295.1 Alkalithermobacter paradoxus | reverse complement strand
GACTTGAAGCCACTCTAGTTAAAACTGCACCCATTTGCTTAGTTTGTCTAATTATTGTTTCTCCAGTTGTAACTACAGCTAAACTTCGAGTTGTAGGAATACCAAGTGCGTGCATCGCTTCACTTATGATGTACTCTCTAAGCATAGGTCCAAGTGCTGCTTTGCCATCTCCTCCTCTTGAGTATGCTGTTTTGCCTGAACCTTTGAGCTGTATGTCAAATCTTTCACCTTTTGGGGTAATTTGTTCTCCTATTAGTACTGCCCTACCATCTCCTAACATGGTAAAATGCCCAAATTGATGTCCTGCGTAAGCCTGAGCAATAGGCAGTGCTCCTTTTGGAATCTGGTTACCTGAAAGTATATATGCACCTTCTTTACTTTGTAGGTTGTATGGATTTAGTCCAAGAGATATTGCTAAATCATGATTAGTAACTGCAATTTCTGGTGATGGTACAGTTTCTGGATTAACTCTACTAAAAAATACATTGGGTAAACGAGCATAGCTGTTATCAAAGTTCCATCCTATATTTATCTCTTCCATTGTATCCCTCTTTTAATTTTATATTTTCATTTAGTATTTCCA
>MZGW01000033.1 GCA_002029295.1 Alkalithermobacter paradoxus | reverse complement strand
TTTTAAGGTAAGACCCCAAGAAGACTACTTGGTTGATAGGCTCAAGGTGTAAGCGCAGTAATGTGTTCAGCTTATGAGTACTAATAGGTCGAGGACTTGACCAAATATGCTATGCAGTTTTGAAAGTGTTATGCTTCATATTTAGTTAAAAATATTGACACATAGGACAAGGTATGTTATTATTAATATCCTGTCACATGAAAATTGGTTACTATAGCAAAGAGGATACACCTGTTCCCATTCCGAACACAGAAGTTAAGCTCTTTTGCGCCGATGGTACTTGGAGGGAAGCCTCCTGGGAGAGTAGGACGTAGCCAATTTGGTATTCCAAGGTAGCTCAATGGCGGAGCACTCGGCTGTTAACCGATAGGTTGTGGGTTCGAGTCCCACCCTTGGAGCCAATAAGCCGAGGTGGCGGAACTGGCAGACGCACAGGACTTAAAATCCTGCGGTCCTTACAGACCGTACCGGTTCGATTCCGGTCCTCGGCACCAATGGCCCATTGGTCAAGCGGTTAAGACACCGCCCTTTCACGGCGGTAACAGGGGTTCGAATCCCCTATGGGTCACCAAATATGGGATTATAGCTCAGCTGGGAGAGCACCTGCCTTACAAGCA
>MZGW01000032.1 GCA_002029295.1 Alkalithermobacter paradoxus | reverse complement strand
TTTTAAGGTAAGACCCCAAGAAGACTACTTGGTTGATAGGCTCAAGGTGTAAGCGCAGTAATGTGTTCAGCTTATGAGTACTAATAGGTCGAGGACTTGACCAAATATGCTATGCAGTTTTGAAAGTGTTATTGATTTGATTCACATTCCGAGTTTCCTCAAGCAAGCTTGAAAGTCAACTCTAGAATGTAAATTCAAATCAAGTACATTAAAATAACTTAGGCTTGAAAGTCGATTCTTAAGTTTACACTAAATATGAATGACAAGTATTAACTTGGAGTTTCTTCAAGCAAGTTTGAAGGTCAACTCTAGAATGTAAATTCAAATAAATGTATTGACATATTAGGTAAGACATGATAATATATTCAATGTCCCTAAAAAAAGATCTGGTTACTATAGCAAAGAGGATACACCTGTTCCCATTCCGAACACAGAAGTTAAGCTCTTTTGCGCCGATGGTACTTGGAGGGAAGCCTCCTGGGAGAGTAGGACGTAGCCAGTTTGGTATTCCAAGGTAGCTCAATGGCGGAGCACTCGGCTGTTAACCGATAGGTTGTGGGTTCGAGTCCCACCCTTGGAGCCAATAAGCCGAGGTGGTGGAACTGGCAGACGCACAGGACTTAAAATCCTG
>MZGW01000031.1 GCA_002029295.1 Alkalithermobacter paradoxus | reverse complement strand
ATTTTGTTGTTCCAAGCTCTGTTTCTATAGTAAATGCAAAAGTTACAGATTCAAACGGAAATCTTCTTAATGTATATAATACAACTACATTTACAGAAAATAGAACTCTTCAAAAAGCAAATGGAGAACTTGATTTCCAAGCTACAGGGTATTTTCCCATGCAAGTTAAAATATCTGCCCTTTCGGGCAGATTGTTTTGTCTACAAACTGCTAAGAGAAAAAGATTTCTCTTAGTTCAGACTGTTGACAAATTATATTATAGAAAGCTCTTTTGAAATTCAAAGAAAGAGCTTTCTTTCTTTTTGGTAAAATATAAACTTAGGCTATATTATGCAATCTCCTGTGGAATAAACGGCTTTTAAATTACACCTTGAGATTTCTAAAATCTCCATGCAATCCTGAATCCTAGAAAGCTTTGAAACTCGCAAGAAAGCTTCTATCGGATTCAGTATGCATGTCGATAAGAAATCTTGCAAGGTTTATTAAATCAAGCATACTCATTCCACATGGAGCTTGCTTTTGCTAAAATCTAAATCTTTAATATACAAAAAAGAAAAATACTTTGATATAATAAAAATATTGAATAAATTACCAAGAGAGGAGAAATATATGAAAAAAATATTGTTAAGTGTATTAATAA
>MZGW01000030.1 GCA_002029295.1 Alkalithermobacter paradoxus | reverse complement strand
AATCTATAATTGCTTCATAATTTGTACTGCTAAAATTAACAAAAAATGCTATTCTTGAATGATATAAATAACTAACATCTCTTGAATCATAACTATTACTACCTATAAGTGCAGCTAGCGACTTAATATCTCTTTCCCTATCTCCTGTTGCATAAGTTGTATTTCCAGTAGATGGTGCAGGAGCAGGTGTTTGAGCTGTAATATTAACAGTTCTAGTTTTGCTATCCCAATGTACTGTAGCTCCTAGTGCTTCTGATACAAATCTTAAAGGTACAAAGGTTCTGCTTTGACTTATTATAGCTTTTGTATCGAATGTTATCGTTTTTCCATTTACTAACGCTTTGGTTTCATTTATCTTAAGCTTTATTATTTTTCCATTACCTTCTATGGTAACTTCTTGTCTATTGCTGTCCCAGTGAACATTCGATCCCATCTGTTCTGATATAAATCTTACTGGTATTAAGGTTCTGTTTGCACTGTCTATAAATGGTCTTGCATCTGGAAAGCTAACGCTTGTGTTATTTAATACTACATTTGGTCTTACCTGTGCTGATGATACACTAGTTAGTGTAAGCATTATTAATACACTTAACAATATTTTTTTCATATATTTCTCCTCTCTTGGTAATTTATTCAATATTTTTATTATATCAAAGTATTTTTCTTTTTTGTATATTAAAGATTTAGATTTTAGCAAAAGCAA
>MZGW01000029.1 GCA_002029295.1 Alkalithermobacter paradoxus | reverse complement strand
AGGGTTAACGCCCGAAGTGGCCGCAGAGAATAGGCCCAAGCGACTGTTTACCAAAAACACAGGTCTCTGCTAAATCGAAAGATGATGTATAGGGGCTGACGCCTGCCCGGTGCTGGAAGGTTAAGGGGATGTGTTAGGTTATCCGAAGCACTGAACTTAAGCCCCAGTAAACGGCGGCCGTAACTATAACGGTCCTAAGGTAGCGAAATTCCTTGTCGGGTAAGTTCCGACCCGCACGAAAGGCGTAACGATTTGGGCACTGTCTCAACAAGGGACTCGGTGAAATTGTAATTCCAGTGAAGATGCTGGATACCTGCGACAGGACGGAAAGACCCCATGGAGCTTTACTGTAGCTTGACATTGGATTCCGATGCTACATGTACAGGATAGGTGGGAGGCTGAGAAGCCGGGACGCAAGTCTCGGTGGAGCCACCCTTGGGATACCACCCTTGTAGTATTGGGATTCTAACCACAGACCGTGAATCCGGTCTTGGGACACTGTCAGGTGGGCAGTTTGACTGGGGCGGTCGCCTCCTAAAAAGTAACGGAGGCGCCCAAAGGTTCCCTCAGCACGGTCGGAAATCGTGCCAAGAGTGTAAAGGCAAAAGGGAGCTTGATTGCAAGACATACAGGTCGAGCAAGGACGAAAGTCGGGCTTAGTGATCCGGTGGTTCCGAGTGGAAGGGCCATCGCTCAACGGATAAAAGCTACCCTGGGGATAACAGGCTGATCTCCCCCAAGAGTCCACATCGACGGGGAGGTTTGGCACCTCGATGTCGGCTCATCACATCCT
>MZGW01000028.1 GCA_002029295.1 Alkalithermobacter paradoxus | reverse complement strand
ATTAAGTCGCTAGCTGCACTTATAGGTAGTAATAGTTATGATTCAAGAGATGTTAGTTATTTATATCATTCAAGAATAGCATTTTTTGTTAATTTTAGCAGTACAAATTATGAAGCAATTATAGATTATGATTATGATATGCAAGATAAAGCAGAAGTTTTGGCGAATTTCAAAAAAGTTATAAGCTTTTTCTATCCTAGAAATTCATCTTCTGCATGGGATTTTGTTTATACTCCAATAAAAAATAAGGCATTTAATACTACGGCAACTAGAACTTTTAGTGCCGATGGAAGAACTATGACTTATAGATATAATGGAGGAGTATTTCAAGTTTATGTTCATAGAAAATAAATATGAAAAATAGTAGGCTTTTAGCCTACTATTTTTATTTAATCAATAGAATAAACTTTTAGATAAAATCTTTCAAAGAAAGATTTTTTTATTTTACATAAGACTTAGTAATATAATAAACATAATGAAAAAATAAACAATTTATATTAAAATAACTAAATTAAAAAGGAGGGAAATAAATTGAAAAAAATTTTAATAATATTATTTATAATTTTAAATATTTTTAATTACTCATTTGCATCTGATTTCAGTAGTCTTATAAGAAAAAGACCAAATACAGATCCATTAAAATCAGATTATAGTTTAGGGTATTTTATAGTTGATGGAGTAGCACATCCTAGATATTTTATATATAGAAGGGGTGCTGATTATGAAGCTAATACATTATTTTATGCAAATATGCAGCAAGGGATACTTTATTATAGCTTATGGGGAACTTCACAAGAAAAAAAGCTAGCAGGAGGTGATAAAGGAATTAGAAGTGCTATTCATGACTATGCAGGGGATTTATA
>MZGW01000027.1 GCA_002029295.1 Alkalithermobacter paradoxus | reverse complement strand
ATTAAGTCGCTAGCTGCACTTATAGGTAGTAATAGTTATGATTCAAGAGATGTTAGTTATTTATATCATTCAAGAATAGCATTTTTTGTTAATTTTAGCAGTACAAATTATGAAGCAATTATAGATTTTGGTTATAATCATCAAGATAAAGCAGAAGTTTTGGCGAATTTCAAAAAAGTTATAAGCTTTTTCTATCCTAGAAATTCATCTTCTGCATGGGATTTTGTTTATACTCCAATAAAAAATGAGGCATTTGAAACTAGGGCAACTAGAACTTTTAGTGCCGATGGAAGAACTATGACTTATAGATACAATAGTGGAGGGCATCTACAGGTATATGTTCATAGAAAATAACCATGAAAATAAGTAGGTTAATGCTTATTAATTTATAAACAAAAATAGTAGGCTAAAAGCCTACTATTTTTATTAATCAATAGAATAAACTATTAGATAAAATCTTTCAAAGAAAGATTTTTTTATTTTACATAAAACTTAGTAATATAATAAACATAATGAAAAAATAAATAATTTATATTAAAATAACTAAATTAAAAAGGAGGGAGATAAATTGAAGAAAATTTTGATAATATTATTTATAATTTTAAATATTTTTAATTACTCATTTGGATTTAATGAGCTTATGAGAAAAATACCAGATACAGATCCATCAAAATCAGATTATAGTTTAGGGTATTTTATAGTTGATGGAGTAGTACATCCTAGATACTTTATATATGAAACTGGTGCTGATTATGAAGCTAATACACTATTTTATGCAAATATGCAGCAAGGGATACTTTATTATAGCTTATGGGGAACTTCACAAGAAAAAAAGCTAGCAGGAGGTGATAAAGGAATTAGAAGTGCTATTCATGACTATGCAGGGGATTTATA
>MZGW01000026.1 GCA_002029295.1 Alkalithermobacter paradoxus | reverse complement strand
TTCTCAGTAAATGATCACTAGGCACAAGTTCATCAAGTGTAAATAAAACAAGTTGGTCTCTATTTATCATATCTTGCTTTCGCAACATAAAAATCACTCCAATATAAATATGTATTTTTAGAAAAATATTTGAGCTTGCGAGTTTCAAAGTTTCTAAAATTTAGGATGTGTGGAGATTTTAGAAATCTCAAGGTGAAATTTAAAGGCCGCTCATTCCATTAGAGGACGCATATTATATCTTTAATTTATATTTATATTTTACCACCAAAAGAAAGAAAGCTCTTTTTGAATTACAAAAAGGCTTTCTACAATATAATTTGTCAACAGTCTGAATCTACATCACGAAGATGTAGATTTTTACTATCTATTATACATCCATTTTATCTTGTTTAATGTCTCGTTTTCTTTTTCTATTTCTTCTTCTCTCTCAGTTATAACTTCTGCTATTGCTGATTTTATTTTATCAGCTGTTAGATTTTCATCTTCTTTAAGTCCTGCTTTGTCAAGCATTTCAATTATTTCTTTCTTGTCTAAACTGCTCATAATATCACCTCTTCTTTTTGATTATTTTTGACTGTAGATAAGTTATATATTCTATCTATTTTAAATTATCGATTATTGGGCAAAATAAGAAAAATTAAAAGGAAGGAGAATATATATGCCGGAAATGAATTATTTTAAAAATAAATCCATAAAAATTGTTAAAACAGATGGTTCTAATAATTATATAGATAAAGAAACTTCATCTGAATCTTACGAAGAAATGTAAAGTATTGATTATAGCAAAAATAAAATTGCAAATTCAATTAACAAAGAAATGAAGGAATCCTTGCTAGATATTTTAGATGATAAAATAATAGGGGATTAGAAAGAAAATGGGTGTCATAAAGAGTATACCAGCTCAAACAGTACCATACAAAATTATAGTTATGTGTTAAGATAGACAAGGATTTTTCCTTGTCTAAAATTATATTATGTGCCACAGAATGTTCTATAAGTACAAGCTGATGGCC
>MZGW01000025.1 GCA_002029295.1 Alkalithermobacter paradoxus | reverse complement strand
ATAAGTGAAGCGATGCACGCACTTGGTATTCCTACAACTCGAAGTTTAGCTGTAGTTACAACTGGAGAAACAATAATTAGACAAACTAAGCAAATGGGTGCAGTTTTAACTAGAGTGGCTTCAAGTCATATTCGTGTTGGGACATTTCAGTACGTGTCAAGATGGGCAAGTATTGATGAACTTAAAATTCTAGCAGATTATACACTTAAAAGGCATTTTAAAGATAGTATATTAGACAATAATCCATATATTTCACTACTTAAAGGAGTCATTAAAAAACAAGCAAGTTTAATAGCTAAATGGCAGTTAGTTGGCTTTATACATGGAGTTATGAATACTGATAATATAAGTATTAGTGGAGAAACAATAGATTATGGGCCTTGTGCATTTATGGATACTTATAATCCGCAAACAGTATTTAGCTCTATTGACACTAAAGGACGTTATGCATATATAAATCAGCCACGCATTGCAGCATGGAATCTAGCAAGATTTGCTGAAAGCTTATTGCCGTTACTTGATGATAGAGAAGATCATGCCATAAAGCTAGCTGAAGATGAGATTTCAAACTTTACTAGATTATACAAATATAACTGGATTACTGGTATGAGAGCAAAACTTGGAATATTTAATGAAGAATTAGAAGATGAATCTTTAATAGAAAATCTTTTAAATATAATGCAAAAGTATAATGCAGATTACACAAATACGTTTATTTCATTAACTTTTGATAAGATTGAAGAATCGCCTATGTTTAAAAGCACAGAATTTGTCGATTGGTATAAATTATGGCAGGCTAGGCTAGGTAGACAAGAACAGTCAAAAGACTTATCTCATCAGTTGATGAAAGATAACAATCCTGCTGTAATACCTAGAAATCATAGGGTAGAACAGGCACTAGAAGCTGCTGTAAAGCATGGAGATTATAGTGTTATGGAAAGATTTCTTGATGTTCTTAAAACTCCATACGCACACTCTCAAGAGCAAATTGAATACTCAAATCCACCTGGGCCATCAGCTTGTACTTATAGAACATTCTGTGGCACATAATATAATTTTAGACAAGGAAAAATCCTTGTCTATCTTAACACATAACTATAATTTTGTATGGTACTGTTTGAGCTGGTATACTCTTT
>MZGW01000023.1 GCA_002029295.1 Alkalithermobacter paradoxus | reverse complement strand
TTTCTGGATTAACTCTACTAAAAAATACATTGGGTAAACGAGCATAGCTGTTATCAAAGTTCCATCCTATATTTATCTCTTCCATTGTATCCCTCTTTTAATTTTATATTTTCATTTAGTATTTCCAAGATTAAGGATTGAAATGAAATATTCTATAATAAATATTGCTATGCTAAAAAATGCCTATGCTCAACACCTATTTTTTGTACAAAAGCACTCTCCAAATGAATCTGATAAAATGTTAAACATAACTTATTTAGGTGCTTTATTTTCAATACAATGTGCTTTATTTTTTGTATTAATTAAATACTTTATAGCAATTAAAGTAGTCATAACCATTGCAAAAGCAAAATTAATAATAATAGCATTTGATACACTTGTTAGTTTTAAAATTATTCCACATCCCGCCATAGATAACAAAGCTCCAACTCTTCCACAACTAGATTTTAAAGAAGTTAATGAAGAAATACGTTCGCTAGAAACATTTTTGGCAAATATATATTTGCTGATGAAGTCGAGCACTGTGAAAATAAACACATAAGTTATATAAACAAAAATAAATAAAACTTTATTTGTAGTATTTAGTAAACTTAAAGAAAATATGAGTAATATAATTAGAATACTAAAATGTTTTCCTAAATTTTTATGAGATAATTTCGAAACAGGAATACTGTACGCAAAAATGCTTGAAATTTGAAAAACTATATAAAATATATAAAAATTATATTCATTAATTCCTTTACTTAAAAATAAAGCTTGCCATAATTGAAAATGTGCTTGAAAGAAAAATTGTTCTACAAATGTCAAAATAATCATTAATTTTAGAGATTCTTTTTCTCTTATTTCCTTAATTCCTTCTCTAGTTTGCATAATCATTTTCTTAAGCATTTCAGATAAAGAAATTGTTGTATTTCTAATACTTTCTCCTTTATAAAAAAAAGTAACACAAATAATTGAAATAATAGCAAGTGTTATACTTACCCAGTAAAATCTAATTCCTATTTTATAATAAATAAAAGATCCTAGAGAACTACCAATTAATAATGATATGAAGTTCAATCTATTTGCATCACTTATAAACTTATCTATATATCCTTCAGATAGTCTAAGATTATTGATTATTTCTGCATCTATTGTTCCTGTATCAAGTGCAGATGAAATGCCATACATAAACCAAGCTATAAACAACATCCAAAAACTATTCATATAAATAACAAGAAAAAACATGACTAATAGAAAAAACTTAGAATATACAAATACTAATTTTTTAGGATAAATATCTGATATTAACCCACTAGGATATTCGCTGATGAAAACAGCAAAACTATAGCCTGCTTGTATTATCATTATTTGAGGTAACGTTACTTCTTTAGACAATAGTAAAACTGTCAATACAGAATGTGGTAATGAAATAGCAACTGTAAGAAGTACCAATGAAACGTAATAGACATATATATTTTTTTTAATACGTGGCTCTACTACTATTTTCATTAC
>MZGW01000022.1 GCA_002029295.1 Alkalithermobacter paradoxus | reverse complement strand
CAGCAGGTTGCGGGTTCGAGTCCCATCACCAGCTCCAAATATGGAGGGGTTCCCGAGTGGCCAAAGGGGGCAGACTGTAAATCTGTTGGCAATGCCTTC
Organism: Alkalithermobacter paradoxus; assembly: GCA_002029295.1. Lineage (GTDB taxonomy): Bacteria > Bacillota > Clostridia > Peptostreptococcales > Peptostreptococcaceae > Alkalithermobacter > Alkalithermobacter paradoxus. Next base: position 1,475 of record MZGW01000022.1, on the reverse strand, counting down.
ACTGGTTCGAATCCAGTCCCCTCCACCACAATAACACAATGTGGGCCTTTAGCTCAGTTGGTTAGAGCGTCCGGCTCATAACCGGCAGGTCCGGGGTTCGAGTCCCTGAAGGCCCACCATCTTAGGGGTGTAGTTCAGTTGGTAGAACGACGGTCTCCAAAACCGTATGCCGTGGGTTCAAGTCCTGCCACCCCTGCCAATTTAATAGCAAGATGTATTTGTCGAGGTGTAGCGCAGTTTGGTAGCGCACGTGGTTTGGGACCATGGGGCCGGGGGTTCGAGTCCCTCCACCTCGACCAAAATATGGGCTTATAGCTCAGGCGGTTAGAGCGCACGCCTGATAAGCGTGAGGTCGCTGGTTCGAGTCCAGCTAAGCCCACCAAAACTACATGCGGGTGTAGCTCAGTGGTAGAGTTCCGGCCTTCCAAGCCGGCTGCGAGGGTTCGATCCCCTTCACCCGCTCCAACACGTGCCTGTAGCTCAGCTGGATAGAGCAGTGGCCTTCTAAGCCACGTGTCAGGGGTTCGAATCCCTTCAGGCACACCAAACACTGGGGATTCGCCAAGTCGGTAAGGCACAGGACTTTGACTCCTGCATTCGTTGGTTCGAGTCCAGCATCCCCAGCCAATTTAATAAGACTCATTAGCTCAGTCGGTAGAGCACCTGACTTTTAATCAGGGTGTCCCGCGTTCGAGTCGCGGATGAGTCACCAAATATGGAGAGGTGTCCGAGTGGTTTAAGGAGCTGGTCTTGAAAACCAGTGACTCCGCAAGGGGCCGTGGGTTCGAATCCCACCCTCTCCGCCAATATTAAATGGAGAAGTACTCAAGTGGCTGAAGAGGCTCCCCTGCTAAGGGAGTAGGTCTCGCAAGGGGCGCGAGGGTTCAAATCCCTCCTTCTCCGCCATATATCGAGGTGTAGCGCAGTTTGGTAGCGCACGTGGTTTGGGACCATGGGGCCGGGGGTTCGAGTCCCTCCACCTCGACCAAAGTGAAGGGGGCTTATAGCTCAGGTGGTTAGAGCGCACGCCTGATAAGCGTGAGGTCGCTGGTTCGAGTCCAGCTAAGCCCACCATAGTGATGAGGGCCTTTAGCTCAGTTGGTTAGAGCGTCCGGCTCATAACCGGCAGGTCCGGGGTTCGAGTCCCTGAAGGCCCACCATTTTGCCCAGATAGCTCAGTCGGTAGAGCAGGGGACTGAAAATCCCCGTGTCGGTGGTTCGATTCCGCCTCTGGGCACCAAATGTGGCGGCATAGCTCAGTTGGCTAGAGCGTTCGGTTCATACCCGAAAGGTCACTAGTTCGAATCTAGTTGCCGCTACCATATTTAGTATGAACATTGAAAATTAAACAGCAGACGAATAGTAATTCAATTAACCATAAAGTCAGCTCATATGAGCCAAATTATTTTTGAGAGTTTGATCCTGGCTCAGGATGAACGCTGGCGGCGTGCCTAACACATGCAAGTCGAGCGGAG
>MZGW01000021.1 GCA_002029295.1 Alkalithermobacter paradoxus | reverse complement strand
TATTTTATGCAAATATGCAGCAAGGGATACTTTATTATAGCTTATGGGGAACTTCACAAGAAAAAAAGCTAGCAGGAGGTGATAAAGGAATTAGAAGTGCTATTCATGACTATGCAGGGGATTTATATATTAATAGAATACAAACAGCAACTCATGGAAGTCCAGATAGTTTAAGACCTATAAGAGGAACAAATCAAAACTTTAAACCTGCAAGTTTAATAGACTTAAGTCCAAAGTCTTTACCTGCTAAGCCACAAAATCCTAAGTATAATGTTAGTGATAGTAAAGAGGAATCTCAAGGGCATAGAACTTTAATGTTAAGACCTAGGATAGATTATCCTGCATCATATGCAAGAAATTTAACAGATAAAGAGATAGGAACTATTTTAAACTTAGCTCAAAATCAAAGAACGATAAGAGGAGAATGGAGAAACATTGGATATACCGCTGGAGGACACATGATAACAAATCCATTTTTCCCACGTGATGTTTCGACAGTGTCTACTTTTAGTGAAAGAAACTGGATAAAAACTCCTTGGGAACATACTCAAACTCAAAGATTTATCCCATCAGTGTCGATATATAATACTTCTAATTATAAAGCTCAAAGAAATGAAACGTTTAGAGCTATTATAAAAGAGCTTGCAGGAGCTGAGAGTATAAAAAACTTTTTACTTAAAATGAATAGATTTATTATTAATTCAAAAGGTAATGTAGAAAGAGAACCTAATTATAATAGCTCCATTACAGAACAGCAGCTTATAGATAATTTAGCAGATTATTTTTCAGTTTTATCACTAAGAACAAATCATATAGCAGGAGCAATTGCTGGGGTGCACTGGATTCCTGATAGCAAAGGTAATCCTATTTATAGATATACAACAATGTCAATAGCAGCTCCATATGAAAAAAGTTTAGCACTAATGAGATTAAGTATAAGAGATAAACAAAGAGGAAACCCATCTACAATAACAAGAAGTAATGATTTTGCAAACATAAGTACAACAGGAATACCAGGAAGATTTTATCCAGGAGAAACTTATGTAATAGAAATTGATGTTAGAAATAGATCTGGAGTTGATGTTACAAATCCTCGTGTTATACTGGATATATCATACAGTGCAGATACTGTTTCAGATCCTAATAAAAGAAATGTGCGTATACCTCTAACTTATAATGGAATATTAAGAAGAAATCAAACAGTAACAATTACTCATGAATTTACATTCCCAAGACCAAACAATGTAGATGCTACTTGGAGAGGGGAAACATCTCCTTTACTTGAGCATTATAGAGTAAATGGTAGATCGCTTAATGATATACCTGTCATTTTGGAAGCTAGAATAGATTGGAATCATCATAATAGTGGACTTTATCCTGATGATTTAAATATGTCTGATAACTATTTAGCACTAGGCCCTATTTATTCTCCAGATTTACATGTAAATGAAGATGAAGTAACAAGAATAACAGATACACGTGGAAATAGAGTTTATACTATAGAGGCTGGAAAAGAATATGTAGCTTATGCAAGAGTTTATAATGCTTCAAGGCATTTTGTTGTTCCAAGCTCTGTTTCTATAGTAAATGCAAAAGTTACAGATTCAAACGGAAATCTTCTTAATGTATATAATACAACTACATTTACAGAAAATAGAACTCTTCAAAAAGCAAATGGAGA
>MZGW01000020.1 GCA_002029295.1 Alkalithermobacter paradoxus | reverse complement strand
ATTTCGCTCCCCATCACATCCTAGGATATGTTAAGACGGATTTGCCTATCTTAACTCCCTCAATGCTTGGACCTACGCGACCAGCGGTAGGATAGCCTATCCTTCTGCGTCATCCCATTCCTCAAACGGTAATTGGTGGTACAGGAATCTCAACCTGTTGTCCATCGCCTACGCCAAATGGCCTCGGCTTAGGTCCCGACTAACCCTGAGCGGACGAACCTTCCTCAGGAAACCTTAGGTTTTCGGCCCGTGGGATTCTCACCCACGTCTCGCTACTCATGCCAACATTCTCTCTTCTCTAAAGTCCACCAATCCTTACGGTTTAGCTTCAACCCTTAGAGAATGCTCCCCTACCCATCCTTACGGATGCCGTAGCTTCGGTGATGAGTTTTAGCCCCGGTAATTTTCGGCGCAGGATCACTCGACCAGTGAGCTATTACGCACTCTTTAAATGAGTGGCTGCTTCTAAGCCAACATCCTGGTTGTCTGTGCAATCCCACATCCTTTTCCACTTAACTCATACTTAGGGACCTTAGCTGACGGTCTGGGCTGTTTCCCTTTCGACTATGAATCTTATCACCCATAGTCTGACTCCCGAGTAAAAGAATAAGGCATTCGGAGTTTGATAGTCTTCGGTAACCCAAAGGGCCCCTAGGACAGTCAGTGCTCTACCTCCTTTTCTCTACGCTCGAGGCTAGCCCTAAAGCTATTTCGGGGAGAACCAGCTATCTCCAGGCTCGATTGGAATTTCACCGCTACCCACAGCTCATCCCCGCACTTTTCAACGTGCGTGGGTTCGGACCTCCACGAAATTTTACTTTCGCTTCATCCTGTCCATGGGTAGGTCGCCTGGTTTCGGGTCTACGGCAAGTAACTTAAACGCCCGTTTAAGACTCGCTTTCGCTGCGGCTCCAGACCTTAAGTCCTTAACCTTGCTACTTACCGTAACTCGTTGGCCCGTTCTACAAAAAGTACGCGGTCACACTAAAAATGTGCTTCCACAGTTTGTAGGCGTAGGGTTTCAGGTTCTATTTCACTCCCCTCCCGGGGTTCTTTTCACCTTTCCCTCACGGTACTATGCGCTATCGGTCACCAAGTAGTATTTAGCCTTGGGGGGTGGTCCCCCCTGCTTCCCACAGGGTTTCACGTGTCCCGTGGTACTCTGGATCATAACTTAAGCTCTTTCGTTTAATCTACAGGACTGTTACCTTCTATGGTTGACCTTTCCAGATCTATTCGAATACGAAAGTTTACTCTTTTGTGTTATGTCCACAACCCCTATAAAGCAAGCTTTATAGGTTTGGGCTGTTCCCATTTCGCTCGCCGCTACTTAGGGAATCGAATTTTCTTTCTACTCCTCAGGGTACTTAGATGTTTCAGTTCCCCTGGTTCCCCTCCTTAGACTATGTATTCATCTAAGGATATCTAGACATTACTCTAGATGGGTTTCCCCATTCGGAAATCTTCGGATCAAAGGTTGCTTGCGCCTCCCCGAAGCTTATCGCAGCTTACCACGTCCTTCATCGGCTCTTGGTGCCAAGGCATCCGCCCTACGCCCTTAATAACTTGACCTAAATATTTTTATATATGCTATACAGTTTTCAAAGTACTATGGTGGAGATGAGGAGGATCGAACTCCTGACCCCCTGCGTGCAAGGCAGGTGCTCTCCCAGCTGAGCTACATCCCCATATTCTTTTCAGCAAGAACGCTGAAAATTAAACAGCAGACTATTACTCCTTAGAAAGGAGGTGATCCAGCCGCACCTTCCGATACGGCTACCTTGTTACGACTTCACCCCAGTCATCGATTTCACCTTCGGCAGCCCCCTCCTTGCGGTTGGGTA
>MZGW01000019.1 GCA_002029295.1 Alkalithermobacter paradoxus | reverse complement strand
TCGTAAATATATTAGGCAACTCTTATAGAACTGCTTCTGCGCTCTCTAAGATTTCTAATAAAGAAACCTAGCAAAACTGTACATAAAAATATTGGCATAATCGTACAAAATAACCTTGACATTAATATATACATGAAGATAGAACAGTACATCATTGCGTAATTTATCAATATAATAAAGTTGAAGTGGTGATTAAAATGAAACAACTATGGCAACTACCAACAAGTAGATAAGTAAAATTAAAGCTAATTATCAAAAACTATGAAGGGGATCTTAAGATGAAAAAACAAACTAATAAAATATTAATAATACTTCTGTTGATCTGTATTCTAGCATTTATCCAAATTGGAGGAAATATAAGATTATATAATAATGCTAAAACTCATTTTGTATCTTCAGCGACCCATAAGGTATACTCAGTTTCAGTTAATCTTGGCTTGGCACTATCAAGGTCAGATGAAACATTTGATGCAGCAATAGGTGCTACAAGGATCTATTTAGCGGAGCTAGTGGAGCATTTCCGTATTACTGATTATGCATTAAGATATAATGTACTTTGGAAGGAGCATTATTTTTTAGAAGGATTAGGTGATGCATATATGGCTATCACTTTTGTACAAGATAAATTTGAAAGTATTTATCAAAAGCATATTAATGGAGATGAACTTGATGAATCAGACTTTACTTATCTGTCGGAACTTAAAGATGCACTTGATGAGTTGTGCAACAGTTTACGAAATGAAGATGGTTCCCTAAAAGAAAAAGCAACAAAGTCAAGCTACTTTGTAGAACGATTTAACAAGTTTATAACTGCAATATATATAAAGGGCTATGTGATAGTAGATTAAAAAATGATACGTCAATAAGGTATACGCTATGAAGATAGTAAGAATAAATGATTCCTTGTTAACTGGTGTTGAGGACAAAAATAAGCAACTTATCTAAATAAAATATAATCCATTGGCTTAGAGAGAACATCTTTCTAAGCTATTTTTATGGAAATTTTCAATTACCAATACCAAAAATCATAGAGCCTCTTCGTCTAGAAAATAAATATGGTATACAGGAAGGAAATAAGGATGAAAAATAGAAATATAATCTATGAAAGATTAACTCAAATAGGATGTGATTGTTAATGAAGAATGCTAAAGTGATCTATTTGTCAGATTATCTATCAAAAAAGAAGAAAATGCAAGAAGAAAGAAACATATTAGTGAATTTATTGTCCAGAGTGATAAGTAATATGAGAAAAGAAAATGGGAAAATATTGTAGAATGCTTTATTTATAACGCATAGGAAATTATGTACTTTAATGAATTGTGGACAAGTCATAATTTACGTAATGTATTTTAACAAAGTCTTCTTTTAAAATCTTTCAAAGAAAGACTTTGTTCTAATGATGCAAGTATGAAGTTTATGATATGAGCTGACTACACAAGCTATATAGAAAATAAAATCACTATGTAAATGTGCATCATTAGTATGTTGACTAGATTATAAAAGAAACTATACAATTTAATATATAAATAAGAAAGGAGCATAGTGCTCCTTTCTATATTTAAAAATAAGCATTTAGCCGCTGAAATTATTAAGGCTATCGATGTATGACTTAAATTGTCCAAATTCATTATGGTCGTTAATCTCAACAGTTTCACTTTTTTCGTTATCAAAGTTCTTGAGATATACAGTGAAGACTTCATCTTTATTGCAATCGTAGTATATACATCTATAACCATCTTCATAGAGCTTCTTTAGATAGTTTAATCTATCATTCATATTTAGCACCCCATTCATTTTCGTTTAATATTATTTTTTCAAGATGTGTATTAGAATATACAAAAGACTAAGAAATAATATAAAAATTAATATTATGATAAAAAATACAAAAAAAGTGTTGACGATAGTTTAAAATGATGATATAGTATTACTTGTCCTTGAGAAAAGGACAAAAGAACATTGAAAATTAAACAGCAGACGAATAGTAATTCAATTAACCATAAAGTCAGCTCATATGAGCCAAATTATTTTTGAGAGTTTGATCCTGGCTCAGGATGAACGCTGGCGGCGTGCCTAACACATGCAAGTCGAGCG
>MZGW01000018.1 GCA_002029295.1 Alkalithermobacter paradoxus | reverse complement strand
TATTAATGTCAAGGTTATTTTGTACGATTATGCCAATATTTTTATGTACAGTTTTGCTAGGTTTCTTTATTAGAAATCTTAGAGAGCGCAGAAGCAGTTCTATAAGAGTTGCCTAATATATTTACGATGCTGGAGTGGTGAACAAGTCTATCAAGAATAGCGCTAGCTAGCATATTATCCACAAATATTTGACTCCAATCTGATAAATTTATATTACTAGTGATTATTGTGCTTTTTTGCTCATATCGCTTGTCAATTAGTTGAAAAAACATTTTAGCCTCCTGCTCACCAATTGGTAAATAACCTATTTCATCAATTATCAACAGCTTATATTTACTGAAATGTTTTATTCTGCTTTCAAGCCTATTCTCTAAATATGCTTTCTTAAGCTGATCAATTAAATCATGACATTTTATAAAATATGTGCTTATTCTTTTCTTAGCGGCAGCTATGCCAATTGAAGTGGCAAGGTGGGTTTTACCCACGCCACTATTACCAATCAATATTATGTTACTATTATTTTCTAAAAATCTTAAACTCTCAAAATCTAAAAATTGCTTTTTATTTATTTTGGGTTGAAAGTCAAAATCAAAATCTTTTATTTCTTTTAAATGAGGAAACCCAGCCACTTTAACCATTGCATTAGTAGCATTAAAGTTCTTTACTTCAATTTCTTTTGCTGTAAGCTCGTAGAGTGCATCCACAAGACTTATTTCACCTTCATTTACCTTGCTTATGTATTCGTCTAATTTAAAACTTATTTCTGTTAGCTTTAAGTATTTTAAATTTTCACATAATTTCTGATAATTGTTCATTAAATTTCTCCAATTCTTTAAAATGTTTATTAGCGTATTCTGATACTGTCTCTTCATTTTGGCTTTTGAACGTCATTCCTAACAGCTGAATATGATGATCATTATGATAGTTAACTTTACTTTTAGAAATACTGTGTATTGTAACTAAATTTTTGTTATAATACACATAGAGGTTATTCTCAGTGGCCTCTATAACAATTGTTTTACCAATTAACTCAGGTGGAACAGAGTACATGTTCTGTTTATACTTAAAGAGAGCATTTGTATTCACCTTTGCTGAAGCGGTGATATTTTTGTAAAAAGAACATACTTTATCATGTGGTAGTGGTAGGAGATGTTCTTTTTCTTTGTTAAAAACTAATATAGGCGGTAAGCCTGTAGCTTGACAAATTCTTGAATTAGCTTCATTTGTTATAATGTTCATCTTTTTATGTAACTCCTCTAAGTTTTCCACAATACCATTATAATTCATTATTTCATCGATTACTCTCATTGGATTTTCTACCTTTGCCTTAGTATTAGGTCTAGCTCTGATACAAGGAACCACTTTAAATTCAAAATCATCTGCTAATTGTTTAAATTTGTTATTAATCTTTCCCTTAGAACGTTCAGTTCTTGCTTGATCCATCATGGTTGATGCATTATCAATTAATATTTCTTTTGGAACTCCACCTAATGTCTCAAATGCATTAACTAGAAAATCAAATAAATGATTTTGATTAGTTGAAGGATAAATTGTCCACACTTTAAATCTTGAGGCAGATAGTACTAAGCTACCTACATTTAGCACCATCTCACTTCCATTTCTAAATGAAAATTTAAGCTTTTCTTTCCAATCAAACTGAGCTTGTTTGCCAAATGGTGTTTCAGATTTTATAGCATCTTTTTTAGATTTTGGCTTAAAGTACTCAGCAAATTTTTTATTGTTCAAAATAAAGTAATTGAAATTACTCCTAGAGCACGTAAGACCATGCTCTCTAACGAGATATCTATATAGATGTGATTTGTAATAGAATATCTGTTTATTATCTTTGGATAGTAAAGAAGTGATTATATCATGGTAATCATCTATCTTCGATTTTTTCTGTTTTCGTTCTTTTTTTAAGTTGCCTTCATAATATTTTTTAGCTGTTCTTCTATCAACTCCTAATGTTCTTCCTAATTCACTGAAATTTGGTTTTTCCAAATTGTTGACCTCCACTAATATTTTTAACTTATCTAAATCTTTTACTGAGTTTATGTCTATTTCAGTATTAATGTTCATCTTTAGAATCATATTCATCACCCATTAATACTATAAAAAATCTTGTTAGTGTTGTACATAAAAATATTAGCAACTTTGTACAATGTTATTTTAGCATTAATAT
>MZGW01000017.1 GCA_002029295.1 Alkalithermobacter paradoxus | reverse complement strand
CAGCAGGTTGCGGGTTCGAGTCCCATCACCAGCTCCAAATATGGAGGGGTTCCCGAGTGGCCAAAGGGGGCAGACTGTAAATCTGTTGGCAATGCCTTCACTGGTTCGAATCCAGTCCCCTCCACCAAAAAACACATGCGGGTGTGGCGGAATTGGCAGACGCACTAGACTTAGGATCTAGCGGGCAACCGTGGGGGTTCAAGTCCCTCCATCCGCACCAAATGAGCGGAAGTGGCTCAGTGGTAGAGCATCGCCTTGCCAAGGCGAGGGTCGCGAGTTCGAATCTCGTCTTCCGCTCCAAAATAAAAACACGCGGGCGTAGCTCAGTGGTAGAGTTCCGGCCTTCCAAGCCGGCTGCGAGGGTTCGATCCCCTTCGCCCGCTCCAATATGTGCCTGTAGCTCAGCTGGATAGAGCAGTGGCCTTCTAAGCCACGTGTCAGGGGTTCGAATCCCTTCAGGCACACCAAATACTGGGGATTCGCCAAGTCGGTAAGGCACAGGACTTTGACTCCTGCATTCGCTGGTTCGAGTCCAGCATCCCCAGCCAAATTAATAAGACTCATTAGCTCAGTCGGTAGAGCACCTGACTTTTAATCAGGGTGTCCCGCGTTCGAGTCGCGGATGAGTCACCAAATATGGAGAGGTGTCCGAGTGGTTTAAGGAGCTGGTCTTGAAAACCAGTGACTCCGCAAGGGGCCGTGGGTTCGAATCCCACCCTCTCCGCCAAATGCCCAGATAGCTCAGTCGGTAGAGCAGGGGACTGAAAATCCCCGTGTCGGTGGTTCGATTCCGCCTCTGGGCACCATACATGGCGGCATAGCTCAGTTGGCTAGAGCGTTCGGTTCATACCCGAAAGGTCACTAGTTCGAATCTAGTTGCCGCTACCATATGGGGGCCTTTAGCTCAGTTGGTTAGAGCGTCCGGCTCATAACCGGCAGGTCCGGGGTTCGAGTCCCTGAAGGCCCACCATTTTAATTAAATATATATCGAGGTGTAGCGCAGTTTGGTAGCGCACGTGGTTTGGGACCATGGGGCCGGGGGTTCGAGTCCCTCCACCTCGACCAAATATGGTGGGTATAGCTCAGTTGGTTAGAGCGCCAGATTGTGGCTCTGGAGGTCGTGGGTTCGAATCCCGTTATCCACCCCAAAAAATATGTATATTTAATTGCTAATGTGAATATAATAAATTATAAAAATAAGGCGGCATAGCCAAGTGGTAAGGCAGAGGACTGCAACTCCTTCACCCCCAGTTCAAATCTGGGTGCCGCCTCCACTTTTTTTATGTCAAATAACACACGCGCCTATAGCTCAACCGGATAGAGTGTCTGACTACGAATCAGAAGGTTGGGGGTTCGACTCCCTCTGGGCGCACCAATATTAAAGAAGATAGAATTATTTCTATCTTCTTTTTTTTTCAACCAACAAGGATATATGGATACCTTCCAGTTTAGCATTTTTCTTAAAACAGGTAAAAACATTTAAATGCAAAGGAGGTATATATGTCAAACAAACTAGAAGCTATATCAATCATATTAATAATTATCACTATTTACTTATTTATAAACAATATCCAGCCCCACTTGTATGGTTTATTATTTATACTTGCTATTTTAAGGATTTGTATTAATAGATTAAGCAATGAGAAAGCTAGACTAAATTACATAATAGATATTTCAGTGGTACTTGTTATAGGAATAATTATTGTTAAAGGCTTATACTAGAGCTAAAATAAACTCTAGTAGATTAACTTTTAAGCTATTTTTATTACGATGAAATATCTTGATATATCGTAAATACACCTAAAGAAGATAGAAATATTTCTATCTTCTTTTTTACATAACATATTTTTTATGAGATACATACAGCCTTTTGATATAAAATAAAAAAATACCACTAGCCCTTGACAATATCAACAATATTTATTTTAATATTCTTAATATTGAAAACTAAATATTAATCTTACAGTGTAAAATCAAAGGAGGAATAGAGATGGATATAAAAATAAATCAACTAGATATGAAACAAGTAGATACAATCGTACTGCCTTATTACAAAGTTGAAAATAAGGGAATGATAAACATAAATTTAGGCGATGAAATAAATACAAAGGTAGAATACATAATAAATGAAGAAAAATTTAGTGGTAAAGATAAAGAAATCAAAGTTATAGAGCTATTTAGAAAAGAAAATCCTAAAAAAATAATACTACTTGGATTAGGATCAAAAGAAGAATTAGATGGAGAAAAGGTAAGAAAATGTATAGGAAAAGCTATAAAAGAGTGTAAAAAACTTAAGTCAGAATATATACAAATTAACCTGGACAATCTAGATGAAAGTTTTGTTAAAGAATATACAAAAGAATTATGTGAGGGTGCTATACTTAGTAATTATAAATTTGACAAATATAAGAGCGACAGAAAAGAATCTACTATAAACACTGTAAGTTTAGAATACAGCAAAAGTACTGATTTAAGTGATATAGAGGAGAAAATAAAAGAAGGAACTATTTTAGCAAATGCTACTATAATAGCAAGATATTTAGTAAATGAGCCTGCTAACAAGCTAGGGCCTGTAGAACTTGCTAATGAAACTATAAATATAGGAAATGAAAGCAATTTTGAAGTAGAGATTTATGATGAGAATAAAATAGAAGAATTAGGAATGAAGGCTTATTTAGAGGTTGCAAGAGCATCATCAAACCCACCAAGATTTATAGTAATGAGATATACAGGAGATAAGGATAATAAAGATAATATAATAGGTCTTGTTGGAAAAGGACTTACTTATGATAGCGGTGGATTGTCTATAAAACCTACAAATAGCATGGCAGAAATGAAATCTGATATGGGTGGAGCTGCTGCGGTAATAGGTGCTATGTCCGCTATAAGCAAGATGAAACTTAAGGCTAATGTAGTAGCAGTTGTTGCTGCTTGTGAAAACATGATATCAGGAAATGCATATAGACCAGGAGATATAATAGGATCTATGGCTGGAAAAACTATAGAGGTTCTTAATACAGATGCAGAAGGTAGATTGACATTGGTTGATGCAGTGCATTATATAATAGAAAAAGAAGGAGTTAATAAAGTTATAGATATAGCTACTTTGACAGGGGCTGCATTAGTAGCATTAGGAACTATAACTACAGCTGTAATATCTAATGATGATGATTTATACAGCTGTTTAGAGAAATCTTCTAAAGAAGCAGGAGAAAAAATCTGGAGATTGCCTAACTTTCCTGAATATAAAGAACTTATAAAGTCTGATAATGCAGACCTAAAAAATGTAGGTGGGAAAGATGCAGGAACTATAACAGCAGGATTATTTATAGGGGAATTTGTTCAAGATAAACCTTGGATTCATATGGATATAGCAGGAACTTCATGGAGTAATAAAGACTTAGAATATATATCTAAAGGTGGAACTGGTGCAGGGGTTAGAACTTTATATTATTTGATAAAAAATTTAGCATAGGATCAAAGAATCAGGGAATAATTTCCTGATTCTTTTTTTCTATAATTTAAGAAATAATACAAGCTATAATAAGTATATTTTATATTGAAGAAGTTTTAAATTTAGGAGTATATATTTTGTAATTAAGGTCTAAAATCTAGAATATAAAGTAAGGAGGAGGAATATAAATGACTTATATAAATTTCTTTAAGAAAGAGATAGATGAAGAGGATCAATTAATAAATGAATTGAGAAATGCATACTCAGACCTTAAATCAGCCGAATCATTTTTCCAAAGCGTAAAAGACCCTGATTTGGTAGATTATGCAGTATTTAGATTAGAAGCAGCAAAGTCTAGGTACTCATATTTTTTAAAGAAGGCTAAGGAAAGTGGAGTAAAGAGTAAAAGTGTGTATAGTTTGTAGTGCATGAGCTTAAATTTCAGTTAATGTAGTTTTTGGGGGGATATGAAATGAATGACATTACACAAATCAAGCTACTTATAGTTTTTGGGGCAACTTTATTGAGCATATATACAATAGTACTTTTATTAATTGGCCCTTTAAATTTCCTAGGGAGATTTATTTTTAGAATATTAGTTGGTGGATTATCATTATTCATATTAAATCAAGGGTTGACTATATTAGGAGTAGATTTAAACTTAGGAGTAAATCTTGCAACATCTTTTATAGCAGGTCATCTAGGAGTTATAGGTGTGTGTGCTATGGTTTTAATAAGATATCTACTAATAGTATAATGTTTACATAAAATGAATAAATATATATAATTAAGTAAAACATAGAAGCCGTGTTAAGGTTTCTTTTTTTGTGTTAGCTTAACTAATGAAAAAAGGAGAGGTTTAGTATGTATGTAGTTTTCGGAGATAGGGTTATAGATAGTAAAGAAATAGTAGATATAATATTAAAAAACAGTTGTTTTGACAATGTTGAAGATATTAGTTCAAGATCTAAAAGAGAAGATATAGTAGCTATAAATCTATCTATAAGTGCTAAGACTTTGAATGAAATATTAGAAGAAGATGGGTATGAACTTGAAAATGAAGAATTAGAGGATATTCTAAGTGAATATATGGATATAGCAGACACAATGGCGATGGAATTAGAAGAGGTTATGCCACAAGAATCTATATGTATGGCGTATTCGTATAGATATGATGAGGTAGAAGAAAGTATTAAGACTATATTTGTATTATCACATGAGGAGCTAGGAAATCGTAAATTAAAGGATGTTTTAACTAGAATGCTAAACCTAGTGTAATAAAAAATTATGTAAAAAACATACAAATAAAATTAAAAATATTGTATTAAAGAAAATCTTAATGTTAATAATACCTTTTAGAAGATACAAAATTTGTGGGAGGTATTACTATATGCATTTAACATTGAGAGATTCTTTTAATATGAACAATAAGAAATTGAGAAAGCAAGGACTTATACCAGGCATTGTATATGGTAAAAATTTCGAACCAGTACAGGTGGTAGCGAATAAGAAAGAGTTACAAGAAATTTATAAAACAAACAAAGAGAACAAAATATTTGATGTTACTTTTGAAAATGAAAAGCATACTGTATATATACAAGAAGTTCAAAATCATAGTATAGATAAAGAGATAATTCATTTTGACCTACATAAGGTAAATAAAGAAGATGTAATTCACACACATATTCCTGTAGTTTTAGTAAATAAAGATAAACTAGAGAGACAAGGTCTTATTGTTCAACAACAATTAATGGATGTAGAAGTTAAATATAACGCATACACTCAACCAGCAGAGATAGATATAGATATATCTGAGCTTGGACATGGAGAACACTTGAGAGTAGCTGATTTACAGGCACCTAGTGGTGTAGATATATTAGGAGATTACAACACTATAGTAGCTTCTGTAAACTATCCTAAAACATATATAGAAACACCGGATGAATAGAAAAAAGGTTGTATCGAAAGATACAATCTTTTTTGATCACAAAAAACATTTGTAATAAAATGGTATAAATAAAAATACAAAAAATATGTTGACGACAGTTTAAAATGATGATATAGTATTACTTGTCCTTGAGAAAAGGACAAAAGAACATTGAAAATTAAACAGCAGACGAATAGTAATTCAATTAACCATAAAGTCAGCTCATATGAGCCAAATTATTTTT
>MZGW01000016.1 GCA_002029295.1 Alkalithermobacter paradoxus | reverse complement strand
CTTTAGACAATAGTAAAACTGTCAATACAGAATGTGGTAATGAAATAGCAACTGTAAGAAGTACCAATGAAACGTAATAGACATATATATTTTTTTTAATACGTGGCTCTACTACTATTTTCATTACATCCACAATATTCACAATTTTCATCGTAAGCGTCAAAGAATCGACGTATAGAAATAAAAAACAATACTTGATACAATAAATCCAGTAGAGGTTAGTTACCTGCTCTACTGGATTATCTTTTTTATTGCTTGGTTTTAATTTTTAAATCCTCAGGCAGATCCTTTGAATTAGGTAATATTTTTAGTAAACTTTCCTTATCGTTGGGATCTATGTTTGAGTAGCTATCGATTAAGTATAGCAGGTACTTTTCAACAACTAAATCATTATTTTTAGCGGTTTCTATTAGACTATATAATAAGGCACTGGACTCTGCACCTTTGGTTGAAGCTGAGAATAACCAATTTTTTCTCCCCATTACAAAGGGTTTTATAGAGCGTTCCGCTGAGTTGTTATCTATCTCTAATGATCCATCTTCTAAAATAGCTTTTAGACTTGGCAAAAGGGGTTTTGTGTATGCTAAAGCTGCTCCAAGGGGACTTCTTGGAACTACATTTTCAATCTCTTCATCTACATATTTTATAAACTCTTCTATAATTGGCTCGGATAATTCCTGCCTTCCTTTTTTACGAAGTTCATAGTAATTTTCTTCTTCACTATGCTTATCTCTGAGATTCTTTTCTATATCATAAAGTTTGGCACAATAATTAAACCCTATTAATGCTCTTGAAGTCTTTAGGGCTTCTTCATCTAAATGTACTATTATATCGTGGAACTTTCTTCTAATGTGGGCAAGGCAGTATATTCTTTTTATATTTTCAACCTTGTTATAACCGGCGTAGCCATCAGTCTGGAGGTTTCCGGAAAACCCACTTAAAAATCCTTTAGGGCAAGACCCCGACCTTGTCTTTTGATAGTCATAAATGACGATAGGACTATCTTTATCTGGGGACTTATAGAGCCACATGTATTTTTGTTTCTTTGACTCTTTCCCCTTATCATCTAAGACTTTTACCACTGTTTCGTCAGCCTGGATATAGTCTCGTTTTAGGAGTTCTTCCTTAAGTAGCTGGTAGATTGGCTGTAGCTCTATGGCTGTGGCAATAATCCAATTTGAAAGGGTTTGCCTTGAAAGGTGGGCACCCATCATTTTGAAATAGCTTTCTTGCCTATATAAAGGCATAGCATAATGATATTTTAAATTGATTACATGACTAAGAAGCTCGTTAGAGGCCATGCTTTTATGGAGCAGGGTTCTTGGAGCCTTTGTAGTTACTATATTAGCCTGTTCATTATTCTCTTCACAGGTTTTACAAGCGTAGCTGTAGGTTATATGCTCTTCTACATATAGCTTCGCTGGCATGTACTTGAGAATTTCTTTAGACTTAGTACCTATAACTACTAAGTCACTTGAGCAGTCCTTACAGGATTGTTGGTCTTCATCTAATTTATGCTCAATAACTACTTTTTCTAGATTGGCTAAGTTATCTTTCTTCCCTGTATTTTGAGAGGGCTTAGTTCTCTTGTAGGTAATCTCTTCAACAGTAGGCTCTTCAGCTTTTAAGTTGCTATGATTTTCAGCTTCATCAAAGAATGATAGTTGCATAGCACTTGTCTGTTCAGTGGAAGAACCAAATATTCTTCTATTTTTATTAAGAATTTGATTTTTTAGATATGCCAGTTCATTTTTAAGGTGGCTATTTCTTGATCCTTGGATTCAAGCTCTTCTTCCATCTTTAAAATCAACTCTTTAGTTTTTTCGTCAAGCTGGTTTTCTAAGTTTAAGTGACTCATTTTTCTATCCTCATTTTCTTTTTTTTCATGAAATAATTATACCATAAATTCATTGAAATTTAAACATTTCATATGGTTTTATGGTATCTTTTTTAAAAACAATTTCTCGCTTCAATAGGTTTGAATTTTGAACCAGTTCTTACTTCATACCCCTTTAGTAGCCATTTTAATTCTTCTTTGGAAACCTTAAGAGCTTCTGCCTTTGACATAGGCCACTTAAACTTACTTCTTTCTAATCGATGGTAGTATAGCCAAAAACCATCATCAAAATGCAATATCTTAAGCTTATTCATCTGCTTATTGCAAAAAACAAACAGGGCTTTTTCAAAAGGATCTAGCTTAAACTGGGTCTGTACTATCAAACTCAATCCATCTATGTTTTTCCTAAGATTAGTTATCCCACAAGCCAAATATACCTTATCTACCTGGTCTATATTTAACATGATTCCATAATCATTCCAAGAATATTTGTTAGAGCTGCTCTATCATGACTTGGTATATGAATCTTAGCCTTGCCTATTTCTATTTTAATGCTTGAGGTTAAACTCGAATTAGATGGAATAGCATCTTCTTTAAAATCAATAGCATGGAATACAGGGGTAACTCTCTTTTTGGCTGCCTTTCTCTGATAATAGAATTAATGAGGACTTATATTATTCTCTTTACAGAAGGATTTGATTGTCCCTTTGTATGTAGCGAACTTCGATAAGATATCCTCCCAATCAACAGCTACCGCTTTATTAGCCAAACAGATCACACTCCTTAGAAGTTTATTATCTGTAGTTTAACAAAGCTGATAGTTGAAGTATAGGCGGAGATTCTTTGACGCTTACAAAACACCTGCCAATATCTTTAATATAAATATAAATTAATTGTGGATTCATTGTACTAACCACACCCTTTTGAAATTTTTAGTAAGCATAAAAAATTATGAATACTAATAGTTATATTCATAATTTATATTAAACTTTTTGTTGAAATTTACAGAACATTCTCCTAACTGCAATACTCCAAGCCTCAGGTTACCAGTAGTTTAATCTAATTTTCTTATGCCCAACCTTTCAATTCGGCTTATTTCACTTTGAATTACTCAACATAGCTTAAATTTCCAATTTTTAATTTCATTACCTCATAAGTACAATATTTCTATAGTGCCATACTTTATGAACGATTAACCAAATCTTTAATCTAATAGCTATAAGCATTGTTATTCACTTATTTTTTCTACACCAACCCACCATTTCCCTCTAAATCCCACAAAATAATTCAAATGTTTTTATGTATATAGGTTAACGCTAATCCACCTTAACAGATACTCCTTCCCATATTTGGGACGAAAAAATAACCATCCCTGACAATACAAAGTTTGATCCATACTGAAAGCAAGAAAAACTAAAACGACCATAGCCCAATGGAATATCGGGGTCTAGTCGCTTAATTGAGTATTTATTAATCCTACGGTCTACTTGACAGGGAGTAGTACGTAAGCAATATAGGGTTAGTCCATTAGGCGTTTAATCTAAGCACTATATAGTTTTGTTTGGCGGAGCTTATGGTTGTATTGTTTTACTATTTACATAATTCTGCCACCAAGTTGAATTATTTACTGATGTATTAGCACCCGACTCATTAAATTTATAAACGTAATACCCAAGTTTCATAAGCCATCGTTCATATGTTATAGAAGAAAGCCTTAAATTATCATTATAATGTACATACTGTTGTGTTTTTGTTGGCGTATTTGGCAATATAATTCTTCCAGAAGCACCAGGAAAAGATACATACCTGAATGAATTAGTTTCCCTACCTTGGCTATCGTATGTATATGTATATTTTTGCCAGTATTCTTCCCATCTTTGGAACTCTGCTAACGGAACCCATTTACTTCCATCATAGGCCTCTCCAATCTTTTTTAATGTTCTGTTATTAAACTGAGAAACACTTTCTACTTGATGTGAATTTGTTACAGCATTGCTTATTACTGCATCTCCAGCACCTAGTATAAATCCACCCACTGGATTAATAATAAAACCAATTACTGCTAATGTTAAACCTTTTAAAAGATTCCAAGTTCGCTTAGATATAGAATCTCTAATTACCCATGAACTAACACTAGCGTTCCCCGTAACAATTCTAGTAGTTCCTGGATCTATTGGTATCTGTAGTATTGTGAAGTCATCATCACTTTTACTTTGCGTATTGTTCTTTGAGAATAACTCTTCTAAATCTCTACCTTCATATTTCCTACCATCAGGCTTTTGAATGTAAATAACTTGTGGATTATTTAGACTATAGTCTTTTTGATACATTTCAATATCTAAATCGAAGTAACCTTGTTTTTTCTCTGGCAACTCATATTTTGCTCCAGTTACAGCAAAGACAAATGTATTCGATAGTAAAACTAAAATAACTACCAACGATAATATTCTTTTCATTTTTTTCTATCCCTTTAATGTATTATTTGTAATTTATTTTTATTGTTTCTTTTTGGATCTCGCCATCCCCTTGTCTCCATACTATTTCAATCGAACTTTGAGATAACAATCTAAGGATTTCTTTCCTATTACCATTTAAAAAATTAAAGTTCTGCAATGGTATATCTGGAAGATGCTTTGCTTGGGTCTCACTAAATGAATAGATACTAGTTAATTCAGGCGAATTAACATGATCAATTGATAGTTTCTCATCTAGGTTCCATATAACTTCTAATTCTAAACTATTATCTGGATAAAACTTCGGATATAAAGTAGGTCTAAATATATATATATCCTTATTATTTTGCATAAAAGCTTCAATTCTCCAATTATTAGATTCACCAAAGTTCATTATGATATTTGAAGAATTAGAAAAATGATAATATGTATATATAGCTACAATAAGTATTGTTAACACTCCTATAAATAGCATAATTTTATTTTTCAATGTTACACCTCCTTTCTATTAGTATTATAGCCTTGAGCATAACTCAAAGACCTTGATTTTACTAGCCCGATAGGGCCACAATTTTTTTATCACTCAAATTTATGTCATAGGATTTCCTCTCTTTTTGTCGAATTATATTATATAACCACACATAATACAAAAACAATAAGGAGGAAATCTCTATGTACCAACGTCAAGAAATATTTAATATAATTGAACTTTTTACTTCTCAAAAGCTTATCAATTTTTATACCAAAATCTTTGATAACCTTGATTTATCTATATTACCAGATAAGATTCCTTCTAAATATGGTTCTAATGGTTATTCTCGCCATGCTCTTTTTAGAGCCTTTATTGTTATGAAATGTGAGAAGTTCGCCAAAATTACTGACCTAAAAGATTTTTTAGAAAATAATCTAATCATTGCTCAGCTTTGTGGTTTTAATATTCTTAAGTCTTTGCCTTCATATTCAGTTTTTCAGAGATTTGTTAAAAAATTATCTAACTCTTATCTTAAGGAAATCATGAAAAATCAAGTTAATATTCTTAAAGAACTAGGATTTATTGACAACAACTTTATATCAGTTGATGCAACACCTGTTAAAGCTAACACTAAATTTAATAATCCTAAATGCTTCGCAAATAACAAGTTTTCTAAAAACAACCATCCTTCTTCTGATAAAGATTGTAAATTAGGTGTTCATACTGCTAATAACTCTATGAATGTTCAAGTTCTAGAAGATAAACCCAATAATTCAAAGAAAAAAAAGGTAGTTATATTATCGCTGATAAGGGCTATGATTCAAAGCAAAATCATGATTTTATTCGTAATACCCTTAAAGGTCATGCTTTCATTGCATTAAATAAACGCAAAAGAAAATCTAATAAATTAACATCCACAGGTAATATAATATGCTATGCTGGATTAGCAATGCATAAAGATGGCAAACAATATTTTGATTCCTATATTAAACAAAAGTTTTGCTGTCCTTTTAGAACTTCTAAAGATGATTCTTTATGTCCATGTAACCACGAAAAATTCTTTAACGGTAAGAAAAACAGAGGTTGTGTAAAATACATAAGTATTGGCACTGATTATAGATCTTCTATAAATCGTGATTCTATATTTTTCAAGAAAATATACAGTCTTAGAACTGAATCTGAAAGATACAATTCTAGATGGAAAAATCTAAATACTGAGCAAGCTTTTGTTAAAAATATTGACTCTGTTTCTAATCTAAATACAATCGGACATATTTGTCTTTTATCTATTGCAATTGCTGCTATAAAATCTGGCTGTGTTGATAAATACAAATCCCTATCGGGATTAAAAAGAACAGCTTAACCTAATTTATATTAAAAATTTTAAGCATCAATTTTATCAAGGGGATAGTCTGCCCTTTTTTTGTTTCTTTCATTTCTATTTAACTTCCATTTTAGATAGTTAAGCTATTCTTAGTAAAAATTGTAATAATTTAACTTTTGTTGTTTTATTTTTTATTTAATTATGCTCATATCTATTTGTATACTTTTATATATTCTGTTTTAAATGTAAATTTCCTGCATAATTTGGTGAATTTCTTCAATTTGATCTTACAAAAACAAAAATGCCTATAGTTTAAAATTAAACTATAGGCATTTCAGTTTGTAGACAAAACAATCTGCCCGAAAGGGCAAATATTTTAACTTGCATGAGAAAATATCCTGTAATTTGGAAATATGTATTTTCCTAACAAAAAAAGATTGCAAAAAGAGCTGGCTTTTGGAGTTTTTCCACTTCCAATTTGCCAGCTTTTTTAAATTTAGACATGCGAAAGCAAGCAGGGTCTGCATTCGAACTTTATCTATTCCTCTAAGAGTTGTATAACGCAGTCCATGCTTTTCTTTTAAATCAGCAAACACTCTTTCAATCGTTTGTGATCTCAATGCATACACTTTTTTATTATAATTAGTATGCCTTAGGTGCTCGGCTTCTTCTAAATATTCTTCCCAAACATGTCTAGATACTACCTTTTTATTGTTTTTACTATCAGTACATTTGTGTAAAAACTCGCATTTTGAACAAACATTAGAATTTGATATATACTCTTTATAGC
>MZGW01000015.1 GCA_002029295.1 Alkalithermobacter paradoxus | reverse complement strand
TTTTAAGGTAAGACCCCAAGAAGACTACTTGGTTGATAGGCTCAAGGTGTAAGCGCAGTAATGTGTTCAGCTTATGAGTACTAATAGGTCGAGGACTTGACCAAATATGCTATGCAGTTTTGAAAGTACTATGCTTCATATTTAGTTTAACTAGTATTATGATTTGATTCACATTCCGAGTTTCCTCAAGCAAGCTTGAAAGTCAACTCTAGAATGTAAATTCAAATCAAGTACATTAAAATAACTTGGGCTTGAAAGTCGATTCTTAAGTTTACACTAAATATGTAAAGCAAACAAAATATATTAGACAATTAAGATTATGTGGTTACTATAGCAAAGAGGATACACCTGTTCCCATTCCGAACACAGAAGTTAAGCTCTTTTGCGCCGATGGTACTTGGAGGGAAGCCTCCTGGGAGAGTAGGACGTAGCCAGATAATCTTTTTTATTTTGGGTCATAATACAAGAAGGTGAGCATTGAATTAATGCTCACCTTTTCTACTATTTATTTAGATTGTTAATAAATCTGTCTATTCTGTGGATACCTTCTACAATATCATCGTTGCTACAAGCATATGAAATCCTAATATAATCGTCCATTCCAAATGCTATTCCTGGTACAGCAGCGACTTTTTCTTCTTGAAGTAAGCTCTCGCAGAACTGTATAGAAAGGCTCTCAGTGGTTTTTAGCTTATCTTTAAGATTAGATATATCTATGAACACATAAAAAGCACCCTGTGGATAAATATAGTCCAAATCTTTTATTTTTGATAGCATGGAAACAGCTAAGTTCCTACGTTTTTTATACATTTCTACCATTTGCCTCATTTCATCTTTGGCATTTATCAAAAATCCATATCCAGCCCATTGAGATATAGTAGATGGGTGAGATACTAAATGGCCTTGTACAGTGGAAATAGCTTTAGCTAAAGTTTTGTTAGATGCTGAATACCCAAGCCTCCATCCCGTCATAGAAGCAGATTTAGAAAATCCATTTATGGTTATGGTTATATCCTTTGCATGGTTAGATATTGAAGCTACACTTATATACTCATTTCCATAGCAGATACTTTCATATATTTCATCAGCTAATATGTATATATTATTTTTTACGCAAACATCAACTATGCTTTGTAGTTCATCCTTAGTATATATGGCTCCTGTTGGATTAGAAGGATTACACAAAAATAGTATTTTCGTATTAGGAGTTATACTACTTTCTATTTCATGAGGAGTAATTTTAAACTGGTTTTCCTTTTTTGTATCTACAAATACAGGAACTCCCCCAACTAATTTGACCATTTCAGGATAGCTAACCCAGTAAGGTTTTGGGATTAGCGCCTCATCATTGTAATCTAATATTGATATTAAAGCATTAGTTATAGCATGTTTAGCTCCATTTGAAATTACAATTTCATCAGTATCATACTTTACATTGTTTTCTTTATAAAGCTTATCTACTATTTCATTTCTCAATTCTATTATTCCAGGAACTAAGTCATATTTAGTTTTATTTGCGAATATAGCCTTTACAGCTTCATCTTTTCCAGCATCTGGAGTTGAAAAATCTGGTTCTCCTATACTTAAATCGATTATATCTTGTCCTTGTTTTTTTAGTTGTGATACTTTAGAACTTATTCCTATAGTAAAAGATGGAGTAATACTGCTAAGTCTTTTAGATAACATAAACTTCCTCCTATGTGATTTATATATATAAATTATATATCATAACGTGAAAAATTGAGCAAAAGATGCTAAAATTTTAGGTAGTATTAAGATTTTAAGTAATAAAGGGGAAGTATATACATATATTGGGAGGAAAATAAATGAAAAAATCTATTATGTTTCAAGGAACTGGCTCAGGAGTAGGAAAGAGTTTAATAACGGCTGCTTTTTGTAGAATATTTAAAGATGATGGATACAAAACAGTTCCATTTAAATCACAGAATATGGCTCTTAACTCATTTATAACTAAGGAAGGATTAGAAATGGGAAGAGCACAGGTTTTTCAAGCAGAGGCTGCGAGAATCGAACCTGATGTTAGAATGAATCCTATATTATTAAAGCCTACAACAGATAAGAAAGCTCAAGTTATATTCAAAGGAAAAGTTCACAAGAATATGGATGCTCAAGAATATCATAAGTTTAAGCCACAGCTTGAAAATATGATAAAAGAAATATATGAAGAATTGACTAGTGAATATGATATATGTGTATTAGAAGGAGCTGGAAGTCCAGCTGAAATAAATCTTAGAGAAAATGATATAGTAAATATGGGAATGGCAAAGCTATCTAACTCTCCTGTTGTTTTAATAGGGGATATAGATAAAGGAGGAGTTTTTGCATCGCTTGCAGGAACGATGATGCTTCTTAATGAAGAAGAAAGAAGTAGGGTTAAAGGAGTTATAATAAATAAATTTAGGGGAGATATAAAAATTTTAGAGCCAGGGCTTAAAATGTTAGAAGACATAATAAAGATTCCTGTACTAGGAGTTATCCCATACAGTGATATAAATATCGAAGATGAAGACAGCCTAAGTGAAATATTTAAAAGAAGATCAAAGTCTAATAAAGAAATAAATATAGAAGTTTTATATCTTCCTCATGTATCTAATTTTACTGATTTTAATGTGTTCCAAACGCAAGAAGATGTAAATGTAAGATATGTACTTAGAGGAGAATCTATAGGAAATCCGGACATCTTAATAATTCCTGGAAGCAAAAACACTATAGAAGATCTTATATATTTAAGAGAAAGTGGAATAGAAGAAGAAATTAAAGCCCTACATAAAAAAGGTAAGTTAATATTTGGTATATGCGGTGGATACCAAATGTTAGGTAAAAAGCTGTATGATCCAAAAGGTGTAGAATGCGGAATAAAAGAAATAGATGGGATAGGTTTTTTAGATATAGAAACAGTATTTGAAGATGAAAAGGTTACGACACAGGTTAAGGGAATAATAGAGTATGAGGGAAGTGGATATTTAGAAGGATTAAAAGGATGTAATATAGAAGGGTATGAGATACATATGGGAAGAAGTAAGTTGTGTGGTGAATCTGTGTATTTTGATAGAATTAATGAAAGATTAGGTAAGATTACAAGTGATTTAGAAGGAGCTGTCAATAGTCAAGGAAATGTTGTAGGAACATATATACATGGAATTTTTGATAATATAAATTTCACTAGAAAACTACTAAATAACGTTAGAAAAAGCAAAGGATTAGGAGAAATAGAAAGCAGCGTTGAGTCATTTAGCGAATTTAAAGAAAAAGAATATAATAAATTAGCGAACATAGTAAAGTCAAATGTAGATATGAACAAAATATATGAAATAATAGAAAGTGGTGTATAAAATTTGAAAAAGTATAGAGATTTACTATTTCTAGATATTAATGACAAAGAATATCTGGTAATATCTTGTGACTCATGCTGTGGCGTAGGGCTTAAAAAGTTTGACAAAGTTAAAGCACCCTATGAATTGGTATCATATTTTACAACTAGAGTATGTATGATGGAACTTATGTCAATAAAAGGAAATCCAATAGCCATAGTAGATAATCTAGGCACTTCTATGGAAAAAGGTGGAAATGAAATCATAAACGGAATAAAAAAATTCCTAAGAGAAAATGAAATAGATATACCTATAACTGGGAGCACAGAAGAAAATTTTATTTCATTACAGACGTTTTTAGGGTTAACTGTAATAGGAAGAGTTGATAAAGATTACGAAAAATATAATAAGCCTAGAGAAAATGATCTTATAGTCGTTTTAGGAATTCCAAAAGTAGGATCTGAAATAGATATACAAACTGATAAAGAAATAATCTCTTTTGATGATTTTAGGAAAATAATTAATTTAGAATACATAAATTGCATAATTCCAGTTGGATCAAAAGGAATAAAATATGAATCAGAAGTTATGAGTAAAATTGGAAATCTAAATATAGAATATATTGAATCAAATATAGATATATCAAAATCGGCAGGACCATCTACATGTGTTATTGCAGCGATAAATGAAGAAAATCTTAGCAAACTTAAAAATAGTATAAAATGTCCAATTAATATTATAGGAAAATTTTTCTCTTAAAAATACAACCCTTATAATTACTAACTTTCAAAAAAACGGACAAGCAATTTCAATGTATTGGACTTGTTTGACGAACAGATATAAATCTGATAATCTATGTATAGTTAAAACTGAAGAAAAGCCCTTTAACTTGGTTAAGGGGATTTTTTTTGGATATGTATGACTATATATTGTGTATATGTCAATAATAAACACAATATAATGTGTAACGGAGGTAAAGCATGATAACAAAAGTTCAAAAGAGAGACGGAAGAATAATAACCTTCAACAAAGAAAAAATCACTAGAGCGATATTTCTAGCTGCCTCAGAAGTAGCTGAAAAAGAAGGTAAAAAAGCTGATTACAATTTATCTGATGAAATATCTGATAAAGTAGTAAGTTATCTTAATAAAAAGTATATAGATAAAATACCTAGTGTTGAGGATGTACAAGATGCTGTTGTAAAGGTTTTGATAGAGGATGGACACGCAAAAACTAGTGAAGCATATATACTTTATAGAGCAGAGAGAAGCAGAATAAGAAACTCTAAAACTAGGCTTATGAAATCTATCGAAAAAATAACATTTGCAGATGCAGATAAAGCAGATATAAAAAGAGAAAATGCAAATATAGATGGAAATACAGCTATGGGAACTATGCTTCAGTATGGAAGTGCTGTTTCTAAAGAGTTTTGTAAGACATTCGTTATAAAGCCAGAACATGCTATTGCCCATGATAATGCAGACATACATATACATGATATGGATTTTTTGAATATGGGGACATTGACATGTTGTCAGATAGATCCGATAAAGCTATTTAAGCAAGGTTTCTCAACTGGACATGGTCACTTAAGAGAGCCACAAGATATAATGAGCTATGCGGCACTTGCAGCTATAGCTATTCAATCAAATCAAAATGATCAGCACGGAGGACAAAGTATTCCTTTCTTTGATTATGGATTAGCACAAGGTGTACTTAAGACATATAGAAAGCTGTACAAAGAGCATGTGCTAAACTCAATAGAGCTAAATTATTATGACAGATTTGATACACTTGATGAGATACAGGAAAGTCTATCAGAATTTATAGCTAACAATATGAAAACTATAGATATCTGTGAAGATATGGATAAAATATTTATAGATAAAATAAATGAAATACTTAATGATTACAAGGCTTCTGAGAAAATTCATAACTTCGCTAAAAATAAAGCTTTAAAAGATACTGATAGAAGAACTTATCAGGCTATGGAAGGATTTGTTCATAACTTAAATACAATGCATTCAAGAGCAGGAGCTCAAGTGCCTTTTTCAAGTATTAACTTCGGAACGGATACAAGTAAAGAAGGAAGACTTGTGAGCAAAAACCTTTTACTTTCTTTTGAGAGAGGCCTTGGAAATGGAGAAACTCCTATATTTCCTATATTAATATTTAAGGTAAAAGAAGGAATAAATTTGAACGAGAATGACCCTAATTACGACTTGTTCAAACTATCTTGTAGAGTTTCGTCAAAAAGACTTTTCCCAAATTTTAGCTTCTTAGACGCACCGTTTAACTTCAAGTACTATAAAGAAAACAAGCCTGACACAGAAGTTGCTTATATGGGATGTAGAACAAGAGTTATAGGAAATGTATGTGGAGAAGAAGTAGTCACTGGAAGAGGTAATCTATCTTTTACAACTATAAACCTTCCAAGACTTGGCATAAAGCATGGAATGGTAAGCAAGGGAAAAGCTGATATGAAAGAGTTCTATAAAGAACTAGATGAAAAAATAAATCTAGTAATAGATCAGCTTATGGAGAGATTTGACATACAAGGATCTAAAAAAATAAAAAACTTTCCTTTCCTTATGGGACAGGGTGTTTGGATGGACTCAGATAAGCTTTCTCACGATGATGAAATAAGAAAAGTAATAAAACACGGAACATTAACTGTAGGATTTATAGGTCTTGCAGAGTGTCTAAAAGCTTTAATAGGAAAACATCATGGAGAATGTGAAGAGGCACAAAAATTAGGTCTTGAAATAATAACTAGAATGAGAAAAAGATTAGATGATACAAGCAAAGAATATAATCTAAATTTCTCTCTTATAGCAACTCCAGCAGAAGGGCTTTCTGGGAGATTTACCAAAGTTGATAAATCTATATATGGAAGTATAGAAGGGGTTACAGATAAGGAATATTACACAAACTCATTTCATATTCCAGTAGATTACAAAATATCAGCATACGATAAAATAAATATAGAATCTCCGTATCATGAACTAACTAATGCAGGTCATATAACTTATATTGAATTAGAAGGAAATCCATCTGATAATCTAGAGGCATTTGAAGCCATAGTTAGAGCTATGAAAGAGGCAGGTATCGGATATGGAAGCATAAACCATCCCGTAGATAGAGATCCTGTTTGTGGATACAATGGAGTTATAGATGATGTATGCCCTGTATGTGGAAGAAAAGATGGAGAAGATGGAATATATTTTGAGAGAATAAGAAGAATAACAGGTTATTTAGTAGGAACAGTTGACAGATTTAATAATGCTAAAAGAGCGGAAGTTAGAGATAGAGTAAAACACATCTAAATTTGAGGTGGTTAAATGAAAATAAAACTAGCTTCAGATATAGTTACGGACAGCATAGTAGATGGTCCAGGACTTAGAACAGTAATATGGACTCAAGGATGCAAGCATAAATGTAAAGGTTGTCACAATCCTCAAACTCATGATTTTAACTCAGGGTTTGAGGTATCTGTTGATGATGTAATAAAAAAAATTAGAAAAGTGAAACTTCAAAGAGGAATAACGCTAAGTGGTGGAGATCCATTTGAGCAACCAGAAGCCTTGTCTATAATATGTAAAGAAGCAAAAAAGAACAATTTAGATATATGGGCATACACAGGATATACTTTTGAAGAAATAATGAACCAAAATAATCCAAACCACAAAAAATGGATAACTCTTTTAGAAGACATAGACGTTTTAGTTGATGGAAGGTTTATAGAAGATAAAAAGGATATATTCATAAAATTTAGAGGATCAAAAAATCAAAGAATAATAGATGTTAAAAAATCACTAATAAATAAAAAGTTAATTCCTCACAGCGATTATATATAGAAGATGACAATTTAGTAGTCATCTTCTTTTTATTTAAATATGTATATTTTTAAAACATCTGGGCAATCTAAACTTTGTAAGGAAAAAGCTTTGAAGAAAAAGAAATAAATTTTTCAAAAAAAGTGTTTGACACATATAAAGAAACATGATATATTATTACTTGTCGACAGGACAGAAATAAAAAACTTGTTGACAAAATGAAATGAATGATATAAACTTAAGAAAGTCACAAGATGAACTTTGAAAACTAAACAGCAGACGAATAGTAATTCAATTAACCATAAAGTCAGCTCATATGAGCCAAATTATTTTTGAGAGTTTGATCCTGGCTCAGGATGAACGCTGGCGGCGTGCCTAACACATGCAAGTCGAGCGGAG
>MZGW01000014.1 GCA_002029295.1 Alkalithermobacter paradoxus | reverse complement strand
CTGCTAATAAAAAAATCATGGAAGATTCAGTCTCAAAAACTGATATCTGCCCATGATTTTTAGGTCAACTTTTTTTGTTCTAGGTGGACTTTATTGTCACTAGGTGAACTTTTTTTGGAGTGTACATCTTTTCAATATTTCCACTTCAATAATTCATCTATTTTTCAGTCCATAAATAAAAAATCATGGAAGATTCAGTCTGGAAAACTGATATCTATCCATGATTTTTAGGTCAACTTTTTTTGTTCTAGGTGAACTTTATTGTCACTAGATGAACTTTTTTTAAAGTGTACAGTAGGAAAAAACCTACCCTTTTTAATCTATTCAACTGTTACTGATTTTGCTAAATTTCTTGGCTTATCTACGTCGCATCCTCTTTTTACAGATACATAATAAGAAAGAAGTTGAAGTGGTATTACTGTTAATATACTTGCTAGTATATCATTAACTTTTGGTATATAAATTACTCTATCTGCAGCTTTTTCTACTTCTTTGTTTCCTTCTTGAGCAACTGCTATAACATAAGCTCCTCTAGCTTTTACTTCTTCCATATTTGAAACCATTTTTTCGAATAATTCACTCTGACTTGCTATTGCAACTACAGGAATGTTTTCTTCTATTAAAGCTATTGTTCCATGCTTTAACTCTCCTGCTGCAAATGCTTCTGCATGCATGTAAGAGATTTCTTTTATTTTAAGTGCACCTTCCATAGCAACATAGTAGTCAAGTCCTCTACCTATATAGAAAGCATTTTTAGCTTCTTTTATTTCCTCTGCTATTTTCTCTATTTTGTCAGAGTTATTTATTATTTCTTCTATCTTACTTGGTATATTGCCTAAATCAGTTATAACTTGGTTATAAAACTCTTCTGTTATAGTTCCTTTCTTAATAGCCATATCAAGTGCTATCATATATAAAGAAACTAATTGTGTTGTGTAAGCTTTTGTAGATGCAACTGCTATTTCAGGTCCTGCCCAAGTATAGAATACATCATCAGCTTCTCTTGATATAGAAGACCCTACTACATTAGTTACAGCAAGTATTCTAGCTCCCTTTGACTTGGCTTCTCTAAGTGCTGCTAGTGTATCTGCAGTTTCTCCAGATTGGCTTACAACTATTAATAATGTATTTTCATCAACAAATGGATCTCTATATCTAAACTCAGATGCTACGTCTGTTTCTACTGGTATCTTAGCGAACTTTTCTATAGCATATCTTCCAACAAGACCTGCATGATAAGCAGTTCCACAAGCAACTATATATACCTTGTTTATTTTATCTAAATCTTCTTTTGTAAGGTTTATATTATCTAACTTTATTTTCTTATTTTCATCAAGTCTTCTAACTAATGTTTCTTTTGTTCCACTTGGTTGTTCATTTATTTCTTTTATCATGAAATGATCGTATCCACCCTTAGATGCAGCCTCAACATCCCATGTTACATGATATATATCTCTTTTTACTTCTTCTCTATTTTGGTTGTATATCTTAACTTCATCTTTAGTTAAAACTACAACTTCTCCATTTTCAAGTAAATATACATCTCTTGTATATTTTAATATAGCTGGAATATCTGATGCTATGAAGTTTTCTTCTTTTCCTAGTCCAACTATAAGTGGGCTGTCTTTTCTAGCAGCTATTAGAGTATCTGGGTAGTCTTTGCAAGTTATTCCTAATGCATAAGCTCCTCTTAATTTTTCCATAGCTTTATATACTGCATCAAGTAAATCGCCTTTGTAGTATTTATCTATTAAATGAGCTACTACTTCTGTATCCGTTTCTGATTTGAATACAACTCCTTCACTCATTAATTCTTCTTTTAATTCCATGTAGTTCTCTATTATTCCATTGTGAACTACAGCTATAGTTCCATCCATATTAAGGTGTGGATGTGAGTTTCTATCAGATGGTGCTCCATGTGTTGCCCATCTAGTGTGTCCTATTCCTAAGTTGCCATCTACTGGATATTCTTTAAGATTTTCTTCAAGAACTGCAAGTCTTCCCTTGAATTTTCTAACTTCTAAATTTCCTCCAGTGTTAATCGCAGCTCCTGCTGAATCATAACCTCTGTACTCAAGTTTTGATAGTCCTTCTATCAATACATCTGTTGCCCTTTTGTTACCAATATAACCTACTATACCACACATATTTTTTTACCTCCCTAAATTTTATATTTTATATTTAAGGAGAAAGGTCTATTCACTGATGTTTATTTTGTGTCTATAATCACTTATAGATTTTGTTAAACATCTCTCGGTTGTGAACCGCAGGGTATCCGCCGATAATTCGATAAGCCCTGTCCTCGTCAACTTAATATAAATTAAGTCCTGGCGCTCTAGGCATAGAAATTTATGCCTATGATAATTTTGATTGTATTAAATTAGCAAGGTTAGTTGCTAATTCTTTTATTTGACCTTCCTCTTTTCCTTCAAGCATTACTCTAACTAGTGGCTCTGTGCCAGATGGTCTTATAAGAACTCTTCCATTTCCATCTAGTAACTTTTCTATTTTTTCTATTTCTTCTTTTATTTGTATATCTTCTAGATATTTATCTTTATTTTCATTTTTTACTCTCGCATTTATAAGAACTTGAGGATATTCTTTCATTATAGATGCAAGTTGTGAAAGTGTTTTGTTTTCTTTACAAACTATTGAAGATAGTACTAAAGAGCTTAATACCCCATCTCCTGTAGTGTTGTAATCTAAAAATATTAGATGTCCTGATTGTTCTCCCCCTAGATTATATCCAGATTTTATCATTTCTTCAAGGACATATCTATCTCCAACTTTAGTTGAAACTGTTTTTAATCCATTTTCCTTTGCTGCTATGTGAAGCCCTATATTACTCATTACCGTAACTACTACAGTATCATCTTTTAGTTTTCCTTGCTTCTTTAAATGGCTTCCACATATAGCCATTATATGATCTCCATCTACTATTTGACCCTTTTCATCTACTGCTATTAATCTATCTGCATCTCCATCGTATGCAAGACCTAAATCTGCTTTATTCTTTACGACTTCTTCTTGAAGATCTTGTGGATGAGTAGATCCGCAGTTTAGATTTATGTTCTTTCCATCTGGAGTATTATTTATAGTAATTACTTTTGCTCCTAGTTCTTCAAATACAGAAGGTGCAACCTCAAATGCAGCTCCATTTGCACAGTCTAAAACTACTTTTAGATTACTCAGGTCTGT
This sequence comes from Alkalithermobacter paradoxus, assembly GCA_002029295.1. Taxonomy (GTDB): domain Bacteria; phylum Bacillota; class Clostridia; order Peptostreptococcales; family Peptostreptococcaceae; genus Alkalithermobacter; species Alkalithermobacter paradoxus. The sequence continues at coordinate 10,151 of MZGW01000014.1, read as the reverse complement.
ACCTATTATTTGCTTTATATAATTTATATAGTCTCTTTTTCCATCTTTGTTGTCTATTTTTTTTCCTACATTTTCTCCTGTAGGTTTATAATCAATTTTGTCCATATTAAATATTAAGTCTTCTATTTTTTCTTCTACTTCATCAGGAAGCTTGTATCCATCTTTATTAAAGAATTTGATCCCATTGTATTCTACTGGGTTGTGTGATGCTGATATTACAACTCCACAATCTGCTTCATATAATCTTGTAAGGTAAGCAACTGCAGGTGTTGGAACTACACCAACAGATATTACATCTCCACCTACTGACATTATTCCTGAGATTAAAGCAGCCTCAAGCATATCTCCTGATATTCTTGTATCTTTTCCTACTATTACTTTTATGTTCTTTTTTCCTTCTGTAAGAACATATCCGCCTGCTCTACCTAATTTATATGCAAGTTCGCATGTAAGTTCAGTATTAGCTATACCCCTTACTCCATCGGTTCCAAATAGTTTACCCATTCTTGCCCTCCTTAAAAAGAAAAAAAATAAGGGCATAAATACCCTTATATTATATTACCATATACCTTATTAATTTACAATAAATTTACATAACAAAAGGCCACATAAGTGGCCTTTGTAATTATTTTACTGCAGCTGCTCCTCTTGCAAGAGCTTCTTCATTTATTGGTATTAATTTTTCTTTGCTTGGTCCAAATACTTTTCTAAGAGCTTCTACTACAGTTTCTACTTTTACTATTTTAGTAAGCTCAAGATAAGCACCAAGCATAACCATATTTGCAACTTTTATGTTTCCAAGTTCTTGTGCTATTTCATTAGCTGGTACATAGTAAGCAGTAATGTCTGTTCTTTCTGCCTTATCTTCTATTAATGAGCTGTTTATTAATATTTTTCCTCCTGGAACAATAGCTGACTCAAATTTAAGTAAAGAAGGTAAGTTCATAACAACAGCTGTACTGCAGTCGTTTGTAACTACTGGTGATCCTACTGGCTTATCAGAAACTATAACAGAACAGTTAGCTGTTCCTCCACGCATTTCTGGTCCGTAAGAAGGAAGCCAAGAAACTTCTTTCCCTTCAAGCATTCCTGCGTAAGCTAAAAGTTGTCCCATAGACATAATCCCTTGTCCACCGAATCCTGAACAAATTATTTTTTCTGTTGCCATATTACTTCACCTCCGCTACGTCTTTAACATTTCCTAATGGGTAGTAAGGAATCATATTTTCTTCTAACCATCTAAGAGATTCTACTGGATGAATTCCCCAGTTTGTTGGACAAGTAGATAAAACTTCTACTATTCCAAATCCTTTTCCTGCTATTTGAACTTCAAAAGCTCTTTTTATAGCTTTTTTAGCTTTTCTTATGTTAGCTGGGTTATTTACTGATACTCTTTCAACAAATACTGCTCCATCAAGTGTTGCAAGCATTTCAGAAACTCTAATAGGTGCTCCTGCATGGCTTACATCTCTTCCAAGTGGAGATGTAGTTGCTTTTTGTCCTGGTAAAGTTGTTGGAGCCATTTGTCCACCAGTCATACCATATATAGCGTTATTTACGAATATTGTAGTTATTTTTTCTCCTCTAGCTGCTGCATGAACGATTTCAGCTGCCCCTATAGAAGCTAAGTCTCCGTCACCTTGATATGTAAATACTACGCTATCTGGGTGAACTCTTTTGATTCCTGTTGCAACTGCTGGTGCTCTACCGTGAGCTGCTTCGTGCATATCACAGTTAAAGTAATCATAAGCTAAAACTGAACATCCAACTGGAGCAACACCTATTGTTTTTCCTAATACTCCTAGTTCTTCTAATACTTCTCCTACTAATCTGTGGATTATACCGTGAGTACACCCTGGACAGTAGTGAACTTCTTTCTCTGTTAATCCTTCAGTTCTTTTGAATACAACTGCCATTATCTAGCACCCCCTAATACTTCTTTAGCTTTTTCTGCAATCGCATCTGGAGTTGGTATCATTCCACCAGTTCTTCCGTAGAAGTGAACAGGAATTCTTCCCTCAACTGCTAATTTTACGTCTTCTATCATTTGACCCATACTCATTTCAACAGACATTATGTTCTTAGCATTTGGTATTTCGTTGAATGCTTTGAATGGGAATGGCCATAATGTTTTAGGTCTTATAAGTCCTGCTTTTATTCCTTCTTCTCTTAAAGCATCTACTGTGTTTTTAGTTATTCTTGCAGTTGTTCCGTATGCAACGAATACAAACTCTGCATCTTCTGTTTTGTACATTTCGTATTGAACTTCATTTTTCTCTATTTCTTTATATTTAGCATCTAATCTAATGCAGTGATCTTCTAATTGTTGTGGTTGTAAGAATAAAGAGTTTATTATGTTTGGTTTTCTCTCTCCATTAGTTCCTGTTGTAGCCCAAGTTTTTTCTTTTAATTCTCTTCTCTTAGGAGCTTTGAATTCTACTGGCTCCATCATTTGTCCTATCATACCATCTGCTACAACCATAACTGGAGTTCTGTAGTAATCTGCAACATCAAAAGCTTCCATTACCATATCAACAGCTTCTTGTATTGTAGCTGGAGCGTATACAGGAGTTCTATAGTCACCATTTGCTCCTCCTCTTGTTGACATGAAGTAGTCAGCTTGAGATGGTTGTATACCACCAAGTCCTGGTCCACCTCTCATTATGTTAACTATAACAGCTGGAAGTTCTGCTCCTGCTATATAAGATATACCTTCTTGCTTTAAAGCAATTCCTGGTGAAGAAGAAGATGTCATTACTCTTGCTCCTGAACCAGCTGCTCCATAAACCATGTTTATAGCTGCAACTTCAGATTCTGCTTGTAAGAATACTCCACCTATTTTAGGTAATTCTTTTGACATATATTCTGGTAACTCATTTTGAGGTGTTATAGGATATCCGAAGAAGTACTTACAGCCAGATTCCATCGCTGCTCTACCTATAGCTTCGTTTCCTTTCATTAAAACTTTAGCCATTTTATTTCCCTCCTTATTATTATCTATAATTAGTCTCTTTCCACAGTTATAACTAAATCTGGACACATCATTGCACAGTTTCCACAGCCAACACATTTTTCTTCTTCACTTACTGTTGCTGGGTTGTATCCTTTTTTGTTTATTTTACTTCTATCCATTATAACTATATTTACTGGACATACTGTTGTGCAAAGTTCGCATCCTTTGCAACGGTTTTGCTCAAAACTTACTCTTCCTTTAGCCATTGTACACCCTCCTTATATTAAAAACTTTGATGTTTATATTAATTAGGCTTTTTAGGCCTTGAAATTACATCCAGTCTTCTCTCATGTAAAGCTTTATAGGGAATATTTCTCCTTCTATATCCTTTGGCATTTGGTCTACTAAATGCTCAATACAAGATACATACCTAATAGGTATTCCTGTCATTCTTGAAACTTCTTTTGTTAGTTCTTGTCCTCTTAGTATATCTTCTACTGTTGTTTGTCTTATAAAGTGAGTATTGTTTATAAGTCCTGTAACTTTCACATTAGTTACAGCTTCAATCTCCCTTATATGTCTTATTACATCTTCTGCAGTTGAAGTTTTTTCTCTATTTGCATTAACCACAAACAGCATATCATACTCACCCTCTTTTAGAAGATGAGAAAATCTAGCTAGTGCTCTAGCTCCTATTGAATCTCCACCTACATCCATAACATAGTTATAGCTATCATCCTGAAGTGGAGCCATAACTTGAGCTGATACAGCAGGTACATCTACTGCTGTTGCCTGCACAGATGTATCTATAGGCATTATGTTTTTACTTTGTAGAAGATCTCTTTTTTCTCTAGTTCTAAAGTATACATTAACTACATCTAAATCAGCTATTGCAACTTTTCCTTCTACAGCTTCTCTTAGCTTCATCACATAGTTTATAGCAAATTCTGTTTTTCCACTTCCATAATGTCCTATTATAATTCTTGTTCTTTTGTCATTTATTATCATAAGATCACCTACTAATATGTCTTAGCTGCTTCTTCCCCTTTTAACACTCTAAGTCCACCTTGAGCTAAAGCTATCATTTCATCTTCTCCTGGATATACTTTAACTTCTCCTATGAATGAAACTCTTTCTTTTATCCACTCTACGAACATTTTTGAGTAAGCTATTCCACCTGTTAAAATTATAGCATCTACTTTTCCTTTAAGAACTGCTGAGCAAGCTCCTATTTCTTTAGCTACTTGGTAAGCCATAGCTTCGAATACAAGTTTAGCTTTCTCATTACCTGCTTCTACCATTTCTCCAACTTCTCTTGCGTCGTTAGTTCCAAGGTATGCTACAAGTCCACCATTTCCTTTTATCATTTTCTTTATATCATTCAGTGTGTATTTTCCTGAGAAACACATTTTAGCTAAATCACCTACCGGAAGTCCTCCACTTCTTTCTGGCGAGAATGGTCCTTCTCCATCTAGTGCATTAGCAACATCTATAACTCTTCCATTTTGGTGAGCTCCAACTGATATTCCTCCACCCATATGAGCTACTATTACATTTACTTCATCGTAAGATTTGTTAACTTCTTTTGCAAATCTTCTAGCTGTAGCCTTTTGATTTAATGCATGGAATATACTTTTTCTTTCTATTTCTGGCATACCTGATATTCTTGCAACATCTTGCAGTTCATCAACTACAACAGGGTCTACTATAAATGCTTCACATCCTGCTTTTTGTGCTATTTCTTTAGCTATTAATCCTCCAAGATTTGAAGCGTGCTCTCCTAATACTCCTACTCTTAAATCTTTGATCATATCTTCATTCACTTTATATGTTCCACCAGCTATAGGCTTTAAAAGTCCGCCTCTACCTACAACTGCATTTAATTCCTCTATTTTAACTCCATTTTCTACCATTGCTTCTTCTATTACATTTTTTCTAAATTCAAATTGATCTGCTATTTTATCATATTGTCCTATTTCTTCTGCTGAATGTCTTAGGGTTTTTTCAAATACTAGTTCTTCGTTATCAAATACTGCTATTTTAGTAGATGTAGATCCTGGGTTTATTGTAAGTATTCTAAATTTTGTATCCATATTGCCCTCCTAGTATGCTGTTTTTTATTATTTGCTAGCTGTTAAAACTCCTAAAGCTATTGAGTTTAGTTTCGTTTCTTCATTATCTGCTCTAGATGTTAATATAATAGGTGCTTTTGCTCCTACTATAACTCCAGCATTTTTTGCATTTGCAAAGAATACCATAGACTTGTAAAGTACATTTCCAGCTTCAATGTCTGGTGCTAGTAATATGTCTGCTTTACCTGCTACTGGATGATCTATCCCTTTATGTCTTGCTGCCTCTACTGACACTGCATTATCAAGAGCGAAAGGTCCTCCAACTATACAGCCTTTAATTTCTCCTCTTTTGTTCATTTCTTCTAATTCCTGAGCATGAACTGTGTCTATCATTTTTGGATTTACTTTTTCTTTAGCACATATTACTCCAACTTTAGGCTCTTCTATATCCAATCCATATGCTATTTGACAAGCATTTTCTATTATTTGCTTTTTAGTTTCAAGATCTGGTGCTAGGTTCATAGCAGCATCAGTTACTAAGAATAATCTATCGTATCCTGGAACATCAAATACTGCAACGTGGCTTAATACGTTTCCAGTTCTAAGTCCTATTTCTTTGTCAAGAACTGCTTTTAGTATTATAGAAGTGTCTACAAGACCCTTCATAACCATATGAGCTTTTCCACTTGAAACAAGCTCTACAGCTTTTCTTGAAGCTTGAGTTAAATCTTTCTCATCTATTAGTTCATAATTGTTTAAATCTATATTAAGTTCATTTGATAATTCTTTAACTTGATCTAAGTCACCAACTAGTATAGCATTTGCTATTCCTTCTTTTCTAGCCATTTCTACAGCCATTAAAACTTCTTTATCTTGTGCACAAGCTACTGATATTGTTTTAGGTCCTCTTTCCTTTGCGTACTTTATTACTTCTTCAAAGTTTCTCATTAACAATTCACCTCTTGTTCATATATTTTAGCAACTTCTTCTTTGTTAACCACTCTCAAAGCACCTTCATTTAAAGCTTTAAGTTCATCTTCTCCTGGCTCTACAACTACAGGAGCTATAAAGCTTACCATGTCAGTTATATAGTCAGTTAGATATTTAGAGTATGCTAATCCTCCAGTTATAACTATAGCCTTAACATCTCCATTTAATACAGTGGCCATGGATCCTATTTCTTTAGCTATTTGGTATCCCATAGCATCAAATACTAGTTTTGCTCTTTGGTCACCATTTTCTATTAACTTCATAACTTCTCTTGCATCATTAGTTCCTAGGTATGCTACAAGTCCACCTTTTCCTCTTAGCTTAGACTTTATTTCATTGAATGTGTACTTTCCAGAAAAGCACATTTTAGCTAAATCTCCTACTGGAAGTCCTCCACTTCTTTCAGGTGAAAATGGACCCATTTCATTTGCATTATTATAATCTATATTTTTTCCTTTTCTTACAGGAGCTACACTTATACCTCCTCCAAGATGTGCTACAATCATATTTATATCTTCAAATTTATATCCTAAAGAACTTGCAACTCTTCTTCCTACTGCTTTTATATTAAGTGCATGTCCTAAAGACCTTCTAGTTATCTGTGGAATTCCTGATATCCTTGCTATATCTTCAAATTCATCTACTGCAACTGGGTCTACTATGTAACTTTCTATATTTTCCATATCAGCTATAGCTTTTGCTATTATTCCTCCAAGGTTTGAAGCATGTTCTCCTTGAATTCCAACTCTTAAATCTTCTATCATTTTATCAGTTACTTTATATGTACCACCTGGCATAGGTCTTAAAAGTCCACCTCTACCTACAACTGCTATTAGTTGAGATGTAGAATATCCTTCTTCTTTCATCCAATCAAGAATGATATTTTTTCTTAACTCATACTGATCGCATAATTTCTCATATTTTTCTAGTTCTTGTGAAGAATGTGTTAAATTTTTTTGGATAACGTTTTCATTTCCTTTAAACATGCCTACCTTAGTTGAAGTTGAACCTGGATTTATAACAAGAATATACTCTCTTGACACAGTATCACCTCATGAAAAGTTTTTTCTATTTATATGATATCTCTAAAATATAAAAAATGCAATAAAAAATGCAGTCATGCGACTACATTTTTGTATACAATCTTATTATTATCTGTATATTTCAACGAATTTTGGCATTATATCAACATATTCAACCGGATATGGTATATAATACTTTAGCTCGTATTTTAAATGTTCAGGATCTACTTCTTGCATATTGACAAAAATTTGTATATCTTCTTCTTTTAGTTTTGAGTCAAATTCCTCTAAATATACTACTTTAACCCGTATCTCATCAGGTAGATTATTTTTTGAAATGTCTAAATTTTGTATATTGTTGTTGAAGTTTATTCTTGATTTAGGAATATAGAACTCTTTTGATATTATCTTTGAAACCTTAAAGTCTATACCAACACTTTTTATTGTAGTATCTATATTTTCTGGGATTATAAGATTTACAAATTTCTTTGTGCTTTCTTTTAAATTGGATATATCTACCTTCTCTGTGTATATAGCATCTATATTATCTAAGTCTCTTTTATTTCCGTATATAGTAACCATCTTGTTATCTAAATTATATGATAGTAACTTATAACCTTTATCTGATATATCGTTCATATCCACTTTTATAGGCACTCTTTTGGAATTTAGTACATTCAAGTTTACATATGTGTATCTATCCCTTAAATATACTCCTTCTACTGTATTTCCTTGTTGATCTATTGGTATAATTTCAGCTCTAACATTAAAGCTATGTTCTTTATTCTCTAAATTTAGCTTGCATATCAATTTATCCACTTTGCTAACTATACTCTTTGGCCCTTCTATCCATGTTGATTTAGGATTTAGATTTATATCTGAAACCTTTACTCCTTCTTTTGGTGTACCCTTTGTTTGTACTTCTATTTCTTTTCTTAAAACAACATTCTCTTCTACTATTACAGTTAACTTATCTGGTATTATTGTGTATTCTATATTGTTCGGAAGCTCTATTCTAAGATCTATTTTATTTTCTCCAAGCTGAGGGTTTTTTATTGTCCCGTATACCTTAATTACATCTCTTGTTATATCTTTCAGTAATGATCTTCTAGCTCTAAGAATTACATTACTTCTTAGTCTTGTATTATGATCTATTGTCATTCCATTATCTTTTAGTTGTTCTAGATTTGTTATGGTTATAGGAATATCATTAAAATCTCTTATTAGTATAGGGTCTGCCTCAGCCATCACATAAACCCACATAAAAAAAGCAAAGAATATAGATATAATCTTGATTTTCAAGTTATTTTTGAATATATTTATCATTTAAATAGACCACCTTTTTTAAATATCCCTTTATTCTCGCTTTCTTGTTTTAGTATTTTAGTTAATAAATCTTTTATATATTCTTTGGTTATATTTCTATATAATTTACCATTCTTTGCCATAGATATGTATCCGTTTTCTTCTGATACCATAAGCGATATACAGTCTGATTTTTCACTTATTCCAATTCCAGCTCTATGCCTTGTGCCCAGTTCTTTATTTAGGTTTTTATTTTCAGTTAGTGGCAAAAAACATCCTGCAGCTTTTATTTTGCTATCCTTTATAACTATAGCACCATCATGAAGAGGTGTATTTGGTATGAATATATTGATTAATAGCTGTCTTGTTATTTTTGCCTCTAGTATTGTACCTGTTTGGATTATATCATTTAGTCCTGTTTCTCTTTCTATAACTATAAGTGCTCCTATCTTTTGTCTTGATAAAGAGTAGAGTGCTTCTACTATTTCTTCTATACTTTTGTCTATGTTTTCATTCTCAAAATCAGTATTACTTCTTATTATAAATTTAGTTCTACCTATATATTCTAAAGCTCTTCTAAGCTCTGGCTGAAAAACTATCAAAAGTGCAATAAGTCCAACTGTCATTGTATTTATAAGTATCCAGTTTATTACATGTAACTGAAGAAGCTCACTTGCTTTTGTTGCAACTAAAAGTACTATTATACCTTTAACTAATTGTTCAGCTCTTGTTTCTTTTATGAGTGTGTACAATTTGTAAAAAGCATATGCAACTATTGTTATATCTATAATGTCTAAAATCCCTATGTTAGTTATTATATCTCTTATATCCCACAATATGCTTAACCCTCCTATTAACTTTATACGAGTTAATTATTTCATAAGTTATCTAAAATTTCAATAAGTAAACTGTCCTTATTTTATTACATAATAATTCATTATTCGCTTAAATGAGTAACTGTATACAAATTATTGAAAACGAAAAAGAGCTTCATCCGAAGATGAAGCTCTTGCTATATTGGTGTGCCTGAAGGGATTCGAACCCCTGACACGTGGCTTAGAAGGCCACTGCTCTATCCAGCTGAGCTACAAGCACAAACTGGAGCGGAAGACGAGATTCGAACTCGCGACCCTCGCCTTGGCAAGGCGATGCTCTACCACTGAGCCACTTCCGCTTAAATAATTGGTGCGGGTGGAGGGACTTGAACCCCCACGGTTGCCCGCTAGATCCTAAGTCTAGTGCGTCTGCCAATTCCGCCACACCCGCATGTTTGGAGCTGGTGATGGGACTCGAACCCGCAACCTGCTGATTACAAGTCAGCTGCTCTGCCAATTGAGCTACACCAGCAATATTTAATTTGGCGACCTGGAAGGGACTCGAACCCTCGACCTCCAGCGTGACAGGCTGGCATTCTAACCAACTGAACTACCAGGCCAATTTGGTGGGATTAACAGGGGTCGAACCTGTGACCCCCTGCTTGTAAGGCAGGTGCTCTCCCAGCTGAGCTATAATCCCATATTTGGTGACCCATAGGGGATTCGAACCCCTGTTACCGCCGTGAAAGGGCGGTGTCTTAACCACTTGACCAATGGGCCATTGGTTGCGGGGACAGGACTTGAACCTGTGACCTTCGGGTTATGAGCCCGACGAGCTGCCAACTGCTCCACCCCGCGATGTTCCTCTTGGTGCCGAGGACCGGAATCGAACCGGTACGGTCTGTAAGGACCGCAGGATTTTAAGTCCTGTGCGTCTGCCAGTTCCACCACCTCGGCTTATTGGCTCCAAGGGTGGGACTCGAACCCACAACCT
>MZGW01000013.1 GCA_002029295.1 Alkalithermobacter paradoxus | reverse complement strand
TTTTAAGGTAAGACCCCAAGAAGACTACTTGGTTGATAGGCTCAAGGTGTAAGCGCAGTAATGTGTTCAGCTTATGAGTACTAATAGGTCGAGGACTTGACCAAATATGCTATGCAGTTTTGAAAGTACTATGCTTCATATTTAGTTTAACTACGAATCTCCTCAAGCAAGCTTGAAAGTCGATTCTTAAGTTTACACTAAATATGAATGGTGCGTACTTACCTGGAGTTTCCTCAAGCAAGCTTGAAAGTCAACTCTTGAATGTAAATTCAAATCAAGTACATTAAAATAACTTAGGCTTGAAAGTCGATCTTAAGTTTATACTAAATATGTAAAGCAAACAAAATATATTAGACAAGTAAGATTATGTGGTTACTATAGCAAAGAGGATACACCTGTTCCCATTCCGAACACAGAAGTTAAGCTCTTTTGCGCCGATGGTACTTGGAGGGAAGCCTCCTGGGAGAGTAGGACGTAGCCAGATAATCTTTTTTTATTTATAGACTGTGATACTTCACAGTCTTTTTTCATAATGAATAGGAAATTATAGATTTTTTAAATTGTGGATAATTTATAATTTCTGTTATGAATTTCAAAAAAGTCTACCTTCAAAATCTTTCAAAGAAAGACTTTTTTATATAAGACTTTTCGCTGTTGTGTATGATAATTACTAAGTTTAGTATATAATCTAAAATAGAGGTGATTGTAATGGATACTATAAATAGAAGAAAAAATATAGAGAAGCTGATATATGAAAGTGATAATCCTATAAAGGGAAGTTGTTTATCGGAAAAGCTAAATGTAAGTAGACAAGTTATAGTACAAGATGTAGCAATATTAAGAGCCCAAGGGGTCAATATAATAGCAACTCCTCAAGGATATATAATTCCTAAGAGTAATAATTCTATTATTAAAACGATAGCATCTAATCACTGTACAATAGATGAAATGAAAGATGAACTTGAGATAATAGTAGACAATGGGGGGAAAGTTATAGATGTAATTGTAGAACACCCTATATATGGAGAAATAAAAGGAATATTAAATATAACTTCACGTAGGGATTTAGAAGAATTTATTGATAAAATAAAACAAACAGAATCACAGCCAATATCAAAACTTACTAATGGAATACACTTTCATAATATAGAAGTTAAGGATAATGATTCTTACGAGCACATTATAGATAAATTAAGGCAAAAAGGGTACTTGATAAAAGAATAATAAAGTGGTATATTTTTTATATACAGGTGACAAGACAGAAGAATGTACAGAAAAAACTATAAGGAGAAGATTAAGATGAGTGATATATGTATAAAAGATGAAATAAATAGACTTAAGAAAGAAAATAATATAAAAATTCTAGCCCATAATTATCAAAACTATGAAGTGCAGCAGGTTGCAGACTATATAGGGGATTCTTTTTATTTAAGCAAGTTAGCAACAGAATTAGATTGTGAAACAATAGTACTATGCGGAGTAGATTTTATGGCTGAAACTGTTAAGATACTTTCTCCAGATAAAAAAGTTATACTTCCTGTACAAGAAGCAACATGTCCGATGGCTAATATGATAAAACCAGAGGATATAGTAGATTTTAAGAAAGAACATAAAGACTTCAAAGTAGTAGCGCATGTAAACACAAGTGCTGAAGTTAAGGCTGTATCTGATATATGCGTAACGTCTTCAACAGCTGTAAATATAATAAATTCACTGCAAGAAGAAAATATACTATTTGTGCCAGACATAAACCTAGGAAACTATATATCCAAAAATATAACTAACAAAAATATTATTTCATGGAATGGATATTGTAATGTTCATGATAGGGTTAAAAAAGAAGAAGTTATACAAATGAAAAATAAGTTTCCTAACGCACCAGTATTATCACACCCAGAGTGCAGAGAAGAAGTATTAGCTGTATCTGATTTTGTTGGATCAACATCTGAAATAATAGACTATGCTAATAAAATAGATGCAAAAGAAATAACAATAGGAACTGAAACAGGAGTACTACATGTACTTAGAAAATTAAACCCAGATAAGAAGTTTAGATTATTATCTAATAGTTTAATATGTATAAATATGAAAAAGACAACTCTAGAAGATGTTTACAATGCTATGATAGGAAAAGGTGGAAAAGAGATCGAACTAGAAGAAAATGTTAGAGTCAAAGCCTTAGAAAGTTTAGAAGAGATGATAAGACTTGCAAATAAATAGTAGTTTCACGTGTTACAAAAAGTGTATAAATAGGAGGAATAAAATTGAGAGAGTATTTTACTAAGACTTTGAATGGAATGGCTTTAGGATTGTTTTCATCTCTTATAATAGGACTTATACTAAAACAAATAGGAGATTTAGTTAATATAGAAGCTATATCTACTTTTGGAAGAACAGCTCAACTTCTTATGGGACCTGCTATAGGAGCAGGGGTTGCATATTCTCTTTCAGCCCCTCCACTTGTAATATTCGCATCTTTGATAAGTGGAGCTATAGGTGCGGGAAGTATAAATATAGTTGAAGGTCAGACTATAATAAGAATAGGAGAGCCTGCAGGTGCATTTATAGCATCACTGATAGGAGCTGAGGTAGGAAGAAGAATTAGTGGTAAAACAAAAGTAGATATTGTATTAGTACCTGCTATTACTATAATAGTAGGAGGAATGACTGGAATTTCAATAGCACCTGTTGTTGCATCACTAATGACAAATTTAGGATCATTCATAAATAGGGCTACAGAACTTCAGCCAATACCTATGGGTATAATACTTGCTATAAGTATGGGTATGATTTTAACACTTCCAATAAGCTCTGCAGCGCTTTCTATAGCATTAGGACTTGAAGGTATAGCAGCAGGAGCAGCATTAGTTGGTTGTTCAACACAGATGATAGGATTTGCAGTTAGTTCTTACAGAGAAAATGGATTTGGAGGGTTTATAGCTCAGGGACTTGGAACATCTATGCTTCAAGTTCCTAATATAATCAAAAATCCACTTGTATGGATACCTCCTATTGTTGCTAGTGGAATACTAGGGCCTTTGGCTACAGTCATATTTAAAATGGAAAGCAATAGTATAGGTGCAGGAATGGGTACAAGTGGTCTTGTAGGACAAATAGCAACTGTGTCCGTTATGGGAACAGAATCTATAGTAAAGATTGTAATACTTCACTTTATACTACCTGCTATACTTACATTAATAATATCTGAATATATGAGAAAAAAAGGGTATATAAAATTAGGGGATATGAAGTTGAATAATTAAGTTAAAGTATGCACTAATATAATAAAGTATTAGTGCATACTTTATTTTTGAGGTAGAATATAAATATACTAAATTTTAGAAGGAGGATTGTTTTGAAAAGATTACAAAGAACAGGATTGTTTTTAGGATTGTTTTTATTATTTGTTTTGATTGGCTCTTTTTCACAGATTATAAACTTTATAGCAAATTACAACTGGTTTAAGGAAGTTGGGTATGTATCTACATATACAAAGATAGTATTTTCTAGGCTATACATAGGAGTTCCAATATTCTTAGTACTTAATACTTTTATATATCTTTACCTGATGAACATAAAAAGAAACTACTATAAAAATATGAATATATTAGGTAGCAGTGAAGATGATAAGAATATAAATACTGCTACATTCATTGTATCATCTATAGTGTCATTTATATTCAGCGTAGGTATATCGTCATCATTTTGGATGGAGATACTTAAATTTAAAAACTCTACACAATTTAACGTAACAGATCCTATATTTAATAAAGATATATCTTTTTATGTGTTTAAGTTACCTTTAATAAGTGAGATACTTAGTTCACTCATAGGAATATTAGTATTATTATTTATAATTACCTTGGTATATTATTTGATTTTAATATCAATGAAAAGTCAAAATAAATTTTATGATTTTGATAAGAGTAAGGTATGGAATTTATCAGAATATGGATCTATTCCTAAAAGAATATTAACTTTAGCATTCAATAAAATAACCATAATAGGAGCTGTATTTTTTATAATAATAGCTATTCAAAGTTATTTATCATCGTTTAGCATTTTATATTCAACTCGTGGAATTATTCACGGAGCTGGTTTTACAGATGTACATGTAACACTTCTTGGCTACAGGATAAAATCTATATTAAGTATAGTTACATCTATTCTAATAATTATAGCTAATATAAAGCAAAGATATAAACTTGTACTAATAGGGCCTATATTGCTAGTTGCAGTAACTATATTAACATCTATAGGAGAAAGTGCTGTTCAAAACTTTATAGTTTCTCCCAATGAGATATCTAGAGAATCAACTTATATACAGTATAATATAGATTACACAAAGAAAGCTTATGATATAAATAATATAAGAGAAGAGGATTTTGCAGCACTTAGCGACTTAAGTTTAGAAGATATAATAAATAATGAAGAAACAGTAAAAAATATACCTATAAATGACTATAGACCAACCATACAAACGTATAATCAAATTCAAGGGATAAGAAGTTACTATAGATTTAATGATGTTGATATAGATAGGTATATGATAGATGGAAAGCTTACTCAGGTATTTTTATCACCTAGAGAAATAGATAAATCAAAGCTTCCACAACAAGCACAGACTTGGATAAATAAGCATTTAAAGTATACACATGGATATGGAATAGTCATGTCGCCTGTAAATGAAGTAACTCCTAGTGGACAGCCTAAAACTATAATAAGAAACATTCCACCAATTACTGAATCAGATTCTCTAAGAATAGAAAGACCAGAAATATACTTTGGAGAACTTACAAATGATTATATAGTTATAAATACTAAAGAAGATGAGTTTGATTATCCTAAAGGAGAGACAAATGCATTTACAAGATATGAGGGAAGTGCTGGTATAAAGCTTACGCCATTTAATAGACTTTTATATTCTATAGATAGAGGAAGCTTTAAACTTTTAGTTTCAGGAGCTGTAAATTCTGATAGTAGAATAATACTAAATAGAAATATAAGTGATAGAATAAAAATGATAGCTCCATTTATAACTTATGATGAAGATCCATATATAGTTTTGGTAGATGGAAAGCTTTATTGGATTATAGATGGATATACGTCTACATCAAGATATCCATATTCGCAGCCTTATGAACATGGAAAAATAAATTATATAAGAAACTCTGTTAAAGTAGTTGTTGATGCTTACAATGGAAGTGTTGATTATTATATATCTGATGATAAAGACCCTATAATAAAGACTTACTCAAAGATATTTAAAGATTTATTCAAGCCTATTGATAATATGCCACAGGGAATAAGAAATCATATAAGATATCCTCAAAGCGTGTTCGACATACAATCAAGAATGTATGGTACATATCATATGAAGGATATAGGAGTTTTTTATAATAAAGAAGATCAATGGGAGATAGCCACAGAAATTTATGAAGGAAAAAATGATCCTGTTGAAGTAGAATCAAACTATATAACATTTAAGCTTCCGGGAGAGTCAAAAGCTGAATTTCTACTTACAGTTCCTTATACTCCTAGGGCAAAGCAGAATATGATAGCTATGCTTGTAGCTAGAAATGACAATGAAAAATATGGAGAATTAGTTGTATACAGATTCCCTAAGGAAAAGAATATACTAGGACCATATCAAGTAGAATCAAGGATAAATCAAGATCCAGAAATATCTAGAAATCTAACTCAGTGGGATAGTGGAGGATCTAAAGTTATAAGAGGTCATATGATAACAGTGCCTATTGAAGAATCTATATTATACGTAGAACCTCTATATATAAAATCAGATTCTAAAGAAAGTATACCAGAAGTAAAGAAAATAATAATGATATATAATGATAAAATAGTAATGGAAGATACTTTAGAAGATGCAATAAACAAACTATTCAAATCAGAAGGTAAAGTAGTAGATGAAAAAAGAGATATTGTATATAGAGAGGATTTAAGTAGTAATGATCTTTTATTAAAAGCTAATGAACTTTACGATAGAGCACAGGAAGCAATAAGAAATGGAAATTTCACTGATTATGGAAAATACATAGACGAATTAGGAGATGTACTAAGAAAGTTAAAACCTGTTGAGTAACAGGTTTTAACTTTTAATTAAGAAAGGAGAGTATAAATTTGGAAATAGACATGATACAAGAAGTAAAAAATTATTTTATAAAGTATGGGTTAGATATAATAGCAGCAATATTCATACTTATAGGAGGAGTATATCTATCAAGAAAGCTTAGAAAGATAGCTAGAAGATTCTTAGAAAAAGCTAGTATAGATATTTCACTAGTAGGGTTTATCTCACAGCTTATTTATGTATTGTGCGTTGTATTTGTTGGGGTATCAGTTTTAAATAAACTTGGAATGCCTACAACTTCATTTGTTGCTGTACTTGGAGCTGCAGGATTTGCAGTAGGTTTGGCACTTCAAGGATCTCTTTCAAATTTTGCTTCAGGAGTTTTGATACTTATATTTAAGCCTTTTAGAGTAAAAGATTTCATAGAAGGATCAGGAGTTTCTGGTATAGTTGAGGAGATACAAATATTTAATACTATATTAAAAACAGTTGATAACAAAACAATAGTAGTTCCAAACTCTAAGCTTACATCAGATAACATAATAAACTATACACTTCAAGATAAGAGAAGAATAGATTTTGTATTTGGAGTGTCTTATGATAATGACATAAAGAAAGTAAAAAGTGTTATAAGAGGTATATTTGAAAAAGAGGTAAGAATATTAAATGATCCTAATCCTATAATTGGGGTTTTAGAATTTGGAGATAACTCTATAAATATAGTTGCTAGACCTTGGGTTAAAACAGAAGATTATTGGCCTGTATACTTTGATATAATGGAAAAAGTAAAATATGAATTTGATAAAAATGAAATAGAAATACCTTATCCTCAAAGGGTTGTATACTTAAAGACAAAAGATGAAGACGAAAAATAAATATATTGTTTAAAAATTTAAAAAAGTGGTTTAATATACTTATATAGGGGTAATAAAGAAATATACACTTTTAAAATTAATGGGAGGTACAATAATGAAAAGTTTAAAAGGAACACAAACACTTGAAAATTTAATGAAAGCATTTGCAGGGGAGTCTCAGGCTAGAAACAGATATACATTCTATGCAGAAGAAGCTATGAATGAAGGATATGATCAAATAGCAGAATTATTCATAGAAACTGCTGACAATGAAAAAGTACATGCAGAAATATTCTTTAATCACATAAAAAATGGTTTAGAAGGAGAAGAATTCCCATATCCTGTGGACATAAAAGCTACATATCCAATAGCTATAGATTCTACATTAGAAAATCTTAAAGCTGCTGCTATGGGAGAAAAT
Organism: Alkalithermobacter paradoxus; assembly: GCA_002029295.1. Lineage (GTDB taxonomy): Bacteria > Bacillota > Clostridia > Peptostreptococcales > Peptostreptococcaceae > Alkalithermobacter > Alkalithermobacter paradoxus. The sequence continues at coordinate 14,106 of MZGW01000013.1, read as the reverse complement.
GAAGAGTGGGATAAATTATATCCAGAGTTTGCAGATATAGCTGAAAAAGAAGGATTCAAAGAAATAGCAACTTCTTTCAGAATGATAGCTAAAGTTGAAGCAAAACACGAAGAAAGATTCTTAAAGCTTGCTAAGAATGTTGATGAAGATAAAGTTTTCAAGAAAGACACTAAAGTTGAGTGGAAATGTAGAGTGTGTGGATACATTCACGGTGGAGAATCAGCTCCAAAAATCTGTCCAACATGTAAAGTAGAACAAGAATATTTTGAGATGCATTGTGAAAATTATTAATAATGGATTGAAACTAAGAGATAAAAGTAGTATAATATGCAATAAATGGTTAATAATAAAATAAAAGCTGTGAAAGAAAGTAGTAGAAATACAAATTGTTTTCAGAGAGTGGATGGTAGGTGTGAATCCATAACAGTTGATTTCGAATCCGTTCTTGAGCTATCAAGGTGAAATAAAAGTAGCTTTGATCGTATAATCTACGTTACAGATTATGAGAGGGTCTATATGACCAATCAGGGTGGCAACGCGGAAGCTTAGCTTTCGTCCCTTTACGGGACGAAGGCTTTTTTTTATAATGAATAGGAAATTATAAACTTTTTGAATTGTAGATAATTTATAATTTCTGTTATGAATTTCAAAAAAGTCTACCTTTAAAATCTTTCAAAGAAAGACTTTTTTATTGTAATAAAAATCAAGGAGGATAAAAAATGCTAGATATAAGAAGGATAAGAAATGAATTAGAAGAAATCAAAGCATTAATGCAAAAACGTGGAGAAAAAGATTTTGAACTAGACAAAGTTGTTGAGCTAGATGATAAAAGAAGAGAAATACTTCAAGAAGTAGAAAAAATGAAAAATGAACAAAATGTAGCATCAAAACAGATACCTATTCTTAAAAAAGAAGGAAAAGATACATCAGAAATAATGAGTAGATTAAAAAATCTTTCTGATGAAATCAAAAATCTTGATGAAAAAGTTAAAGAAGTTGAAAGTGAAATAGAATACCATTTATTAAGAATACCTAATGTGCCTAACCCTGATGTTCCACAAGGTAATACTGATGAAGATAATGTTGAAGTTAGAAAATGGGGTGAAGCATCAAAGTTTAGCTTTGAACCAAAAGCTCACTGGGATTTAGGGGTTGACCTTAATATATTAGATTTTGAGGCAGGTTCAAAAATTACAGGATCAAGATTTACTTTATACAAAGGTCTTGGAGCAAGACTTGAAAGAGCTATCATAAACTTCTTCTTAGATACTCATACTATGGAGCACGGATATACAGAGGTTCTACCTCCATTTATGGCTAATAGAAGCAGCTTTATAGGAACAGGACAGCTTCCTAAATTCGAAGAAGATATGTTCAAGGTTACAAATGCTGATTATTTCTTAGTTCCAACTGCTGAAGTTCCAGTTACTAATATTCATATGAATGAAATAATAGAAGGAGATAATCTTCCTATAAAATATTGTGCATATACACCATGCTTTAGAGCTGAAGCAGGTTCTGCAGGAAGAGATACAAGAGGACTTATAAGACAACATCAATTCAATAAAGTAGAACTAGTTCACTTTGTAAAGCCAGAAGATTCTTATGAAACACTTGAAAAACTTACAAATGATGCTGAGAAAGTCCTTCAAAAACTAGGAATTCCGTATAGGGTTGTTAAGATATGTTCAGGTGATTTAGGATTCACTGCTGCATTTAAATATGATATAGAAGTATGGATGCCAAGTTACGGTAGATATGTAGAGATATCTTCTTGCTCAAACTTTGAAGATTTCCAAGCAAGAAGAGCAGGCATAAGATTTAAAAGAGATAAAAAATCAAAGGCTGAGTATGTTCATACTTTAAATGGATCAGGGGTTGCAGTTGGAAGAACAGTTGCAGCTATTCTTGAGAACTTCCAACAAGAAGATGGATCTGTAGTTATTCCAGAGGTATTAAGACCTTACATGGGTGGAGTAGAAAAAATAACTAAATAACATCAAAGCCCCTGAATTTCAGGGGTTTTGGATTATTATTACACATTTAGAACAATAATACACAAATGGATATAAGATAATGAACCGAAAGATTGACAAATACCAAGATTTAATATATTATATGTAATGTAACACATTTAGCAATATCCTTTACAGGAGGAAAAATGAAAGACCTTCTTTTTATGAATGAAGCTTTTAAAGAAGCCTGTAAAGCTTATTTAAAAGGAGAAGTTCCAATAGGAGCAATTATAGTAAGAAATGATGAGATAATATCTAGAGCACATAATTTAAGAGAAACCTTAAAAGATCCAACTGCTCATGCAGAAATAATAGCTATAAAAAGAGCATCAGAAGTTATAGGTGGATGGAGACTTATAGAATGTACTATGTATGTAACAATAGAGCCATGTCCTATGTGTGCAGGAGCTATATTGCAAAGTAGAATAGAAAATCTGGTTATAGGATCTAAAGATGAAAAAGGTGGAGCTTGTGGTTCTAAGGTAGATTTGATGAAACATAATTTATTTAATCATAATGTTAATGTTAAGTATGGAATTTTAGAAAACAAATCTTCTTCTATAATGAAAAGATTTTTTAGAAATATAAGACGTAGATAATATGGAGAGATGGCCGAGTTGGCTGAAGGCGCTCGCCTGGAAAGCGTGTAGACGGGGATAACTTGTCTCGCGGGTTCGAATCCCGCTCTCTCCGCCAGTAGAAAAGTTTATAAAGTTTGCTGTGCTAGACGGGGAGGTAGCGGTGCCTTGTAACCTGCAATCCGCTATAGCAGGGTTGAAATCCATCTAGAGGACTAAGAGCTGTAGAGCTGCCCTGGATAAGTGGCGATGATATTCGGGTCCTGCGCAATGGAAGCTCACAAACCCCGCCAGGTCCGGAAGGAAGCAACGGTAAGTGACAACTTCCATGTGCCGCAGGGGTGCCTGAATTGAGCTAACTGTCTAGGTAACGTTTATGGCCTTAGTTCGAAGGATGGTGCACAGCATTTAATATATAAAAAAATATCCTCATCAGGTTGAATCCTGATGAGGATTTTTGATTACTATAGAGATTTTATTATATTGTAGTATATAATATTTATGTATGATTTATATTTTGGGGTGATAAAATGCACAAAGCTTTATATAGAGTTTATAGACCACTTAAATTTGGTGATGTTGTTGGACAAGAACATATAATAAAAACTTTAAAAAATCAGATAGATAACAATAATATAGCACATGCATATCTTTTCTCAGGTAGTAGAGGAACGGGAAAAACCTCTACAGCAAAGATATTTGCAAGGGCGGTGAACTGCTTAGAGCCACATGATATGGAGCCGTGTAATGAATGTAAGGTATGCAAAGGAATAATCTCTGAAAATATAATGGATATAATAGAAATAGATGCAGCCTCTAATAACGGTGTAGATGATATAAGAGAATTAAGAGAAAATGTTAAATATCCTCCGTCTGTAGGAAAGTATAAAGTTTATATAATAGATGAGGTGCATATGTTATCTCAAGGAGCATTCAATGCTCTATTAAAAACGTTAGAAGAGCCTCCTAGCTATATAATATTTATACTAGCAACGACAGAACCTCATAAACTTCCACCTACTATATTATCAAGATGTCAAAGATTTGATTTTAAGAGAGTTAAACTATGTGATATAGTTGATAGAATGAAGGTTATCTGCGAAGATATGGGAATAAAAGTAGAGGATAGAGCATTAAATTTAATAGGAAAGAATTCTGAAGGGGCATTAAGAGATGCACTAAGCATATTAGATCAATGCATATCTTATACTTGTGATGAAGTAAAATATGAGGATGTTGTAGAGCTTTTAGGAACTGTTAATACTGAATTTTTATTTAATATGACAGATTATATAATAGATCAGAACACTAAAATGATACTTAATCTTGTAAATGATTTAGTTGTTTGGGGAAAAGATATAAAGCATTTCTTAGATGAATTGATAGACCATTTTAGGAATTTAATGATATGTAAGGTTTCAAAAGAAGTTGATGAAATATTAGCATTTCCAGATGAAATAATACAATCCTTAAAGAGTCAAAGTGAGAGAATAAGTACAAATGATATAATGAGAATAATAAACATATTATCTATTTGTGAAAATGACATGAAATATTCATCACATCAAAGGGTATTGCTTGAAATAGCTATAATAAAAATATCCCAACCTATGCTTGATGATAATAAAGATGGAATACTAAGTAGACTAGAAAAACTTGAAAAACAGATAGCTAGCGGAGTAAAATTAGAAAGTACTTCAAGTAAATCAAACAGTACTGAGAAAATATCTAAAGAAGATAAAAAGGTTAGCATAAAAATTCAAAGTTCAGACAAGATAAAAAAGATATGGCCTGAAATATTAGATTACATGAAAAAAGATAAGAATATTCCAACTGCTGCCATGTTAAAAGAAGCAGAAGAATTCGTATTAGAAGGAAAAACCTTGGTAATAGTATTTGATGATATTTATAAGTTTCATAAAGAAGCGTTAAGTAAAGAAAGTACAAAAGAATATATAAAAAAGGTTGTAAGTTCAGTTACAAATCAAGACTTAGGAATAAAATTATCTCTAAAATCTGAACTTATGATTACTGATACGAGTAATCATAAAGATGAAGGGCTTGAGATATTAGAAAGTATTTTTCCAAAAGAAATAATACAAATAAAACATTCAGACAAAGATATATAATATGATATAATGTTAATATATTTTTTGAGGAGGTATATTTATGGCTAAAAGAGGATTTCCAGGAATGCCTGGTAATATGAATAATATGTTAAAGCAGGTTCAGAAGATGCAAAAAGAAATGGAAAAGATGCAAAATGAACTAGCACAAAAAGAAGTAGAAGCTTCTGTTGGTGGAGGAGCTGTAACTGTAAAAGCTAATGGAAAAAAAGAAATAATTAGTATAACTATAAAGCCTGAAGTAGTAGATCCTGACGATATAGAGATGTTACAAGATTTAGTTTTATCTGCTGTAAATGAATCTTTAAGATTAGCAGATGAAATGTCAAGCTCTCAAATGAGTAAATTAACAGGTGGCATGAATGTGCCAGGATTGTTCTAATGAGCGATTTTATGGAATCCTATTCAGGACCTATATCAAGGCTTATTGAAGAATTTTCAAAGTTACCAGGTATAGGAAGAAAGACAGCTCAAAGACTTGCATTTCATGTTATAAATATGAACATAAATGAGGTAGAAGGTCTTTCAAGTGCAATACTCGAAGCAAAAAAGCAAATTAAGTATTGCTCAAGTTGCTGTAATATAACAGATAGAGAAAATTGTGATATATGCTCAAGTAAAAATAGAAGTGATGAAATTATATGTGTCGTTGAAGATCCAAGAGATGTAGCTGCGATGGAAAGAACTAAAGAATTCAGAGGGAAATATCATGTTCTACATGGAGTTATATCTCCAATGGATGGCGTAGGACCAGATATGATAAAAGTTAAAGAGTTATTATTAAGGCTTAATGACCCTTCTGTTAAAGAAGTAATACTTGCAACAAATCCTACGATAGAAGGTGAGGCCACAGCCATGTATATATCAAGGCTTATAAAACCATTAGGAATAAAGGTAACTAGAATTGCACACGGTCTTCCAGTTGGAGGAGATTTAGAATATGCAGATGAAGTTACAATATCAAAGGCATTAGAAGGAAGAAGAGAAATATAGCTGGAGCGTATGCTCCAGTTTTTTTATAATGAATAGGAAATTATAGACTTTTTGAATTGTGGATAATTTATAATTTCCGTTATGAATTTCAAAAAAGTCTACCTTTAAAATCCTTCAAAGAAAGACTTTTTTACTTGAAGTAAATATAATAGTATTGTATAATTTCTTAGAAATAATTTTTTTTATTCTCCAAGGAGCGTGGTTGTATAGATATCATCTAAATTCTAACTTTTAAGCTATAATAAATATTGTAAAAAATCAGAGTAGGGGTGTAACAATGAAAGCCATTATGGATTGTGAAGAGCATAGAGCCATGAAGGAAAAAAGAAATAAAAAAATGAGTTCTAAGAGTAAAAAAGAGTTTAACTATGATTATGATGATGAAATAGAATTTGGAAGAAATAAAAAAAATAAATCTAAATCAAAGAGAGAAAAAAGCTTTAATAATAACTATAAGAACTTTGAATACGACTACGAAGAAGATTTCTATGATCCGAAATATTAATATATATAATATAAATTGAGCCGGCAAATTTGCCGGCTTTATTTATTAAAACTATTAAGAATTAGGTCAGCTATCTTTTCTGAAGAATCTACTTTTTTAATCATATTCATATTGTTTTTTATATTATTGAGTCTACATGGATTTTCTATAAGTATTTGAATTAATACATTAAGGTCATACTTTGGTGTTGTTTTCATAGCCAAACCATTATTAAGAAGAAAGTCTATGTTCTCCTCCTCTTGACCAGGAATATAATAAGGTATTATCATAGGAATCTCCTTAAGGAGTGCCTCTGTTGTAGTAAGACCTCCAGGTTTAGATATTAGTACATCTGATATAGACATAAGTTCGCTTATCTTATCTGTAAAAGAAAGTAAAACTACTTTTTTATCTATATCTCTATACTGCATTATTTTTTCTATTTTTTCTTTTAAAGACTCATTTCTTCCAGCTACCACTATTATCTGAATATCATGATTAACATTAAGAAGATCTAAGAAAGCATCTTTGACATTACCAGCACCAAAGCTACCTCCCATAAGTAAAACAGTAAACTTATCTTCAAGTCCAAACTCTTTCTTAACACTATTTATATCCTTAATATTTAGAAATGATTTTTCTATAGGTATTCCAAATGGGTGTATCTTATCTTTATGAATACCTTCTTCTATCAGAAGTTGTTTTACAAATTCATCTCCAACTATATAGCTATCTATTTCATCTTGAACCCATGTAGAATGGATTGTATAGTCAGTAAGTATAGATATAATAGGTATATTAAACTTATTTTTTTTCTTAAGCTTAGACACAGCCATTAGAGGAAATGGATGTGTACCTATTATTGCATCAGGTTTCTTTTCTGATATTAATTTATTTATCTTTATCATCATATATTTTAAAAATATATTTCTATTCATTTCTGATTTTGAAACAGTTAAGTCCGAAATTCTATATACTTTCCCATATGCTTTAGGCGTGTATATAGCTGATTTTTCATACCCTTTAGATATAATTTTATCTATAGTTGGACTTATAAATTTAAGGCTATCCACAGTCTCGCACGCTATATTTCTAGAAAGTAAAGATTCTTCAAGTGCCTTAGCTGCTCTATTGTGTCCACCGCCTGTTGAAGCAGAAAGTATCAAAACTTTTTTCATACAAACCTCCTTTATTTTAGGAAACATAAATACAAATAAATTGTACTATAAAAGTAAGTATATATCTATCATGAAGTATGTTATATTATAAATAATAGATTATTTGAGGAGGAAACCTATGTTACAAATTAAAAACTCGTTGCATCTTATCATAATTTTATTTGTATCATTTGTTTTATTTAGAATGGTTAATAGTTTGGATGTAATAGCAGATGCTTTAAGATTTTTTATATCAATAATGAGTCCATTTTTATGGGCATTCTCTATAGCATATTTATTAAATCCAATGATGTCATACATAGAAAGGCGATTTAAATTAAAGAGAGGAATAAGTATACTTGTAGTGTACTTACTTGTTATAGGAATTATAGTACTAATAGTTACAATAGTATCCCCAAGAATAATAAAAAGTATAGTACAGATATTAAATGATATGCCAAGGTATATAGTTATAACACAAGAATGGGTTAATTCGAACATAATACAATCAAAAATCCTAGAAAGATATGGAATTACAAGTTACGTAGAGCAAAATATAAATTCCATAATACTTAAAACAACTACATTCCTAGACAGAACGCTTAACACTGTAGTTTTAAGTATTATTACTTTTACATCTACATTTTTTAGACTATTATTAGGTTTGATAATATCTATTTATCTACTCAAAGATAAAGAAGTTTTTATAGCGAATACAAAGAAATTAATGTACGCATTTTTAAGTAAGAACGTAGCAAGTTCATTAATACTGTTTGGTAAAGAAGTAGATAATATATTTTCTCAATTTATAATAGGTAAATTCATAGATTCATTAATAATAGGAATACTATGCTTCTTAGGATTATTAGTTCTCAATGTAGATTATAATATTCTTATAAGTATAATAATTGGAATAACAAATATGATCCCTTATTTTGGACCTATAATTGGAATGGTTCCGGCTGTTATAATCACAGTATTTTATAGCCCTATAAAAGCTTTGTGGGTTTTTATATTCATACTTATACTTCAGCAGTTTGACGGATTAGTATTAGGACCTAAGATACTTGGAGATAAAGTCGGTGTAAGTCCATTTTGGATAATACTAGCAATAGTTATAGGTGGAGGTTTGTTTGGGATTACAGGAATGTTCCTTGGAGTTCCTATAATTGCAGTAATTAAGTTATTAGTAGAAAGAAATGTAAGCAAGAGACTGTCGCACAAAAAAATAGACATATAAGATTTTGAAGTAAAAAGGTGTTTAAAAAAATATATTTGGGAAAAATATATTACGAAAAACACTACTTACTTTAGGAGGAATAAATATGGCTAAGATAGAAATATTTACAAGTAATACATGTGGATATTGTCATACTGCAAAAGAATATTTCGATGAAAAGAAAATAGAGTACGTTGAACATAATATATCAGAAGATAGTACTGCTAGAAAAAAACTTATGAGTATGGGATATATGTCTGTTCCAGTTATAGTTATAGAAGGGGAAGAAGTATTAGGATTTGATAAAAATAGAATAGAAGAGTTATTATCACTATAAACTACACTTTTAAGTGTAGTTTTTTTTCGTGAATACAAGGAAAGTAAGTATTATTTATAGAATATTTCTATTCGTATCAGTTAAGACATTACATAGAGAGGAGATTAGATATGGAAAAGGAAAGAGATAAAAAATTAAGTAAGCTATTAAGTTACAGGTGGATAGTATGGGGTATTCTTGCACTTGCTTATGTAATAGTATTTTTCCATAGATTAGCTGTGGGTGTTGTAAGAGGTCAGTTAGAAACTACTTTCAATATATCATCAGCTACTATAGGAAACTTAGCTTCTATGTACTTTTATGCTTATATGGTAATGCAAATACCTTCAGGTATATTAGCAGATTCAATAGGAGCAAGGATGACCGTAACTATAGGAACGCTGCTTGCTGGGGTAGGGTCTATACTATTTGGACTTGCTCCGAATATAGGAATTGCATTCGTAGGAAGATTAATAGTTGGCATAGGAGTATCAGTTGTATTTATTGCCATACTAAAAGTTCAGACAGAATGGTTTTATACTAGGGAATTTGCAACTATGGCAGGTATAACATCTTTTATTGGGAATCTAGGAGGAATAATAGCACAAGCTCCTCTTGTTATTCTTGTAGGTAATATAGGCTGGAGAAATTCATTTATATTAATAGGTTTCATATCCGTAATATTGGCGATACTATGTTATATGTTTGTAAGAAATACACCTAGTGATATGGACCTTCCGTCTATATCAGAAATAGAAGGAAGAAAAGTTAAAGTTCAAAAAATTAATATACTAAAGTCTCTTGTGAAAGTAATAAAAAATAAATATACATGGCCAGGGTTTATTGTATTTGCAGGACTATTCGGAGCATTTGTGTCACTTACAGGAACGTGGGGTCCATCATACTTAACAGAGGTCTATGGTATGACACCTATAAAGGCTGCTAATCATATGACTGTAGCTGTGCTTGGACTAGCCATAGGGAGTATATTTATAGGAAAAATTTCGGACAAGATGTCAAGAAGAAAGTTACCTATGATAATATTCGCTCTTACAAATCTGATTTGCTGGGCACTATTGGTATTTATAAACAATGGGAAAATTAATCAATCAGTATTATATCCGTTAATGTTTGTTCTAGGATTTAGTACATGTGCATTTACATTAGCATGGTCTTGTGCAAAAGAAATTAACGACCCTAATGCAGCAGGAATATCTACATCAGTTGTTAATATGGGAGGATTTTTAGGTGGTGCAATACTTCCGCCTATAATAGGAAATGCTCTAGACAAATACTCACTGATTTTAGATATACAATCATCATATCAAAGAGCATTTACATATGCATTTGTATCGGTATTTATAGGATTTGTAGCTTCATTTCTTGTAAAAGAAACAAACTGCAAAAACATTGAAAGTTAGGAGGCGTATCATGAACAGACAAGAAGCATTGTCTATACTAAAAAAATACGTAAAATCAGATACCTTAATTAAACACTCATTAGCAGTTGAAGGATCTATGAGATACTACTCAAATAAATTTGGAGAAGATATAGAAAGATGGAGTATAGCAGGTATACTCCACGATGTAGACTATGAACTATATCCAGATCAACACCCCCTAAAGGGTGAAGATATCTTAAGTGAAGAGAAAGTAGATAGAGAAATAATAGATTCAATATTAGGGCATGCAGACTACACAAATATAAAAAGAGAAACTAAAATGGCAAAGGCATTATACGCAGTAGATGAACTATCTAGCTTTATTGTAGCGTGTACACTAGTTAGACCATCTAAGAGTTTTGATGATCTAAACTTAAAATCTGTTAAGAAAAAACTAAAAGACAAGGCGTTCGCAAAAGCTGTTAACAGAGATACAATAAAAAAAGGTGCTGATGAGCTAGGAATAGATTTAGATGTTCATATACAAAATGTAATAGATGCTCTTGCTCAAAGAGAAAAAGAGCTAAAACAGGAAGGTCTTAGCTTGGTTCTATAAATTTATACCTTATTATAAACATCAAAGGTAAAAAATAACACAAGAATGAATATGGTATAAATTCAAATGCAGATACACCTAAAACTGTAGCTGAAATTATAGAATTAATATTCCAAGGTATAAGTGGTACAGTTATGGTACCCATATCAGCAATAGAGTGAACTAAAAGCTCACTTCTCATATTTTGATTCTTAAAATAATGATTCATAAATTTGCCTGGAATTATTATACCTATAGTTTGATTACAAGTTAGCATATTTATAAATATACTAAGAAATCCGGTTCTTAACATTAGGCTAAATTTACTAGTTATATTACAGGTAAGCTTATTAAAGAAACTAGATAGTAAATTAACCTCTCCTATAATTCCAGTAAATATAGCTGAACTAGCTATAGTTAATAAAATCCTCAACATAGATATTAAACCTCCTCCTGATATCAAGGAGGAGACTTCTTTTTGTGTGCTATGAAATCCGAATAAAAGAGTAGATGCAATATCTGTGAACCCAATTTTTAAAACAGAAATGCAGAATATACAAGATGCAACTATAGAAAGAAATATTGATGTAGCTATATTAATTCTAAATATTATAGACACAAAAAGAACAATTAAAGGAATAAGAGCAAAAGGTGTCAACACAAAATGAGTAGATAAAGTTTTTAATGTATTTTCTATTTGAATTAAATCTATATTTGAGAAAGACATACCTATAATGTAATAAATCAATGAAGCGAGAATAAATGATGGGAATAAAGTTCTGTTTAATATTTTGATATTACCTAGGATGGTAGTATTTGTGATTTCAGTTGTCAAATTAAGGCATGCAGATAAAGGAGATGACCTATCACCTATAAATGCACCTGAAACTATAGCTCCAGCTAATATAAAAGGATCTATACCTATACTCTTTCCGATACTCATAAGGACAACCCCTATTGTAGATATACTGCCAGATGAACTTCCGAGTATCAAAGATATAAAGGACATTATTATAAAAGATAAAAATAAGAAATTATAATTCATTAAAAGACTAAGGCCTAAATGCATAAGATATGGTATTGTTCCACTTATCATCCATATAGAAGTTAGCATTCCTATCAAAGAAAGTATAATAAGTACTTTTTTTGCAGAAAACAGTCCACTAATTAAACTATTATTTAAAGTTTTATATGAATAACCTTTGTTGAGATACAGTAAATATATAAATGTAGTCGATAAAATCAAACCTAAAAATGTAGGTTTATTGAGAATTATTGATCCTAAAATAAAGGATAGACAAACAAATAAACCAATCAAACTATTCACCTCCATATAAAACTGTATTCATATATGGATATTTTTATAACACATATCAAATGATAAAAGAGCCCCGAAAGGCTCTTATAGTTACTCTGATAAACTTTCTACTGGAAGTTTCTCCATGGTTATACCTGTAAAACCGTAGAATGCAGATACTAAAGGATTTATTAAATTTAGGAATGCAAAAGGTAAATATGCAAAAGGACTAATACCTAATGTAGCGAACATATATGCTCCACATGTATTCCAAGGAATAAGAGCAGATGTTAATGTTCCTGAATCTTCAAGAGCTCTGGATAAGTTTTTAGGGTGAAGACCTTTTTTAGCATATGCGTCTTTATACATTCTTCCTGGAATAACTATAGCTAAGTATTGCTCTCCTGTAACCAAGTTAACAAATATACAAGAACATAGAGTTACTAAAACCAAAGAACCTGTTCCTTTAGCAAGCTTCAGTATACTCTCAGCTATAACTTCAAGCATACCTGTTTTTTCTAAGATACCACCTAGAGTTAGAGCACATAGTATTAATGAAACTGTCCACATCATACCATCAAGACCACCACGGCTCAATAGGTCGTCAACAGCCTGTATCCCAGTTTCAGATACGAATCCATAGTGAGCAGCATCTATTATTTCTCCTAAAGAAGAACCTTGGAATAAAAATGCGAACACTCCACCTGTAATAGCACCAATTATTAATCCAGGAAGTGCAGGAACCTTTAATATAACAATAACTATTACTAATATAGGAGGTATAAAAAGTAATGGACTTATATAAAAGTTTGAAGATAGAGCATTTAATATCTCATTTATGGAATTAGTATCTAGAGATTGACCAGCATATCTAGCTCCTATTATTGCGTAAAGAATAAGAGAAATCAATAAAGAAGGTCCTGTAGTGTAAAGCATATGCCTTACGTGATCGAATAGAGAAGACCCTGCCATTGCTGGAGCTAGGTTAGTAGTATCTGATAGAGGAGACATTTTATCACCAAAGTAAGCACCAGAAACAATAGCACCTGCAACTATTGGGAGTGGAATACCAAGACCCTGACCTACACCAAGAAGGGCTATACCAACAGTTCCAGCTGTAGTCCATGAAGAGCCTGTAGCGAGAGATACTATAGAACATATTAAAGCAGTAGCAACTAAGAATATAGCAGGAGATAATATCTGAAGACCATAAAATATCATAGTAGGGACTACTCCACTTAATATCCAAGTTCCTATTATTGTACCAACTACCATTAATATTAATATAGCCTGCATAGCCATATTTATGGTTTTAAATATACCATCCTCAAGCTCACCCCAAGAATACCCAAGTCTTTTCGTAGCCATAAGACCTGCTATAACAGTACCACCTATAAGAGGTATATGAGGTGAAGCATCATACTTAAATACAGCTACAGAGATAAATACTATGAGAGCAAATATAGGGATTAGTGCTTCCATTAATGTAGCTTTACGTTTCAAATTACCAGACATACAAATTCCCCCTTTAGATTTGAAGATAAACTCAAAATTTACTACTAAAATTCACAAGCTAGGCGTGTACACGGATAATAAAAGACTAGTCTATTAATTGTGATATAATAAATTGATATGAAACTTGAATCGGAATTATATCACAAAGTAAAAATTTTATGAGAAATATTAATTGTAGGTGAAATATGAGATAAAATTTATAAAAAATAAATTAATAAAAATGTTGACATTGATAAATTAAAATGATATAGTATTACTTGTCGTTAAGACAAGCCAAAAATGAACTTTGAAAACTAAACAGTAGACGAATAGTAATTCAATTAACCATAAAGTCAGCTCATATGAGCCAAATTATTTTTGAGAGTTTGATCCTGGCTCAGGATGAACGCTGGCGGCGTGCCTAACACATGCAAGTCGAGCGGAGGCAAT
>MZGW01000012.1 GCA_002029295.1 Alkalithermobacter paradoxus | reverse complement strand
CTGCTAATAAAAAAATCATGGAAGATTCAGTCTCAAAAACTGATATCTGCCCATGATTTTTAGGTCAACTTTTTTTGTTCTAGGTGGACTTTATTGTCACTAGGTGAACTTTTTTTGGAGTGTACATAGATAGTTTAAAGCAGTAAGTTCCAAGAAAAAAGCAGAATAAAACAAGTCAATAAATTATTTTATTAATGGACAATTAGTTACTTCAGTATAGTTTAGTACTCATTTTATTACTCAATATCTTCTTTACTCTCACTATTTCATTAAATGTAGACTTATAACTACTATGGTTTTTATAGTAACATATCATAACTTGTAATATATTATCCCATTGCACTATTATTTCTTTATTTAATATTCCATTTAACCTTGTTTCTAAGAAAACCCAAAATTTATTGCCTATTAAATAATTATGAACCTTTTCCACTTGATCTAGTAAGCCATAAAATTCAATTATGCTTTTGTACATTGGATTAAATAGCCATTCTAAATTATTTTTATAATCTTTATCATATAGATATCTATACATACATTCATCATTAGGATTTGTTTTGCATAGTTTAGAAACCGTTAAATATATATTCTTGTCTGTATCAAACATGCTAAAAAACTTTAGTGGCTTATTGTAGGGTATCTTTTCATTTGTTTTTATATCAAAAACAAGAAATTGCAAATCCAACAAAACTTCATGTGCCGTTTTCGCAACATGTTCATCATCCATCAATAAACCATGTGCGACCATATTCCTTATTAACGGAAAATCAAAAGCAAAATACTCATATGCATTGAAGCGAATTTTTTCATTTAGCATATTTAATTTAGTATTTAAAGTAAATGAGTTTATTCCATCCGGTTGGATACCCATTTCAAAACAATAGTCATAGAATATTCCTTCTATTTGTGTAGCAATTATACTTATAAAGGATAAGTAATTCTTCTCCTTATAACAATCTATAGCAGTTTTTATTACTTCCTTTCTTCTATAGATAACATGGTTATTATTTGTATTTTCTAAAATATAGCCGCAAACATTTTTTTCTTCAATATAAGTGGCAATAAATTTTATATAATTATGGATGTTATCCTTTTTAACTTTCTCAATTATATCTGATTTATACTTATAATTAGCCAATAATTGATTAATCTCATCTTGTTTCTCTTGGTAGTACAACGAATCATATTTCTCTAATAAACCTTTTAATTCCTTATAAAATTTTATTGAAATACTATAATCACACTCTGGTAAAAATAATTCTTCACTATCTTCAATAGGTGATAAGAAATATTTAAAAGTATCGCTTTCATCTGATCTTATTTTATTACAATTAGATAATGCTTTAGATTTTATATTAACTTTCTGCAAATCTAATCTTTCATTTTCTAACATTTTATTGTAGTGATCACATTTTTTGTTTTGGTATTCTATATAAGGTAATAATCTAGTTGTTATTAATTCTTTCTCCCTAACTTCTTCTATATAGGGTTTAAATTCTTTTCGTAATCTTTCTATTCTATTATTAATATCTGCTAATCTTTCTTTATGTTTATCATATTCTTCTTTCAGATTACTTTTTCTAATCTCAATTTTACTCATGATTTCATCAATTTTTATATATAGTCTGTTGATTTTATCATTTAATATTTTATATTCATCCCTTGGAAGCCCTTCTAAAAAGATTATCTTTTTATATACAGTAATATAAAAATCCATTTCATTTTTAGGAAAATTTATATTTCTATACTTAAATATGGAACTTAAAAACTCATGAATCTCGGAGAAACTCATCTTGTCCGTATCTAAATCGAATACATCTTTAATAAACCTTTTAGTTATTTCACACTCATCTTTTTCAAATATATATTCTATCCGTAATAGATTGTCTTTATCTATATATGCTTTGTACCTATTAAATTTCTCCTTGTCCATAAAAACTCCCCCTGAACATTTACCTGAAAGGTAAATCCTAAGACTTATTACATCATTATTTAAATATCACTTCTTTACTTCTAAGATTTACTCCCCAATCAAATATACCATTGTTATAGTTGTAAATTACAACTTCCGGGTGATAGTGCTTGATCACTCTGCCTAAACTAAAACTCAATGCGACAGGTGTTGTG
The DNA here is from genome assembly GCA_002029295.1 of Alkalithermobacter paradoxus. Lineage (GTDB taxonomy): Bacteria > Bacillota > Clostridia > Peptostreptococcales > Peptostreptococcaceae > Alkalithermobacter > Alkalithermobacter paradoxus. Next base: position 38,640 of record MZGW01000012.1, on the reverse strand, counting down.
GCAAATAGATGTATTTTTTCTACTCCTTTATTTTTTAATTCACTAAGAACTCTTTCAAATTCTCGCTGATACTTATCTATTTGAGCATAATTAGTTATTTTCCATCTCCCCGGTGTTTCAGGTCCAAAGGATATAATAGAAGGTACATTTATAACTTTTCTAATATCACCATCATTAATTTTAAAGGACTGCTCAATTTTTAATGCAATTTCATTTTCTATTGTTGCCCTATCTCCAATATTATCTAGCAAGTCAAGTGCTGAATTATATATCCGTTTTAATTCAAAAAATCCTCTCCCTAAGCATTCAGAGTCCATACCTTGATACTCATATAATATTGGTTCATCTATATCTGTAAAATTAATGCCATCTAAGAATCCTAAAGGAACATGAGGAAACCCTATGTATATGAATGAGTTTTTATTCTTCATTATTTTTTTTGCATCATCTATTGTTTTCTGCTGCTTCTTGATCACTCTTTCAAGGTTATCTTTTGTAATGGTTCCATCCTCTGCAAATTCTTTATAAGTTTCCAGTTTAAAAACCTTACATCCTGATTCCAAGTAGTTGTTTGTTATATCGTTTATTTTTCCTTCCTTTTTTGAAAAGTTACCGATCAATACAAACTCTTTTTGTATAAAAGGAATATAGTTTATAAGTCTCTGTAAAAACTTGTTTTTCCTATATGTAAGAATCGCTAAAATAGAAATAATAAAGGCTATTATGAGTAAAATTCCTATCAAGACAACACCTTTACCGGTATCTTGTTTAACTATATTTATTATTTCATCTAACCATTTTAAATTCACTATAATCACCCCCATAAATTTGATGGATTGTTTTTCTTTTTCTATCTCCTATCCATACTTTAAAAGACGAATTTCCTGCTATGAGAAATACTAATATTTCTGCCTCTGTTTTTGATTTCTTCATTAAGTTCATCCAATTTATAATGTCTTGTGATGATGGAAAAGGATTGTTCTGGGGGTGGGTATGCCACTCTCCAAAGTACATCTTAGTATACTGGCTCTCTATCCATTTTTGTTCAAGCAACTCATTATGCTTTTCACTACGGACATATTTAACCCTAGAACGGATATCCTCTTTTATTGGTAGTGTCAGATCTTCTATAACGATATCATTAGAATTTCTTATAATTGATCCTATTAGCATTCCACCGGCTTCACAATCATTGGGCCTTATTTGTCGGTAATCATAGATAGGTATTAAAGTATCATTATTAATTTTTATCTTTTTATTGCCAATATCAATTATCATCTTTAATTCTTCCCTCTAAACAACACATACAGTTGCTCCGTATATAGTCAGTGTTTTCTTTCTGAAGATCATCTAAACTTTTTTCATACCTAGGAGATGTTTCATACCCGTTTTTCCTAAATTCTTCTGAACTACCTTTCCATGAAACCAAAGGATTATCCTTTATTTCACTTTTGATTACCTTTAAAGCAAGTCGGGAAGCAATTAGAGCAGTTTGCATAGAATCGAGTCCGCCATAAGGTGTAAAAGTTCCAGAACATCCATTTATATTCTTAGTATATGGCTTATCACTTTTACCTGCAAGTGCTGCAGAGTTATTTAATTCTTCATCAATTAAGCATTCATAACAGCCTTTATCACCATTATTCACTAATAAAGCATGACCACCTAATCCATAGGCTTCTACCCATGTGAAAATTGCAGGAGTATCCGTTTCTAATATTAATTTGTGCAAGTACCTTTCAATATTGGGGTCACCAATAGCAATTAAAATTAAAGTATAATCATTGAAATCAATAGTCTTATCCTTAAGCAATTCTAATATATCTTTGTCTATTGCTTCAATTCTTGTACTTGGATACCTGCTTTCTATTTCTTCTTTTAGTAAAACAACCTTTTTCTTATATTCAAACGCTTTATTCATTCCTAAGAAATGCCTATATGAATTTTCCATATCTAATTTATCATAATCAACAATCGTAAAATTTTTTAATCCAGATCTTGCTAAAGAAAAAAGTACATCACTACCTACTGACCCACACCCAATGATTAGCACCCTATTATTACTCATGATTCCACCACCTCTTTCAACCAAGGAATGGTTATCATTCCGATAAATATATATAGGGTATATTTTAAATTCTTCACATGAATCAGGTTTTATAATAGGATTAGATCTTATGCTTCGAGTTTTTATCTTTCTATACCATAACCCAATTGTTACTTTGTTACCTGTCATCAGTGGAATCTCTAACAGATAATAATAGTTTTTCTTATTGGTAGAAAATGCTTCTAATTTTTCTATTTTCTCTGATGAAAGATTTTCTTTGAGTAAGTTAGCAATGTCGTCTACACTCCAGAAATCTTCCCCTTGAGGTACTGCACCATTATATGGCTTATCTAGCGGAATAAATAATGCTTTACTATGTATTAGTCCTGTTGACTTTTTTCCTGTTAAGTTTTCTAGTGTTACTTTAGATTCTTTGTCTCCTCTAAAAAATGCCATAGGCTGATCTCTTTTTCCAGTATATAAACTTATTTCTTCAATGTTATCTCCCTGCTCGTAAAAAGAAATAGCCTGTTCCAAATCCTTTAAAGTTGCAAAGTAATAATTAAACTCTCTATGGTATTCAATCTGCTCATCATTTTCTTGCAGAACATCTTCCACCCGTTCAAAAACTAGATCTAATGCTACACTGGGGTCACTATTCCAGACGATACCCTCCTTGTCCAAATAGCATATTGATCCACTCTTTAGAATATGTGGCTTCTTAGGAATATGAAAGCGTGTAGTATCAATTCTAATTTGTGGTAATGTCACTGGAAAATAATCATCAAATGTAATTATTAGTGGAATCTCATATTTATTTCTTAACTTAAAAAGAACTTTAAATCTATTATCCTTGTCATCCTCAATAACATCATTGATGTATGTCTTTACTTCTAACAATTCTTTTAGCCTTTGATTCATCTTACATATCACCCTTTATGCGGAAAATGATGAAGGTGAATTAGATTTACCTACTTGGTATCTACTCTCCTTTGCTTCAGGAACAGGGAACTTACTACCAAAATAATCTACTAATAATTTACATGCTGTATGAGGATCACTATCTGCTTCAGCCTTTACTAGAGCATCATATAATTCATCCAACTCATTATAGAAATCTGTCATTTGTAATTTTGACATTTTACTAAAGATATCTTTTTTAGGTGTAACAGGCAACTCAAGATAGATTGAATATAAATATTCTTCCCTCTCCGAATCCCATTCACATGTAAACTTGTTTTTTAAATTCCATACAAAGTTTTTTAGTGCCTTTAAATCAACATATTCTGTTTTTCCTGACAATGAATTATATTCTGTATGCGGATTAAACATTTCACATGCAGCAATGGTAATTCCAACACTAGGAGGTCTTGAATTTCTACTACTCTTAAAGCATACATCTTTCCACTTTTTCAAATATCGAACAATTCGTTTAAACTGCTTCTTATCATCTCCTGAAAATCTATTTTTAATATGTTCATTTAAACCTTTTGGATCAGCAGGGTCCCAATACTTATTTTCATTATTTGAATGTTCTTTACCCCACGCAATATATAACTCACTATCATTTTTTGATTTTGCATAGACCGGTATATCTACATGGTAAATTGGTTCTTCATCTTGGGAATAAGTTATAGTAACGCATGGGTTTTTTATCTTAGGTGGTGTTAAGGTATGCCCTTCCATAATTTCTTTAATCCATTTTTTCAACTCTGTTGGATCACTATAATCTTCTATGTACAAGTCAAATATTGCACCTTCATCAATATCATAATCTCCATCTTCAGGGATAATACCTAAATCAACAGCATAACTTCCTTGATCAATAAACTCAACGCTTGGAACTCCATTTTCGTCATCCTTAAATTTATCATCTAATCCATCTTCTATCTTTTTAATGATAATGTCTCTTTTTTCTCTTAATGTAGCATTTTCATCAAATCTTTTTAATTTAATTTCATCATGAAAATCTTCAAATTGTTTTTGTATTTGTGCCATTTTAAGGCCTCCTTCACTAATCAATATTTTAAACAAGAATTATAATAATTTTCATTGTAAAACTGTTATGTCTGCATCCGTTTCTCTAGTCCTTTATTCTTATATGCATTATATCACTTTTAGTTGTTTCTATAGATATACCTCCTTAAACTTGATTTTTTCTTGTTCTTTAATTAATATTAATTCCGATTATTTCTCATTTCTTTTTCCAGTTTATTATCTATTGTTTCGCTTTTATTTTTCTCAATTCACAACATATAGTTTTATCTAATCCTTCATAACACAACATATAGTATCAAACATATGTTCAGTTGTCAACTATTTCCACATAGATTTTTCTTTTTTTTCTAAAAATAAAGAATCGTAATATAAGTAAAGGTTATCAATCATACCTATTACCTACATCAAGATTCTTCTACCGTATTCGTTCTTCAACTTCCTGTATTAAATATCCTTGATATTCTGTCCTGATACCAGCCGTTCTGAAGATCACCCAAGACTTCAATTCTTTCCCTTGTAATTTAAGTTCTTTAATAGCCCATTCAATCCTTCTAATTTGAAAATCTTTTGTACTCTCAATGTTTTCCTCTAAACATTTTTTTGTTCTTGGTAGTTTACTAAGATGCTTTTCTATTAAAGATCTTATCCCTAATTTACTCCCGACTAGGCTTATTGTAATTCGCTCTGGCTTTTCTTCAGAATTCATAATTTCTTCAACTACTTCCGTTACCCTTAATAGAATTTCATTGTCTCTTTCTTGCCAATTAATCCTTGAAGTAACACTTGATGGTCCTTGTTTTATTGGTGAATTCTTTTCCATCCATTCCTTGCAGTTTCTGTATAGCCATGAATATAGTGCGGGATTCAATTTTCGTAATTCAGTTCTACTTTTACTAGGATATTTCTTTTTAAGGCTTAGCCATTCATTCTGTTTTAACTGCAAGTTATTTTCATCTATCACTGTTACATCTCTCACCTTATCATCTTTTATATTCTCAACAGTCCTATTCTCCCAGTAAGTTCTAATATCTAGTTTATCAACATATTTCTTTATGGTTGCAGGATCTACATTTAATTGCCGAGCAGTCTCTCTTAAACTTAATTTCTTTTCTGCTAGTTCTTTTAATTTTTGTTCCCAAATAGGTCCATAAACCTTTACTTTGCTAATCTTGTATCTAGCATCATTTTTTATATCAGGACCAGTTCTCGAATAGATGAAGCCACAGGAACATCTAAAAGTACCAAGTGGTTTTTTAGAGTCAGCATTATGTTTTATATTTACATCAACAATAGCATCTTTTAAATAATGGGTGGCTGCTACATTTAAACAAGGCCAAGGCCCCTCTCCAAATGGCTTATACTCTATTTTTTTATTGAACAAATCATTTATTGTAATACCTAAAAATCTGATAAATAGTAAATGTCTTATAGAATGACTTGTTTTATTCTTTCGTCTTACTAAATCTGATAACCAATTCTGATCACTGTGTATATCTATATAAGATTGCAATAGTACCAACAGTTTATCCCCGTAATAGTCCACAAAACTTGTTAATAACTCCTTCTGCTTTATCTTTCCATTTACATTTGCTAACCCTTTCTCCATAAGAATATTTGCATATTGATCTCTAAACCATTCTATTTCTTTATTCTCATGTTCACTATTAAGTAGAGCCTCTATATCTTGTGCAATCAGATTTAATTTTTGGAGCATATCATCAGTTATATTTGTCATCCCCCTGCTGTTGTTACAATTATTTACTGTGGCTGCCACATACTCATGTTTATTAAATCCTCTTACTGGTATTTTACTATCTTGTAATAACACCTTATGCTTGGGACATACAAATACACCGAAAATCTGATGTACTCGGTGCCAATATAACTCCCCGAATCTTTCTCGATCTTCTTTTAAACATTCCGGACAGAATTTAAAGTATTCGTTTAATGTAATAGAACTTGCCATTAGACCAATTTTATTATATATGCTACCACCTTTATCTCCCTTCATATAATCTTTGATTTCACTTGCTCTTTTAGGCGGAATAAAAGCAGCATAGAAAGGATATAGAGTATGCTTTTGTATTAATTCATTTGCATCATAATGGTTGCCTAATGGCATATTTGCAATAATTCTATTTATGTTAGAAGGTAAGTCCATTACAGCAGTAACATTTCTATGACCATATATATCATCTAAAGTAGACTTTAAACTTACATTTCCACTATAAACACGATATCTAGCCAGTATACTATACAGGAGTTCATCTTCATGGAGGATAGGGAAAAATGCCATCATACTACATCACCCAACTTTAAAAAATCTGACTCATAGTCCTTAATTATTCCCTTTTCTTTTAATGATTCATAGGCTGAAAGATTATTCTTTCTTCCATCTGATACAATAATCCTGATGTCCTTCTCATTGATCTTTTCTGTATTTCTAGGCTTCCTTTTTTTATTCTCAATATTAGATATCTGTTGAATCGCTTTTACAATGACTTCATTAACCTCTAGGTTCTCACCTTCTTCTTTTAATATTTTATCAACAGCCTTTAGTGCCTTATCTGGATTAATGTTTAAGTCGAATAATTTTAAAAGTGCTTCTTCTTTCTTACTCATTTTTACTTCTTGCTCTTTTTTCCTTTGAGTTCTTTTTAATGCCTCTACTTTCATTTCTAAGTCTATGCTACTTCTTTCTCTCTCTAAAAATCCCAAGAAATCCGTGTCAACAGTAGAAATATCCTCATATTTAGCAATCTTTTTTATATCTCCTGTTCTCAATGCATCCAGCATAGGCTTGACCAACTTAAAATTCTCACTTGCTACTTGTTTAATCAGGTTAGTGGTTATTTCTTCTTTTCCAGAGATAATTGCACGGATTTGGCTCATTGCATATAGTTTAACGGCAATATCTGTAATCCCCTGACTTTCTTCATATATAACATCACTTGCTTCTTTATTTAATGGAGTTATTTTCCTTGTCCACTGATAATCCCATATGGCATTTAATAACAAATCCCAACTCTGATCCTTTTTTAATCTATCCCACACTAGATCTCCTTGACCCGAACCACGCCTTGCCTGTCTGAACTGTGATTGTAATACCGATAACGCCGCTGGAGTTCCGATAAGTATGGTAGGTATGCCCATATTAATTAACTTAACAAAGAAATTTAGCATTTTATCTGCTCCACCACTTTTTGCTCCACTTAGATTTTGAACTTCGTCTATTAATAGCATTCCTAGCCCCGAATTTTTAGCAACTTGTGCCATGACTGGAACCATAGTATTGACTGATAATCTGCTCTGCCCAAACTTTTTATAATAATCTGTTCCTAATAAAGCATCTATTTTAAGAAAGAAATCTACACATAAACCTTTTAAGGAGCCATCATGTGGACAATCAATTTTTAACCATGTCAATTGATACATACTAAATTTTACATCTTTATATCGAGAATGGATGATAATTTGCGGATACATAGTTATGATCCTATTAATTGCTGTTGTTTTCCCAATACCGCTTATACCAACAATGGTTAATCCTGCACCAGTGCTTCTAAAAAACTCATTGTTATTTAAATCGTAGTTCATATTTTGGATTGCATCATATCCTTCTTGAAATGTACTGATATACTTTGGGTCAAATGGGTTACGGGCTAAGTATCCTTGTCTTATAATCCTAGAAATCCTGCTTTCTAAGTCTAAGTGAATCATAAGTGGCTGAAAACACTGAAATAACCTTTGAACGATATGTACCCTATATTGTTTATCCAATTGTCGTTCCTTTTCATTATAGGGTGGATAGATAGCAATCTTCTCAACTACTTCATCAGATGAAAAAATTGGAGGCAATGCCTCTATAAAGGGATTTCCTCCATATTCCAATATAACTTGTTCCTTATAGTCAGCCTTTACGGCCTCCCCTCCGTTTGCAAGTATTATCTTATTCATATATCTTCTTTAGAGCCTCCTTTTGTTTTCTTCTTAAAAGATCTAATTCATTATTATCTTCCTTCTTCTCTTGAATATCTGCATTTAAATGTATGAGTTCAGATTCTGGGATTTCTTCATCTTTATCCAACTCAAAAGCCTCATCTTCTCGATTCATTAACTTTTCAATTTTTCTATTCATTTTAATTCTTTTCATTCTTTTATTATTACTGTCTATAGATGATTTTTCTTTATTTGCCTCTTTTTTAGCCTCTTTGACGATATGTTCTATTTCTGCTATTAATTCAACCTTGCTCTGTAATTCTAACTCCTCATTTTTCTTCTCTTGTAATTTCTCATATTCTAGTAAATACTCAATCTCCTCAAAACTTTTACCTTTATATTTACTCTGATGCTCTAAGAGAAAACACTTTTCAAATCCCCTGCCATCTGGTTCTTTAATATAGATATAATCCATGTTCCTCATGTCAAAGCATACTGGAACTGACCACGAGCCATAATTTCTAGCCTTCTCGAACCATCTTTCTTTTAAAACCTGCTTGGACCCATAATACATGCTTTTAAATTTAATTCCTTGTGCTGTGACGGTTGCACTTCCCGTGGGCATCAAGTTAAGTTTTACTATATCCTCTGGTACAGACCTTAATTTCCCCGACCTATTTTGTATTCCCCAATTCCATAGTTTAATTGGAATAGGCTCTATATCATCCTCTATCATCATTTCTTCTCTGGAATAATGGGTAAGATAGTGGTGATTATTGTGATACAAAATACATTTCAAAATAACCTGCGTGAACTCATGCAAATTTAAACATGCATCTAGTTTTCTGTCCCTATCACCCCTTATTTTTGCGTCCTGATCCACCATTGCAGGAAGCAAAGGTTTCACCCTACCTTCCATTATGTGGAAGTTTTTCTCAATTATCGCTTTCATCTCGCTACGATATGATCCAGTATTTGAGATTTTTATATGTAATGCGTTTGTAAGACTTTCTATATTATAGCCCTCTAATTCGCCTCTATCTGCCAATATACTGTCTGGCAAGTAATGACATGGAAATTCTTCTTCTGATATTTCAATTCCATATTCCTTATAAAATTCCACCTTATCCATTGCAGCATTGGCTAAAGCCATAGCAGCCCCATTCCAACTTGGGCCCTCAAGGCCTATGTAGAGTCCCACTATCATCCTAGAGAACACATCCATAATTTGGTAAATTACAGGTCTGCCAATAATCCAGTTTCTATTAAACCGAGAAACAAGATAAATATCTCCTATTGTTGCATCTATCTGAAAAATACTCCCTGTGCCTAATGCCTCCATGGTAGAATCTCCGATAATTGCTCTATGGCTTTGCTCATATTTCTTTAAACTTCTTCTACTCTTAATCTCTTTTTTTATATCTCTTTCCTTTTGGAACCAGTATCTAAACTGCCTTAATGATGGAATCTCGTTCAACGGCTTTAGAATTGGCATTTCAACACCATTTTTAATCTTGGTATCTATACTAAAAAACTCCTTTAGCATCAGTTCATAAACAGCCTTTAGAGAGTTCTTAGCCGTTGTATAGTAAAATTTGTTGATTGCTATTCTAAATATTTTCTTTATATCTTCATCAACATTTACACCAACCCCTATAACTCCAGCACTTATCCTTGGTCTCCCTCGCTTTATTTCACTAACCCCTTTATCACTGCCTTTTCCACCACACAGATGGTAATCTGGCAAAAGAGCATTTTTTACTTTTCCTCTTATCCAATACTTCTTTAAATAGTTAGAGACAGTGCTTTCATCAACCCTATATAATTGGCAAATATTTAAAACTAATTTTCTTCTCTCTTTACTAATAAATACCTGTGGCTCTAAATTAATGATATTGTGAATCATCTCCCATGCCTTATCCCGTATTTCCCTATGCTTATCTGGAATATCACTCTCATCTATCACTCTGTAAAGGGGATCTGATTCGAGTAAAATTATGAATCCGTCTTTTATTCCACCATTAATCTCTTGAAGGCTTCTCTGATAAGGATATCTATTTACATTAATATTAATCACAAAAACAATATCCGCTGATTTATCTATCCATAGTATCCTTTCTGTTATATCTTCAATGCCATCATTTTGCCATTTGATTAATGAATTAACTAATAGCAATTATGCCTCCCCCCTCTTTAGAAGTTCCCTTCTCTTTATATGAAATGACTAGATTATTAATATTAATCTCCTTTGTCATATCAACTTCAATTCGTTTTGTAGCAATCAAATACTTGAATACATATAAACCTGTACCGGCTCCATAATTATATACTTTATCAAAGTCCGAAATAATTTCTTTTACTGTTGTGTTTTTTCTAACTATCATATCTATTAAGGTATTACTCATAAACTGAATATCTTTACCTGAAAAGCCCCTCTCTTTATAGTCAAAAAGTGAAGAATGGACCCACTCAATATTTCTTGCCATTACAATTGGTATATCTTTTTGTGTAACTATTCCCCAATCTATCCCCTTTGCTTCCCAATACCGTCTTTCTATCTCCATTTTTTGTAACGATTTATTCCTTTCTAATTCAGATTGAGCCTTAATACTTCGAGCAAAATACCTTACCCCATTGCTATCCTTTATTGTAATTAAAAAAGTAGTAGATATTACATAGGGTGTTTTGCTCTCTCTATCCGTAAAAAGTGCAAAATCCAAATCATCTTTTCTCTTAATAACTTCATCAACATCTAAAAGAGGAAAATGCTCCCGAATATCCTGAACAGAATCTTCCCATTCTAATAGATAGAAATACCTAGTCTGGATATCCGTAAACAAATGATGTATCCTTCTGGTTTTCCATCCAAAAACCCTTGACACTCTACCCATACTCGGAAAGTCTTGGATATTTAGCCATGGCTTGTAGTCCGCCCCTATTCCGTTGCCCCTGCCTTGTTCAATAAACTCCTGACGCTTATCTTCGTTCCATTTCAATTTCCTCTTTGCCATACTATTTCACCTACCATTTCTATGTATATATCCCGTATAGATTACATAAATACCATAAATAAATGAAATAACCCAATTTAAAAATGGCAGAAAAAGAACCAATGTAACTATAATTACTAACCATGTACTCTGCCTTGGATTGGACATATCCACTTCTATATTAATGATTGGTTTTTTATTCTCATCTTCCTCAAACATTTCTGGAAACTTATTTTGTGCAACTACACAAAGTATAAATAATGTAATACTTAAAAGAGTTGTGCTTACATATAACTCCTCACTCATTTACTTCCTCCTATTCCCCCTTAACTAAAAAACAAAATTTCCCCTATAGTTATAGTTGTCAACTGTAGGGGAAATTGTTCTTAAATACATTAGATTATTAGGTATGTAGTATCTAAATTGTTGTTCGTTGCACTGTTCTTAGTTCTTTGTAATCCTCTTTTGCTAAATAGTCTATAAGAATTGCTAGTGGAATTACAAAATATTGTTCTACTAATGGAATATCCATAGAAACTCCAAATTGATACATTAAATAAAATACCATTAATGCAACTGCATTAGATATAAAAAGTCTTATCATTGTTTTTCTCATTATTTATCCCTCCAGTTTATCTATAAAAATTAATAAATGTTGTTTCATTTTTATAATAAAATTATATCATTTTAGAGGCTTAAAGTGTTGATTTTACAGCATTCTTAACACAAATGTAAAAGTCTGGATACATAAATTTTTGAAATAACTTTAAAAAAATATCAGTTAAGGATTTGATTCTACTCACTTCTCTAAATAAAATACTTAAAAAAATTTAGAGGAGTGATATTAATGAAAGAATTAGATATTTTAAGGTTAGAAATAAACTATTTTCTATGTATTGTAGATTCAACCCTTTCCGTAGAAGATAGCAACTTAGCAAAAGAGGCACTTAATTCACTTGTTACCTCATTTCTATTTGCTAACCAGCATAACTTTTGTGAATATCATATACAGATCATTGAGGACTATATATCATCCATATCCAATCTTTCGGAAGAAGAATATCGCTATATAAAAAGAAATATTCCACATGTCATCAATCTATTAAATTTAATCAAGCAGGAAATAATAAAATAGCCCTGAGGGCTATTTTATTATTGTAAAAATCTGTTTTCTTTCAGCATATTCATAATGTCCGTCTTTAAATCTATATATATGCCTAGATACCTTATGTGGATCAGGGTCAACACCAATTAGTGTTTTCAATAAATCTATATATTTGTAACTATTTCTAGCAACAAGTAAAGATGTAGAAGATGGAATCGCTAATAAATGATTTGATCCTACTTTTCTCTGTATTTGTTGCTTCATGCTATTTAATAAAATAAATGATGATGAATAGTCCGTAAGAAATGCCACAGAATATATATCAAGGTCTTTATCCAACTTTACTAATCCGGTCGATACCATTTCTAAATTCTTATATGCACTTTCCTTTAATTTCCTATAATCATATTTGTCATCTATTAGTATAAATCTAAAGGTTTCTCCCATGTCCATAGCATATAGAATATTTAAATCTAAAAATAATTCATCTCTTAAAAAATTTGTACTCTCTCCCAATCCAAAATCCTTAGATTTTATAAGAGGAAATACCTTTGTATAGTCTATTTTAAACCTTCTTTTCTGAAATTCTTCTTTAAGCGTTTTCTTAAAGATATCACAAATAAATTTAAAATCCTTTGCCAATTTATATTCTTCATATGCATCCTGCATTGAAACTGTTGCTTCTATTGTTCCTTCTTCTATCACTAAACTATCTTTCTTTAAAAAAGCATTTACATATTCCTTTCTAAACTCATTTAACATTTTAACTTTAAATTCTTCAAAATTTATCATCCTAAAATCCTCCTTCAGTTTATAAATCCTAACTTTTACCGCTTCCTTATACCAAAGGATGCCTTTTACTTTCAACTTAAATTACTTGAAGTTATATTAAAAGATTTTGTATAACAATGATATAAATTAAGGAGGTATTAAGATGATTGAAACATATATACAATGGATTTTTATTATACTTATTGCTTATATAACTATATTTAATATTTTAACTGGCCATCTTCAAGGGAAATGGTCTAAGGAATTTAAGAGAAAACTACGAACACTATTTTTTCCCACATGGTTATTCCTATACTTTTTTTACCTTTATTGTGTTTAGATAACTCCTAATACTAAATCTTCCTTTTTCCAACATATTCTTTTTGGTGCTATTATTCATCTTATTATGGCTTCATTTGGCTATCGGGCAACTTTTCACTAAATATTAAATCCTAAGCAGTAAAATTGCTTAGGATTTTTATTGAAACTTATTACCGCACATATTTGCCTTATTCTGTCCTTACTTGAGTGCGATTTTTTGATATAACCTGCTATTTTTATAGTTTTTATTACCAGTGCTTTCTTAGGACATTATCCCACTTTCTTACTATGTTTATCTCTATACATATTTCTATCTGCATTTCTAAAAATCATTTCCATACATCCAATAGAATTTTCGTTATAATCATATCCCATAGATAATCGAATCGGTATTTCTGGATCACATGAATTATAATTATCAATTGATTTTATTATTGCATTTACTCTTGCCTTAACTTCTTTACATTCGATATCTTCCATGAGAATTACAAATTCGTCTCCACCGATCCTCGCAACTAAAATATCAGCACCTACATTTTCTTGTATTAGTCTTGCTGTTTCTTTGAGTAATTTATCCCCTGCTTCATGACCTAAATTATCATTAATAGGTTTTAAATTGTCTAAATCACAAATAATTACTCCCACTGACCTGTTCTTCTCCTTATTTAATTCATTTTTATACTTTTCAAAATAGGTTCTATTATAAACCCCTGTCAAAGTATCGTGATAACTTAAATAAGTAAGTTTTTCCTCTAATTCTTTTCTCTTTTGAATGTTTCTAACGATACTTTCAATTGCTACTAATTTTCCTTCTTCATCATAAACAGGAGTTATATATTCTTCAAACCATATGTATCTGCCATCTTTATGTTTGAATCGTGTCTCAAAATACTGATCATAATCTACTTCACCTTTGAATTTCTTTAAATGCAGATCATAGTCGTCTGGATGAACAACTTCTAGGGGCATCATTGGATTATCTTTATTTTCTTCTATAGTCATACCGAGATTTTTATAAATAGATGGACTTATATAATCCATTCTATATTCTCCCTCTAAATTATAGGAACATATTATATCATTAGACCTTTCAAATATTCTCACAATCCTCTTTGCTCTATTAAGTTCCTCCTTATGCTTAGTGATATCAAGCATGGATAAATAGATAAACTCCCTATTATCCTCTTTAATAAAATCCCTCTTTACACTCATATATATATTCTTATTATTTTTATCTTTAATCGTTATCTCTCTTATTTCAAAATCTTGATTTTTATCTAATATAGCACCAAATTCATTATTTTGGAAAATTTCTTTAATATTGTAGCCAATCATTTCTTCTTTTGTGTACTCAACTATATTAACACAATTTGAAGTTACATCCTGTATAGTGCCATCAACTTTAATCTCTATAAATAATTCCCTTGATAGATTTTGTTGTGCCTTTTCTCTTAGATGCATTATTTCATCTCCTTAATAAATAAAAAAACATCTGTACCAAACAGATGCCATTAACTTATAAATTATTGTTATAAAAACAAATCATTATGGCAGCCTGTCGATCATAGAATTAAATTCTTTAGACACATGGCTTTGCGTCCTTATCTTTCGATAAGTTTGCCTTTTCATTGAAGTTATTAACTTATTATTAAGTATTCACTAATATAGGACCTTAGCCCTATATATATATATATATATTTATTCTCCACTTTTATTCTAATTCCTCCAATCAATACTAACAAATAATACTAATCTTTAAACTGATATTTTTAAATTTCTTCCGAAGAACTTCTTAGGAGATTTCCGTAGCATAAGCCTAATACATTTCATCTAAATAATAAAAAGGCTCCTTCAATTAAAATATTCAATAATATTATTATCTCCTATAGATTGACCTTTTTTATCCATTTCCCTGTGAAAATTTCTAAATGTTATACTTTCCCTCCTAAAATTCTATTTAAATTTGTTCATCATAATTTCAATGCTATATTGGTTCAATAATCCTAAGTTTTTTTGCGATAAATTTATTCCCCATTCTGGTTTACTTTTTAAATCCTCATAATCTCTATCTTTTAGTAAATTATTAGGACTTTTCCACTCTATAGCAGGGATAAGAAATACATCTGGCATCTTATTATCCTCAAACAACGCAAGTACAAGAATTAAACTTTCGTTATTAATATCAAATTTATCTTTTCTCATAAAGACATAATTTAAATCCCTACATGATTTAACCTGCATCTCATAGAATTTTCCTGATCCACTTTTAATGACAAAATCTACTCCTTTATCATCTACCTCCGTATTAAATACATCAAACCCATAGGATAAAAATTCCATCTTCATTAAATACTCTGCGTACTTCCCAAGTTGTAAATGTGATAACTCACTCCATATCATTCTAGGCATAGGCACTCCCCCTTAAATTACAAATAATTTATTTTCCTATATATTACATCTATTATATCTTTTCTTTAAATTTCCTTCTAGGGAACCTAGTTAGGAAATATAAATTGAATTCTGTTGCCAATCTGTTAATTCTATAAAGAAATTAGATTTTTATAATCCAGCAATACAGCCATTGTAAAATTTCCCCTGAAGCCTCTATCCCTAAAAAATTGGAACAAGAACTTTATATCTGCTATTTTGCTAAGATCTTATATATATAAACCAAAGTTTTTCTTGAAACAAGATTTATTTTTTCTATATACTTTTACAAATAAAAAATGGAGGTATTTAGACATGGTTAAAAGGGATATGTATATGGATAAATATTATTTTAGAGAATATAAGACTTATCTGGAAAGCCTAGATAAATCCGAATCTACAGTTAATACTTATTTGGATAATGTAATTACATTTATAGAATGGTTTAATGAGGCAAATTCAGATTCATTCCAACCCGGAACTTGTACCACAATAGATTTAAGAGATTTTCGTTCTCACTTGCTGACTGTAAAAAATGCAAAAGTCAATACGATTAATCTAAAGATAATGAGTTTAAAAAGTTATTTTTATTTCTTGCATTCCTATGATTATATTAAGCAAGATATTGCTCGTAATTTAAAAAAGGTAAAGACACAAGGTCCACCTATCGTGAAGTCTATAGATGAACAGACATTCCGAAAAATAAGGAGAGAAATATATAGAAGTGGCTATAAACACCATGTGGCATTAATCGAATTGCTTAGACATGCTCTCCGAATTAATGAGATTATAACATTAAAAATCGGTAATCTTCATCTAAAAGAAAAAGGTTCCTTTATAATGGTTTATGGTAAGCAAGGAAAATATAGAAAAGTTCCTATAAATTCAGATTGCCGTAATGCCCTAATAGACTATTTAGAAATGCGAGAAAAAATTAAAAGCCCGTATGATAATTTATTTCTATCTGAACGAAAAACACCTTACACGAGGTCGGGGCTATGGAAAATAATAGATAAGTATTCTGCTAAAATAGGAACTCATATATCGCCTCACCAGTTTAGACATTATGCAATCAAAAAAATGGTTGATGAAGGTGTCCCACTTACAGTCATTGCAAATTTGGTGGGTCATTCTTCCCTTCAGTTGTTGTCAGATGTATATGCAGTACCGCTATTTGAGGATGGCGAAAAAGCAATTCAAAAATTATAACTCAATATTAAAACTGCTCTAATTTATAGAACTCTACTTATATCACAAGTAGAGTTCTTCCTTTGTAGAGTGCTTGTTATTCTTTTTTATTAAACAATGGAGAACAATGCATAAATCCATTTATTAAAACTTCCTTGATGGTTCATTCTATTATAAATCCATCCTCACACCATTGTTCCGTAGCCACTCTTTTCTCTCTTTATAATCGGGTATAATGGATTCTACTAATTTCCAATATTCTTTAGAGTGATTCATATGAACCATATGGCACATTTCATGAACAACGATATAATCCAGCACAGGGGCAGGAACCATTACACACCTCCAATTAAATAGCAACTTATTATTTGAAGTGCAACTTCCCCACCGCTTTTGTTGCTCCTTTACCACTATCTCAGAAGGCTCCATCTTGAAATAAGGTTGAAAATAAATAATTCTTTTTTTTATTTTTTCTAAAGCCTTTTCACGATACCATTCTTGTAATGCCATTCTTAGAATCGTTTCATTGCTCGTGTTTGCAGTAATATAAAACTTACCCTGATGGAGTTTTACTTCTGGCTTTGCTTTGGATTGATCTATTATTATTTGGAGGGAGTAATTTCTACCTAAATACATAAAAGATTCTCCATTAACAAGTTCCTTATGAATTTTTATATATTTCATATTTTTGTACTCAAATAACTTCTGAACAATCCAATTTGCTTTACTCCTCACTTTTTTTATAATATCATCTTCAGATGTTCCTATAGGAGCCACCACTTTTATAATGTCTGGCGGTTCAATAGAAATTTCCAGTGTTTTTCTGTGTCTAAATTCTACTTCAAAAGCAATCGTCTTTGTTCCATATGCAAATGCTAATCTCATATTATTACCTCTACTCTGTCAATGCTGCATAATGTTTTTTTGCTAATTGTAGTAATGGCTGTACCAATTGCTTTCTTACTTCTAATTTGATTTTCTTAAAATATTTGGTTGTAAGCATCATATAGATGGCTCTCTCTATATCCGAGGTTTTGGTTGGATTCGTTACCCAGTCTATCAAATAGTTTTTCTTTACAATTTCTGCTATATCAGTAGCAATTGATTTTGATAACTCAATGATTTCATTTGAAATATATTCCGCCTGTTCTTCTTTCACAACTTCATTATTTGTTTCATCTTCTTTTAAGTGTTTCTTCACTGTTTCAAAAAATGCATATTCTTCTTTGGAAAGTCCTAAAGCCTCTGCTTCTTTTATTTCTCCTTTTTGAACATCATTCTGAATAAACTCCTGTAACTTATTTTTTCTTTCAATCCAGTTATTTTTAGTCTCATCCAATATTTTTTGGAGTTTTTCAAGGAGTGAAGTATAATATACAGGGTTATCATCCATTTTCACATGAATCACATTTTTGATGGCATGTTCCATACCAGAAGCCACCGCTTCATCAGATTCAAGAGTGTTAATCTTCTTTTTAAAGTCTGCATCAAATAGAGTAATCGGTTCAATCCAAGTCTCAACACCCTTAGATTTTAAATGGGCTGATATAATTTCTCTAACCTTTCCTCCACATCCTGCAATATCAAGTTGATCCTGTGGCTCAAATCTTGCCTTTGCTGCTGCTCGAATGTAGGATAGCCATCTTAAATCGTTTATTGTTTCTGTAGGTACATGGGCAGGGAGGATCTGTTCCATGGTGGATGCAAATCGCTTATATGCCAATTCAAATTCGGCCCTTTTATCTTCCTTCTCTATGCATTTTACAAGTTCATCTAAATCGTTAGGGTCTATACCTTTAAACATACTCATTACGGCTTCTCGATAAGAAAGCATCTGATTATATACTGCATCAATACCTTCCATTGGCTCACCCAATTCTTCTTTATCAAAAATAGCAAGGGCTTCTTCCAAATGATTAGATATGCCATAATAATCAACAATATAACCACATTTCTTTGTTTCTCCGAATGTTCGATTTACTCTAGCAATTGCTTGTAGTAGATTATGCTCTTTCAGCGGTCTATCTAAATACATTACTTGTTCTATGGGAGCATCAAAGCCTGTTAATAGCATATCTTTTACGATTATAAAACAGAGTTTATCTTTATCTATAGGCTGTAAAAATCTCTTTATAATTTGATCCTGCTCTGTCTTAGTTGTAAAATGCTCTTTTAGATGCGGTTCATCATTTGGGCTACCAGAGTAGATAATCTTTACCTCCAGTTTCTCTCCAATACTACCTTCCATATATTTATTTAAAGCATTGTAATATTTTACACAAGCCTCCCTAGACACACATACTACTTGAGCCTTAAATCCATTTGGAAATATCTGCTCTTTATAATGGGTAAGAATATCCTTGGCAATATCAGCAATTCGTTCATCTGCTTCTACAATTGCTCTCTTGTTAGCATATTTCTGTTTAATGGCTTCTTTTTCATCATCCGTTTTATCTTCAAATTCTATATCAAATAGTTCTTCTAGTGTATCTCCATCTATTTGTAATTCAGGTTTTCTTCCTTCATATACAATTTTAACTGTTGCTCCATCTTCTACCGCTTCCTTAATTCCATACTTGTCTATATATGTTCCAAAGGTTCTCTTTGTTGATTTATCCTGCTTATCAATCGGTGTCCCTGTAAATCCTAAAAAGGCTGCATTAGGTAGGGCATCCCTCATATTCTTTGCCATACCCTTATACTGGCTACGGTGTGCTTCATCAGTTAGTACAATTACATTAGTTTTTGTCGTTAATACCCCAAATTCCTTTTCAAAATATAGTCCTTTGTTCTGTTTATCATCCTTCAATACTTGTTTTTCTTCTTTTTCACCTTGGAATTTGTGTATGGTGGTCATAATAATTTGTGGCTGTGCAAGAGATAGTAGTTCCTTTAATGTTGAAACGCTATCCGCCTGTACAGGCGTTGTGATTGTAGATAAAGTCCTCATAAATGTATTGTAGATTTGCTTGTCTAAATCAACCCGGTCAGTTACTACAACTATGGTAGCATCCATGAGTTCTTCTATCCTTCTTATTTTCCTTGCCAAAAGCACCATGGTTAAGGATTTACCCGATCCCTGTGTATGCCAAATAACTCCTCCACGGCTTATAGAATCTTTGCCATCCACAAGTCTTTTCAGTGCTTTATTAACTGCTCTAAATTGCTGATATCTACAAACTTTTTTGATGCCACCTTCATATAGAAGGAAATTCCTCATAATATCTAGTAGATTATTCTTCTCCAGTATTCCCTGTAAGAATATGTTCTGCCCGTTATCTTCTACTCCTTGTATATCCTTAACCTTAAATGGGTACGGATCTTTCCATTCTTGATAATGTCCGTATGTAGAACTAATAGTTCCTAAATATCCATGATATTTATTCAATATCCCCGTAATGAAGTTAGTGTAAAAGAGCCGTTCTGCCCCTTCTACAACATTAGATTCCCTTGCATTCATATATCTTCTTAGTTGATTAAAGGCTTCATATTTTCCCATATTTTCATTTTTGCTTTTTTCCAAGAAAGGGGATTTACATTCTAGCACCACTACTGGTATTCCATTAATAAAAATAATGATATCAGGAATAATTTTCTCATGGGGACCATGAACCTTAAACTGTCTTGTTACTAGAAAATCATTATTAGTAATATTATCCCAATCAATAAACTTCACAGTATGATATTTCTTCTGACCACTTCCATCTAAATCTTGATCTAGTGAATATGATAGATTTACAATAGCATCATAAATTTTTTCATTTATCTCATATAGGCTAATACCTAGACCTTCTGGTCTCGTTAAATATCGTATTGCTTTAGATATGTTTCCATCATTCATCCAAGGATTAATTCTTCTTAGAGCCTTTTTAAGCCTTTTCTCTAGTATAACTTCTGTCATGGTTGCTCTTTCTCCATAATCGGGAGTTAAGAACTGCCCATGAATGAATTCATAACCTAGTTTATCCCGTAGATAATCTATAGCCGGTAATTCTACTAGCGTTTCTTCATTCCCTAAATACCCCATTGTATCCCCCCTTCATACGCTAATCTTTAATAATAATCATAGTTACTATAATACTCTCTTTCAATCTCTGCCTTTAACTCCATCTCATATTGCAACATATCATCTACATCTGGTAATCTTCCTAATAATTCCAACATTACTTGAGCAAAGAATCTCAAAGAATCTAATAGTTCTTCCCAATTTCCAACATATCTTTCTTTAAATGAATGTACACAATTTCTACTTTCCCTAATAAAATCCATTTTATCTCTTATTTCACTAGCATCTTTCTCTGACCATAAATTATTAGAATGATAGAAATTAATTAAATTTCCTAGAGTTAAGTCTGTTAAGTGCTTAGTTTCCTGTTTTGATTTAAGATATTCCTTAATGTCCCTTTTGAATGTATCCTTTTGTTTTTGAGTTATAATTTCTTTTTCCTTCAATTCATTTAAAGTTTTTAATAAATCCTCTTTTGTTTCATCTAGTTTAAAATTATCCCATTTTCCCCAACCAGAGTTCTCATAATCTCTTAGGTAAACACCAAGGAAAATTTGCAATAATGATTCCAATGCAGAACCTAATGAAATCCACATTTGCATAAGTCGTGCCTTATTCTCTAATGTATCATCAAACCCAAATAACTGCCCAAGTTCTTCAAAGTCGGAATTATTTATCTTGGCTTCATTTATAGGTATATTCAAAGAATAAGTTATCGCCAAAAACTGATTTAAACTATTTTCAGATAATAGTTGTTGAATTTCTTCATCCCCTGATACATAAGAAACTTTCTCTATTTCATTCACAAACTTATTAGAAATTTCATTAATATCTTTAAGAATCTCTGTCAAATTGGCTTTCTGAAAATCTAAAGCATATCTCATTATACAATCACTCTCTTTTTGCCTGTTAATATTTGTTGCATTAGTCCCTTTTTGAGTGTTATTAGTTTTTCTTTTCTAATATTATATTGTTCAATCTGTTGATCTACTTCTGATAATATAAAAGCAATTTTTTGCTGTTCTTCTAGTGAGGGACAAGGAATTTCTAAATTTCTAATCATTCCTAGAGAAATGAATTTCTGAACTCCACCATTTGACTTTTTATCAAATTGTTTTTTTATTACTTCTGATTCTAGTAAATTTTTAATAAAAATATTATTCATGTTACTGTTTTCAAATTTGATTAAGGCTACATTCTTTATTGAGAATTCAAAATCCGTATTTACAATTACTGGATTCCCTATAGTGCCAATCATTGCAAATAAAATATCTCCATTATCAACCTTGGATCTTTTTGATATATTCTCATGATCCTCTTTTGAAATGTAGGTGATGTCTTGAAAATCTATTCCAAACTCTTTAAGATTTTTAGATGTTACAAAAGGTATTCCTTCTTCTAATTGTTTAGGTGAATCATGAGTGCCATCTCTTACATCTGTAACATTATTCAACTTTTCTATTTTCCACACCTTCGGTATCTTGCCTATTTCCGTCATTTTAAATTCTGTATTCCCAATACCTTGAGTAAGTAGTTTTTGCATTAATCCCCTTTTTAGTTCCTTTGTTTTTTCTATCAATCCATCTACTTGTTCGATATGTTCATCAATTGTTGTTAGAATCGAAGCAATCTTTTTTTGTTCAGTTATAGTTGGAATGAGAATTTTAATTTTAGGTATGTTGGATCGTGATATACCATATACTGTAGCCCCTGTGGCAAGGACTCTAAACTGCTTTCTAACTTTATTGGTGCTAAAACAATATTTCTTATATAAATAATTCAATCTATTTGAAGCATCTTTAGCCACAATAGTATGTAACCCTGATACAAATGGTTTTTGCTTTTCATTAATTATAACCACGCTTTTTCCTATACCCTCATAATCCTCTGAAGCATCAGCAAAAACTACATCTCCAGTTTCAAGAAATACACCCTCTTTTATATTTGTTTCCTTAATATCTATTTTAGGCAACCATTCATCATCTTTTTCAACATTTATATAAGTGAAATTTCTTTTATGAATATCTCCATAGTGCAAGTAAAAAATTCCTTCTTCTGAAAGTTGTGATCTAGGTATAGATAATCCTCCAGAAAAATTAAAAATATTACCTATTTGTTCAACTTGCCACTCAACAGGTATCTCACCTAATTCTGTCATCTTGTATCCTTCTCTAATCTGTTTACTCATATGTCACCTCAACTTCTATACAAATTTCATAAT
Source organism: Alkalithermobacter paradoxus (assembly GCA_002029295.1). GTDB lineage: Bacteria > Bacillota > Clostridia > Peptostreptococcales > Peptostreptococcaceae > Alkalithermobacter > Alkalithermobacter paradoxus. The sequence continues at coordinate 15,627 of MZGW01000012.1, read as the reverse complement.
TATCCATACAATAAATGTATTAATTAAATAATAAAGAACTTTACCTCCTATAGTTCCGAACCAAATTCCGTTATTTCTCCTCCACCTAAATATCGAGCCAACAACCTTAAAAGTAATTATAGACACAGGAATACCAATAACAGCAGACTTAAATTCATCAATACCCCACATCATCTTAAAGGCTTCTCTAAAGCCCTGAACTAATGATGTATAGAATATGTTTTTAAATAACTCTGGCTCCATAGATCCCCCATTTAAATATTGTTTCAAATCTATATTTCTTCAAATCCAAGTTCTTTTAGATATTCATTTAATTTGTTCTCTGTTTCTAATGATTCTGCTTTAATTTCTTTGATTTCTGAAATAACACCTTCAATATCTATTTCTTCTTCTTCCTCACTGGTATCTACATAGCGGCTGATATTTAGATTATAATCATTATCCTTAATCGTCTGTAAGGTTACCACTGTAGCATATTTCTCTACATCTTTATATTCATCATAAGTCTTTGTAATCTTTTCAATATCTTCTTCTCGAAGTTTATTTTTATTTCCGTCCTTTACAAATCCTTCACTTGCATCAATGAATATAACTTTCTTCTTTCTTTCAACCGGCTTTGCTTTATTAATAATAAGTAGTGCTGCTGGAATACCGGTACCATAGAAAATATTTTGTGGTAGCCCGATTACTGCTTCAACCAAATCATCTTTTAAAATTCCTTTTCTAATCTTTCCTTCGGCTCCTCCACGAAATAATACGCCGTGGGGTACTACTGTCCCCATTTTCCCTTTAGCATTTAAACTTGCTATCATATGACAAACAAAGGCTAAATCTCCATAAGACTTTGGAGGAACTCCATAAATAAATCTATTATAAGAGTCTGCTCCTGCTTCTTCATATCCCCAATTCTTTAATGAAAATGGTGGATTAGCAAGTACCTTATCAAAAGTCTTTAATACTCCACCTTCTAGGTGCATTGGTTTTCTAATAGTGTCACCTTTTCTAATATCTGCTCCTCTCGCTTCGTGAAATAGCATATTCATTTTGCAGATAGCCCATGTGGATAAGTTTATTTCTTGTCCAAACAAAGAAACATTCTTAGGATTACCACCATGAATTTCTATGTAATGCGTAGAAAAAATTAGCATACCTCCACTACCTACTGTAGGGTCATAAATCCTGTCCCCTTCCTGTGGCTTTACTATATTTACAAGTACCTTTACTACTTCTTCAGGAGTATAGAATTCTCCACCTTTCTTCCCACCTTCATCTGCAAACTGTTTAATTAAGTATTCGTAAGCATTTCCTAAAATATCTTTATTTTCAAGATAGTCATTTGATAAATTAATACTGTCAAATAAAAGCAATAACTGTGAAAGTTTATTGTCTGGAACCCTTTCTTTATCATTGTAGTTGGCTGTAGTAAGAACCCCAATTAATTCAGCATTTTTAGGTTCATCCTCAATCGCTTTAAATGCCTTATCTAACTCTGGTCCTATATTTAGATTAAGATTCTTCAGATTTTCCCATCTAGCCCTCACTGGCACAAAGAATGTTTCATATAATGAGGATTCTTCTAAGATCAACTTTATTTCTTCTTCATCCATTCCTTGTGTTAAGAATTCTTGTCTTTTTATCTCTCGTTCTATATTAAATTGATCATTCATTCTTTTAAGGAATAAAAGCCCAAATATATAGTCTTTATATTCGGCTCCACTAAGTTCCCCTCTTAATATATCTGCTGCACTCCATAGTGTAGATTCTAATTTTTGAAGTGTTAGTTTATCCATTTGTTCCACTCCTTCTATCTATTGCATATAAGTAATTTCAATGTTTTCATTATAATTCAAATTATATCATAAAAGTTATAATCCAAATATGAAATATACAATTTTATACAAATTAAACCAAGGTTTTAGTTTACATCTTATTGCATATTGTTATTCCACTGTTTAAAAGAATAACATCTTCTATCTTTACAAACAATTGAACATTATTGTTTTATATTTACAAACAATGGAACACAATATTGCATTGGAAATAACCACCTAACTCTTGCTTGTATATTGGGAAATCTTACAACTCACTAATTACCCGTATGAGTGTAATAACTTTAGGTCTATTAAAGGTATAGTATCCTATGTAAAATAATTTTTTTGTTGTAAGTACCCTTTTGTCATAACTTATTAAACAATTAAACTCTATACCTCTATTTTACCTTTCACTATATTACATACAGGTGGATTTGGGGTGAACCTTACGAAATTTTTATAAATTTTTTTAATTTTTTTTATGAGTAAAGCCTATGCATCCTACATAGACTTATTTAATAATGAACTTATACTATTTCCCAAGATATAACTTCTTCAATTTTGTCCCTTCTTCTTTTGTCAAGTGAATTTTGGTCCTGTTTAGCGGTTTAGCAGAAACCTTTTCTCTATAATCAGCAGCCCTAATTATATTACTTTCATCAACCAAGTAATTTCCTTCAGCATCTACCTTTAAAGATTTTTTATCAAATTCAACATTTACAAAGTATTCATCCCACACATCATAAGTATATTCGGTTCCTTCCTCATTGGCGTAACACTTTACTAAACTATAGTCATTTATCATATAGTTTGATTTTACTGTTCCTGCTCCTACAACTCCTTTTTCGTTCATATAAATGAAAACATAGTCTCCCGGCTTTAATGCTTCTATTGCACTTTTCGTATCTCCCCACGCAGATGCTCTATTGCCTTTTAGCATATGAAGATGACCTTCTGGCATATAGGCATTATTAGAGTTAATTATATAGTATTCCGGTTGGTTTATATTTTCAAAATCTTGTACAAATGCACTGGATATATCACTAATAATTTGATTTTTAGATACCTCTAATTGGTCTGCAATTTCAGATAATCGGTCTAGTACATTCTCATCTACTGTTATTGTAATGGACTTCTTTTTCTGGGTCTGATTCTTGAGTTTTTTAATGTAATCATAATTATTCACCATAATATAGCCCTCCTCACAAATAATAACTTATATTAATAATAATACATAATTAATATATTATCAATATTATTATAATATTTTTCTAATATTTTTTATTAATATCTGATTTATTTTTTATTAATACAATCAATAAAGCCTTATGTATTTATAACATAAGGCTCTTATAATATATTTATTTACTAACATCTTCATCAATTATTGTAATTTTTTTCTCACTATATCTAACACTTTGTAGTTCAGGCCTATTGTAAGCATAATCCACTTCTTCTTTTGTTGCTTCAGCAGCATCTTTTCCATTTTTAAGAATCATTTTATATATATTTTTAAACCCAAGTTCTTGTAATTTCTTAACATTTCCTTCAAAGGCTTTTATTCCGGCTTCATCATTATCTACGAATAAATGTATCTTTAAATTTTCTCTATTATCCTTAAATAACTGATACAATTGATACAACTGCCCACTTTTTAAATCCTTCCCAAACATACCTACTGTATTTTCATATCCATGATGACAGACCATTTTCATTACATCAAAAGGACCTTCGCAAATAAAAATCTCGTCTACTTTCTTGTTTACCAGTGAGTTACAATTATATAAGACATAACTCGATTCCAATTTGTTGTAATACTTTATATATCCTCTTTTCATTGCTTTCAACACTTCAATTTGCTCATCTTTGCTTAAAGACATATCTATATTATGGTATTTAATTTGATTATCATAATACTCATTTTCTGTAAACTGGCTTCTTCCCACTACTCCTACTACCCTATTATCTAGGTCTCTAACTGTAAAACATATTCTACTCTTAAATCCATTTTTGCAGTATTTCCCCGCATAGTAGACTCCCATCTTTTCCCCATCTTCATTAGTAAATCCCCTATTGTAGTAGTAGGGTGGATATATTCCTTTACGAAACCCGAATTCTTCAACATCCAATGAAGATAATTTTTTAGTAATAAGTTGAACTTCTTCTTGTCTTTGGTCAATTTTCTTTTGAATATCCTTAATATCTTTGGATGTTTCAACTCCATTAGAATTAATACCCATTATATTCGCAATATAGTTTATAGCGTCTATATCCGTCATACCTTTTTGTTCTGCTACAAATTTTATAAAGTTAGTTCCTTCATTACATTTGCGACAATTTATCACCCAAGAACCTTCAACACCAAACAGAAGATACGCATGTTGGTAAGGACTTGGTGTTTTCTCACATCCAAAAGGGCAGCGTATTAGAGGAGTATATTTTGCATTATCATTTCTCACGCTAAGACCCATGTCTTCAAGCACCTTAATTATATCACTTTTCCTATTTATGTTATTTATTTCTTCTCTTAATTGGGCATAAACCTTATATACATGCTCTTGATAATAATTATATTGTTTTCTATTTTTATTTCTACAGTATTGTAGATAATAGTTTACAATTCCAGCAATTTCTTCACTTTGATTTTTTGCTAAGTAATTTACCACATATCCTTCGTTTTCATAATCAATATCAAATAGACTCATTCCCTTATACTGTCCAAACTGTATAATATAATCCTTAGCATATATTCTAAAGCAAGTCTCTATTTCTTTCTTTATAAATTCATGTTGTGTCATCTTATGCATTCCCCATAAATATTGTAGCCCTGTAAAAGATGAGTGGATTTTGGGCATATTCAAAACTTTTTCCATCTGCATCCCTTTTACCTTTCCAAAACTAAATATATTTTTCATACAAACCACCTCCAAAGAATTTTGGAGGCATTATATTTACTTACTAAATGGAATTCAAATTTTTACTTTTATTTTTTTAAAAAAATTACCTTAAAATTTGATTTTTAAATTCCCCTAGATAAAATGCTAAAAAATCTAATTGAACAAGGGGGAATTATAATGAATAAAAATAAATCTGAAATTCTTTTTAAAAGGTATAAATTATATAATCATGAATTTGCGTTTGAACAACTATATTTTAATTTAGAACCTTTACTAAAAAAGGTAATTACGAATGTTACTTATGTCTATAAAGGTTCATCTATAGAAAACCAAAAATATAGTAAAATACATGACATAGAATCTGCTTTAGAAAAGAATTTGAGTATGTCTGCACTTATGGAAAAATATAAAGATGAATATATCAAACAAATGTACTGTGAAGATTATAATAGATATTCTAACAAAAAATACTCTTTATCCTATCCGTTTTGGGAATTAGTAAATGAACTGACCCTTAATGATGTTTTGAACGATATGAAAAATTGGAAAACTTCCTTTGAATGGTATCTCGCAACGAAATTCTGTGATAAATATTGGATCTACTTGGAAAAATGTTTAAGGCGAGATTTTGGTAGATATAAAACAGATAATAAAAAGACTTTCCAAGAGATTTCCTTTGAAGATCAAATTAAGAATCGAGAAGATTCCTTTTATATTAAAAACGATCTTTTTATACAATTGGATACTCTTATTTTTACCAAAGCATTATTAGAAGAATTACAAGAAAATTTGACTAAAAGAGAAAAGCAAGTGTACGATTTACTTCTATTAGGTCATTCTCATAACACTATTAGCCAATCATTAAATATATCCCTAGAAAATTCTTATAAAATAAAATCTTCTATAGAAAGCAAGTTAAAGATGCTTTTAAAAAAGTATAATTAATAAACATTTTCATTCCATTGTTTAAAATTAAAAACACTTCTAAATTGATATTGACCCAATTACTATATTGACTTAAAATGGCATTATAAAAACACAAAAAGACAATGACAATCTACCTTGTCTTTCTGTGTCTTTTTTCTGCCCACAGACAAGGTAAATTAATTTGTTGTCTGGAGGTATTATAATGAAATATGATATTGAAATTTATTTTGATAGGGATATCCATGAACTGCTTAAAGATGAAGGAATTACAACTTCTACATTGTACAATGTTTTTGAAAAGTTTGTTCAGGAGGAAATGACATTAATTGATAATGAAATTGCTAATTTTATACTTCCTTTTATAAATCCTATATCTTACAAAAGATACACACTTTACGGAAACTATCAATTCAAAAACTCTCATATAGAGTTTGAAGTTGAACTTGTTGGTATTAGCATTAAAACAGTAAAAATTAAACCCTGCTAGTTTCAGCAGGGCTGTCTCATTTATTAAAACTTTTAATCAGGTACTTGGTTAGTTATATATATTTTCTACACTTCATCTACATATATAGTACATTCTTCATAAAATTGCACTCTAAATTTTATACATCTATCATCTAATTCAAAACAAACTGTTTCTTTAGGTACAATGAAAAGTGAGTTAAGTATACTTATGGCCTCGTCTAAATCAATAGACATTACCTGCATTTTTTATCTTTATCATATTCTTCAGTTTCTTCTATATCATCTAGTCCTATTATTTTTTTAATCTTCTTTTTGATTTTTAATCTTCCTTTAGATAATAATTCAACCAATTCGGATATTACTTCTTCTTTGTATAGATATCTTTTTCTTTTAGGTATTTAAATATATTTAACTAAGGCAACTTTATCTAAATAGTTTTCTATTACTATAGCATCTTTAGTTTTAATTGGTATAATACCAAAGAAATCATCTTCTTCATAAACCTCTATTACTTCAACAATTTTAGCATCATATCCAGATCGTCGTAACTTTTTAACTTCTACTAAATGTTTTCTATCTACTTTATCTTCTTTTTCTTGCCATAACTGACTACCATAATACACATCAAAATCCGGTAATTCTTCTACTAATCTTTCAAAAATATAATTTTCATCTACATTATGTCCTTCATTTAACCTTGCTTTCAATTCCTCGCTGCCAAACTCACTAATCCATGTAAACTTAACACTATTGAAAACTTTTTCTTTGTATTTTAAGTTGGCTAGATTATTTTTTGTTAAATCATATAAGAGATTGAAATACTCATCATGCTCTTGCTTCCAACGAAGTAAATATTCAACATTTGTAAACTCATCAAAGAAGAAAAATCTGTAATCACTAGTGATTTTAATATTATCGTCTAGGTAATAATTGTATGCCATTTTTATTGGATTATTTTCTTCGTCAAAGCCATCAAATCCTACATAGATTACTGCTTCTCCTTCATCATTTAGTTGAACTAAACCTTTATATCCATCTTCTACTTCTGTTTCAATACATTTAACTGCTGAAATTGGGCTACTACCTTCCAAATATCGTTCACTCCAACTCTTTTCTAATAAATAATATACTTTTGCTTTTATCATACAAATCATTCCTTCCTATAGTTTAATATTCAGACTTATGCTCAAATGGACAGTCATAGATGATACTTTCTAGGTTTATTTCCTTAGGATTAAATGTTAAAGCATGATTATTCCAGAACTCTAACACTTTCTTCATTTCTTCTTTATCTTTGATATTTCTTTCCTGCGGTTCTTTTACTATATGCTCACCGGGAAACATGGTAATTAAATAGTATTCATCTGGATTCTCAAAACTTTGCTTTAGCACAACAACACATTTATTTATAAGTCTTGATCTACCATTTAGTGTAAACTTTGAATAAATGTCTCTATTTTTTCTTTTGGCATATACAATCTTATGCCCAGATGTAATTTCGCATAATTGTGTATATCCAATATCAAATGGAAAATCAATGACCATCTCGACAAATTTATCTTTTACTTGTTTAAATTCACCTTTTAATTGCATATACTTAATCAAATTCTTATAGGGTAATATAAACTGCTTTTTATGCACTTCCATGTATTTTCTAAATTTATTAGTTTGAATTATTTTAATTTTATTTTGTTTTTCTTCTTTTAACTCATTCTCTATACCTATCACAGTATGACAATATCTATTTTTATCATCCAAAGAGTAGTTATAGAGGCAAAGACTATTTTCTCTAACTGCAATACACTTTTTACTTGCCTTCCATCCATATTCATAGTAATCCGTTAACACTTTTTCCACTTGATCCATATCCATATCTATATAACTTCTACTTTCTTCCCTACCGTCATATTCATTATAGAATATATTAACCATAGCCATCTTTCCTTGCTTAGAAAACTCTTTAACCTTCTCTAAAGCCTCCTCTTTAGTCAGGTATTCGTTATTTGACTTGGAAAACTCTACTATATCTCCATTATTCATTAGTAATGTTACTGCCAAGTCTGATTTTATGGCTTTATAATATCCTTTATTGTAAATATACTCATCAAATGTAACCATTACTTCACCCCAACCACAAGTGTTTTCTAAATCGAGTTCTGAAATATATGTGTCATTAACAGACACCCAAACAAAACTCCCTAATTCATAAATAGCATTAACTACTTCATTGGAATTATTTAAATACATAAATTTCTTCATAGTAAATTCCACCTTTCATCTTTTTAATCTATTATCAATCTTTTGATTTATCTGTGGCCACAGATATCAAAACCGGTTTTCTCTGTTACATCTGTAACATAACATACAAATTTCACATTTTAGGTTTCACATGAAAATTTTTTAATTTTTTCTGTTTCAATCTTTTATACTTTGTCGCAAAATAAAAGAGCCTCAAATACGAGACTCTTGCCTACTAAATTCTTATTTTCTTAATTAATTTATTGATTATATTACTATTTTCTATTTCTTCATCATAGTTAATGAACTCAATGCTTAACTGTTTTCTTATCTTCTCCACCTTTTCTTCTGCATCATTCATAGTTTCTAATAAATGTAATTGTTCCTCTATAAAGCGATCAAGAAACTTTGGTTCTCCAAAAGATTGATTACTTAAATTATACATAACAGCAGACTTCTTCCCCTTAGTCTTTCTCATGATTCTACCTAACCGCTGCACTTGCTGACGCTTACTTCTTTTCCCTTGGTATATAACCCCTACACTCATATCTGGTATATCAACGCCCTCATCAAAAGCAGTTGGAACGCAAATTACTTTAGTGGTATCTAATTTAAGAGATTGAATTGTCTTTTCTTTTATTGCTTTATCCAATTGTGAATGGTATAGTTTTATTTTCTCGCTGCCAAACTCACTAGCCAATTCTAAATAAATTTCCTCTATATCCTTAATATACTCTCCAAAGAGAATGACTTTGTCATCAATGTGCCTCTTTACCAGTTCAATACATCTTTTCTTCCTATCTTCTGCATTTAATAACAACCTCTTTAGTCTTTCAAATTTTCCTATATAATTCTTAACTGAAAGTGCTATTTCTTCATTTCTTCCAGCAAATTCGTACAGCCATTCATCAAAATATATTTTCCAGTCCTTATCTCCATATTGTTGCTCAAATTCTACCTTCTTTTCCGAAATATAATTAAGAATATCTTCAAACTCTTTCAGATAATAATATGCTAAACTACTTATTCCTTCTTGGCTAAAATTGATATTATATTTAGAGAGTGTCTCTGTTAATTCTTTTTCTGCATCTGCTAACTCTTTCTTATACATATGGAATCTTTTCTGTTCCTCAATGCTTAATTGATAAGAAACATCTACAATGTTTATTGGAGATATTATGCCATCTCCTAGAGCCTTAATAAAACTATAAGTGTATATTATATCTCCTAAATATTTTTTTAACTTGCCATTTTTACTGTAGTCACTTGGAAGTGTAGCACTTAGTGCAATAGAAAAATAGTTTATTCCTGTTTGCTGATCCTTGGGCATATAGTCAATCTTATCAAAAATCTTAATATTTTGTGGTGATTCGTAATGATGACATTCATCTGCTACAATAAAGTTTAGGAAATTTGTATTCCCTACCATATTGTCAGTTATTGTACCTATGAAATCCGCACTGAATTTTCCTTGGGCAGTTTTATCTATATAAATTGTTATTTCTCTTTTTTTCTCATTTCTATTGTTTCCCCTTCTCCCTATATACTTAGTTGGTATGTGAAGTTTCTGTACTAAGGAGTCATACCAATTATCCATCAGTGCTTTGGTAGGAACAATAATTTTTACCTTAATATCTTTATACTGTTCTTTTATTCTGTGTATAGAATAAAGTGCAAACTTTGTCTTTCCACAGCCTGTAGCCACCTCAAAAGTTCCTTTATATCTATTTTCAGTCCATTTCTGATATGCTTCATTCTGCCACTGGTACAAAGGCTCATCCTCTAAATCTAACTTATATTCCATTTCAGGGGCATAAGCGTTTATTTTATCTATTTGCTTATAAAGATATGCGTTATAGACTTCTTTTCGATATTCCTTTATTAGAAGCATCTCCCTTAGTAATGTATCTACTATTCCTTCTAGTTCCTCATATATTCTATCTACATTATTTAAAAGAGCATTTTCCTTATATATCCCAAACACATATTCATCTACATCATCTTCAAGTTCTTCAACCATAAAACCTTCCGCTATAGAATTTGAATTGATAGGAATACCTTTTATTTTTAAACCTATTTTTCTAGCGACTCTTTTTGTTCCACTGATAGAAAAGTCACTAACATTTTCCTCTCTATACTTCTTTAGTAAAATATTCTCTAGTTTTGCATAAGCCTCCTCTAAATCAACCACTTCTTTTTCAAATTTTTCTATATCAATCTTTATATTATTATCCTTATAAATCTTGATTAAAGATTTTGTTTGGGTATATATATTTTCCCACTGTTCTCTATACTCCATTATCCCACTGAAGGTATCCTTAAAATCCTTTAGTGTATCTATATCATCAAACCGTTGACCTTGAAACTCGAAATCATCTTCGATTATAGGAATCCAATATTCAATACCCTCTCTTTGTTTCTGTATTTCTTCTATAATCGGTTCTATCCTATTCAAATCTGACATCAATTTCACCTCTATATACCGCTATGTTTTCTTCTTTATGCTTTTCTATCATCATCAATAATTCTTCTGCATGTCTATAGTTATGATCTGCTAGATAAAATCTTACAGCATTTGTAGCGATATCTTGATAACTTATACTGAATACTTTCTTAAAATCTATTACTGCCATATGGTCTATACTTGGAATTTTCCAAGAGGGTTTACTAGTTATATGACTAAACTGCTTATTATTGTAGGCTGATTCATAATCAATCATTGCGTGGTAGTTCTCTAAATCTCCGAACTTTTCTTTTAACTCATTTAATTTTACAAGGCTAATATCAGGTATTTTTCCTTTAGATTTTTCCTTCCTCTCAAGAATACCATCATAAATTTCTTGTGGAATATAATGTCGTAATGCATACTTTAATACTTCCTGCTTAGAACAACTTCGGCAATAAATAAAATCTTCTATGGCTTTTATATCTATATCACCAAACATCCAACCTGTATTTTTCATTTCAATTTTGTTTATCTCTATATCTTTATCTGGAAAATCAAATTTTACTTTACGCTTTGACTTTTGCTGTAGTTCTTTATTATATGTAGAAATTAGCATCTTTTTCCTTAATAATTCACTTATAGTTTCTTCCTTAGCCTGATTTAAAACATCACTATCGAACAATGCTAAAAAATCTTGCATATCCTTATTTGACCCCATAATCCTACTCCTTTATTTATCTTCTTCATATATCTTAATCAAAATTTTTCTCATATATAAATTATCACATCTAAAGTTATGTTGCCAATAGGTATATGTCTATACCAGCATTATCATTATCCCCCTGTGTAGATAGGGCTAATTATATTAAACTTTTCCGTTATTTCTTTTTCTATATAAGAGTCTCATTTCTAAATCTCTATTTAGGCTCCCGTAAACCATTCAGTTTTCTTTATGTTACAAATACGAACCTACTTTCTGTCTGACCTACTTTTATAGTTCTTTTTCGTTCATTTTTCTTACTAGGTTTTTGAAATTTACTTGACATAGCATAGAATAATTTTTTATCATGCTACCATCAAATTTAAAGGAGTGATGTCATATGGATAAATTAACTATTCAGGTTCAAGACTTTTTAAATATCTCGTTAGAAGATTGTTTAAACTATACACCGTATGAAAAATTAGAGAATACTATTAAATCTTCTACCGAATCTTTAATAAAGAAAATTACAAATGATACAAATAATACATTATCCAAGGAAGATAAAATAGTATATTTCTTGCAGCAAATGCTTCTAAGAATGTCTACTCATGATAAATGGATATCTCTAAGAGATAAGCATAATTTAGACCAAAATTATCTCTATACTGTAATTAAAAAGCATGTATATCTATATGCACCAGAGTTTATACAGTAGGAATACCTTATAAAAGAAACAGGAGTTCATCTTTACGATAACTCCTGTTTCTTTCTATAGTCCTGATAACATTTCAAATACATCATCAGGTATTACTGTATCTTCTTTTTTGCCTTCGGCTTTCTTTACAGCCATCTCTAATCCCAGTTCCTCAATTGCTTCCTTAACACCTTCTTTTACTATCTCCTTATAGATTTCATTATCTTTATCTATATAAGCAAGAACGGCATCTGTAATAAATGCCGTCTTTGCTACTTGTTTCTGTATGGTTTCAAAAGCCTTCCTTGCCCTTTCATTCTCTAAATTGAAGCACAAGTTTATTCTCTTGGTATTCATATCAATCACCTTCTTCTTAATGCTTCTTTAGCCAACATCTCGAATCCTAACGCATTTGCCAATTGTGGGTTCGGAAGCAATTCATAGTAATTAATTCTTTTATTATGCTTGTCCAAATTCAAGATATTCTCAATTATAATTGCCCCACCGCCCATTAATAAGTTCATAGTGGCTTGTAATTCATATCCATTTTCTCTAAGTTCGTCTAGCATTTCGTTTATAAAATCTACTGTTGTAGTTTGGATAATATTTTCAATATCATCTTGGAAATAAATACTTTTTTTACCTTGTAAAGTAGATTCTATTTGTGGTTCACTAATTTCTATCCCTGTTGCTTTTCTAATATTCTCTTGGATATTCTTAATTAGTTTTAACATTCCGTAATTTAGACTTATGGCAGATTCCAATACTGGTTTTCCACCTTGAATTTTTACAGCATCCAATGTTACTTGCCCTATATCTAATAAGTTTAAAAAATCAACATCCTTGTACTTCCAGTAGTTTACCATAAAACCACCTATCGCCTGTGGAAAGCACATTACTTCTTTAATATGGGCTACATATCTTTTATTCTTGTACTTAAAATCAATCCCTTCCTTAGTAAAGTAGTTTATATACTTTTCCTTCAGTTGGAAATGAGATAGTGGTAACCCTATGCCTAGAACGATATTTGCCTCACTAACTCCTTCTTTCTCCATACGCATTGCCAATGCGGGTAAAGTGAGTATAAAGTAGGTATCATCTATTGTTTTATCGTATCTATATTTTGACCTACTATCTATGCAATGAAATCTCCCGTTATATTCAATATATTCATCTACTCCACTTGGACGGTTACGATATGTCATGTAACCACAGTTGTACATACCATCTCCACTTTTTACCATCCTATTTCCATGATCGACACCTAATACTATAATTTTCATACAAATCACTCCTCTACAAAATTAATACTAAATCCATCATTTTATCAAATACCTTGTCTTTTGATTCAGGTGCATTTTAGTAACTGTAAATTAGTGATTGCAAGTATTTTTTATAAAAAATAAGAACCTTTTATTTGGCTCCTTTGCTTTGTTCTTATTTATAATATGTATATTAATCAATCAACCCCAACTCTTTGTATTACAAGGCTTCAAGATTATTTTATAGTGACAAAATTTATAACATAGTCTTGAAAATAAAATACTTGAAACCAGAAATTATCTATATTTATCATGATATAAATTTTCTAGGAGGGATCTAAATGAATAATTATATGGTAATTCTGGAATCAACTGAATCTATGTTTATACAGACTAACGCAGGAAAAGAAATTACTGCGAAGATATTAACTAGATACTTTTTATTAAAACAATTTAATGCAACCTACAAAAGTGTTTCTCAATATTTTATCGAGTATGGCTATATAGCCAATGAGTTTATTGAAGTTGGTATTAGCCTCTACAATACCCTCGCTTCTAAAAATTATAAAGTTATTGATTTATCTGCAATTAAGCAATATATTCACAATCAACTATCCCCAAACTAAAGTGATATCTTGTTTAAAACATACACTCCTTTAAAGCAACTGCCTTAACAAGCAGTTGTTTTTTGTTTCCTTCCTTAAATTGCTACAAAAAAATCTTTCTAAGCCCCTGATTACTCACTCTCATGTGTTATGTTAATCCCATAAGGGAGATTGAGATATATTTAGTCTACATCATCTCCCTCACCAAATAATTCAGATATCGAAAGGATGATCAACATGAATAACACTCAAACAACTCACATTAGGGATTTTACACAATTGAAAGTCTGGAACAGAGCCATTGATTTAAGCGATCATATTTACGGGGTGCTTGACAAATTCCCACAGTATGAAGAATATGCAACTAAGACACAAATCATTAAGTCTGCAAATTCAGTTTCCGCTAATATAGCAGAAGGAAATAGCCAGTGTTCTGTAAAGAGAGAACTATACCATATAAATATTGCAATTGGGTCTACAATGGAGACTAAAAGTTGGTTATTACTAAGTCTTAGACGAAACTATATTACTCAAGAGCAATTTGATCAAATTAATCTGGTAATTAATGAAATAGTAAAGATGCTACATGGTTACAGAAAAAAACTATTTATGTATTTGGAGGGTGAGGAAGAATAGCACCCCTATTCTTCTATAACAACTTCATCTTCTTTTTCCACAAGAGACTATTTGCCTTTTCCCAAAACTTTATTTTCTTATTTCTTATGCATACTCCTCTTAAGCCTTAAATCTTAATTCTTGATTTACTAACTATGTATAAGTCAAATAATGTTTTGAGAAAACTCCCTAACCCAACAATCTCCCTCAAACCCTTATCACATCTATCTCCCACCCACTTTTCAATACCCTTTCCATTTTCTGAAAGTAAAATAAAGTTTTTAGAAAAACTGGTCATTTCTTAGTTCTTTTTTCTTAGTTCTTGAGCCTTTTCAGTAAAATAAAGTCGTTGGAAAGTTAGTCGTAAGGATCAAGGTTTAAGGGGTAAATTTTGCCCCCTTTTCCATTCTTCAAATCAATAAGATCTTTCAATATAATAAATCAATACATGGCTGAAAGCCTTATTCTATAGGGGTTTTATCAATGTTTAATTCTCTTTCTTAATCCTTACTACTTATTCCTTCTGACGATATACGCATAAAAAAATTGCGGATAACGGTAGCCTATAACCTGCTACTTATCCACAATTTTTCTAACAACTTTATTTTCTCTCTAACGAGTTTATTTTACTTCTAAAGACTTTATTTTAGTTATACAGTTGGAAGAACAGACATAAGAATAAAGGTTTAAGGGGTATGATTTGCCCCCTTTTCAGTCTTAAAATCAATAAAATCTTTCAATTGTATAATACAAAAAAAGTTCACCTAAAAACTCCACCACCCTCAACCCCTTTTCCCATCATCCTTTCAGCCCATTTTTTATCCATTTTTCATTTATTAATGTCAAGGTTATTTTGTACGATTATGCCAATATTTTTATGTACAGTTTTGCTAGGTTTCTTTATTAGAAATCTTAGAGAGCGCAGAAGCAGTTCTATAAGAGTTGCCTAATATATTTACGA
>MZGW01000011.1 GCA_002029295.1 Alkalithermobacter paradoxus | reverse complement strand
TTAGGCACGCCGCCAGCGTTCATCCTGAGCCAGGATCAAACTCTCAAAAATAATTTGGCTCATATGAGCTGACTTTATGGTTAATTGAATTACTATTCGTCTGCTGTTTAGTTTTCAAAGTTCATTTCGTTTGTCTTAGCGACAAGTAATAATATATCATTTATTTTTCTTAATGTCAACAAGTTTTTTCTCAATGTTTTGTTTTTTTCTTGTCTCTCGTCAACATGTAATACTATATCATTTCATTTTATTATTGTCAACAGTTTGTCCTAAAAATTATTTTGCAATCTTATATTCTTCATAATAGTTAGGTGTGCTAACCCTTCTAGTTCTAATAGTTTTCTTAACTTTAAAATCTGATACCGCACTCACATAGAAAAACATCATAAGCTGTGCAACAAGTAGCAGTATTGAAATTAAACATATCCAATTTAGTATCATTTTAAATAGTTCCCCCTAATTTTTGTAAATTGCCCCTACTACAAATTATAAACGGTTTTGAATAAAAGTCAATTAATTTCATTTTAACCAATATATATATTATTTTGTATTCTACTTTATACCTATTTTATCCTTTTTTATTTTCACAATATTTAAAAAGAACCTAGAGATATCTCTAGGTTCCTATATTTAATCTTCTTTATTATCAACAATAGGTTTCATAGTAGGGAAAAGTATTACATCTCTTATAGATGGCGAGTCAGTTAAAAGCATCATAACTCTATCCATACCTATTCCAAGTCCTCCCGTTGGCGGAAGTCCTACTTCTAATGCATTTAGGAAGTCCTCGTCAAGCATTTGAGCTTCTTCATCTCCTAGTTCTCTTTGTCTTAATTGGTCCATAAATCTTCCTTTTTGGTCTATTGGATCATTAAGCTCAGAGAATGCATTAGCTATCTCCCAAGTATTTACAAATGCCTCAAATCTATTAGTTATACTTGGGTCATCTGGATTACGCTTAGCAAGAGGAGATACTTCCACTGGATGATGTGTTATAAATGTTGGCTGAACAAGATGCTTTTCTGCATATTCTTCAAATAAAGCATTTATAACATGCCCTCTTTTCATTTCAGGAGTTATTTCTATATGTTTTTGCTTTGCAACTTCTAATGCTTCTTCATCAGTTTTTATATTATCGAAATCTACTCCTGCATATTCCTTAACAGCTTCTTGCATGCTCATTCTCTTCCATGGAGGAGTAAGATCTATTTCTTTTCCTTGATATGTTATTTTCGTAGTTCCTAACGCCTTTTCTGCCATATATGCAACTACATTTTCAGTAATTTTCATCATTTCTTCATAGTCAGCGTATGCTTGATAAAGTTCTATAGCAGTATATTCTGGGTTATGTTTTATTGACATTCCTTCATTCCTAAACATTCTTCCCATTTCATACACTTTATCAAATCCACCAACTATAAGTCTTTTTAGGTATAACTCATTTGCTATTCTAAGATACATATCTATATCTAGTGTATTATGGTGAGTTATAAATGGCCTTGCCGAAGCTCCACCAGCTATTGTATTTAGTATCGGTGTATCAACTTCTAAGAATCCTCTTTCATCTAGATACTCTCTTATAGCTTTTATAGCTTTATTTCTTATAATAAATGCTTTCTTAACTTCTGGATTTACTATAAGGTCAACATATCTTTGTCTATATCTTAAATCTTGATCTTTAAGTCCATGCCATTTCTCTGGTAAGATTTGAAGTGATTTAGTAAGCAGTGTAACTTCGTTAGCTTTTACAGATATCTCACCTTTTTGAGTTTTGAAAACCTCTCCTTTAATACCTACTATATCTCCTATATCATATGTAACAAATAAATTGTAATCTTCTTCATTTAATCTATCTTTTCTAACATATGATTGTATTCTTCCTTCTTGGTCCTGAACATCTATAAATCCAGCTTTACCTTGAATTCTTTTGCTCATTATACGTCCAGCTATAGATACTTCTTTTCCTTCTAAATCTTCAAAGTTTTGTTTTATATCTTGGCTATAATGAGATACATCATATTTTTCAATTTTGAAAGGGTCCTTTCCCATTTCTTGAAGTTTAGCAAGTTTTTCTCTTCTTATCCTCAACATCTCATTGAGGTTTAATTCTTCGTTTATCATTTCGTACCTCCAGATTGTCTTCTTATATCTAATATCTCAAATTTAGCAATTCCATCTGGAACTTGAACTTCAACTATATCTCCAGCTTTTCTTCCAAGTAATGCTTTTCCTACAGGAGATTCATTTGAAATTTTAAATTCGTATGGATCTGCTTCTGCTGCACCAACCATAGTGTATTCTAACTCTTCATCGTAATCTAAGTCCTTAACTTTAACTATAGAACCTATCATAACAACGCTTGCATCTATGTTACTTTCATCTATTATAACCGCGTTTCTTAACATATTTTCAAGCTTTATTATTCTTTCTTCAAGTTGTGCTTGCTCATTTTTAGCTTCATCATACTCTGCATTCTCAGATATATCCCCGAAAGATATAGCAACTTTAATTCTTTCTGCAACTTCTTTTCTTCTTACTGTTTTTAGAAATTCAAGTTCATTTTCTATCTTCTTATAACCTTCTTCAGTTAATAGTATTTGCTTTTTATTTTCCATTCCCACATCGCTCCTCTAAAAATTATACAAAAATTTTTATCTAATTTTGTTCGCTATATTATAAATTACTATTCAGACTCTGTCAAGGACTCTTTCAAATAAGTATTAAGCTTTTGTAGTACTTCATTATAATCTGTTATTCTATTTATCTCATCTCTAACTTTTGAAGATCCCTTGAGCCCTTTTAAATACCAACCAATATGCTTTCTCATTTCTCTTATACCTACATACTCACCTTTTTCTTTTATATCCATATTTAAGTGCCTAATAGCCATTGTAACTCTTTCTTCTAATGTAGGTTTAGGTAGTAATTCATTGTTTTTTAGAAAATGAGCAACTCTTTTAAATATCCAAGGATTTCCCTGTGATCCTCTTCCTATCATTACAGCATCACAATTAGTTTCTTTTATCATGTCTAGTGCATCTTCAGCTTCAAATATATCCCCATTTCCTATTACAGGTATACTTACTGCTTCTTTTACTTTTCTTATTATATCCCAATCTGCTTTTCCTGAGTAAAATTGCTCTCTTGTTCTTCCATGTATGGCTATAGCACTTACTCCACAGTCCTGTGCTATTTTTGCAATTTCTACTGCATTTACGTTATTTTCGTCCCAGCCTTTTCTTATTTTTACACTTACAGGCTTTTGAGAATTCTTTACAACTTCTTTTAGTATTTCTTCTACAAGCTTAGGATTTTTCATTAGGGCTGATCCATCTCCATTTTTTACTACCTTAGGAGCAGGACATCCCATATTTATATCTAGTATTTCATTTTTATAATCGTTTAATATATATGCAGCCTTTGCCATAAATTCTACTTCAGATCCAAATATCTGTACAGATACAGGATGCTCTCTTTCATCTATTTTAAGCATAGATTTTGTTTTTTCATCATCGTAACAAAGAGCTTTTGCATTTATCATTTCAGTATACAAAAGTCCGCATCCCATTTCCTTGCATAGTAATCTGAAGGAAAGGTCTGTAACTCCTGCCATAGGAGCTAAAAATACATTGTTTTCAAGTCTTACATTTCCAATATTCATGCAATCACCTTCCATAATACAAAAGCCAGGTTTCCCCTGGCTTTATTCTTTATTCATATCGTGAATAAGTCTTAGTCCTTCTAGTGTCAAATCTTTATCTACATAATCTATGGATTTACTTTCACTAAATATAAGACTTGCTAGTCCCCCTGTTGCAATAACTTTAACGTTTTTGTTTTTTAGTTCTTTTTTCATCATATTGACTATATTGTCTACAAGTCCTGCATATCCATATATTATACCTGCTTGCATAGCAGATACTGTGTTTTTACATATTACCATTTCAGGTTTTATAAGTTCAACTCTCGGAAGTTTAGATGCTTTTTGAAACAGTGCTTCACTAGAAATCTTTATACCCGGTGATATTGTTCCACCTAGATACTCTCCGTTTTGAGATATCGCACAAAATGTAGTAGCTGTTCCAAAATCAACAACTATAATAGGGCCTCCATATTTATCGTATGCAGCTACAGCATTTACTATTCTATCTGCTCCTACTTGTTTTGGATTGTCATATTTGATGTTTATTCCTGTTTTTATTCCAGGTCCTACTACCATAGGCTCTTTGCCGCAATATTTTCTAGCAAAGTTTTCTAAAGAATGCATTACATTTGGAACTACAGATGATATTATAACGTCATCTATTAATTCTAATTCTAGATTTTCATATCTAAATAACTGTCTTATAAGCATTCCATATTCATCAGATGTTTTGTCTTTGTCAGTACTGATTCTCCAGTCTTTTATAAGTTTTTTTCCATCATAAACGCCTACCACAATATTTGTATTTCCGACATCAAACACTAATAACATATTTTTACCTTCTTTCTATCTTTTAGTAAGTTTAAGTCCCCTTACTACACCTGTAACAATTATTGTTGCAACTATCATTTCTGGTATACCGTTAGTTATTCCTATTCCTAATATTATTTTTCCGGCACTTGTAGGATCTGCTCCTATTTTCTCAACAAATCTAGCTCCATATAACATATATATCATAGAAAGTACACCTACAGTATTTGTAAGCGTTCCTAATGCAGCTGCAGACGCTATTGATACAGTTTCATTTTTTGTAGTTTTTCTTAAAGCAGTATAAGCATAATACGAAGTAATTCCTATAAGTATCCTTGGAAGTATAGAAACTAAAGGATTCCAGAACACAAACGAAACCGGAGTAGGCGTTGTTATACTTCTTATTAAACTAAACACACCAAATATCAAACCTACCATAATTCCTGCAATTGGCCCTTCTAGTATCGCCCCAATTATAACAGGTATATGCATTATCGTTGCGTTTACAGCTCCAACAGGTATAATTCCAAGTGGAGTCATTCCTAATATCGCAGATATTGCCCCTAACATTCCTATAGTTGTAATTTTCCTAATTCCAAAAGCTTTTCTTGATTCAATCATAATTGCACCTCCGCTCCAGCTCACTAGGATGCTGGTCATTAAAATTATATATTCTCGTTTGCAATAGTCAGGCTCTGTCTGATGCCAGCTACAACGATTTTATTTTAGCAATATTATATATAAGTTTCAACTAAATTTTTGTACACAATACTCATTATGTTTCTTATGAAACGTTATAATTTTCTGAAAATGTCTTTGTACGAAAGTATATCTTGCACACTCTCACTATTTTTAACAGCACTTATTATACTTTTTTCTACAACATCTGCTGCAAGTGTTCCTAGTAAATTTATGTCACATTCTACTTTACCTGTTGCTAAAGTGAATATAGTATCTCCATCGTACATTGTGTGTATTGGAGATATTGCTCTTGCATATCCATCATGTGCCATTTGAGATACTTTAGTAGCTTCAGTTTTATTTATTTTTGCATTGGTTATGACTATTCCTATTGTTGTATTAGTTATTTCAAATCCTCCAGATTTTATTCCTTTTTTCATTACTTCATTAGTATTAGCAAAGCTCTTTTTATCACTTGTAAGAGCCCCTGCTATTATATTCCCATTTTCATATATGTCTCCAAATGGATTTGCAGCTACCAACGCACCTACAATAAGTCCGTTTTCTAAACTTATACAATAGCTTCCTATTCCTGATTTTGTAGCATTTAAAGGTCCATTTATTTTGCCAGCAGTAGCTCCACACCCGGCACCATAATTACCTAAATTTAAAATATCTTTATTTGCCAGTTTGCAAGCGTTGTATCCCATATCAAAATCAGGTCTTACTCTATAATCTCCTATATGAAGATCAAATAGTACTGCACTTGCAACTATAGGTACTTTAGTTACTCCAACGTCAAATCCTATATTATTTTCTTCTAGGTATTTCATAACACCACAAGATGCATCAAGTCCAAATGCAGATCCACCTGATAATACTACAGCATGAACTTTATCAACTAAGTTTAGTGGATTTAGAAGATCTGTTTCCCTAGTTCCTGGGGCTGAACCTCTAATATCAACTCCGCAAACAGCTCCATTTTCACAAATTACAACAGTACATCCTGTAAGTGCATTCGTATCTTGTGCTTGTCCAATCTTTATTCCTTCAATATCTAATATACTTTTATTACACATAGCCATTTTCTCCTCTTATAGATACTTCTCCAGATACTAGTTCTTCACTAGACCCGTCTTCATATTCAACTATTAGATTTCCATTTTTATTTATATCTATTCCCCTTGCTTTTCTTCTTTTATCACCTTTTATTACATAAATATCCTTTCCTATTATTGCTGAATATGTTTTGCACATGTTAGCTATTTTTTCTATGTCGTTATTGCTTACATAATCTGTATAAAATTCTTCAAACTTTTCTAGTATACGGCTTAATATATCTAATCTATTTAAGCTATATCCTTCTTTTAAAATAGATGTAGCCATATTTTCTATATCATTTGGAAAGTCTAAAGTCTTAACGTTCATTCCTATACCTACTACTATGTGATCTATTCTATCTATCTCAATACTCATTTCTGTTAGTATTCCACATATTTTTTTATTATTTATAAGTATATCATTAGGCCACTTTATAGAAGATTTAACACCTAATTCATTTAGTGCAATTACAACGCTCAATCCTGCTATTTGAGTTATTATAGGTGCATGATATGGAGGAATATCTGGCTTTAGTATAATACTTAGCCATATCCCATCTCCTTTTATAGAGTGCCATACCTTGCCCATCCTACCTCTTCCTTTTGTTTGTTCTTCTGATAGGATTATTGTTCCTTCTTCACTTTCTTTAGCTATTTTCTTTGCATGATCATTGGTTGATCCTATAGTTTCAAAACATAAAATTTTCTTACCTATTATATTTGTATTTAATTTACTTTTTATTACTTCAGATACAAATAGATCTGGATATTGATTAAGTCTATAGCCTTTTTTAGTTACTGATTCTATCTCATAACCTTCCTCTTTTATACTTTTAATGTGCTTCCACACAGCACTTCTAGATATTCCAAGTTTTTCTGATATATATTCTCCTGATATAAATTCTCCTTTTGCTTCTAAAAGAAGTTTTAGTATTTTATCTTTCAATGCAATCCCTCTTTCACAGTTTTATATATCTTTAATATATCAAAAAAAGACGGCTAATGCCGTCTTTTTTATCCGAATAATGCTAAAAGTACTCCTGCTGCTACTGCTGAACCTATAACTCCTGCAACGTTAGGTCCCATAGCGTGCATTAATAAGAAGTTTGATGGATTAGCTTCTTGTCCTACTTTACTAGCAACCCTAGCTGCCATAGGAACTGCAGAAACCCCTGCTGCACCCATTAATGGATTTATTGGGTCTTTTAAGAACTTGTTTAATACTTTGGCAAGTACTACTCCAGATCCTGTTCCTACTCCGAATGCAACAATTCCAAGTACTATTATTTTAAGTGTTTCAGATACTAAGAAGTATTCCGCTTTAGCTGTAGCTCCAACAGATACCCCTAAGAATATAGTTACTATATTTATAAGCTCATTTGTAGCTGTCTTTGATAGTCTATCAGTTACTCCCGATTCCTTAAATAAGTTTCCAAGCATTAGCATACCTATTAAAGTAGCTGCTGAAGGAAGTAGTAATGATACTAATATTGTAACAAGTATAGGGAACACTATCTTCTCTTTCTTTGAAACAACTCTTAACTGCTTCATTACTATTTGTCTTTCTTTTTCCGTTGTAAGTGCCTTCATTATAGGAGGCTGTATTATAGGTACAAGTGCCATATAAGAGTATGCTGCAACAGCTATAGGTCCAAGTAATTCAGGCTTTAGCTGTGTAGTTAAAAATATAGCTGTAGGACCATCAGCTCCTCCTATTATACCTATAGCAGATGCTGCCTGAGCATCAAATCCTAAAAGTATAGCCCCTAAGAATGTGAAGAATATTCCAAACTGTGCTGCTGCACCAAGTAATAAACTCTTTGGATTTGCAATTAAAGGACCAAAGTCTGTCATAGCCCCTACCCCTAAGAATATAAGAGGTGGGAATATACCAAGCTTATTTCCTTGGTATAGGTAGTGAATTAATCCTCCAGGAATATTAGTTATATATCTTGCATTAAACAATCCGTTTTGTGCATTTATGGCTGCTTCCTGTGTTTGTATAGCTTGAAACTGAAGTGAAGTATCTGGATAATCCATAACCCCCGCTAAAGGAAGATTAGTAAGAAGCATTCCAAATGCTATCGGAACCAATAGTAATGGTTCAAATCCTCTACCTATAGCTAGGTAAAGAAGTATGCACGAAACTATTATCATCACTAGCTGCTGCCATGTCATCGCAGCAAATCCGGTATTTTGTAAAAACTCAACTATAATTTGTCCCATGGGTGCATCACCTTTCCTTTATTTTGTTTAGCTTAAAGATACTAGTACGTCTCCTGCATTTACTGATGCACCTTTAGTAACATTTACAGAAGCTACTACTCCATCTTGAGAAGCCATTATCTCATTTTCCATTTTCATCGCTTCAAGTATAACTAAAACTTGTCCTTTTGTAACTTTGTCTCCTTCTTTTACTCTTACATCATTTATAGTTCCAGGCATTGGAGCTGTTATTGTAGTTGCTCCTGCAGGCGCCGCTTTTGGTGCTGCTGGTGCTGCCTTTGGTGCAGGTGCCGCTTTTGGTGCTGCTGGTGCAGGTGCTGTAGGTCTTGGAGTAGCTACCCCTCCTTCTTTTATTTCCTCAACTTCAACATCATAAGTAACTCCATTTACTGTAACATTAAACTTTTTAATCATGGTATTATCCTCCTAGTATTAGTGTATATTTTTCATCTGTTCTATTCTTCCAGCTTTTGCCCAAGCTGGATCTACTGAATTAGTTCTTATTATATTTCTCACTATTATGTTGCTAGTAGAAGTTCCCAAAGATTCTGCTATTGCACTACTTATAACAGCTATAAGCTCTTTGTCATCAGCTTCTTCTACCACTTCTTCTACTTGTTGTGTAACTACTTCATTAACTTTAACAGTTTCTTTTTCTGCTAACATTTTAGTCATGAGATTAACCGTAAACAATAACAAAATAAGAACTACTGCAACTATAACCATAGCAAGAACTGTCGCTACTAGTCCCCCAGTAAGTCTTTCCATCCAACTTAGGGAAGCTATATCAGTACTCATTCTTTCTAACAAAGTTGATAAATCCATATATTTTCACTCCCTTAGGCCTATAGAGGTATGTTTCCGTGCTTCTTAGATGGTCTGCTGTCACGTTTAGACTGAAGCATATCAAGTGCATCGCAAAGTCTAATTCTAGTAAGTGCTGGCTCTATAACATCATCAACAAATCCTCTTTCTGCTGCTTTATATGGAGTTGCAAATTCAGATTTGTACTCTTCTATTTTCTGAGCTCTCATTGCTTGAGGATCCTCTGCATCTTTGATTTCATTTCTAAATATTATGTTTGCAGCTCCTTCAGGACCCATAACTGCAATTTCTGCACTTGGCCATGCATACACCATATCTGCTCCTAAATCTTTAGAGCACATCGCAAGGTAAGCTCCACCATATGCCTTTCTAGTTATTAATGTTATTTTAGGAACTGTAGCCTCGCTATAAGCATAAAGCATTTTAGCTCCATGTCTTATAATACCGCCATATTCTTGTGAAGTCCCTGGTAAGAATCCTGGAACGTCAACAAAGTTTATTATAGGTATATTGAATGCATCACAAGTTCTAATAAATCTAGATGATTTATCAGATGCATTTATATCTAAACATCCAGCCATAAACATAGGTTGGTTTGCTATTATTCCAACAGATTGTCCATTTATTCTAGCAAATCCTGTTATGATATTTTTTGCAAAGTGTGGTTGAACTTCGAAAAAGTCAGCATTATCAACTATACTTTCTATAACTTTCTTCATATCATAAGGTTTGTTAGACCCTTCTGGAATTATAGTGTTTAAATCTTCTATTATTTTGTTTGCATCATCTTCGCTATCAAATAAAGGTGCTTTTTCCATATTATTTGATGGTAAGAAGCTTATAAGTCTTCTAATGTCAGCTATACACTCCTCGTCATTTGAAGATATGAACTGAGCAACTCCTGATGTAGTATTGTGAGTCATTGCTCCACCAAGGTCTTCAGCTGAAACTTCTTCCCCAGTAACTGTTTTTATAACTTGTGGTCCTGTTATAAACATTTGACTTGTTTTATCAACCATGAATATGAAATCTGTAAGAGCTGGAGAGTATACTGCTCCTCCTGCACAAGGTCCCATTATAGCTGATATTTGAGGTATTACCCCTGATGATATTGTGTTTTTGTAGAATATTCTACCGTATCCTGATAATGCATCTACTGCTTCTTGGATTCTAGCTCCACCTGAATCATTAAGACCAACTATTGGTGCACCCATAGTTAAAGCAAGGTCCATAACTTTTTCTATTTTCTTTGCATGCATTTCACCTAAAGACCCACCAACAACTGTAAAGTCTTGTGCGAATGCATAAACTAATCTTCCATCTACTTTACCGTATCCAGTAACAACACCTTCAGCTGGTGCGTCAACTTTCTCCATTCCAAAGTTTGTACATCTGTGCTTAACAAATGCATCTATTTCTACAAAAGTACTTTCATCAAATAGAAGGTTTAACCTTTCTCTTGCTGTAAGTTTTCCTGCGCTATGTTGCTTTTCTATTCTTTTTTGACCACCGCCAAGTTCTATAGCTTTTCTTTTTTCCCTTAGTGCTTCTAATTTTTCTAAAGACATATTTGCTACCTCCTATTTTCTTTCGCTCAGTTCTAGAAGTATACCACTTGTACTCTTTGGATGACAGAAAGCAATTTTTGCATTTCCAGCTCCATATCTTGGTTTTTCATCAATCATTTTTATTCCTTTTTCTTTCATTTCTTCTATAGCATTTTCTATATTATCTACTCTTAAAGCTATATGCTGTATTCCTTCACCTTTTTTCTCAATGAATTTCGCTATTGGACCATCTTCTGATGTAGATTCTAAAAGTTCTATTTCTGTATCTCCAACTGGTAAGAAAGCAACCTTAACTTTTTGTTCCTCAACAACTTCAGTTCCCTCACATTTTATTCCAAGAACTTCTTCATAAAACTTTAGAGCTTCATCTAAGTTTTTAACTGCAATTCCTATATGATCTACTTTAGTAACATTCATTTTCTACATCTCCTTTACTAATTTTTTAATTATATTTTCACTTATTGTGTACGGGTCCATTTCTTTTGTCATTGTCTTTTGTAATAATTCTTCCATTTGAGACGATTCTTCTATGTATTTTATTTTTTTCTGTATTTGTCTATATACAATCTCATTTATTTCAATTTTATTTCTTTCAAGTCTTCTTTGGTATAAACTCCCAGTACTTTCTAGGTGTTTTCTATGTTTTTTTATATTTTCTATAAGCTCATCTATTCCTTTATTTTCTTGGGCTATAGCCATACTTACAGGTGGTCTAAAATCCCAGTCTTTCTTAAAGTCTAATGTCATCTCTATTTCAAGAGCAGTTCTTTTCGCTCCATCTTTATCAGCTTTATTAACAACAAATATATCTCCTATTTCCATAACACCGGCTTTTATAGCTTGTATATCGTCTCCAAGACCCGGAACCATAGTCATTACTGTAGTGTCAGCACTTTTAACTATATCTACTTCAGACTGTCCTACTCCAACAGTCTCTACTAATATATAATCACATCCGAAAGCATCAAGTACTTTTATAGCTCCTTGAGTTGCCTTTGATAATCCCCCAAGATGACCTCTAGTACCCATAGATCTTATGAATACTCCTTTATCGAGCATTATATCTGACATTCTTATTCTATCTCCAAGTATTGCACCTTTTGTGAAAGGGCTTGTTGGATCTATAGCTATTACCCCGACCTTATTGCCTTCTTTTCTCAAGGCTTTTACTATCTGATTTGTAAGTGTAGATTTTCCAGCACCTGGTGGTCCTGTTATTCCGACTACATACGCTCTTTGAGTATATTTATAGATACTTCTTAATAGATCTAAATATCCTTCTTCTTCATTTTCTATAAGTGTTATAGCTCTAGCGCAAGCTCTTTTATTTCCATTTAATAGGCTTTCTATTATATCCATATTATCCCGCCTTAGAAACTATTAGTTAGAACAAATTCTTTCCTTAGAAATGTATTCCTTGCCCCTTAGGGCAAGGTATTATTTTCTTTTTATATTTGCTTTAATAAACTCTATAGTGTCTCCAGTAGGTGTTCCTGGCGTAAATATTTCTGCTATTCCATTTTCCTTTAAGAAAGGTATATCATCATCTGGAATAACTCCTCCACCTATTATAAGGATATCATCAGCAACACCTTCTTCTTTTAGAAGCTGCACAACTTTCGGAAGTAAAGTGTTGTGCGCACCTGATAATATACTCATAGCTACAACGTCAACATCCTCTTGTACTGCTGCTGCAACTATTTGTTCTGGAGTTTGTCTAAGCCCTGTATAAATAACTTCCATTCCTGCATCTCTTAAGGCTCTAGCAATTACCTTAGCTCCTCTGTCATGACCATCAAGGCCAGGCTTTGCAACTAATACTCTTATAGGTCTATCCATTATATTTCCTCCTCAATTAGATGGATTTTAACTTTTGTTTTTTTTATAATTGTACAGATTGTTTGTATTCACCAAATACTTCTCTCATTACTCCACAGATTTCTCCAAGTGTAGCATAAGACTTAACTGCATCTAATATATATGGCATTAAGTTTTCATCTGATTGACAAGCTTTTCTTAACTTCTCAAGGTTTTCGTTAACTAAGTTGTTATCTCTTTCAGCTCTTAACTTAGCTAATTTTTGTTTTTGTAGTTCTCCAACAGATGGATCAACTTTTAATAGGCCTTTCGGTGCTTCTTCTTGTATTTGGAACTTATTCATACCAACTATTATTCTCTTATTGTCTTCGATTTCTCTTTGGTATTTGTAAGCTGCATCCATTATTTCTTGTTGGATATATCCTTTATCTATAGCTTTTGGAGCTCCACCCATTTCATCGATCTTTTTGATGTACTCCATAGCTTTTTCTTCTATTTCTTTTGTCTTAGCTTCAATATAGTATGATCCTGCTAGTGGGTCTACAGTATCTGCAACTCCACTTTCATAAGCTACTATTTGTTGAGTTCTAAGAGCTATTCTAACTGATTCTTCTGTTGGAAGAGCAAGTGCTTCATCTTTTGAGTTAGTGTGAAGTGATTGAGTTCCTCCAAGTACAGCTGCAAGCGTTTGTATAGCAACACGAACTATGTTGTTGTCTGGCTGCTGAGCTGTTAGTGTAGATCCTCCTGTTTGAGTATGGAATTTAAGTGCCATAGATTTAGGATCTTTAGCTTTGAATCTTTCTTTCATTATTCTTGCCCAAAGTCTTCTTGCGGCTCTATATTTTGCTACTTCTTCTAAAAGGTCATTATGTGCATTAAAGAAGAATGAAAGTCTAGGAGCAAATACGTCAACATCAAGTCCTGCTTTGATTGCAGCTTCAACGTATGCTATACCATCAGCTAATGTAAATCCTACCTCTTGAGCAGCTGTTGATCCTGCTTCTCTGATGTGGTATCCAGAAATACTTATTGTATTCCATTGTGGAACTTCTTTTGAACAGTATTCAAATATATTAGTTATAAGTCTCATAGATGGCTCTGTTGGGAATATATATGTTCCACGAGCTATGTATTCTTTTAATATGTCATTTTGAATAGTACCTCTTAACTTATCTGCACTTACACCTTGCTTTTCTGCAACTGCTATGTACATAGCAAGAAGTACTGCTGCTGGTGCATTTATAGTCATAGATGTAGAAACTTTATCAAGTGGTATACCATCAAATAATATTTCCATATCTGCAAGAGAGTCTATTGCAACCCCTACTTTTCCAACTTCACCTTCTGCTAGTGGATGATCTGAGTCATATCCTATTTGTGTTGGAAGGTCCATTGCAACTGAAAGTCCCATAGATCCTTGCTCTATTAAGTATTTGTAACGCTTATTTGATTCTTCAGCCGTTGCAAATCCAGCGTACATTCTCATTGTCCAAAGTCTACCTCTGTACATATTAGGTTGAACTCCTCTTGTGTAAGGGTAGCTTCCTGGCATTCCTAAGTCATTCATATAATCAAAGTTTTCAATATCAAGTGGTGTGTAAAGGGCATTTACAGTTTCTCCTGATCCACTTTCAAATACATCTTTTCTTTCTGGACGTTTCTCAAGTGATCTTTGCATCTTTTCATTGTACTTTTCTACGTTTTCTTGAATTGCACTTAACTTTTCCTTTTCAAACATGTAAAGTTTCCTCCCTAATTTAGAATCTCATCTTTTGAAGCTAACAGATTGGATTTCGTTTTATGAAATTTACATTTCAAAAAATTTCATTTTTGACATTAAAGTTGCATATATTCCTTTTCTACATTTTTGGTGAAAATCCTTCTTTATTTTTGTATTTTTTAAATTTTCATTTTTTTCTCCAACCTTGAATATTTTCCATACTATTATAACACTTTTGGTATAATTTATCTAGAAAACGTTTTTACAGTATATAAAAAAGTCTTTCTTTGAAAGATTAAATTCATAACGGAAATTATAAAAAAAGACTGAGAATTTCTTCTCAGTCTTAGCTTAGTTCATCATCTTGTTTTGTTATTGCTTCTTCCTCTAAAGGAAGTTCTCCTTTGAATGCCTTCTCAAATTGATCAGCATCTAGTGTTTCATATTTTAGTAGAGCTTTAGCTACTAAGTGTAAGCTAGTTATATTATCTTGTAGCAATTTTGTAGCCATTTCATAAGCTTCATCTACTATTCTTTTTATTTCTTTATCTATTTGAGATGCTACTTCTTCTGAGTAGTTTCTCTTTGTTGTTAAATCTCTTCCTAAGAATACTTCATCAGAAGAATCACCAAATGTCATAGGCCCAAGTCTACTCATTCCATATTTTGTTACCATAGCTCTAGCTGTATGTGATACTCTTTCAAGGTCATTTTGTGCTCCTGTTGATATATCTTCAAGAACAAGTTCTTCAGCTATTCTACCACCAAGAAGTACTATTAGATTTTCTTTCATTTGAGTCTTTGTAGCATAGTACTTATCTTCTTTAGGAAGCTGCATAGTAAATCCTCCTGCTCTTCCTCTTGGTATTATAGTAACTTGATGTACTGGATCTGCAGTAGGTAAAAGTTTAGCAGCTACAGCGTGACCCGCTTCGTGATATGCTGTTAACTTTCTTTCTTTTTCACTAATAACTCTAGACTTTTTAGCAGGTCCTGCTATCACCTTAGTTATAGCTTCCTCTATAGTATCCATTTCTATTTTATTCTGTCTTTTTCTAGCCGTAAGTATAGCAGCTTCATTCATAAGATTTTCTATATCTGCTGGAGTAAATCCAGGAGTTCTTCTTGCTAATACTTTTAAATCAACATCTGGAGATAGTGGTTTTGATTTTGAGTGAACTTTAAGTATTTGTTCTCTTCCTTTTACATCAGGAGGTCCAACAGTTACTTCTCTATCAAATCTACCTGGACGTAAAAGTGCTGGATCTAGAATGTCTGGTCTGTTTGTTGCAGCCATTATTATAATGCCTTCATTAACTCCAAAACCATCCATTTCAACAAGCAATTGGTTTAGAGTTTGCTCTCTTTCATCATGTCCTCCACCAAGACCTGCTCCTCTTTTTCTACCTACAGCATCAATCTCATCTATAAATATTATACATGGTGCGTTTTTCTTTGCTTGTTCGAATAAATCTCTTACCCTAGATGCTCCAACTCCTACGAACATCTCAACAAAGTCTGAACCACTTATACTAAAAAATGGTACTCCTGCTTCTCCAGCTACAGCTTTTGAAAGATATGTCTTTCCTGTTCCTGGAGGTCCTACCATTAGAATTCCCTTAGGGATTCTAGCTCCAAGCTCTATATATTTCTTAGGATTTTTAAGAAAATCTACAACTTCTTGAAGTTCTTCTTTTTCTTCATTTAATCCTGCAACATCGTCAAATGTAACTTTATTTTTTTCATCTCCTTTATGCATTTTGGCTCTTGATTTACCAAAATTCATAACTCTACTTCCTCCACCTTGTGATTGTTGCATAAACACAAACCAAAATACTATAAATATAAGTATCATGAATATAGATGGAAGTATCTCAAAGAACCAAGGAGTTGCAGGTTCTGGATCACCACTTAAAACTAATTTTCCTTTCGAAACTTGCTCTAGTAAAAGGTCTGAAATATTTTCCTTACTTACTGGATAAGGAAGATAAGATCTGAAGTTTTGTCCTGTACTTTTTATTTTTCCTTCAATAACCTCGTTAGTAAAGTGAATTTCGGCTACGTCCTCTTGCTCTATTTTTTGATAAACTTGAGAAAAATCAAGCTGTATAACCTCCTGTGCAGGCTTTCCATAGAACTGGACAATAGACACTATTATTATGAATATTAATAAGTAAAAACTTGCTCCTCTAAAAAATTTCTTCAAAAAGAGTCCTCCTCTCTCGGCTGAATATATTATTTTATTTTATCATACATGTCAACACGGCACAACAAGCTACAACTTCTTAATACTTATCCTCAATACTTTCTTAGTATTAGTATCGATTTTATAATCTTCGCTCATTCTATACCCAACAACCCACATTATACCTTTTTGATCACATAAAATAGGTACTTTATCTCTTTCTTCTTTGCTAACCTTAAAATCAATAAAAATGTCTTTTAACTTTTTAGTCCCCCCTAACCCTAATGCTTTTATTTTATCTCCATTTCTTCTATTTCTAATTTCAAGTTCCCCTGAAATTTTATCGAGATCAAAATACTTTGTATATTTATCATCTGAGCATAAATTAATATCTTCTTTATTTAATATTTTAGTCTCAACTAATGTATTCAATTCTTTTATTTTTATGTATCCACTCTTTGGTATTTTATATGTGTAATTTATAGACTCACTTTTAATTTCTTCATCTGTAAATATTATACTACTGTTCTTTTTATACAGTATTAATCCTTTTGGAAGATTTATTTTTAGATCATTTTTTTCTGTATGAATTAATGCCATAACATCTTCTATATGCTTTTGCTCTATTCCCTTTAAATCTCCAATTACAAAACTAATACATTTTCTTATTATTCTATTTTTAATGGCATTATGAATATGACTAAATGTTTGCGTGTTTATTTTTATAGTTCTTTCGCTTTCTTTCTCGCATAAATTATCGAATGCTTTATTCGCTTCATTATCTATAAAGTCACTATCATCTCTTAATAAGTTTGCCATTCTACATACAGATTCCTTTAAATTAGGATTAAAATTTTCCTCCATATAAGGTATAAGTTTTAGTCTTATTTTGTTTCTTGTATATATATCCTCTAGATTTGTATAATCTATTCTTGGGTTTAGATTGTTATCATAACAATATTTTTCTATTTCTTCTCTTTTTATATCTAGAAGTGGTCTTATTATTGTATTGTCTCTTTTGTATTCTATTCCTTTTAGTCCATCTAGTCCTGTACCTCTCATAATTCTCATAACTACAGTCTCAGCTTGGTCGTCTAAGTTGTGTGCTACTGCTATTTTAGTTGCATTTACTTTTTCTTTTATTTCAAAGAACATATTATATCTTAAAATCCTTGCACCTTCTTCTATAGATAGTCCATTTTCTTGACAGTATTTAGGTACATCTATAGCTCTTATAAAACAAGGGATTTTCATATCATCGCATAAATCTGCACAGTAAATTGCATCTTTTTGTGCCTCTATTCCTCTTATTTTGTGATTAAGGTGAGCTGCATATATTTTTAGAGAATATTCTTCTTTTAGCTCATTTAGCACGTGTAAAAGACAAACTGAATCAGGTCCTCCCGATATCCCTAGAACAATAGTGTCATTATAATCTATTAATTTATGTTTTGTTATAGTTTGTTTTACTTTTTCTAATAGCATATTTTTACCTCTTATAATATAGATTTTAGGTAATAAGTGTATATTTTCTTGTATTTATTTAGGTTCTGTATAGCATTTGTAGAAAATTCACTTCTATATGTACTATTTCTTCTTAGATATTCCACCGTTTCATAGTATCCCATATTATACTCTGTGAATAATCTATGTAAATCACTTTGATACCTTTGACTTAGGTAGTTAAAGTAAAGACCTCTTATGTATGTATTTTTGTATTCTTGACTTTTATTGCTAAGATTTGTATTTATATTTTCTTTATATTCACTGAGTATAATCTTTGTTATATCAGATTCATTTATAAATGTGTGCAAACTCTCAGTAAGTATAGCACAGAGAAAGTAATCATATCTAAAGTGAAAATCATTCATTAAATCTATTATAGCTTGTATCTGTCCATGATTTATATTGCCCATTTTCATCATTTTATAATAAAGTATTTTGTTATCACGACTTAGATTAGATATATAACTTGATGAACTTTCATCAAATATACTCAAATAAGGAATTTCTCTGATTTCTTCTTTAATTTCTTCTATTCTTTTATGGTTTTCATTATATCTTGTTTCGATTTTGAAATTTCTAAATAAATTCGTAAAACTATCTTCTCCATGAAAATTAAGAATTAACACCAATGAAGATGCTATTATAAGCATACTGATAATAGTATTCAAAATTATAAATACTTTCAGTTTGTTTTCACTTATAACCAATTTATCACCTCAAATATCTAAGATACATTATTATCCATATTAAATATAATAACAAATAAAAATTATAAAAGGTAGTGAAAGTTCACTACCTACAAAAATAATTCTGCTATTTTGCTTCCTATCAAAACTCCTAATATACCTACAACTCCTGGAAAGACAGGTGGTGCAGGCAAAGGTAATTTCATTTTTTGAAATATAGCTCCAAGTATAGCTCCTGCAACAGTTGCTTTAATCGCTAACATGATGTCCATTTTTTCACCTTCTTTAATTTATTTTATAAACTTACTTACAATTGCAGCTCCACTCCATACTCCGAATATACCCATGAACGCTTCAAAAGTTGGAGGTGCTGGTAGAGGAAAGTTTAATACTGTAAATATTATTCCAACTATAATTCCTGTAAGCAGCGATGCAAGTACTATTTTTGTGTTTTCCATTTTAGTCACTTCCTTTAATTAACTGTAATATTCATTATATTTTTTCCTTCAAACAGACCTGATATGTTTATATCGTAATTTATATTCACTTCTATTTTCTTTAAATCTTCTTGTACATTTATTTCTATATGTTGAGTTACTATCTCCATCTTTAGATCACCATATGCTGTTTTATATTTAGTTGTGAATCTTTTTCCTTTTTCAAATACCATTTGTGAATTATTATTCCCAAATCTCTTCATAATAACAGATTGATTACCTATCTTAAGTGTTGTAGTAGTTCCATTCATTCCTGATAATTCTGTTTCTTCGTAGGTTATATATATATGTTCATTTTTTAAGAATATTTTGCCTTCAGTTACAAGCTCTATTTCTTCTTGTTCTCCTTTTGAATCTATTTGGATCGTTTTGATTTTTATTATTCTTTTATTATCCATAGCTCCACCTCTTTTGAAAATCCATTTCAAAAAAAATTAGACTACCAACTACGGTAATCTAATTTTTATGTGTGATTATTCTATCATTAATATTTATGAATTTCAACAAGATTTATATTATCTATTTCTTTTTTGAGGAAGTTCTCACCTATTTGTTTAAATTTATCAGGTCCGTCTGATACGTAATACTCATATTTAGGATTATCATTTTGATCTCTAAGTAAATTCTCTTTCATAAGAACATTTTTTAGATCTTTAGCTGTTTCTCTTGCTGGGTTAACAAGTGTTACACTGCTGCCCATCACTTTAGATATAGTATTCATAAGAAGTGGATAGTGTGTGCATCCAAGAACTAAAGCATCTATATTCTTATCTTTCAAGTCATTTAGATATCTACTTGCTGCCATATAAGATATATCTGTATCAGCCCACCCTTCCTCAACTATCGGAACGAATAGCGGACATGGCTTCCCAATTGTATTTATATTAGAATCTATCTTTCCTATTTCAGTTTCATAAGCTTTTGAATTTATAGTTCCTTCAGTACCTATAACCCCTACTCGCTTATTTTTCGTAACATTAACTGCAGTTTTTGCTCCTGCTTCAACAACTCCTATTATCGGCACATCGTATTTTTCCTGTGCTAGCTTTAAACTTCTAGCAGTTGCTGTATTACAAGCTATTACTATAGCTTTTATATTCTTTGTTAACAAGAAATTTATGCACTGAAAAGTATACTTTGTAACTGTTTCTTTTGACCTAGGTCCATAAGGAACTCTAGCAGTATCTCCAAAATAAACTATGTCTTCATTAGGAAGTACTTCCATTATTTCCTTTAGTACAGTAAGTCCTCCTATACCTGAATCGAAGACTCCTATTGGTTTGTTCTCCAATGTTTACACCTCTTTGTTCTTTTTTTGCTCAAATTTTTCTACAGCAAGAGTTATAAGTTTATCTATTAAATCTTTATATTCTATTCCTGATGCTTCCCAAAGTTTTGGATACATACTTATATTAGTGAACCCTGGCATAGTATTTATTTCATTTATATATATTTCAGTAGTATCTTTATCTATAAAGAAATCTACTCTTGCAAGTCCACATCCATCTATTCCTTTGAATGCTTTTATAGCCATATCCTGAACTTTCTTAATAATATCATCGTCTATAGGAGCTGGTATAAGCAATTTTGAAGAAGCATTTATATATTTTGCTTCATAATCATAAAACTCCTTAGCAGGTATTATTTCTCCTACTATAGAAGCTGATACATCTTCATTTCCAAGTACTGATACTTCTATTTCTCTTGCATTTATACCTTCTTCTATAATTACTCTATAATCATATCTAAGAGCTTCATTTATTGCAAGTATAAGTTCGTCTTTATTTTTAGCTTTAGATATTCCAACGCTAGACCCAAGATTTGCAGGTTTTACAAACATTGGGTAATTTATATTTCTTTCTATATTATTTATAGAGTCTTGTACATTTTTAACAAATTCATATCTAGTAACATATTCAAACTTAACTTGCGAAAGTCCCATTTCTTTGAATATTTTTTTGCATATAATTTTATCCATTCCTACACTAGATGATAATACTCCACATCCAACATACGGAATATTACTTATTTCAAATAATCCTTGTATAGAGCCATCTTCTCCATAAGGACCATGAAGAACAGGAAATATTATATCTATCTCATGAAAAACTCCATTTGAAAGACTTATACCTATTTTTTCCCCTTGCGTAGGTATTAAATTTATTTTAGCATCTTTATTTGCTAACTCTACCCATTTTCCATTTTTTATATTTTCACAGCTTCCTTCATAATATAGCCAATTTCCTTCTTTTGTTATCCCTATAGTATATACATTGTATTTTTCCTTATCTATATGATTGTATATAGAAGAAGCAGAAGATAAAGAAACTTCATGTTCTCCAGACTTTCCACCGAATATAATAGCTATATTCTTTTTCATAAATGCACCTTCTCTCAAGATATATTAATTTATATTATATGAAATTTTCACTTTATTGATTATATTCCATTTCAAAAAAAAAATAAAGAAGCACGATGCTTCTTTATATAGTTAATGTTCCATTTTTATTTCTAATAAGCTCTAGTATTTTCATTTGTTTTCCAGTATTAGCATCAACGTATATAAGGAAATCCTTTCCTTCGTATTGAACCTGATATTCGTAGCATAATCTTTCACTTTTACCTTCTGTAGGAATTATCACAAGCTTTGTCTTTGTGATTTTAGATCCCTCAATTATGCTCTTAGCACCTTCTTCTTTAGATATCTTAGGTTTTTCTATATTTCTTTTATAGTGGCTTGTCAAATACCCTCTAGATTCAAAACCTACTATTTCTCCATTATCTAGTGCAACTTTAACTTTTATAAGATCTGGATAAACCGTAACATTTCCTTGCTTATAAGCAAAGTTTATCGTTGTTTCTCCACCTACAGTTAAAGCATACGTAGGAGTCATATTTTTGTATCCCTTTTTTTCTAGGAATTCTTTGGCTTTTTTTAATCCTTCCTGTCTAGAGAGTTTAGGCTCTTTTATTTCTCTTGAATCTATCATTAATTCTACTTTCCCAGCTTTTTCAGTTATAGTTATACTCACTGTTCCCTTTGTGAATACATAACCTGGGATACTTGTATTTTTTATTTTTCCACTATAAACTAAGTCAGATATATTTTTTTCTTTCAGAAACTCTAGTGCTAAACTTTTAGCCTTGTCCTTGTCTACTGTTTCTCCTTCTAATCTAGGCTTTATTTTTCCTATATGTTCTGAGAAAGGACCATCATATATAAGCTCAGGATATTCCTGCATTCTTTCTTCTATCCTTGCAGCGGTTGTTGCTATCATATCGTTATTAACTTTTTTTATTCCTCTTTTTGCCTTTTTAGCTACCTCAAAAGGACTAATCTTTCCTGATGATACATTCTGTGCTAACTCTTGAAGTTCTACTCCTAATTCTTCTGCGTGTGTCTGCAGCTTATATAGCTTTTGTCTTTCTTCATCAGATAGTGCTTTATTGTCTATAGCATTTTTAGCTAGAGCTGTTGCATAGTCTCCAACCTGATTTAAGAATTTTTCTGTCTTGCTAAGTGTCATATGTTCAAATGGAAGCTGTGACATCTTTTCTTGAGCCCAATAACACTGTCCAGTAGTGCTTGTTAAAAGCATTACATTTTGTCTTGTAGATGTACTTACATTTATTTTTGCTAAATCTGCTTGAATATTTTCTACATGACCTACTAAATCAAAGAACATTCTTTGATACTGATTATCTAATTGAGTTCTGTATTCTATCTTTTGTGAATACTCATTTATTCCCCACAAAAGAGATACTATTAAAATTCCAAGTATTATATTAAATCTAGTTTTTGCACTCAAAGTATCACCCCTTTAGTACGGACCTACTGCAAACCAGTGCTTTCCTATCTTCAAAGTAGGTTTTAATCTCCAAATCCATTGACTTGTTGATGTTGCTGGATTCCAAAAATACAATGCTCCTCCAGTTGGATCCCATCCATTGAGTGCATCTCTTGCAGCTCTCATGCAAGACTCTACTGGTTCCATGTTTATTTGTCCATCTGCAACAGCAGTAAATGCTCCTGGCTGATATATAACTGATGCTATTGAATTTGGGAATCTTGAATCTCTTACTCTGTTTAGTATTACAGCTCCTACTGCTACTTGTCCTGTATAAGGCTCTCCTCTTGCTTCTCCTGTTATTGCTCTTGCAAGTAAGTAAACATCATCTGATCTACTTATTCCTCTAGACGCTGGTTGGCTTACAACCATACCTAGAGCTTTTCTAGTTTGTGGTCCTACTATTCCATCTACTTGTAGTCCATTTTTACTTTGGAAGCTTCTAACAGCTAAAAATGTTCTGTATCCATATATTCCGTCTACACTTCCATCGTAATATCCCCATCTTTTTAATTTATCTTGAACTACTCTTACTTCTTCACCTCGTGAACCCCAAAATATATTACCTTGTGCATACGCTATATAATCACTTACAAATATAGTGACTACAGAAAAGCACAGTATGAAAAATATAGATACTACTATAAAGGCTTTTCTCATCTATATTCCTCCTCATTTGATAGTCTTATCTTTCATTTAATGTCACCTGAAAAGCACTATTTCTAACTGCCTCTATTATTTCAACTATTTTGAACTTAAGCTTAACTTCATTTGTATCAACTACAATCATGTTATATTCTTCTTCTGAAAGTACATTTTTAAGATTTTCTTCCGTTTTTTTGTCAGTTATTCCACGGTTTATATCTATGAAGCAAAGTGGAGGAAACATAACGCACCACCAGTTTTGACCAGTACCTTCTCCTACTATAATTTTTAGTGTTTGATAGTTTCCTGCTGGAAGTACTATATTTGAATATCTTCTTGTTGGAAAATTGCTATATCCAAGCTGTGCTCTTACTTTGTACTCCATATTGTTATTTAAAATTTCTTGTCTAGATATCTCTTCTATCTTGTCAATATTGCTTTCTATTATATTTTTGGTTTCTTCTATGCTTTTAGATTCTTCTAGCATAGGCGATAGATACTCTATAACTTTATCTCTTATTTTAAGTTTTAGATCTTGATCTTCTTTAGAATCGCTGTTTGCAATCACGTGAAATCTTATAAGCTTTACTTGGTAGCTGTCCTTGTTTGCGTATATATCTCTTAGATACATTCCTAAAGATGCAAACATTAATATAGGTATAATGATAATAAGTACACTTTTTTTCATAAATTATTCCCCCCTGAATTGTGTTATATTATCATTATTTCCTATTTTTATCTAACTATACCTATTCTTCTAATTTTAGCATCGATTTTTATATTTACTTTCATAGAGCTATAGTACTCATCAAAATCATCAGCTATTTTTTTATAGAGCTTTGGATTAAATTTTCTTATATATCTTTTAACTCCAAATACATCTACTCCATATTCTTTTTGAAGCTTTTCAACTACCGACTCTAATCTACTCATAAGCTTTTTTTCAATCATTTTTTCCATTTCTTTTATTGCTTCAT
Source organism: Alkalithermobacter paradoxus (assembly GCA_002029295.1). Lineage (GTDB taxonomy): Bacteria > Bacillota > Clostridia > Peptostreptococcales > Peptostreptococcaceae > Alkalithermobacter > Alkalithermobacter paradoxus. Next base: position 22,509 of record MZGW01000011.1, on the reverse strand, counting down.
CATCAAGTGTGAATCCTCTTATTCCTATCTTGTGCTGAACTATATCTCCTTCTGACTCAAGCTCTATATTCAAAATTAAATTATCGTTTTTTTCTTCTACTGATAGTTTTTGTTTTGTATTATAAACTTCATAAGAAACCAATGTACCTTTGTATATTATATCTACATCTCCTAATTCTTTGTTTCCTTTTATCATTGAATTGAATCTTGATACTTCTCTATTATCTAGACTTCCCATTAGTTTATTATCTTTTAGTACATATGCTCCTGCAAGCTCTGCACCAGTATTATCTTTATTAGCCTTTATATATGGCCATATAGATGATCCATCTTCATGTATTTGATACATTATTCTGTTGAGTGTTCCATCTACAGCTCTTCCATCTCTCATTTCAAGATCTAATATTCCTTTAAGATACATTCCTATTAGTGGGTACTCTTTAGGCTCTATCTTTACAATTTGAGATGCATCTTCATGTGCTCCTAAAAGAAGTACTTTTCTTGAAAAACTACTTTCTCTTTCTATAGCGTCTAAAGCTTCTCTTACAAGATTGCAATCTTCTAGAAGGCTTTTCCCAAATACTATTACCTTTGTATGATCAAGTGTTATACTAAATGGAGCTTTAGATGTTATTCTTTCTATTATTGATGCAAGATTTGATCCTTTTTCTTCATAATAAAAGCTAGTTTCTGTAACTAGTGGACTTTTTCCTGATATAAGCCCAACATTTGGAACTCTAGTTGAAACCTTTATTCTATCAAGTTCATTTTCTTTTTCATCACCTTCTAATTTATCTATGCCTATTATTAAAGGAAAGCCCCTCTCGTTTATTTCCATCTTATCCCAGCATCCAGTTAGTAGCTGTGTACTTAAAATTATAAAAATCAATAGCATAGCTTTTCTTTTCATATCTTTTTCACCCTCTTTTTTATAAGAAAAACTAAATACAACAAAGTAGGGGTAGCAATTATGAGTATACTTTCTCCTATAACAGCTATTGGGTGAGAAAACATATCATAAACCTGAGCTAAATTACTAGGATAAAGAGCTATAAAATATATTATAGGTGCAAGCAAAAGAACTATGAAATTAGCTTCTCTTAAGCTGAACATATCACATATTAACAAATTTGAACTATACATAGTTAAAACTATACTCATAAATATAAGAATAACCCAAGAAGCCATAACTATTGCATCTAAGTTCTGCATAAATGCCCCTGGAACGTCTACTAACTTTACTAAAGTTAAGGTGGGCCAAACTGTATGAGAAGTTTCAACTTGACCAAACAGGCCAATAGTTACTATAAATATAAATATATAAAGCAAACCAACAGGAATTAGTGTTTTATATTGAATTTCAAATCCTCTAGATGGCCTTGATAAAAATACTCCTATAAGTATCATTATTTCAAATCCTGCAAATGAAAATAAAGTGCTTTGAATTGATGGTATTATCTTAGAAGGATCTGTCTGAAATAATGGAAGTAAATTTGTAATATCAACATGCCTCATTTCAGGAATTAATACTAATACTATAGGAATTATGCTAAGTGGAATAAATATTTGAGATAATCTTGCTATAGATTCTATACCACTTCTTATTGCATATATACAAACTATTAACATAGTTATTATTATAACTTCTGTAGGTGTATTTCTTAGCATATACATCTTTGTAACTTCTGCTAATATCCTGAATATCAATCCACCTAGCAATGTATATTGCATAGTTAATATAATCGCTAGTATATACGCTATTGGCTTAGTCAGGAGTATAGATGATATTTCCATAAAGCTTCTGTTTGGAAAGTAACTTACAACCTTATACAGAAAATATCCTAATATTATACTTAATAGTGTAGATATAATCAGGATAAATAAACCATCTCCACCAACTTCATCTACTAAGTTTCTTGGAAGAGTTAGTGTTCCAGCTCCAATTATGCATATCATAAGAAATGTAATGGCTTGTGATGTCGTTATTTTTTCTTTACTGGAAATCATCTATCGATATCATCCTCTCCGTATTGTTCTTTTCTTTTATCATTTAATCTATTTAGGTTCTTAATTCCAAATGACTTTGGTCTAAGCTTCATAGATTGTGTAGGTGCTCTAAATATTGTATCTTTAAGGTCAGTAAAGTGCTCACCCATGGCAGTAAATGGCTCAAGATATGGAATTCCAAAACTCTTTAGATTAGCTAAATGAATTGATATAGCTAAAAAACCAAGCATTATACCGTATAATCCAAGTATAGATGCTAAAATCATAAATATAAATCTTAATATCCTAAATCCTATTGCCATATTATAGCTAGGAGTCGCAAATGATGATATTGCAGTAATTGCAACTATTATAACCATAAGTGGACTTACAATACCTGCCTCAACTGCTGCCTGACCTATTACAAGACCTCCTACTATACCAATAGTAGATCCTATTGGACCTGGAAGTCTTATTCCTGCTTCTCTTAAAAGTTCTAGTGTTCCTTCCATTAATAGTGCTTCTGTAAATGCTGGAAAAGGAACTCCCATTCTAGTTCCTGCAACGTAAAGTGCAAGTCCTGTTGGCATCATTCCCGGGTGATAAGAGGTTACTGCTATATAAAGTGCAGGAAGAAAAAGTGATGCAGTTGTTGCAAATACTCTAAGAGCCCTTATTATTGTAGATATTATCCATCTTTCGTAGTAATCTTCTGGAGATTGTAAAAATGTGTTAAGAGTACTTGGCACAATAAGTGCAAATGGAGTATTATCAACCATTATAGCAACTCTTCCTTCATATAATGCTGCTGCTACAACGTCAGGTCTTTCTGTATTTTGTATCTGAGGAAATAAGCTAAGCCAGTTATCTTCTATAAGCTGCTCAACATCTCCACTTTCTTTTATTGATGTTACGTCTATAGTATTTAGTCTATCTTCTACTCTTTTTAGCACTCTTTCATTTACCAAGTCCTCTATATACATTATTACTGTATCTGTCTTAGATCTTTCTCCTAGAGATATCGTCTTTATCTTAAGATTAGTATCTCTAATTCTTCTTCTTACTAAAGATGTATTTACTCTCAAAGTTTCTGTAAATCCATCTCTTGGACCTCTTATAACAGTTTCTGTTTGAGGCTCTGAAACAGATCTACTAGGCCAACCTCTTGAAGCTATAACTATCATTTCTTTTACTTTATCTATCAAAAGAACTGTTTCACCAGATAGTATGTTGTCTATTGCTTCATTTATATCTTCTATTTCTTTTATGTCTGTTATTGCTATTGTCTTGTTTTTTATAAGTTCTTTTATATCTTCTTTTATTTCATTTGGCTGTGCAATTCTAGAGTCTATTATCAGATTACTAAGTGTAAAGTCGCTTATAGATAATCTGTCAGCAAGTCCATCTATGTAAATTAGTGCCATCTTACATTCTTTATCTACACCTACTTCAAACTCTCTTACAACTAAATCAGAACAGTCTTTAAATTTATCTTTTATAAATTCTATCTTAGAACTTATTGGCTCTGATTCTTTAATTATTCTCAACTAAATCACCTCCAAAAGCTTGTATATATTAAATATCCAATAGCTCCAATAGAATATGTTATTCCAAGGACTTTGGCTATCTTGTACTCTTTACTTAATCCTTTCTTTTTTAGTGAGTTTGCATCCCAAAAGTATAAAAATAAACCACTGAACAAAATAAGGAAAAAACTATACATATTTATCATCTCCATACTAAATAAATCCTTTTGTATACTTAATTTTCCCAAATTATCTTTTATTATGAATATAAATTTATGCAAAAAAATAAGGCCTAAATTAAGGACCTTATTTTTTTCTTCTAAATCTTTCTATTATGAAGTTTTGTGCATTCTCTATATGGTGCATAGCATGTCTCATAGCCCCTTCAGAATCTCTTTTTATTATTGATTCTAATATCTGTCTATGTTCTTCTCCTAGTGCCTTTGATGTGTCAAAATCAGATATATAAGTAATTCTAAATCTATGAACTTGTTCTCTTAAAGAGTTATTTATTTGTATAAGCTTTTGGTTATTAGTGGATTTAAATATAAGATCGTGAAAATCCACATCTCTTTGAATTACCCCTTCTGTATCTTGTTTTTCTAGGCTTTTCTTAAATTCGTATGATATTACTTCAAGCTTTTCTATATCCTCATCACTCATTCTATCAGCTGCAAGAGAAGCTGCAAGACCTTCAAGGGCTGATCTAATTTCTAATACATCTATTATATCTTTTAGTGATACATCTGCAACATAAGCACCCTTTCTTGGAATCATTACAACAAGTCCTTCAAGTTCTAACTTTCTTATAGTTTCTCTTACAGGAGTTCTACTTACCCCTAACTGCTCTGCAAGTTGCACTTCCATAAGTCTTTGTCCTGGTTCTAATTTTCCACTTAATATAGCTTCTCTTAAATATTCAAATACTATTTCTCTCAAAGGTTTATAATTTTCAAGTTTTAATTTTTCAAGTTTATCGTTCAATTTCAATTCCTCCCCCATAAGGCTTAACTAAATATGTTTCTTCATGTATTAATTTTAGATTTTCTTTTGCGTACTGTCCCTTCTCATAGTCATCAAATATTCCAAACACAGTAGGTCCACTTCCGCTCATCATACTTCCCAAAGCTTTATACTTTATCATCTTATTTTTTATCTCTGATATTACAGGATACTTTTTCTCTGTAACACTTTCTAATACATTCTCCATATTAGTGCATAAACCTTTTATATCTTCTTTATTTATATAATCTAGTAGCATCTGTGTATCTGGTCTTTTTCTAACTTTTGACATATCAAGATTTGTGTATACATCTTTGGTTGAAACGAATATATTCGGTTTACATATAAGTATATGAGTATCTTTAAGCCCTTTTATTTTTGTTAGCTTTTCACCTATACCTTGTGCAAGAGCTGCTCCTCCCATTATACAAAATGGTACATCAGCACCTAGACTTAGTCCTAAATCCATAAGTTCATCTTCTCTTAAATTTAAATTCCAAATATTATTAAGACCAACTAAAACTGCAGCACCATTAGAACTTCCTCCAGCCATTCCAGCAGCCACTGGTATATTTTTATGGAGATTTATTTTAACTCCAGTTTTTATGTTAAACTTTTGTTTAACTAAACTAGCAGCTTTATACATTATATTACTTTCATCTAATGGTACATTTTTGTTTTCACTTTGTATTATTATTTTATCTTCTTTTATTTCTTCTATTTGAATGTTGTCATAAAGATCTATGCTTTGCATTATCATTTCTACTAAATGATATCCATCTTCTCTTTTTCCAACCACATCTATACTTAAATTTATTTTTGCCCTAGACTTTAATTTGATCACCATAATGCCTCCTTATATCGTATCACATTATATTATACTATAAATCAAAAAAAAATATAGGGCAAAGCCCTATATTTCACAAACTACTTTCTTTTCGATTATCAAACATTGACCTTCTTTTAATACAGCATCAACTGATAATTCGTTAGTGCTAGCTATTTCTTCTAAAGTTGCATTGTATCTTTTAGCAACATCCCAAAGAGTTTCTCCCTCTCTACTTATATATATAGTTATACTAGCTCTTTTGCTCGGATCTACAGTTTCTTGAAGCTCTCCATTTACTAAGAATCTATATTTTTTATCTTCTTGTATTTCATATGAGCAAAATCCTTTTATTTGAACTTCTATTTCGTCTTTTGATATGCTATAACTTAAACTACTTACTTGAACCTTGTTATTAGCTCTCATTCCTTCTTTGCACTTTTCTATATCTATAATGTGTTTGAAAGGAATTTCTTCATGCATACTATAAATAGGTCTTAATCCTTCTTCAGGTATATAATCTATATTTAATGATGTAACTCCTTCTATTATGTTTTTTCCATCTAAAACTAAATTACCTGTAACTAGTATATCGCATTGTAAATTTACAATTTCCTTAATTTGAATATCTTCTCTATCTTTTACTACTGTTTCTTTTATTAGGAAGTTGTCTGTTCCTGTAGATACTAGCGTATTTAATGCTATATCCTTTTGCTCTAGCTTAATTCCTCTATGTGGGCAATAAGCATCTTGCAAAATTTCTTTAATTACTGTTTCTGATATTTTAGTTTTTGATCTTACAGAAGCTTCAATTTCTAGTGCAGATATCTTTCCTTCCTCATTTCCTCTTAAATTGAAGTTAAATTCTGTTAGATTAACTACTGTATCTTCTCTCATTCCATCGTAAGCCCCTGGAACTTCTATGAACTGAGTAAAGTCTATATTACTTTTATTTAGCTTTATTACATTTCCATCAGTAGATAAAAATACAGGAGCAACTTCAAGTACGCCACCTAATATAACTTTGTTATCTGAAATTCTTGTTTCTCTTAAAACAACCCTAGGACTTAATGATACTACATCGCTTATATCTCCTATATTTTGATCTATGTGTATAGTTTCTTTAACTGTGCTTTCTCCAGATTCTATTCCAACTATATTTTCATACTCTATATCTTTTCTGTAGCTTTGAACGTCTTCTAAATCGCTTATTTGTCTTATAATGTCTATTTTTTCTCTTTCAAATAATGCTCCTTTTACATTTGCTACAGCTGCTAATTTTAATTTTCTTTCATTTGATATATTACAATCTATGTGTTCTATTTCTGTATCTAGTAAGCTTCTCATTCCAATCTTTACATATTCCTTTTCTATAGCTTGATTAAAATCGGTTTTTCCCATCAAGCTTACTACTTTTCTACTTTGAGTTAAATATACTATGTTGTAATTTAAGTCTCCTCTTAGTATTATCTTCCCTTCCATTATATCTTCTTTCTTTAAAGATATGTATCCTTCTGCTTTAACTATCTCAAATACATCATCCTTTGAGTCTGGAACCACTACATCCCACTCTAAAAAAGTCTTGTGTGTTCCAAAGTCAACTCTATTGTCTACTTTTATAGTATCTTTAATTAATTCCATGTATATCCCCCCCTATAATATATATATTAACTCATGTTACATTTTATTTTAGAAAGTAAAAAAAAATTCCACCAAATTAAATGGCAGAATTTTTATGATACATTACTATTGTTGTGATTTTTGTAAAGTTGTAATTTTACTGTAGAAGTTAATACATCTGAATAGCTATATGAAACTCTAGTCGGGTTATTATTTGAATCGTCAATTCTTACTACAAAAATACTTGGATAAGTATTTTCTATTACTCCTTGCCTTATTACAATTTTCTTTCTACCTTTGTTAGCCTTTAGAATTATTCTTTCTCCTAAATGCTTTTCGATGTTTTTTCTTATTCTGTCTAAAGTATGTTTGGTAGCCAAAAAAATCACCTTCTTCTTTGTGATATGTTTACATAATATCACATTTTGACTCTTTTGTAAATATATAAATGTATTATTTTATACATTTTTAACACTCATGTCAACATTTTATTGCAATAATATTTCAAAATACCTTCGCATATTGATTCTGATAATTTTTGTATAAATTCATCATTAGATAAATTTGATTTTTCACTTTCATTGGATAAATATCCTATTTCAAAATATAATCCACTTATTCTGCATTCTCTTAGTATATAAAAATTCCCCTCTTTTACACCTCTATTTTTTATACCTGTAGTTTTTGATATAGAATCCATTATAACTTTCCCTAAATTTTCTGCATTTGTATCTCCCCAGTAACAAAAAGCTTCTGCACCATTTATACTTTCAAATTTTGATTTGTTTACATGTATACTTATAAGTATCTCGTGTTTATCTTCCTTAGATTTTTTTATTCTTTCATCTAAAGATAAATACTCATCATTTTCTCTACTAAGGTTTGCTATCATACCGTATTTTTTAAGTTCATTTCTTAGCTTTATACTAAGATTTAAGGTAATATCTTTTTCTCTTAATCCATCTTCTGTACAGTTTCCACTGTCATGTCCTCCGTGCCCTGGGTCTATAAATATTTTTTTACCCTTTAGTGGAAATTTGGAATTAAATTCTTCTACTGTACATATATTTATATTAGTGTAGTAGTAGTTTAAAATTTGATCAAAATTCCAATTGTTCTTTGCCTTTTCATTTGCTCCATATTGGCATAACCCAAGACCGTTTCCTGATCCTTTGATATATAGTGTTATTTGAGAAGGCCTAAATCCGAATCTAGTACAATCTAAATTTAGAATATTTATAAAATCTACAGGATCTATACTATTTCCAAAAACCTCCAAAACCTCTATTCTATCGCTATCATCTTTTTTAATAACTTTTAATACCTTATCTATATTAAATACAGTTATTTTATCTAATGGTAGTGAATATCCGAATTTTTGTGCTAATTCTTCTATGTGTAAGTTAATTTGCGTAGTGAAAGTTTCACATCTTTTACACTCTTCACAAGTTACTTTTCTTAAATAGTCTATCTTTCTATTTAATACGCTTTCACTATTTTGGGTACTTCCTCCACACGATATATGGTAATGAGCTATTATAGGATTATCTTTAATCATAATAATTAAGTTTTGAGTATCCTCTACTGCTTTATAGGCTTTAGGGTGTATATCTTCTTTATCTACGTTGTTGTATATATGTTCTCCATCTTTTATTTTTCTAAATAGTATTGTTCTTTCTATTATAGCTTGACACTTTAAGGCTTCTTCATGGTAGTCTAAAGGAATATTTCTAGAAACCATATACGCTATCAAATCTTTATATATACTATCCATAGACTCACTTTTAATCATATGGAGATTTTGGCATTCCCATTCTGTATTTTCCTCTAGTTTCTAGCCCACCTACCCCTTTAGTTCCAGTTATTGTACTTTCTAATATTTCCTTAAGTGATAATACAGTATTTATTCTTGAATATGCTATTTTTTCTACCACAAATACAGGATCTAAACAATGTATAAGTATCCTGTGTGGTGAACTTGCAAAATTTGCTCCATTTTTTAGTAATGCCTCAAAGTGCGATTGACAAGCCCCTGCAAATATTACTAAATCGTCCATATGTGGTTCATACTTTCTAGCTTCTTGAACAGCTTTTATAAAGTTTTGTGAGTTTCTATAATTTGATACATCTTTGAAATCTCCGGAAAAATTTAGTATAGAATCATGGCCTGTAACAACTAATATATCAGGTGAATGCTCATTCAAAAGAGATTTTATAACTTTATGCTGATCTCCTTCTGCAACTACCATTCCTACTGCCTGTATTTGAAGCTTTTGGTATGCTTCAAGACATATCTTCATATACTCAGCATCTCCATCTAAGTGGAGTACTTTCCCGGGATTACCAAACCCTTCAGTATTTCTACTATATCTTCTATTTCTATCTGTTCTCTCCTTTATCACCTTTTCAAATAGTGCTTCTATTCTTTTGCTAAAAACGTAGTTTCCCGCTTCATCCTCTCTTACTTCTTCTAAGTCATCTATAGGAGAGTCTGCTAGTAATCTAAAGTTAATCCCTTTCAGTACTACATTTCTTCTTCCTTTTTCATCTTCTAAAACATCTATTATACGAAATAATACGTCTTTTCCATGCGATTTTCTAACAACTAAGTCCCCTTTTTTCACTATTTATCCCCCCTTTTTTGTGGATTAATATATGTTATGTTCAAAAAAAAATAATGTTCCCTACTAAGGGAACATTAAATTTATATTTTTCATATAAGATTAATCCATTATTAAAGTTCCTGTTTCTCCTTTTATTCCTTTAGCTGCTTTTTCTAAAGAAGTTATTAATGCTTTTCTTCCTTTCTTTGAACTTGCAAACTTTACAGCTGCTTGAACTTTTGGAAGCATAGATCCAGGGGCAAAGTGTCCTTCTTCTATATATGCATTAGCTTCATCTACTGTTAATGTATCTAGCCATTTTTCATTTTCTTTTCCAAAGTTTATGGCTACTTTCTCAACAGCAGTAAGTATTATTAGATAGTCAGCATCCAAAATCTCTGCTATTTTTTCACTAGCAAAGTCTTTATCTATAACAGCAGGAACTCCTATAAGAGAGTTATTTTCTTTTATTACAGGTATTCCACCTCCACCTACTGTTATTACTATATGATTATTATCAACTAAAGTTTTCACAATTTCTTTTTCTGCTACATCTATAGGTATTGGAGAAGGAACAACTCGTCTATATCCTCTTCCAGCATCTTCTTTCATTACATATCCTTTTTCTATCTCTAGCCTCTTTGCTTCTTCTTCACTATAAAATGCTCCTATAGGTTTTGTAGGGTTGTTAAATGCATCATCATTTTTGTCTACTATAACTTGAGTTACTACAGTAGCTACTTGCATTTCTAGATTTCTATTCAATAGTTCCTCTCTTATTGCATTCTGAAGATGATACCCTATGTATCCTTGACTCATTGCTCCACATTCCGGAAATGGCATCTCTGGAGTTTTTGAATTGCACCTTGATGCGGTTTCCATACTTAGGTTTATCATGCCAACTTGTGGTCCATTGCCGTGAGCTATTATTACCTGATTTCCTTCTTCTATTAAATCAACTATAGGCTTTGCAGTATTCTTTACTAATTCTAATTGTTCCTTAGGTGAATTACCTAAAGCATTTCCCCCTAATGCTACAACAATCTTATTTTTCATTTTTTCATCCCCCACTATATATTTCCAATAGTTGCAACCATAACAGCTTTTATTGTATGCATTCTATTTTCTGCCTCATCAAATACAACAGAGTGTTTAGATCTAAATACTTCATCTGTAACTTCCATTTCTTTAAGTCCAAACTTTTCGTATATTTCTTTGCCTACTTTAGTTTCAAGGTCGTGGAAAGATGGTAGACAGTGCATAAATATTACATCTTCATTTTCAGTTTTTTGTATCATTTCCATATTAACTTGATATGGTTTTAGCATATTTATTCTTTCTTCAAATTTATCTTCTTCTCCCATAGATACCCAAACATCTGTATATATTACATCTGCTCCTTTAACATCATTTATATCTTCTGTTAAGGTAATGCTTCCTCCAGTTGTTTTTGCAACCTCTCTCATTTCATTTACTAATTTCTCATCTGGGAATAATTCCTTAGGAGCAAGTGCAACAAAATCCATTCCCATCTTTGCAGATCCTATCATTAAAGAGTTACCCATATTGTTTCTAGCATCTCCAACATAAACAAACTTAACTTTATTTAAAGACTTGTTAACATGCTCTGTTATAGTCAAAAAGTCTGCAAGTATCTGAGTTGGATGATACATATCTGTAAGACCATTCCATACAGGCACGCCTGCATTTCTTGCTAAATTCTCAACTGTTTCTTGTTTAAATCCTCTAAACTCTATACCATCATAGTATCTTCCTAGAACTTTTGCTGTATCTTCTATAGATTCTTTTTTTCCCATTTGGCTATCATTAGATCCTAAGAAAGTAACGTGAGCACCTTCATCGAGTGCTGCTACTTCAAATGCACACCTAGTTCTTGTTGAAGTTTTCTCAAATAAAAGCACTATGTTTTTTCCTTCTAATAAATTCCCTTTTATTCCTGCTCTTTTTTTATTTTTAAGATCTTTAGATAAGTCAAGTAGATATTTTATCTCCTCTGGTGTGAAATCTTTAAGTGTTAAAAAACTTCTTCCTCTTAAATTTACTGGCATTTTAATCCCCCCACATTATTTTAGATTTTCTCTTACAAGTGGCATAGACATACATCTTGGACCACCACGTCCACGAGATAGTTCTGAAGATGGCATTATATGCAGCTTTATTCCATTTTCCTCTAAAATCTTATTGGTTACATGATTTCGTGAATAAACTATAACTTCCCCTGGTGCTATAGCAAGAGTATTTGAACCATCATTCCACTGTTCTCTACCTGCATGCACTGTATCTCCATTGCCGCACCTAATTAGTTTTATATTTTCTACTTCTAGATATTTCTCTAGTATTTGTTCTAATTGCATAGTCTCTTTTTCTATAATTAATTCTTTCTCGGATCCTTTTCTTATGGAATAAAGTGTAAGAGGTCCTTCTATCTCTGGATGTATTGTGAATTTGTCATAGTCAACCATTGTAAATACAGTATCAAGATGCATAAATGCCCTTTTTTTCGGTATATCAAAAGCAAGTATTGTTTCAAAACTTTCATCACTTTTGAATATATTTTTTGCAAATATTTCTATTGCTAGTGGATCTGTTCTTTCTGATATACCTATAGCTATTAATTTATCACTTAAAACTAATATATCCCCACCTTCTATAGGGCAGCTTTCTTCTCTTTTGTACCAAAGCGGAATATAACTATCTCTGAATGCATGATGATACTTAAATATGTACTTAGCAAATAGAGTTTCTCTATTTCGTGTAACTGTTTTCATTTTATTTAAAGATATACCTTTTCCTATAGTTGCAAACGGGTCTCTAGCGAAATAAAGATTAGGCATAGGGTCTATTATGAATGGATGATCACAGTCTATAATATCTATCAAAGAGGTCTTTTTATAATCTTTTATTTCTTCTTTTCTTATTCCTTCTATCATCTTATCTATCATTTGTCTGTTGTCATGAAATTCTAGTAGGTATTCTTTTATTAACTCTATCTTCTTTTGGCTTTGTACATTTGCTTCATTGATAAAATCATCTAAAAACATGTTCTTAACTTCATTATCAGTCATACATTCTGAAATTAGGTCTTCTACATATAAAACTTCAACTCCATTATTTCTGAATATATTTGCAAATGAGTCATGTTCTTCTCTTGCAACTTTCAAATAAGGTATGTCATCGAATAGCAGTCGTCCCATAAGGTCAGGTGTTAAATTTTCTATTTCTTTTCCTGGCCTATGAAGTAATACAGTTTTTAGTTTTCCTATTTCTGAATAGACATTCATACTTTTCCTATCCATTTAACTCCCCCTTTGTCCGCTTTTAATACTATGATATGAGATTATACCTGTAATAATGACAGATAAGATATATTCTTTGTGAAAACGTATTCAAGCTTGAAAAGTTCATAATAATTTTATATGATATAAAAAGGAGTTTTTATGAGTAAATATAAAAATATAAAGGGGGATGAAAGATGGATTTCAAGAAAAGAATCGATGAATTAAAAGATGAGATGATATCGTCTATACAGGAATTAGTTAGAATTCCTAGTGTGCTTTCAGATGGATGTGAACAGTTTCCATTTGGAGAAAATATAGATAAAGCTTTGAGATATACTCTATCACTTTGTGAGTCTTTAGGATTTAGAACATTCTATGGAAATGGATATTATGGATACGCTGAAATTGGACAAGGTGATGAAATGATAGGTATATTAGGTCATCTTGATGTTGTTCCTGAAGGTGAGATAGAAAGCTGGATATATCCTCCTTTTGATGCTGTAATTGATGATGGTAAAATATACGGTAGAGGAACTCAAGATGATAAGGCTCCAACTTTAGCTGCTATATATGCAGTAAAAGCACTTATGGACTTAGGTTTTGAGTTTAATAAAAGGGTTAGATTCATATTTGGAACTGATGAAGAAAATCTATGGAGAGATATGACTAAATATCTCGAGAATGAGGAAATTCCATCTTACGGATTTACTCCAGATTCTACATTCCCTATGATAAATGCAGAAAAGGGACTTCTTCAAGTTATATTAAGATCTAATAATTCATCTGAAATAACTTTCTCTGGAGGAACTGCTTTCAATTCTGTTCCAGATAAAGTAACTTACTCTGATGTAAAAATTGATGAATTATGTAAGGAACTTGACAGATTAGGATTTGAATACGATTCAAACAAAGAAAGCGTAACTGTTATAGGAAAGGCTTCTCACGCTGCAAAGCCTGAATATGGAATAAATGCTATCTCAAGACTACTTATAGCACTTAACAACCTTGGAATAAAATCTAACGTTGTTAAATTTGTTGCACAGGTTCTTAAAGAAACTTATAACGGAGAAACTATAATTCCAAATTGTGAAGATAGTGCCTCTGGAAAATTAACTATTAATGTAGGAAAAGTAAATATTAATAAAGATATGGAAGAAGTTGGATTAGATGTAAGAATTCCTGTTACTTTTGATAAGAAAGTAATAGAAGATGCTATAAAAGAAAAAGCAAGTGCTTACAATCTTGAGTACATAGAGCACGACTTCCTAAAATCAATATATCTTCCTGAAGATCATGTGCTTATAAAAACATTAAAAGAAGTATTTGAAAGAGAAACAGGACTTGATTCAACTCCTTTATCTTCTGGTGGTGCAACTTACGCAAGAGCTATAGATAACTGCGTTGCATTTGGATCTGTGTTCCCAGGAAAGCCAAAAGTTGAGCATCAAGCTAATGAGTACATCGTTATCGATGATTTAATTAAGGCTTCAAAAATATATGCTAGTGCAATATATGAATTAACAAAAAAATAGGAGGGATTAAAGTATGAAAAAACTAAAGATGCCAACTGCTTATACTATTTTATTTTCTATAATAGTAGTAGTTGCAATAATGACATGGATCGTTCCTGCTGGTCAATACGACTATGTAGATCCAAATGCTTCTAGAAAGGAGCCTATTCCTGGTACATACCACTCAGTTGAAGCAACTCCACAGGGAATTACAGATGTTCTCATGGCCCCTGTTAATGGATTTTATGACGCTAAAGATGTGGCATTATTCGTTATAATTATAGGTGGATTCTTAGGTGTTGTTATGAAAACTGGAGCTATAGATGCCGGAATTGCTAAAATTACTCAAAAGCTAAAGGGTAGAGAAAAGTGGATGATTCCTGTTCTTATGATATTCTTTGGACTTGGTGGAAGTACATTTGGTATGGCTGAAGAAACTATAGCATTCTATCCATTATTATTACCTGTATTTATCGCAGCTGGTTACGACTCTTTAACAGCTGTTGGAACAATACTTTTAGGTGCTGGTGCTGGTGTTTTAGGTTCTACAGTTAATCCTTTTGCTACTGGTATAGCTTCTGGGTTTGCTGGGATATCACTAGGACAAGGTATTGGATTTAGATTATTGATATTAGTAGTTGCTGAAACTGTAGCTATTTTATACGTTATGAGATATGCAGAGAAGGTTAAGAAAGACCCTAGCAAATCTCTTGTATATGATATGATGGAAGATAATAAAAGACACTTTGTTTCTACAAGAGGTCAATCAGAGTTCCCAGAACTTACTTCAAAAAGAAAACTTATACTTGCTTTATTTGGACTTACTTTCGCTATAATGATATTTGGAGTTATTCCTTTTGAGGACTTAGGTGTTACTGCTGTTCCTACTTTATGGTGGTGGTTTGGAGAGCTTACTACACTATTCTTAGTTGCAGCTATTGTAATTGGACTTGTTTATGGAATGAAAGAGCAAGAACTTATATCTTCATTCGTTGCAGGAGCTAGAGATTTACTTGGTGTTGCTCTTATAATAGGTTTGTCTCGTGGTATCACTATAGTAATGAATGCTGGTAAAATAACAGATACTATACTTAGTATAGGTGAGCAAGCTCTTACTGGAGTTGGTTCTTTAACATTTGCTATATTAACATATTTATTCTATATACCTATGGCATTCTTAATTCCATCAACATCTGGTCTTGCTACTTTGTCAATGCCTATAATGGCTCCACTTGGAGATTTTGCTGGAGTTGCTAGACATTTGGTTATAACTGCTTACCAATCTGCATCTGGTACAGTAAACTTCCTTACTCCAACAAGTGCAGTAGTTATGGGGGCACTTGCTATAGCAAGAGTTCCTTACGATAAATGGTTAAAATTCGTTGCTAAATTCATAATAATGGTTATGATAATAGTTATATCTGTTTTAAGCTTAGGAGTTTTAGTTGGATAATAGATAAGCTGACACATTTTGTGTCAGCTTTATTTATTCTGTAACTACTTTTATTTCACCTTTTTGTTTTCTAGGTTTTTGGACTAAATATACCCCAAATAATATAACTACTGTAGATACAACAACACTAAATGATAAAGGCTCTTTTAGTATAATGGCTCCTAAAAATACTGCAACTATAGGGTTTACATATGCATAAGTGCCTGCTTTAGATGCTGGCCACTTTTGAAGTACATATATATAAGATCCATATCCTATCATAGATCCTATAAATATTAAATAAATCATAGCCCACATAGCACTTTTGCTAAAGCTAACTTCAGATAATTCTCCTAAAAGTATTCCTGTTATACAAAGTCCTATACCACCTGATAACATTTGTATTCCTACATGAGTTACTATAGATCCAGATGGTTTGAAGCTCTTAGAGTATATAGATCCTATACCCCAAGATAATGATCCTATAAGAAGTATTATTCCACCTTTAATATCTATAGATCCAGCACCTGCTCCTGAAAATACCAAAAACACAACTCCAGCAAATCCAACTATAAGCCCTACCCAAGTCAAATAATCACTATCTTTTTTCTTATTAACTATAAGGTCAACTATGGCAATAAATAGTGGTACTGTAGCAACTAGTATAGATACAGCTCCTGAATGAACCCATTGACTAGCAAAAACAACAAGGCCATTTCCACCTAATAGTAAGAAAAGCCCTACTATCGATATCTTCCCTACATCTGATAATTTATTAGGAAAATCCATCTTCTTAAACTTTGCAAATCCTAAGACTATAAGTCCTGCTATTAAAAATCTTATTCCAGCGAAAAGCTCAGGAGGAAAACTTTGAACTCCTATCCTTATAGCAAGATAAGTAGATCCCCAAATAATACATACTGATATATACGCTATTATTACTTTCAATTCTTCTTTTTCTATTTTAGTGTCCATATAACACCTCCCTTAGCTATTATACTACACCAAGTGCTCTTTTTAAATCATACAAAATATAAAGGTGAGCCTACTTAGGCTCACCTTCATTATATAGTCTCTATTACTTCTTCTTTAGTAACAGCTTTTACTTTTTCTTTTATAGAAAATATTATAAACATAAATCCTATAGCAGCATATCCTAGAACATATTGATAATCAGTTACTATAGATAACTTAGGAGCATGCATAAATCCAACTAAAGATAATAAACTTCCAACTATCGATACATAAGCTGCCTTATCAAATTCATAATCAATTATATAAACTAGTATTGCACCCCATATAAGGCCAGTAAACATAGCCCCTTGCCCTAAAGGAACAATTGCTGTAGATAAATTATTTACAATTTCTCCTGCTCCACCATTGAATCTAGTCATAATGTAATTTGCAAAGTAAGGGAACATAGCTATAACTACTGCTGGGTAATGCTTTTTATTAACTGATGAAAAGGCTTGAGATACCATTGAAATTCCAACAAATACTAGTATAGGAGCTATAACGGGAACTGGAATAATTTTTGACATTGCAGCTATAATACCAAATGTTGATGCAATTAAGAATACTATTCCATTTATTATACAATATCCTCTTCCTGCATTCATCCATTTAGATCCTATAGAAGCTATATAAACAGTAGTAGGAAATACTCCTCCAAATAAGCTTCCAATCATAGTTCCAACTCCATCTGCAAATTGAGCTTCCTGCACATTGTAGCTATCTCCTGCAGCTGACATTGCCTCAACATTATTCATAGTTTCAATAAAGTTATATATTGATATAGGAATAAGTATTGCAAACAATCCCATCATAGGTCCCATTAGATATGATATTCCAGCTAAGAATCCTAAAGTTGGTATAGGAATATAAAATCCAACAGTTGAAAATCCTTCTGATATTTGGCTAGGATCAGCACTTCCTATGATATAAGCTAAGGTAGTTCCTATTATTATTGCAAATAAAGATGCAGGTATCTTAAAAGGCATTGATTTCTTTCCTATAAGTCCTATCAATATAAAAGATAACACTACCATACCAACTACTGGCATCTCATAAGTTTTGAAAAATAATTCTCCTCCTATAAATGCAAAAGCTACTCCTGCTAAAGCCCCTAGCATTGATGCTCTTGGAAGATGATCTCTAATCCACTTTCCAACAATACTTCCTGCTGCCTCTACTACTCCACCTAAAAAACAAGCAGCCATGCCTATTTTCCATGCAGTTTCTGGATTACCTGTCATATCTAATGCAGGTCTTAAAACTCCAAATAAATATATAAACATAACTGGTGTACTTATCCCGTAAGAAAGTGCAGTAACATCTGATCTATTTTCCCTTTGAGAAAGCTTCTTCGCCATATGAGCATAATAAAGATTACCGCAAAGAACAGATATAGCAGCGCCTGGAATAACTCTCTTATAAACAATCGATTCAGGATATCCCATTCCAATCATAGCAACTGCAATTAGTACAAAATTAGCAAGATTATTTTGAAATAGTGCAAAAAAGCCATCAATATCTTCTTTTTTAAACAATGGATAATTTACTTTACTCATCTAGAGTTCCTCCCTTTATAGTCCTTAATTTATCTGAATATAATCTGCCCTTCACTCATAGAATCTACAATTGCCAATGATTCAATATTAATTCCAGCTTCTCTTAACAACTTTCCTCCATCTTGGAATCCTTTTTCTATTACTATTCCTACTCCTACAAGATTAGCATTAGCTTTATCAACTATTTCTTTCAGACCTAATATTGCCTGACCATTAGCTAAGAAATCATCTATTATAAGTATATTTTCTCCGCTATTTATATACCTTTTTGATATCCTTATTTTGTACATTTTATCCTTAGTGTACGAAAAAACCTCACCCTCATAAGTTTCACTATCTAAATTCTTAGACTCAGTTTTCTTTGCAAATACTACTGGTACATTAAAGTACTGAGCAGCTATAGTCGCAATTGCAATACCTGAAACCTCTGCAGTGATTATTTTGTCTATTTTAGAGTTTTCAAATCTTTTCTTAAATTCCTTTCCTATTTCATTTAGAATATCAATATCTAATTGATGATTCAAAAAGCTATCTACTTTTAATATGTCATTTCCGATTACCCTTCCATGCTCTATTATTTTTTCTTTTAATAGATTCATCTTTGCCTCCTAATTTTCTGTAGTTAGTAAAAACAAAACCCTGTGGTCTATGACCACAGGGTTTAACAAATTCAAAAACATATAAATACAATAAGTAAACTAGCAAATTTTAGCTAGAAGAATACAATTGTACTATACTTAGTTAAACACCCGTAGTCAGACTATTTACGGTAGCCTGGTAGAAACTATTGGTCCATATTACCAAAATTATACGAGTTACTTATACAATTTTCTACAAAATACATCTAAAACTTAGTGATAATTGTAACTCAAGTTCTAATAAAAAGCAATAGTTTTATTTTAGGTGTTAAACTAATTCTACAAAAGTCCAAATAAGTTAACTATTTGGGTAAGCGTAAAGCATACTATAATTCCTATTGTAGTTGGCATTATAGCTGAAACTGCTGCCCATTTGAAACTTCCACTTTCCTTTCTTATAGTCCAAAGTGTTGTTCCACAAGGGAAATGCAATAGTGAAAATAGCATAACATTAAGAGCAGTGAGATAGGTCCATCCATTTGATATAAATAATTCTTTCATAGCCTCTAAACTGTCAAGCTCAAGCATTGCTCCTTCTGACATATAACTCATTATCAGTATAGGAATTACTATTTCGTTAGCAGGCATTCCTAATATAAAAGCCATTATAATAAAACCATCAAGGCCTATAGCTTTCGCAAAAGGATCTAAAAATAATGCTGCATGAGATAATATACTAATTCCTCCTATATGAGTATTTGCAAGTATCCATATAATTAATCCTGCTGGAGCTGCTACTAATATTGCTCTTCCTAATACAAATATGGTTCTATCTATAAGTGATGTATATAATATCTTTCCTACTTGAGGTCTTCTATAAGGAGGAAGCTCTAGAGTGAATGAAGAAGGTATACCTTTTAGCATAGTTTTAGAAAGTATCCAAGAACTTATAAGTGTAATAGCTATACCTATCAGAACTAAAAATGATACGAATAGTGCGGATAGTATAGTGTCGTATTTGCTTGATGCTACTATAAAAATACTAGATAATGCTATTAAAAGAGGAAACCTACCATTACAAGGTACAAAGCTATTTGTTATCATAGCAATCAATCTTTCTCTAGGTGAATCTATTATTCTACATGCCATGACTCCTGCTGCATTACACCCAAATCCCATACACATTGTTAATGACTGTTTTCCATGAGCTCCACATTTTTTGAATAGCTTATCAAGATTGAAAGCAACTCGAGGAAGGTATCCTAAATCTTCTAGTAGTGTAAAACATGGAAAGAATATTGCCATAGGTGGGAGCATTACGGCTACTACCCAAGCTAATGTTCTATATACTCCTAACACTAGAATTTCATGTATCCAATTAGGAGCATTTATACTAATGAATATATTTGTAAGTTTATCCTCTATGTTAAACAAGAAAGTTGCAAGCATATCTGATGGATAATTAGAACCTACTATAGTTATCCAGAATACTAATCCTAATAGAATAAACATAATAGGAAATCCTGTTAATTTTGATGTTAATAAATCATCTATTTTGCTATCTATATTGATTTTTTTGCTTTCATCTTTTGTTACAACCTTTCTAGCTATATCCTCTGCACTATTATAAATACTTTTTACCATTTCATCTCTTAAGTTATGTTGATTATCTACTTTTATTTCATCTATAAGCACTAATAATTCATCAAAATTATCCATATAACCACCTCTAGCCTAAGACATATTCTCTTTGCATAAATATTTATTTATAGAATCAATAACAGTTTTATCTCCTTCTATAATCCTTAGTGCTACCCATCTAGAATTTAATTTACCTTTGAGAATAGGATCTAATATTTGAGTTATATTTTTTATTTCATTTTCTATATTCTGAGGATATATCAATTTTCTAGGATTAGTGCTATCTATTCCAAGTGCTATATTATAAACCTTGTCAATTAATTCATTAAGACCTTCACCACTTCTAGCAGTAGTTGCTATCACTGGTATACCTAGCTCATTTTGTAGTAAATCAATATCAACATTTATACCTTTTCGCTTTGCTTCATCCATCAAATTAACACATAGAACTACTTTATCTGTAAGTTCCATAACTTGAAGTGCCAAATTTAAATTTCTTTCAAGACAAGTTGCATCTGTAACAACTATTGTAGCATTAGGCTTTCCAAAGCATATAAAATCTCTGGCTACTTCTTCTTCTACTGAATTTGCTAAAAGAGAATATGTTCCAGGTAAATCTACTAAAGTGAACTTTTTATCTTTATATGTGTAGTTTCCACGAGCATTAGATATGGTTTTTCCAGGCCAGTTTCCTGTATGTTGATTAAGACCTGTCAAAGCATTAAAAACAGTACTTTTTCCTACGTTTGGGTTTCCAGCTAGTGCTATTACAAGCTCATCAGGGCTTCCTATTTTTATATTGAATTTTTCACTTAGTAGCGATGTTCCACAAGATTCATGCGTTAATCCCATATCACTTCCCCCTTTACCTTACATATCAATCCTTTTTACGAGTATCTTGCTAGATTCTTCACTCCTAAGTGCTATTACTGCACCTCTTATATCGTAAGCTACAGGATCTCCGAGTGGACTTTTTCTTAAAGCTTTTATTATAGTTCCTTGTGTGATCCCTAAGTCGAGCATTCTTCTTCTTGATGATCCTAAACTTAATAAATTTAGGACTTGAGCTCTTTCACCTATAGGTAACTCTGAAAGTGGTATTATATTTTTCATAACTTACCCCCTTTATATTAGCCTAGGCTAACATAAGCCTAGAAAATAAGAGCATTTTTTTCTTATAATTTTCTCTATATAATGATATGAAATCTCTAATTTTTTTGTTCCACGCAAAAAAAGAAATATATACTTATATAAGCATATATTTCTTATTCATCATAATCTCCTAAAATAGTTTCTATTTTGTAATCATTAAATTTTTTCAAAATATCATCATTTTCTTTCAAAAAAATAACTAATTTTTCTATGCGTTTTATACTAGATAAGCTAAGGTAATGTTCTATAGCTTCTGCTTCATTATCAATATTACAATCAGATTCTATAATTCTAAAAAAATCCTTTAGTATTGAATTTCTATTTATAAGAAATTTACCTTTATTCATTCCTTTTTCTAATATATCTATTTTTTCATATGCTCTGTATTTAATATATCCTAAAGCGTCTAATCTTTTTAATCCTTTAACAACAGATGGCATAGATACATTTAAGCAGTCTGCTATATCTTTTATTCTTATGTCTTCGTTTTTTAAAGATAATCTATACAATTCTTCTAAATAATCTTCTAAGCTTGGAGATAACATAGCCTCATCCTTTATACTTTTTTATATAATTGTATTAGATAAGCTTTGTTTGTATGACAATATACTTGCCAAAAAACAAAAAAAGATTACCTGGCTACGTCCTACTCTCCCAGGAGGCTTCCCTCCAAGTACCATCGGCGCAAAAGAGCTTAACTTCTGTGTTCGGAATGGGAACAGGTGTATCCTCTTTGCTATAGTAACCACATAATCTTAATTGT
>MZGW01000010.1 GCA_002029295.1 Alkalithermobacter paradoxus | reverse complement strand
TTTTAAGGTAAGACCCCAAGAAGACTACTTGGTTGATAGGCTCAAGGTGTAAGCGCAGTAATGTGTTCAGCTTATGAGTACTAATAGGTCGAGGACTTGACCAAATATGCTATGCAGTTTTGAAAGTGTTATTGATTTGATTCACATTCCGAGTTTCCTCAAGCAAGCTTGAAAGTCGATTCTTAAGTTTATACTAAATATGTAAAGCAAACAAAATATATTAGACAAGTAAGATTATGTGGTTACTATAGCAAAGAGGATACACCTGTTCCCATTCCGAACACAGAAGTTAAGCTCTTTTGCGCCGATGGTACTTGGAGGGAAGCCTCCTGGGAGAGTAGGACGTAGCCACATAATCTTTTTTTTATTTTCCTTGTATGATATAATAATATTTAAGATTTTTAAATGATTTATTTTAGGGGGAAAATATATGTCACTAAAGGATCTATTTGATATAGGGGAAGGTTTTATTAGTTTCTTGGATAATTGCGAAGAAGTTTATAGATCTAAAATAAAAGAAATAATGGAAAATATGAATATAGAAGAAAATACAGAAAGTAGAATAAGAAATATAGATAAGAATATAAATATATTAGCATTTGCAGAAGCATGGTGCCCAGATTGTCAAATTAACTTACCGCCAGTATATACGTTAACTCAGTTAAATGAAAATATAAAGTTATCAATAGTCCCAAGAGAAGGAAATGAAGAAGCTCTATCTAAATATAAAGTGAATGGCAAACCAAAAATACCAACGTTTATAATAATGGATGCTGAATTTAATGTGTTAGGTGCATTTGTAGAGATACCTAATATAATTAAAGAAGTAGTAACGAGAGGAAATCAGCCAGAGATAATAGTTACAAAGAGAAAATATAGAAAAGGAGAGTACTGTAAAGATACAGTGCTTGATATAATAAAAATAATAGGCCAATAAGGCCTATTATTTTTTACAATGAATAGGAAATTATAAACTTCTTGAATTGTGGATAATTTATAATTTCCATTATGAATTTCAGAAAAGTCTACATTTAAAATTTTTCAAAGAAAGACTTTTTTATAAAACATCTTTAAGTGCATCTATAAATATCTTATTCTCTTCCATTGTTCCCATTGATACTCTTATAAATGTACTCATTATAGGTCTTATTATTACTCCCTTTCTTTGAAGAGCATCAAATACCTCAAAAGCATCTTTCTTAACATCTACAAATATATGATTTGTTTCAGATAGAGCATATTTTAATCCCATAGAATCAAATTCTTTATATAAATACTCTTTTCCAAGCTTATTTAGATCGTAACTTTCCTTTAAAAAGTCTTCATCTTCTAAAGCAGCTAAAGCTCCTACTTGAGCTAATGAATTTACATTGAAAGGTCCTCTAACTTTGTTTATATTAGAAACTATTTCTTCACTTGCAAGCGTGTATCCAACCCTAAGTGCCGCGATACCATATGCCTTAGAGAATGTTCTTAATATGATTAGGTTAGGGTATTTTTCTAATAACTTTTCACTATCTAGCATATAGTCATCTCTAGTAACATACTCTCTATAAGCTTCATCAAGAACAACTATTACATCTTTAGAAACGTTTTCTAGAAGCTCAATAATTTCTGATGTAGGAACCATAGTCCCAGTAGGATTGTTAGGATTGCATATCCATATCATTTTTGTCTTTTCGGTTACTGCATTTTGCATACCTTTTATATCATGAGTGAAGTCTTTTAAAGGGACGATAACAGGAACTCCACCCATCATTTTAGTAGTTGCTATGTATCTAGGGAAAGTTAAATCAGCCATTATAACTTCGTCGCCATGATTTACAAATACTTTAGCAAGAATATCGACCATTTCATCAGAACCACTAGAAGGAATTACTTGAGATGGACTTAGATTGAATTTTTTAGCAAGTTCAGATCTTAAATCAGTTGAGTTTCCATCAGGATAAATATGTAGATTATCTAACGCGTTTTGGATAGCATCTTTAACTTTTTTAGAGCAACCTAAAGGGTTTTCGTTAGATGCAAGTTTTATAACATTTGTAAGATTAAACTCTTTCATAACATATTCAATTGGCTTACCAGGTTTATAAGGAACTAGATCTTCAAGTTCTTTTCTGTACATTAAGTTCATAGAAAAATCCCCCTTTTAGAAAAATTTAAAATATTTACTCAAGTCAATTATATCATAATTGATAAAATTTAACATAATATTAAATTAAAACCTAAAATATATTCTGAGGGTTTGAATAAAATGAAAAGGGGGCCTTTCTGATGAAGTTTTATGAAAGTAGTAAAATAAGGAATATCGTCATTCTAGGACATGGAGGGTCAGGCAAAACAAATCTAACAGAAGCAATACTTTATACGAATAAGTTGACAAATAGAATAAGTAAACCGAATGATAAGATAAATATGACTACAAGCTTAAATTTAATCCCTGTAGAGTGGAATAATTATAAGTATAACTTTATAGATACCCCTGGATATTTCGATTTTTACGGAGAAGTAGTTTCTGCAATGAAGGCTACTTCTGGAGCTATAATAGTTGTTGATGCAACAACAGATATAGAAGTTGGAACTGATAAGGCTTTAGAAATTACAGATGAAAATAACACACCAAGATTCATATTTGTAAACAAGATAGATAGTGAGAAGGCTGATTATGATAAAGTTTTAGAACAATTAAGAGAAAGATACGGAAAAAAAATAGCACCTTTCCATATACCTATGGGTACAGACAATGAGTTCAGAGGATTTATAAATGTTGTTGATTTATTTGCAAGAGAGTATAATGGGTCTGAATGTATAACAGTAGATATACCAGAAGACATGAAAGAACAAATACAGCCTATAAGAGAAATGTTATTAGAATCTGTTGCAGAAAGTGATGAGGAATTATTAGATAAGTATTTTTCAGGTGAAGAGTTTACAAGTGAAGAAATACATAAAGGTCTTAAAAAAGGAATTATATCTGGTGATATAATACCGGTTATATGCGGGTCAACGTGTAAAAATATAGGTATACATACTCTTTTAGATATGATATCTCAGTATATGCCTTCAATTGAAGATAACAGTGGATACAGAGATGATAATAGTTTTTCGGGATTAGTATTCAAAACTTTTGTAGATCCTTTTATAGGAAAGATATCATTAGTTAAAATAAATAAAGGACGTATAAAGTCTGATACAGACATTTACAATTTAAATAGAAATTGCAAAGAGAGAGTATCTCATATATATACAATGAGAAACAATCAAAGTATAGAAATAGATAAAGCTGAGGCAGGAGATATAGTTGCATTTACAAAGCTTACAGAGACTCAAACAGGAGATACTTTATCTATAAACAATAGTGATGAATTAAGTGAAGAAATTAAATTCCCTAAACCCCAGATATACCTAGCCATAGAAGCTGTAAATAAAGGTGAAGAAGAAAAGATAAGTATAGGTCTTAGTAAAATAATAGAAGAAGATCCTTCTTTAGAACTTGTTAGAAATATTGAAACAAAGCAAATTCTAGTAGGTGGTCAAGGAGAAATACAAATAAATTATGTAAAAGAAAAATTAAAGGAAAAATTTGGAGTAGAGGTTAGGTTAGAAGATCCTAAGGTTCCTTATAGAGAAACAATAAAAGCAAAGTCTGATGTTCAGGGAAAACACAAAAAACAAAGTGGAGGACATGGACAATACGGAGATGTAAAGATGATATTTGAACCATGTGATGAAGAATTTATATTTGAAGAAAAGATATTCGGTGGTTCTGTTCCGAAGCAATATATACCTGCAGTTGAGAAAGGAATAAAGGAATGTTTAGAAAGTGGAGTGCTTGGAGGATTTAGAGTAACTAATATAAAAGCTACATTATATGATGGATCTTATCATGATGTTGACTCATCTGAGATGGCATTTAAAATAGCAGCATCTATAGCATTTAAGAAAGGAATGGAAATGTCAAAGCCAGTTTTATTAGAACCTATAATGAAATTGAGAATAGTTGTTCCAGAAGAATATATGGGAGATGTTATAGGAGATATAAATAAGAGAAGAGGAAGAATACTAGGAATGGAGCCTATAGGAAAAGGAAAACAGGTAATATATGCACAGGCACCACAAGCTGAGACATTTAAATATGCCATAGATCTAAGGTCTATGACTCAAGCAAAAGGATATTTTGATATAGAATTTGAAAGATATGAAGAAGTACCTGCTAATTTATCAAATAAGATATTAGCTACACTAAAAAAATAGATACAACAAAGGCGACTAATTAGTCGCCTTTACTTATATATAAATAAATTTCGAAATTACAGGAAGAATAACATTATAAATGGAAAAATATGAAGAAATAGGGATTAGTTAGCCCCAATTTGTTTATGATTATGATAGAATATTATAGTAAATAAAATTTAAAAACAGGTGATAAAATGAGCAAGGTTAAAACTAAACATATATGTCAAAACTGTGGATATGAATCACTAAGGTGGATGGGAAAATGTCCAGAGTGTGACAAGTGGAATACTTTCGTAGAGGAAATAGAAGAAAAAAAAACAAGGCACGACCTTTTTATATTAAATAAAGAAAATGATAAGCCAATACCTATAAATTCAGTTAAGGTTGTAGAAGAACCTAGATTCTCTACTAATATCAAAGAGTTAGACAGAGTACTAGGAGGAGGACTAGTAAATGGGTCATTAATACTTGTAGGAGGAGATCCAGGGATAGGAAAGTCAACATTATTGATACAAGTGTCTAATGAAATAGCTAAAACCGGCAAAAAGGTACTATATATATCAGGAGAAGAATCTGCTCAGCAAATAAAAATGAGGGGAAAAAGGCTAAACGTAGATAGTGAAAATCTGTATATATTCCCTGAAAACAATCTTAGTATTATAGAAAAACAGATAGACAACCTAAAACCAGATGTAATAATAGTAGATTCTATACAAACAGTATTTAGTCCTGAAATTACATCTGCTCCAGGAAGTGTAAGTCAAATAAAAGAAGGAACATCAAAATTTATGAAAATAGCTAAAAGCTTTGGGATAACAACATTTATAGTAGGACATGTTACCAAAGAGGGCTCACTAGCAGGTCCTAAAGTATTAGAACACATGGTAGATACTGTTATATATTTTGAAGGTGAAAGATATAACACATATAGAATGATAAGAGCAGTAAAGAATAGATTTGGATCTACAAATGAGCTTGGAGTTTTTGAAATGAGGGACTTAGGTCTTGTAGAGATAGATAACCCATCTAAGATTCTTATTTCAGAAAGGCCAAAAGGGGTATCGGGGTCAGTTGTAGTGTCAACAGTCGAAGGAACAAGACCAATGTTAGTTGAGCTTCAGGCATTAGTATCTCCAACTAATTTTGGTATACCGAGAAGAATGGCTACAGGAGTTGACTACAACAGAGTAAATCTTCTCATGGCAGTTCTTGAAAAAAGAGTAGGACTTCAAATTCAAAATCAAGATGTGTATATAAATGTTGTTGGAGGAATAAAACTAAATGAACCAGCCATGGATTTAGGTATAATAGTATCTATAGCTTCAGGGTTTAGAAATATAGAAATAAACCAAGATACTGTTGTTATAGGAGAAGTAGGTCTTACCGGAGAGATAAGAGGAGTTAGTTTTATAGAAAAGAGAATATTAGAAAGTAAAAAATTAGGATTTAAAAAGATAGTTATTCCTAAAAATAACTTAGCTGGGCTAGAAAAGATAGATGGAATAAAGATTTTTGGAGTAGAAAATATAAGAGAAGCATTAGATGTAGTATTAGGAGGATAGTTATGAGAGAGGACTTTATGAAAGACCCTAATAAGATAAATGATCTAAAGATATTAGCCCCAGGAACTCCTTTAAGAGAAGGGCTAGAGAACGTATTAAGAGCTAAAACAGGGGCATTAATAGTAATTGGTAATAGTGAAGAGGTAATGAACATTGTTGATGGAGGATTTAATATAAACAGTGAGTTTTCACCTGCATATTTATACGAGCTAGCTAAAATGGACGGTGCCATTATTTTAAGTAGTGATGCTAAAAGAATACTTTATGCTAATACTCAGTTAATACCAAATTCAACTATACCTTGTTTTGAAACAGGAATTAGACATAGAACTGCTGAGAGAGTTGCAAGACAAACAGGAGAAATGGTTATATCAATATCACAAAGAAGAAATATAATAACTTTGTATAAAGGATACAGTAAATATGTAATACAAGAAACATCTAAAATACTAGCAAAAGCAAACCAAGCTATTCAAACACTGGAAAAATATAAAGCAGTGCTAGATCAAGCTATGATAAACTTAAGTGCATTAGAATTCGAAGATTTAGTAACTTTATATGATGTAGCAACCGTTATTCAAAGAATTGAAATGGTTCTTAGGATAGTTAATGAAGTAGAAAAGTATATAATAGAACTTGGAAACGAAGGAAGACTAGTAAGTATGCAGTTAGAAGAACTTGTAGGCAATATAAAAGAAGATGGAATTTGGGTATTTAAGGATTATAATATAAATGAAGGAATAGATTATGATGAATTTAAGAAAATACTAAGAACATTCACATCAGAAGAACTTCTAGATTTAAACAATATAATAAGAATATTAGGTTACCTAGGGAGTGCCCATAATTTAGATTTTTCTGTTCATCCTAATGGATATAGAATATTAAATCAAATTCCTAGATTGCCTATACATGTGATAGAAAACTTAACATCACACTTTGAAAAATTTCAACACATACTAAAAGCAACTAC
The DNA here is from genome assembly GCA_002029295.1 of Alkalithermobacter paradoxus. GTDB lineage: Bacteria > Bacillota > Clostridia > Peptostreptococcales > Peptostreptococcaceae > Alkalithermobacter > Alkalithermobacter paradoxus. The sequence goes on along the minus strand of MZGW01000010.1, from coordinate 57,432 downwards.
TGATGAATTAGATGATGTTGAAGGAATAGGAGAAATAAGAGCTAGATATATAAGAGAGGGATTAAGAAGAAGACAAGAACAGGTTTTACTAGATAGGCATATATAAAAAGGGCAAACAATTGCCCTTTTCTTTAAAATAAGCTATATTTTCCAAGAGTATTTATCTTTCTATACTCCTTTTTTAGAACATCTTCAAGGTCTATACCTAATGAATTACATAAAGAAACTATATAAAACATATGATCTCCCAATTCTTGCTCTATCTTTTCTTTGCAAATATCACATAAAGATCCTCTTATGTGATTATCCATATACTCAGAAATCTCACCAAATGTTATATTATCAGGAAGATTTTGTTTTTTGCAATCTATTTCTATACATCCACAACTAGTAACAGACTTTACTACAGCTCTATTTATCTTAGAATTAGTCTCTTGTAACTTAGTTATCACATCTAATATACTCTTATGTCTTATTAAAGATTCACTTACACTGTCTTTAAATTTTGAAAAATCAAAATTATCCATCATATCACCTCATAAATAATTATAATAGGAAAATCTTTTCTAGTCAATTAAATATAAAATACAGTAGTCTATATAAACAAGAATTTACAATTGACATATTATAAATATATATGATAAAATATAAATTTTAAATTTGACTTAGTATAAAATTTGATATATACTAGAATAATACGATTCAAAAGGGGGAGAAAATATGTTTAGCATTGGAGATAAGATAATATACCCTATGTATGGGGCTGGAATAATAGAGTCTATAGAAGAAAAACAGGTATTAGGAGAAAGAAAAAAATACTATATTATAAACATGATTATATCTCAGATAGAGATAAGTATTCCTATTGACAATATATGTAAATTAGGGATAAGATATATTATAGACGAAAATCAAGTTGACGAAATAATATCTATATTAAAACATGAAAATATAGACATAGAAGAAAAGTGGAACAAAAGATATAGAGATAACATGGATAAAATAAAAACAGGAGACATATATGAAATTGCTATAGTTGTAAGAGATTTGATAGCTCAGGATAGAAAAAAGGGTTTATCAGCAGGGGAAAAGAAAATGCTAAGTGAGGCAAAAGACATGATATCTAGTGAGTTATCATTAGTTTTAGATAAAGATACTCAAGAGATTAAGAATTTAATAGAAATGTGGGTAAATATTGATTAAATAAAAAAATATGGATAATAATACTATTAGAGGGGGTGAAATAATGATAAATAAAATGATTAAAGCGTTAATGTCTTTGGTGGGAATAACTATTGGTGTTGCAATATATTTTTATTCGCTTAATATATTCCCGCAGTTATTGTTATGGCCAGGTATATACAAAGTTTTAGCTGCAGCACTTTCAGGTATTATAACAGGACTTATATTTTATTTAATTTCTCCATGGATTTTGCAGGAGGGTAGGAACTTAGCAAATTGGGTAGATGGTGAATTATCAAAAATACCACCTATAGAGATACTTATAGGATCTATAGGACTTACGATAGGGTTAATTATAGCATATTTGATAAGTCAGCTTCTTATTCAGATTCCAGTTCCAATAGTTGGATCGATTATTTCTATAATAGTATATATCTTTATGGGATATATAGGAGTTCATGTAGCTTTGAAAAACAGAGAAGAACTATTTAATATAGGTTCACTTCTCAAAATATCAAATCCAAAAGATAAGTCATCAAAGAAAGTAACTAAACCATCACCAAAAGTTTTAGATACAAGTGTAATAATAGATGGAAGAATAGCTGACATATGTAAAACGGGATTTGTTGAAGGAAAACTTGTAATTCCTAATTTCGTGCTAGAAGAATTAAGACATATAGCAGATTCGGCAGATGATTTAAAGAGAGTTAGAGGAAGAAGAGGACTTGATATTTTAAATAAAATACAAAAAGAAATAGATATTGAGGTAGAGATATACGAAAAAGACTTTGAGGATATCGCTGAAGTTGATAGTAAGCTTCTTAAATTAGCACAATTAATAGAAGGTAAAGTAGTAACAAATGATTATAATCTAAACAAAGTAGCTCAGTTCCATGGAGTAGAAGTTTTAAACATAAACGAGCTTGCTAATGCGATAAAACCAGTAGTTATACCTGGAGAAGAAATGATAGTTCAAATAATAAAAGACGGTAAAGAGTTAGGTCAGGGAGTAGCTTACCTAGATGATGGAACTATGATTGTAGTAGATGGTGGAAGAAAATATATAGGAGATACTATAGATGTATTAGTAACTTCTGTTCTTCAAACTGCTGCAGGAAGAATGATATTTGCAAGACCTAAGATGGCCACAGAAAAATCTATCTAAGAACTGTTGATATTTTTATCAACAGTTCTTTTTTTATAATGAATAGGAAATTATAAACTTTTTGAGTTGGGGATAATTTATAATTTCCGTTATGAATTTCAAAAAAGTCTACCTTTAAAATCTTTCAAAGAAAGACTTTTTTGAAAATTTTCAGTATAATATTAAATAAAAATTGAAATAAGTAACATTATGGTGTAAAATTACACTATAATGTTAATAGGTACTGGAGTGATTAGATGAATAAAGAGGAAGTAATAAATATAATATCTAGGAAACTAAAGTTAATAAGAGCAGAGTATGATTATTCTCAAGATAAATTATCAGAACTTCTAGGAATATCAAAAAAGACACTAATACAGGTAGAGAAAGAAAGAAGTGAGCTATCTTGGACAGCGTGTATAGCTGTATGCACTTTGTTTAGGGATAGTGAAATACTGAAGATGAGTTTTGGAGAAGATCCTGTAAAATTCATACAAATAGTAGCACTAGGAAAGTTATATTTTCCTAAAAATAAAACTATGGGAGGTAAAGTATGGTGGAAAGAAATAAAATCTATGAATGGATTTAAGATTCAACAGAACATAATAAGTTCTCACTACAGAATAGTAGATGATAAAAACAACAGATGGTACAGCTCTTTTGACAAAGACTATATAGATAAGAAATTCGAAATTCTTATAAATGAAAATTAAAAGGGGTGAAATTATGAAAAAAAGAATAGTAAGTAAAAGTCAGTTTAATTTTTTAGAAGATGAACTTGAGTTTCATAAGAAACAAAATATAATAACTTCAGATCAAAAAAATGAAATACTTAGCCAGTATGCACTAGCACGCATTAATTTTGTAAAGATAGTACTTGTTATAGGAGCTATACTTGTAGGTCTTGGAGTTCTTAGTTTTATAGCTAGTAACTGGGATAAAATAAATAAAATAAGCAAATTCCTGATAATAATAGGAATGTATATAGGAGTTAATGGAGCTAGCTTTAAACTGCTAAAAGAATATCCTAAAACAAGCAAAAGTTTATTGTACTTAGGAATAATGATATATGGTGCTGGTATATTCTTAGTGGGTCAAATTTTTAATTATGGTGGAGATTTTCCAAATGCATTTTTATTGTGGGGAATAGGTATACTTCCATGTGCACTGCTTTTTAAAGAAGAGATCATATTTATATTCTCTCACATATTATTCTTAGTGTATTTAAATGGACATTTTAATTTTTATGATATACCGTATTTGATAATTCTAATAATTCCTTTGATGTATTATCTAAATATATACTTTGACAATTTCAAAATAGGTACGTTTTTTAATAACCTTATACTATTAAACTCAATCCTATACTTTTTGAAAAAATACAATGTAGATGATTTGTATGTAACATGGATATTTTTCGGAGTTGGAACATACATGTACTATGGCAATATAAGATTAAATAGATTTATATTTAAACTACAAGGAATTATAGTACTTGGAATAAGTGGTCTTGCTCTAACTAGTCCATATATATGGTCAAGATTTGATATATTTTCGAATGGAAAAGCTATAAGTATAGCATTTGCTATTGTATTTGTAGGATTTATGCTAACACTAGCTAAAAGTGGAAGTTTACTATCTATAGTATTTATATGTGCTACAATACTTAGATACTATTTTGATACATTATACGACTTTTTACCTAAATCCATATTCTTCATAATTGGAGGGGTTATTCTTTTAGCTTTTGGAAATTATTTTGAGAGAATGAGAAAAAAGGGAGGAGATTTAGTTGAGTAATATTAAAAGATATATTTTAGTGGGTATTTTACCTATAATAATACTAGTTTCCATGACTATAACTCCTCTTAATACGTATCTAAATGGAGTAGAAATAGTAATAGAAACTATGCCTTATGATCCTAGAGATGTGTTTAGAGGGGATCATGTTGTACTAAATTATAAAATAAATGAAGTAGATTTAGATAAGCTTCCAGCAGAATTTAGAAATATAGATGACATTAACTGGCATACGATGAGAAATAAAAAACTTTATACTGTCTTAGTAAAAAAAGGTGATTTTTATGAAGTTGATTATGTAACATTCGAAAAGCCCAAGAATAAGTTATTTTTAAATGCTAGATATCAATATCCTATATGGAATTATGAAGATACAAAGGATAAACCTGAGCTTAAAGGTGCTTTTCTAAGTTATAATCTAGATAAATATTTTGTTCCAGAAAATACTGGGAGAAGACTTGAAGATTTATCTGTTAGAGGCAAATTGAAAGCAAAAGTGAAAGTATTAAATGGATATTCTCTTTTGGTTGATATATTTTAGTAGTATAATTACAAAGAGGTGGTTATATGAATAGTGCTATAATAGTTGCAGCAGGAAAAGGAAAAAGAATGAATAAAGATATAAATAAGCAGTATATAAAGCTAATGGATAAGGAGATAATCTATTACACTATATCAGCCTTTGACAACAATACTAATATAAATGAGATAATAGTTGTTATATCAAAAGATGAAGAAGAATATTTTAAAAGTAATATCCTGAATAAATATAAATTTAGTAAAAATATAAAGATAGCTTACGGTGGAAAAGAAAGGCAAGATTCTGTATATAATGGACTAAAACTCTTAAGTGATAACTCTGAGATTGTATTAATTCATGATGGTGCAAGGCCATTTATAAGTGATAATATAATAAATGATGTTATACGAGAAACAAAAGATAAAAAAGCAGTAGTTGTTGGAGTTCCTGTCAAAGATACTATAAAGATAGTAGATGAAAATGAGTACGTAAAAGACACTCCTCATAGAAATCTTTTGTGGTCTGTTCAAACTCCGCAGTCATTTCATGTCAATATAATAAAAGAAGCATATAACAATGCATATAAGGATAATTACTACGGAACAGATGATTCTATGATTGTAGAAAGATATGGATATAAAGTTAAGATGTTGTTTGGAAGTTACGAAAATATAAAAATAACTACAGGGGAAGATTTATATATTGGAGAAGAGATACTAAGGAGAAGGTGATAAAGTGAGAGTAGGAATCGGATATGATGTTCATAAATTAGTTGAAGGAAGAGAGTTATATATAGGTGGAGTTAAAATTCCTTATGAGAAAGGACTTCTAGGACATTCAGATGCAGATGTATTACTTCACGCTATAAAAGATGCACTACTTGGAGCTGCATCTTTAGGAGATATAGGCAGGCATTTTCCTGATACTGATATGAAATATAAAGGTGTTAGTAGTTTATTTTTGCTAGAAGAAGTTAATAATAAGTTGAAGAATAAAGGATATAAATGCAACAATATAGACTGTATAATAGTTGCGCAAGAGCCTAAAATGGCACCTCATATAGAACAAATGAGAAAGAATATAGCTAAAGCATTGGAAATACATGTAGATGATGTAAATGTTAAAGCAACCACTACGGAAAAGTTAGGGTTTGAGGGAAGAAAAGAAGGGATATCAGCACATGCAATAGTTTCTATTGACAAAATATAGTTTTTGATTTAAAATATGTTAAAAATTTATAAATAAAATGCTATGAAGAGAAATAGTAAAAATGTAAGGCTTTACAGAGAGGAAACTAATGGTGGGAGGTTTCTAAGTTGAGCATTTTGAACCAGTCTCGGAGCTTAAAGACTGAAATTGTAGTATGTCTTTACGGTTAAAGCCGTTATATTTTTGAGTGAGCAGTTTGCTTATTAGAGTGGTACCGCGGAAGTTTAGCCTTTCGTCTCTAGATATAGAGATGAAAGGCTTTTTATATTATATAAAGCAAATATTAAGGAGATGAAAGTATGGGAAAAAAGGAAAAGCAATTTGTTGAAGAAATTACGCCTATGGAAGTAGACTTTCCACAATGGTATACAGATGTAATACTAAAAACTGATTTAGTTGACTATTCTCCAGTTAAAGGATTTATGGTAATAAAGCCATATGGATACGCTATATGGGAAAATATACAATCTTATCTAGATGCTAAGTTTAAAGAAACTGGACACAAGAACTGTTATTTCCCTCTTTTAATTCCAGAAAGCTTATTAAATAAAGAAGCGGAGCATGTTGAAGGGTTCGCACCTGAAGTTGCTTGGGTAACTCATGGTGGAAAAAATGAACTTTCTGAAAGGCTTTGCGTAAGACCTACTTCAGAAACAATAATATGCTCTATGTATTCTAAATGGCTAAAATCTTACAGAGATTTACCTTATTTATATAATCAATGGTGTTCAGTTGTAAGATGGGAAAAAAGTACAAGACCGTTTTTGAGAACGTCAGAGTTTTTATGGCAAGAAGGTCATACTCTTCATGAAACTTATGAAGAAGCTCAAGAGGAAACTCTACAAATGCTTAATATATACAAAGAAATGTGTGAAAACTTACTAGCTATTCCAGTAGTTACTGGAAGAAAGAGCGATAGAGAAAAGTTCGCTGGGGCTGAAGCGACGTACACAATAGAAGCTTTAATGCATGATGGTAAAGCACTGCAATCAGGAACTAGTCATTTCTTAGGACAGCATTTTACTAAAGCATTTGAAATACAATACTCAGACAGAGAAGGAAACTTAGCTAATCCATATCATACATCTTGGGGAGTATCAACAAGACTTATAGGTGGACTTATAATGGTTCATGGAGATAACAGAGGATTAGTTCTTCCACCAAGAGTTGCTCCAACTCAAGTTGTAATAGTTCCGATAGCAGCTCATAAAGGAAATGTTATGGATAAAGTTGATGAAATATATAAAGATCTAAAAACTTCAATAAGAGTGGAAGTTGACGATAGACCTAACTATTCTCCAGGATGGAAGTTTAATGAATGGGAAATGAAAGGTGTTCCTCTAAGAATAGAAATAGGTCCTAAAGATATAGAAAATAATCAAGTAGTAATATTTAGAAGAGATACATTAGAAAAACAACAAGTTTCTATGGATAACTTAAAAGAAACTATAGAAGATTTATTAAATAATATCCACAATACACTATTTACGAAAGCTCTTGAAATGAGAGAAAAGAAAACATATGCAGTAAGCAATTTAGATGAATTTAAAAAGATATTAGATGAAACACCAGGATTTATAAAAGCTATGTGGTGTGGAGATGAAAAATGTGAAGAAAAAATAAAAGAAGAAACAGGAGCTACAATAAGATGTATGCCATTTGAGCAAGAAAATATTTCAGATAAATGCTTATGCTGTGATAAAGAAGCAGGTAAAATGGTTTATTTCGCTAGAGCTTACTAAAAAATAAAGGCAGTTCATTAGAACTGCCTTAATTATAAGGTGATAAATATGAAATTAAGTGATATATATTTAAAAACTTATAAAGAGTGTCCTTTAAGTACTGATTTTGATAGTTTAAAGCTATTATATAGAAGTGGAATACTTAAATATTTAGAAGATGGAGGTTATTTATACACAATAATTGGGAATCTATTCTTTGATAAGTTAAAGGAGTTTATTAAAGGAGAATTTAAAGAGTTTAGCAACATAAGTATAAGTGGAAATTATGAAAAAGCTCAAAACTCACTAAACAACGAAATAAAGTCGTATAAAGAACTACCTCTAAATATAGGCTATAGATACACACAGGAAAATGAATACTACAAATTCAAAGATGGATTATTAAATCCTAAGATAGATAATATAATCAAATTTATAAAAATAAGTAGTAGTGAAGATGTGTATAAAGAAAAACAAAATATAGACCATAGAATAGAAAGCATTTTGAATAGTCTTAATATAAATTACTTAAACAATAAAGAAGATAATGGCAACAAATACTTTTATCAAACTAATTATCCACTAAAAGATATACTTTTATGTGAAAACTGTGGATATAATAACTATAAACATGAAGCAAAAACTCAATCAGAGAAGGACTTATCCACAGATGAGATTAAAGATATTGAATATATATATACTCCTAATGTAAGTAGTATAGAGGATTTGGAGAGTTTTTTAGAAATATCACCTAAGAAGTTGATAAAGACTTTAATCTTTAAATGTGAAGATAAAATTGTAGCTGTACTTCTAAGAGGAGATAGAACTATAAACATAAATTCACTATCGAAGTTCCTGAAAGTACCAAAAGAAAAAATAAGTATGGCAAGTGAAGAAGATGTGAAAGCTGCAACTAATGCAGAAGTTGGATTTGCAGGGCCTATAGGTATTAAAGTAGATAATGTACTTGCCGATGAAGAAGTTTTGTATATAAAAAATGGAGTTGTAGGAGCAAACAAAACTGATTACCACATAAAGAATGTAAACTACAATAAAGATTTTAAAGTAGATAATGTGGATAATTTTAAATTATCATGTGAAAATGATAAGTGCATTAAATGTGAAGGAAAGCTCAAAACTGTAAATGGAACTAATTTTATAGATGTACAGATTACACCTACAGATTATACTTATTTGAATTCTCAAGGAAAAGAAGAAAAAATATATAATTTAGAAATTAAATTTTATATAGACAGATTAATTTCTATAATTGTTGAAGAAAATAAAGATGAAAAAGGTATAAAATGGCCTAAAACAGTATCTCCATTTGATTATGAAATAATAATAGGAAATATTAAAAGTGAAAATGAATATAAATGGGGAATGAATATATACGAAATCTTAAAAAACAAAGGATACAATGTATTGATAGATGATAGAAAAGAAAGAATAGGATTTAAGTTTAAAGATTGTGAACTTATAGGTATTCCTGATGTAATAGTAGTAGGAAAAGATATAGAAAATGAAATGGTAGAAATAAGAAGTAGAATAGATGATAGTAATATAAAAGAAAATATAAGGGCATTGACATCTGTTGAATAAACAAGCTGTTTGTAATATAATCATAAAGATAAATTTACACTAGGAGGTTATTTGATGAGCGTTAGAGTTAGATTTGCACCAAGTCCTACTGGATTTGTACATATCGGTAGTTTAAGAACGGCTTTATACAATTACCTATTTGCTAAAAAAATGGGTGGAAAATACATACTAAGAGTTGAAGATACTGATCAAAGCAGATTAGTAGAGGGAGCTATAGAAGGAATGCTTGAAGCTATGGAATGGGCAGGTATCAAGCATGATGAAGGAGTATTCCTAGATGAGAATAAAAATGTATACCAAGGTGGAGAATATGGACCTTATATACAATCTCAAAGGTTAGATATATATAAAAGATACATGGAAGATTTATTAGAGAAAGGACATGCATATCACTGCTTCTGTTCTAAAGAGAGATTAGATAAGGTTAGAGAAATACAAAAATCAGAAGGAAAAATACCTAGATATGATGGATTTTGTAAAGGACTTTCAAAAGAAGAAGTACAAGAAAAAATACAGTCTGGAGAATCTTATGTAATAAGACTTAAGCTTCCTACTAATACTGAAATAAAATTTAATGATATTGTAAGAGGACTTGTTTCAATGAATACAGATGATTTAGATGATCAAGTTCTTATGAAATCAGATGGATTCCCTACATATCACTTTGCAGTTGTAGTAGATGATCACCTAATGGGAATAACTCATGTAATAAGAGGAGAAGAATGGCTACCATCAACTCCTAAACATGTATATCTATACGAAGCATTCGGATGGGAAGCTCCTACATTTGTCCATCTTCCTAACATACTTAATGCTGAAAGAAAGAAATTAAGTAAAAGACATGGAGATGTAGCTGTAGAAGACTTTAAGAAAAAAGGATATTTACCGGAAGGACTTGTAAACTATGTATCTCTTGTAGGATGGTCTCCTGAAAGTAATGAAGAAATATTTACATTAAAAGAACTAGAAGAAGCATTTTCTCTTGAGAGAGTATCAAAAAGTGGAGGAGTATTTGATACTGATAAACTAAACTGGGTAAACCAACACTATATAAAAGAGTGTGATAATGATGTTTTAACAGATCTTGCTATACCGTTTTTAATAGAAGCTGGATATATAAAACAAGATGATGCTAAAGAAAAATATGAATGGATAAAAGAAATGGTATCTATTCTAAAAGAAGGACTTCAGTATGTTAAGCAAATTACAGAAAAAGTTAATATATTCTTTGGAGATACTGTAGAACTTGAAGACGATGAATGTAGAGAATTCTTAAAGCTTGAGCATATACCAACTTTAATAGACGCTCTAGAAGAAAAGATATCTAAAGAAGAAATAACTGTAGATGGAATAAAGAAAATATTTAAGGAAATACAAAAAGAACATGGAATAAAAGGAAAGAACTTATTCATGGGAACTAGAATAATTTTAACAGGTCAAATGCATGGACCTGAAATTCCTCAAGTAATGCAATTACTAGGAAAAGAAGTAGTATTAAAGAGAATAAGATATGTAAAAGAGAATATATTATAAAAGCCTGCTTAAAGCAGGCTTTTATAATATATACTTGAGAAACTCCTATTCTTAATAGGATTTTTATCATTTTGATAAAAAAACATTGACAAAATAGAATTAAAATATTATTCTATATAATATAATTCTGATAAGAATACTATGATATGGAGGTTTTGTCATGATATATAAAAATATAGGAGAACTTATAGGAAATACACCTATTGTAAAACTTAATAATATAGTTAATGAAAATATGGCTAATATATACGTAAAACTTGAGTTTTTTAATCCTGGAGGATCAGTAAAGGACAGAATAGCCTTAAATATGATAGAAAAAATGGAAGCAAGAGGAGAATTAAAGCCTGGAGATACGATAGTAGAACCTACTAGTGGAAATACAGGTATAGGAATTTCTATGGTTGCATCTTACAAAGGATATAATGTTATACTTGTAATGCCAGAAACTATGAGCATAGAGAGAAGAAAAATATTAGCTGGATATGGAGCTAAGTTAGTATTAACAGATGGAGCTAAGGGTATGAAAGGAGCTATAGATAAAGCTAACGAATTAGTTAGAGAAAATGAAACTTATGTAATGTTAAGTCAATTTGAAAATATCGATAACCCTGATGCTCACAGAAATACAACTGCAAAGGAGATTTTAAGCGACTTTGGAAGTGATATAGATGTATTTGTAGCAGGAGTTGGAACAGGAGGAACGATAACGGGAGTTGGAGAAGTCTTAAAAAGAGAAATACCAAATCTAAAGGTAGTAGCTGTTGAGCCATCTTTATCACCTGTTTTATCAGGAGGATCTCCTGGACCTCATAAAATACAAGGGATAGGGGCAGGATTTATTCCGAATATCCTAAACAAAGAAATAATAGATGAAATTGTTCAGATTACAAATGAAGAAGCATTCCAAACATCAAGAGAAGTAGCTATAAAAGAGGGTTTATTCTTAGGAATTTCATCAGGAGCTGCTATAACAGCTGCAATTAAGCTTGCAAAGCAAATAGGTAAAGATAAGCATATAGTTGTTATTGCACCTGATAATGGAGAAAGATATTTGAGTATGGATTTATATTAAAAAGAAACTCCTGTGCAGAATAAAAATTTTTAGGAAAAAAAGGAATTTTCTGAAAAGTGTATAATAATATATATTATAGCTAAAATGATTAGAAATAACATGAATATTGAATGGACACAAAGGGTATAATATATATCGGTTTTATTTTGCAGAGGAGGTCCAATAAGGTGAATAAAGAGTTAGAAGAAATCAAATTAGAACTAAAATCTATATGCGAAGACTTCACGAACATTCTAAAGAAATTAGAATCAGAAAATATAATAACGCCAGAAGAATATCAAATTTATTCTTCAAAGAAAATAGAATTTTTGAGTAATTAAAGTTGAGGCCCTGAACTATAATATTATAGTTCGGGGCTTTAAATTTTATTATCATTATGATATATTAAATCATATAATCCATATAAATATACTAGGATTTTAAAAAGGAGATGGAATGTATGAGAATAATGGATGATATTAATACTATCAAAAAAAATGATCCAGCAGCTAGAAATACTCTTGAAATTATACTAAATTACCCTGGACTTCATGCTATAATAATGCATAGAATAGCTCATTTTCTTTTCACTTACTTCTATTCTAGCTCCTAGTTCTAGCTCTTCTATGTTTTGCTTTGAAAGTTTTCCATAGTCATCAAATTTTTTAGTATCAAAGTATACATCTCCATTTACTTCATATGCAATTCCTTTGCTTTCTAAGTCTTTTATGAATTCAATTATTTCATTTATGTTTTCTGTAACTCTTGGAGGTACTGGAAAAGATACAGGAAAAAGACATCCGACAATAGGAAATAATGTTATAATATCAGCAGGTACGAAAATATTAGGCCCTATATATATAGGTGATAATTCTAAAATAGGGGCTAATGCAGTGGTACTTAAAGATATAGATGCTAACTGCACGGCTGTTGGAATTCCAGCTAGGATAGTCAAAAGGGATGGTATCAAAGTAGACGAAAAAATATAAAGAGGTGATACTGTGAAGCTTTACAACACTTTAACTAGACAAAAAGAAGAATTTATACCAATAGAAGAAGGAAAAGTAAAAATGTACGTATGTGGACCTACTGTATATAATTACTTTCACATAGGTAATGCAAGACCTTTTATAATGTTTGATACACTAAGAAGATATCTTGAGTATAGAGGATATGAAGTAACATACGTTCAAAATTTCACTGATGTTGATGATAAAATAATAAATAAAGCAAATGAAGAAGGCATTACTTCTCAAGAAGTTGCTGACAAATATATAAAAGAATATTTTGTAGATGCAGATGCTTTAGGAATAAAAAGAGCTACTGTACATCCAAGGGTTACAGAAAACATAAATGAAATAATTGAATTCATAAAAGACTTAGAAAGCAAAGGAATTGCATATGAAGTAAATGGAGATGTATACTTTGATACTAAAAAATTTGATGACTATGGAAAACTTTCAAAGCAAAACATAGAAGAGCTAGAACTAGGAGCTAGAATAGAAGTAAGTGAAAAGAAAAATAATCCTATGGACTTTGTGCTTTGGAAATCAAAAAAGGAAGGAGAACCTGGTTGGGATAGCCCTTGGGGAGAAGGAAGACCAGGATGGCACATTGAATGTTCTGTTATGGCATCAAGATACTTAGGAGAAACTATAGATATTCATGCAGGAGGCCAGGACTTAACTTTCCCACACCACGAAAATGAAATAGCTCAAAGTGAAGCTAAAAGTGGAAAACCATTTGCAAGATATTGGATCCATAATGGGTATATAAATATAAATAATGAGAAAATGTCAAAATCTAAAGGTAATTTCTTTACTGTTAGAGATATATCTAAAGAGTTTGATTTAGAAGTTGTAAGATTCTTTATGCTTTCTGCACACTACAAAAATCCAGTCAACTTTAGTGATGAAATGCTTAAGCAGTCAGAATCTGGACTTGAAAGGCTTTACAATGCAAAAGATAGATTAGAATTTTTAATTCAAAACGGAAATGGAAGCTTGAAAGAAGAAGAAAAACAATTAAAAGAAAAATTAAATGAATTTAAACAAAAATTCATAGAAAATATGGATGATGACTTAAACACTGCTGATGCTATAAGTGTTATATTTGAACTTGTTAGATTCATAAACACTAATATAGATGAAAATAGCTCTTTAGAAATAGCACAAAGTGCATATGAAATGTTTAAAGAGTTAACAGGGGTTTTAAACATAGTTAATAAAGTGAAGAATAACATAATAGATGAAGAGATAGAAAAAATGATAGAGCAAAGGCAAATAGCTAAGAAGGAAAAGAACTTCAAATTAGCTGATGAAATAAGAGATAAGCTAAAAGAAATGGGAATAATTCTAGAAGATACAAGACAGGGAGTTAAATGGAGAAGAATATAGATGGAAATTAATAACGCAGGGATGAGACAGCCTTTAGTATTAGCTTATATGGGAGATTGCATATATGAACTTTATGTAAGAGAATATTTAATAAATAAATATCAAAATATAAAAGTTAATGATCTTCATAAGAAAGCCATAAATTTTGTAAAAGCAAAATCTCAGGCTATGGCTATAATTAATATTGAAAGTGAATTAACTGAAAAAGAAAAGTCTATAGTGAAAAGAGCTAGAAATCAAAAATCCAATACAGTGCCTAAAAATGCAGATATAATAGATTATAAATATGCTACTGCCTTTGAGGCACTTATAGGATATTTACACTTAAATAAAGAAAATGAAAGAATGGAACATATAATTAATAAAGCTATAGAAATAATAGATAATGGGATGTAATAAGTACATCCTATTTTTTTGTGGTATAATTAAAGAATAATAAAATTTTAGGAGGATATAAGATGAAAGTTGAATTAATTGAATATACACCAAACCCTGAGAAAGTAATAGCTATGGCTGCAAAACTTTGCTACTCTCCCGTTGGCGTTGATGAGATAGAAAAAAACCTGACAGATGAAAAAATAGAAAAGTTCTTGAATATGCTAATAGGGATAGGTCATGAAAGTCCTATAGAACATATAAACTTTACATTTGCTGTAGAAGGAATATCAAGAAGCTGTTCACATCAAATAGTAAGACATAGAATAGCCTCTTATTCTCAGCAAAGTCAAAGATATGTAAAACTTGATCAGTTTGAGTACATAATACCACCTGAAATACAGTGTATACCTGAAGCTAAAGAAAAATTTATACAAGCTATGGAAAACGATCAAAAGGTATACGATGATTTAGTCAAAGTACTTTCTCAAAAGCACTATGATAATTTCATAAAAGAAGGGAAAACTGAAAAAGAAGCCAAGCTTCTTTCACAAAAAAAAGCAATAGAAGATGCAAGATATGTATTTCCTAATGCTTGTGAAACTAAAATGGTATTTACAATGAATGCAAGAAGTTTATTTAACTTCTTTAAACATAGATGCTGTCAAAGGGCTCAGTGGGAGATAAGAGAATTATCTATAGAAATGCTAAGAAAAGTAAGGCAAGTTGCACCAGTGATTTTCAAAAATATAGGACCAAACTGCATCAATGGTTCATGTCCTGAAGGAAATATGACTTGTGGAAAAATAAAAGAAGTAAGAGAAATCTTCAAAAACATATAAGAGGTGATTTTGTGATTAAAATAGAAGGAAGAAATCCTGTTATAGAAGCATTAAAAAGTGACAGATATATAGATAAAATAATGATAGCTAGTGGAGCTAAGGAAGGATCTATAAATAAAATAATAAGAATGGCAAAAGATAAAGGAATAATAGTCCAAGAAGTAGACAGAAAAAAGCTAGATGAAATTAGTGAAAGTCATTCTCATCAAGGTGTTATAGCAATAGGGAGTGACTACAAATATTATGAGCTTGACGAATTGCTAGAAATACCAAGACAAAAAGGTGAAGACCCATTTTTTATAATACTAGACGAAATAACAGATCCTCACAACCTAGGATCTATAATGAGAAGTGCTGATGCTGTAGGAGCCCATGGAATAATAGTACCTAAAAGAAGATCTGCATCAATTACACCTGTAGTTGCCAAGGCTTCAGCAGGAGCAGTTGAATATATGCCTATATGCAAAGTAACTAATATAGTAAATGCAATAAATAAACTAAAAGAAAATGGGATATGGACAGTTGCTTCTGACATGGATGGAGACACTTATTACGAAAAGAATCTAAAGGGACCTTTAGCACTTGTTGTAGGAAGCGAAGGATTCGGAATATCAAGACTTGTTAAAGAAAATTGCGACTTTACAGTAAAGATACCCATGGTAGGGAATGTATCTTCTTTAAATGCTTCTGTTGCATGTTCTATCTTAGCATATGAGATATTTAGACAAAGAATAGAGAGTAAATAAAATGAACAAAAAGCAGTATCTTATTGTAGATGGATATAATGTAATAAATGCATGGGAAGACTTAAAAAATATGAGTATTGAAAATCTAGAAATGGCTAGAGATAAACTGATAGATATTATGACTGAGTATGGATCATTTAAAGGATACATAGTAATAGTTGTATTTGATGCATATCTAGTTAAAGGAATTAGGATAAATGACAAGAAAATTAAGGATAGAGGAATTAAAGTTGTCTACACAAAGGAAAATGAAACTGCAGACACATATATAGAAAAATTGATAAATGATATAGGAAAAAAACATATTATAAAGGTAGCTACTAGTGACTGGGCTCAGCAACAAATAGTTCTAGGAAGTGGTGCTACTAGACTATCTGCTAGGGAACTGAAACTTGAGGTAGATATAGCTAAGAAAAAAATAGCTAAGAAAGTTGAGGAAAGCAAAATACAAAAAAATACATTAGATTCCATTCTAGATCAAAGTACTTTGTCGAAACTTGAGAAAATACGCAGAAACCATTGAAATTAGTTGACTATAGGCATTTTATTAAATATAATATCTATAGTCAAATCTTATTATGTCGTTTGTTATTGTGGGGGGATTACAATGTTACATGCTAAAGAAAAATATGTACATACATATGAAGATGAAGAACTTGAGGTTGAGGAAATTGTTATCAAAGCCAAACACGGAGACTCTTATGCTTTAGACTACCTTATGAAAAAGTACAAGAATTTTGTAAGGTCAAAAGCTAAGTCCTATTTTTTAGTTGGGGCAGATAAAGAAGATATAATGCAAGAGGGGATGATAGGACTATATAAAGCTATAAGAGATTACGATGAAGAGAAAACATCTTCTTTTAGGGCGTTTGCCGAGCTTTGCATAACTAGACAAATAATAACAGCAATAAAAACAGCGACAAGACAAAAACACATACCTCTTAATTCTTATGTATCTTTAAACAAACCTATATATGATGATGAATCAGATAGGACTCTTTTAGACATAATAACTAGTGGTATTGTTACAGATCCAGAAGAACTTTTAATAAGTAGGGAAGAGATAAAGAATATAGAATCTAAGATGAATGAAATACTTAGCAGTCTTGAACTTGAAGTTTTGGACTTATATCTTAAAGGTAAATCGTATCAACAGATAGCAAAAGGATTAAATAGACATGTTAAATCTATAGACAACGCACTTCAAAGAGTTAAGAGAAAGCTTGAAAAATACCTAGAAAGTAGAAACGGGTAAAACGTATTGACTTTATTTTTTATGAGTAGTAAAATTAATTTGCAGTTTTAAGTGCCCATGTGGCTCAGTCGGTAGAGCGTCGCCTTGGTAAGGCGGAGGTCGGCGGTTCGAGTCCGCTCGTGGGCTCCAGAATTTATGTTTTCTAATACTCATATATAAAGAGGAGGCTCTAAAATGGCAAAAGCTAAATTTGAAAGAACTAAACCACACGTTAACATCGGAACAATAGGACACGTTGACCACGGAAAAACTACATTAACAGCTGCTATAACAAAGACATTACATGCAAGATATGGGCTTGGAGAAGCAGTAGACTTTGCAAACATAGATAAAGCTCCAGAAGAAAGAGAAAGAGGAATCACAATATCAACAGCACACGTTGAGTACGAAACACCAAACAGACACTACGCTCACGTTGACTGCCCAGGACATGCTGACTACGTTAAGAACATGATAACAGGAGCAGCACAAATGGACGGAGCAATATTAGTTTGTTCTGCAGCAGATGGTCCAATGCCTCAAACAAGAGAGCATATACTATTATCAAGACAAGTTGGTGTACCATACATTGTAGTATTCCTAAACAAATGTGATATGGTAGACGATGAAGAATTATTAGAGCTTGTTGAAATGGAAGTAAGAGACTTATTAAATCAATATGAGTTCCCAGGAGATGACACTCCAATAGTAAGAGGATCAGCTCTTCAAGCATTAAATGATCCAATGGGACCATGGGGAGATAAAATAGTAGAATTATTCGAGCAAATAGATGCATACATTCCAGAGCCAGAAAGAGATGTAGACAAAACTTTCTTAATGCCAGTAGAAGACGTATTCTCAATCACAGGAAGAGGAACAGTTGCTACAGGAAGAGTAGAAAGAGGAGTATTAAAAGTACAAGACGAAGTTGAATTAGTAGGACTTGCTGAAGAAACTAGAAAAATAGTTTGTACAGGAGTAGAAATGTTCAGAAAGTTATTAGACCAAGCGCAAGCTGGAGATAACATAGGAGCATTATTAAGAGGAGTACAAAGAGACGAAATCGAAAGAGGACAAGTACTTGCAAAGCCAGGAACAATAAAGCCTCACACTAAGTTTACAGCAGAAGTATACGTATTAAAGAAAGAAGAAGGTGGAAGACATACTCCATTCTTTGATGGATACAGACCACAATTCTACTTCAGAACAACAGACGTTACAGGAGCTATCAAGTTACCAGAAGGAACAGAAATGATAATGCCTGGAGATAACATCACAATAACAGTTGAACTTATAACTCCAATAGCAATCGAAGAAGGATTAAGATTCGCTATCCGTGAAGGTGGAAGAACAGTAGGAGCAGGAGTAGTTGCTACTATAATAGAATAATATACTGAAAGAGAAGGAGTATTCCTTCTCTTTTTTAGATAATATAATTTACGATAATTATCTTTAATGAATCAAAAAAGATTTGACATAAAGGATGAAATGTGGTAGATTTTATAAGGTGATGTTTATAATACAGGCAATCTATGTATAGGAATAGATTAATTAAAATATTATGCTATAGATATCTAGGAGGTGTAGCAATGAGAGTAAAAGTAACTTTAGCTTGTAGCGAATGTAAGCAAAGAAATTACAATACAACTAAGAATAAAAAGAACAATCCAGACAGAATAGAATTAAGCAAATACTGCAGATTCTGCAAAAAGCACACAGCTCATAAAGAAACGAAATAGTTTATAAAGGATGTGAAGCAATAATGTCTGTCCAAGTTAATGTTAACAAAGAAAATGCTAAGTCTCTTGGCAAATTCTTAATTAGTACAAAGAGTGAACTGAAAAAGGTTCATTGGCCTAACAAAAAGGAATTGACAAATTATACGACAGTAGTCCTTGCTTCATGTCTAGTGATGGCTTTGTTAATATGGGCTATTGATTCAGGAATAGGATATCTATTAAAGCTCATACTAAGATAGAAAGATCCTAAAGGGGGTATGCGCCATCATGTCAGAATTAGAAAAAGCTAAGTGGTATGTAGTACATACATACTCAGGACATGAAAATAAGGTTAAGGCCACTATAGAAAAAGCGGTCAAAACAAGAGGTATGGAAGACTATATTTTAGAACTTAGTGTTCCTACTGAAGATGTAGTTGAAATAAAAAATGGAAAAAAGAAAACTAGACAAAGAAAGATATTCCCCGGATACGTTCTTGTAAAGATGATAATTACAGATGAATCTTGGTATGTAGTTAGAAATACAAAAGGAGTAACGGGATTTGTCGGCCCAGGCTCTAAACCAATACCATTATCAGATGAAGAAGTTAAAGCTATGGGTGTTGAAAATGCTATTCCAGAAATAGATATAGAAGTAGGAGAAGTTGTTACTATAAAATCCGGATCTTTTGAAGGATTTATGGGAACGGTTCAAGAAATCAACATGGACAAACAAAGCATGAAGGTTCTTATATCTATGTTCGGTAGAGAAACACCGGTAGAAATAGCGTTTGATCAAGTTGAGAAATATAGTTAAAAACAAGCTATATTTTAAATAAATATTTTGAAAATATAAGGAGGTGCAATGAAATGGCTAAAAAAATAATAGGACAAGTTAAACTTCAAATACCTGCAGGAAAAGCTACACCAGCACCACCAGTAGGTCCAGCATTAGGACAACACGGTGTTAATATAATGGGATTCTGTAAAGAATTCAATGCTAAAACAGCAGATCAAGCTGGTTTAATAATTCCGGTAGTTATATCAGTTTATCAAGATAGATCATTCTCATTCATAACTAAGACTCCACCTGCTGCAGTTTTAATCAAAAAAGCATGCGGAATAGAGTCAGGTTCAGGAGAACCAAACAAAAAGAAGGTATCTAAAATATCTTCAGCTAAAATAAGAGAAATAGCAGAAATGAAAATGCCAGACTTAAATGCTGCGTCAATAGAGTCTGCTATAAGCATGATAGCTGGTACAGCTAGAAGTATGGGTGTAGTTGTAGAAGACTAATTTACCTAAATAAGTGGGAGGTACCACTAACCGCTAATACCACAAGGAGGAATGTAAAATGGCTAAAAAAGGAAAAAAATATATAGAAGCTTCAAAATTAGTTGATAGAGCTAGATTATATGATGCTTCAGAAGCGTTAGAAGTTGTTACTAAAATCGCTAGCGCTAAGTTTGATGAAACAGTAGAAGCTCACATTAAATTAGGTGTTGACTCAAGACATGCAGATCAACAAGTAAGAGGAGCAGTTGTTCTTCCTCACGGAACAGGAAAAACTAAAAGAGTTTTAGTTTTTGCTAAAGGTGAAAAAGCTAAAGAAGCTGAAGTAGCAGGAGCAGACTTTGTAGGAGCAGAAGAATTAGTAAGCAAAATACAAGGTGAAAACTGGTTTGAATTTGATGTTGTAGTAGCTACACCAGACATGATGGGACTAGTTGGAAGACTAGGTAGAGTATTAGGACCTAAGGGATTAATGCCAAACCCAAAATCAGGAACAGTTACATTTGATGTTGCTAGAGCTATCGAAGAAATCAAAGCTGGTAAAGTTGAATATAGATTAGATAAAACAAATATAATTCACGTACCAATAGGAAAAGTTTCTTTCGGAAAAGAAAAATTAGCTGACAACTTCGCAACTTTAATGGAAGCTGTAATAAAAGCTAAACCAGCGGCAGCTAAAGGACAATACTTAAAGAGTATTACTGTAGCTAGCACAATGGGACCTGGAGTAAAAATAAATCCTGTTAAAGTTAATGAATAAAAATGTTGACAAAATGTCATTTGTTATGTATAATAAATGATGTTGCTAAAAATGAATTATTTTGCCGTAGACAGTAGGCGCAGTAAGCTTAAATTTGCCTACCGAGGTTTTCTATAGATTATGGAAAATAGAGCCTTTGTATGTCTATGTGGATATGCAAAGGCTTTTGATTTAACGGCGAAAAACACGAAATAGGTGAAGGAGGTGGACACCTAGATGTCTAAGGCGATTCAATTAAAAGAGCAAGTTGTTGCTGAAATAACTGACAAACTGCAAAAAGCTGCTTCGGCTATAGTTGTTGATTACAGAGGACTAAAAGTTGAAGAAGTTACAGAACTTAGAAAACAGTTCAGAGAAGCTGGAGTAGAGTACAAAGTGTACAAAAACACTTTAGTTAGAAGAGCTGCTAAAGAAGTAGGAATAAGTGAATTAAACGATGAATTATTAGTTGGACCAAATGCTATAGCTTTCGGATATGACGATCCAGTAGCACCAGCTAGAATAATAAGTGAATTCATGAAAACTCATCCAAAATTAGAGTTAAAAATGGGTATAGTTGAAGGAGAATTCTACGACAAATCAAAAGTTGAAGAATTATCTAAAATACCATCAAGAGAAGCTCTTATTGCTAAGTTACTTGGTAGCTTAAAAGCTCCTATGTCAAACTTTGCATACATGTTAGATGCATTAATCAAAAAGCATGAAGAGGGACAAGCTTAGTCCTAAATAAATTAAATCAAAAAAATATCGGAGGTGCACAAAAATGACAATAGAACAAATATTAGAAGCTATTGAAAATATGAAAGTTTTAGAATTAAACGAATTAGTTAAAGCTGCTGAAGAGAAATTCGGAGTATCTGCTTCTGCTCCTGTAATGGTAGCTGGAGCTGCTGCTGGAGCTGCTGCTGCTGAAGAGAAAACTGAGTTTGATGTAGTATTAGCAAGCGCAGGATCTTCAAAAGTAGGAGTTATCAAAGTAGTTAGAGAATTAACTGGACTTGGATTAAAAGAAGCTAAGGAATTAGTAGACGGAGCTCCTAAAACATTAAAAGAAGGAGTTTCTAAAGAAGAAGCTGACCAAATGAAAGAAAAATTAGAAGCTGCTGGAGCATCAGTAGAAGTAAAATAGTTTAAAATAGAAAAAGGTGTCTTTCGTAAAAGGCACCTTTTTTTTCACAAAACTGTCTTGACCTATTGACAAACATGTGATAAAATTATTGAATGCGTTAGAGTGGAAAAATATGTGTTTTTCAGGTTTATTTTATTATGAGAGGTGAAAATTTAATGCCACATCCTGTCGAAATAGGTAAAAGAACTAGAATAAGCTTTTCTAAAATCAAGGAAATAGCAGAATTACCTAATCTTATAGAACTTCAGCTAGATTCCTATAAGTGGTTTTTAGATGAAGGGTTAAAGGAAGTCTTTGAAGATATTTCGCCTATAGAAGACTACACAGGTAATCTTATCTTAGAATTCGTAGACTATTCACTAGATGAAAAACCAAAATATGAAGTAGAAGAATGTAAGGAAAGAGATGCTACATACTCAGCTCCTTTAAAAGTAAAAGTAAGACTTATAAATAAAGAGACCGGAGAAGTTAAGGAACAAGAAGTCTTTATGGGAGATTTCCCACTGATGACAGAAAAAGGAACCTTCGTTATCAATGGTGCAGAAAGAGTAATAGTAAGCCAATTAGTAAGATCTCCAGGAGTATATTATGCTCAAACTATAGACAAATCAGGTAATAAATTAATTTCTGCCACTGTTATTCCTAATAGAGGAGCATGGCTAGAATATGAAACTGACTCAAACAACATTGTATCTGTAAGAGTTGATAGAACTAGAAAACAACCTGTAACAACGCTTTTAAGAGCATTAGGTTTTGGAACAGATGCACAAATCATAGATCTTTTAGGAGAAGATGAAAGACTTCTCTCTACTCTAGAAAAAGATAATACCAAAACAACTGAAGAAGGATTAATTGAAATATACAAGAAATTAAGACCAGGTGAACCTCCTACTGTTGAAAGTGCATCATCTTTATTAAATTCACTATTTTTTGATGCAAAAAGGTATGACCTTGCAAGAGTAGGTAGATATAAATTTAATAAAAAGCTATCTTTACATCACAGAATAATGAATAAAGTAGCTGCAGAAGATATAGTTAACCTTGAAACAGGTGAAGTGTTTGTAAAACAAGGTGAAAAAATAAGTCTTGATAAAGCTATAGAGATTCAAAACTCTGGTATAAAAGTAGTTAATGTATACTCAGAAGATGAAAAGGTAGTTAAGGTTATAGGAAACAACTTTGTAGATATCAAAGCTCACATAGATTTTAATATAGATGACTTAAACATAAGAGAGAAAGTGTACTATCCAGTGCTAAAAGAGATACTAGATAGTTACGATGATGAAGAAGAAATAAAAGAAGCAATAAAAGACAGAATGAGAGAACTTATTCCAAAGCATATAATACTAGATGACATAATAGCTTCTATAAGTTATCAATTCAACCTATTAAATGGAGTAGGTTATACAGATGACATAGACCATCTTGGTAATAGAAGAGTAAGATCTGTTGGAGAATTACTTCAAAACCAATTCAGAATAGGTCTTTCTAGAATGGAAAGAGTTATAAAAGAAAGAATGACAATACAAGATGTTGAAGTAGCTACTCCGCAGGCGTTAATGAACATAAGACCTGTTGCAGCATCTATAAAAGAGTTCTTTGGAAGTTCTCAGTTATCTCAGTTCATGGATCAAACAAATCCACTTTCTGAATTAACTCACAAAAGAAGATTATCAGCATTAGGACCTGGTGGTCTTTCACGTGAAAGAGCAGGGTTTGAGGTTCGTGAGGTTCACCATTCTCATTATGGAAGGATGTGTCCTATAGAGACGCCTGAGGGACCAAACATCGGACTTATAAACTCATTAAGTTCGTATGCAAAAATAAATGAATATGGATTTATTGAATCTCCTTACAGAAAAGTTGAGAAAGAAACGGGAATTGTTACAAAAGAAATACACTACTTGACAGCAGATGAGGAAGATCTTTATATAAGAGCACAGGCTAATGAGCCGTTAGATGAAGAAGGAAGATTCGTAAATAAAAGAGTAACTTGTAGAGCTAAAAATGGTGCTATACAAATTACTCCTGTACATTTAGTAGACTATATGGACGTTTCACCTAAGCAGGTAGTTTCTATAGCTACAGCAATGATACCTTTCCTTGAAAATGACGACGCCAACCGTGCACTTATGGGATCGAACATGCAACGTCAAGCAGTTCCACTAGTTAGAAGAGAAGCTCCTATAATAGGAACAGGTGCTGAATATAGAGCAGCTAAGGATTCTGGTGCTGTTGTAGTTGCTAGAAATTCAGGTATAGCTGAAAAAGTAACTGCTGACGAAATTGTAATCAAAAGAGAAGATGGAAATAAAGATAGATACAAGCTTCTTAAATTCAAAAGATCTAACCAAGGAACTTGTATAAATCAAACTCCTATAATAAATAGAGGAGATATAATTCAAAAAGGAGACGTAATAGCAGACGGTCCATCTACAGATATGGGAGAAATAGCTCTTGGAAGAAACTGTCTTATAGCATTCATGACGTGGGAAGGATATAACTACGAGGATGCTATACTGATAAATGAAAGATTAGTTAGGGAAGATAGATTATCTACTATACACATAGAAGAATATGAATCAGAAGCAAGAGATACAAAGCTTGGACCAGAGGAAATAACAAGAGATATTCCAAATGTAGGAGAAGATGCTATTAGAGATCTAGACGAAAGAGGAATAATAAGAATAGGGGCAGAAGTTGAATCTGGAGATATACTAGTAGGTAAGGTTACTCCAAAAGGAGAGACAGAACTTACAGCTGAAGAAAGATTACTTCGTGCTATATTCGGAGAAAAAGCTAGAGAAGTTAGAGATACATCTTTAAGAGTTCCACATGGAGAGTCTGGAATAATAGTAGATGTTAAAGTGTTTACAAGAGAAAATGGCGATGAACTTTCACCAGGAGTTAATGAACTTGTAAGAGTATATATCGCTAAGAAGAGAAAAATAAATGTTGGAGATAAAATGGCTGGTCGTCACGGTAATAAAGGTGTTATATCTAGAGTATTACCTGAAGAAGATATGCCATTTATGGCGGATGGTACACCAATAGAAATAGTACTAAATCCTCTAGGAGTTCCTTCACGTATGAACATAGGACAGGTTCTTGAAGTTCACCTAGGACTTGCGGCAAAAGCACTTGGATGGCATGTTGCTACATCTGTATTTGATGGAGCTAGAGAAAGCGACATAAGGAAAGCTTTAACAGAAGCAGGTTATCCAGAAAATGGAAAACTTACACTTTGTGATGGAAGAACAGGAGAAGCATTTGACAATGATGTAACTGTTGGATACATGTATATGTTAAAACTTCACCACTTAGTAGATGACAAGATACATGCAAGAAGTACAGGACCATACTCTTTAGTTACTCAACAACCACTAGGTGGAAAAGCACAATTTGGTGGTCAAAGATTTGGAGAGATGGAGGTTTGGGCACTAGAAGCATATGGTGCATCTCATACACTTCAAGAAATATTAACAGTTAAATCAGATGATGTTATAGGACGTGTTAAAACTTACGAAGCTATAATAAAAGGTGAAAACATTCCTGAACCTGGAATACCAGAATCATTCAAAGTTTTAATAAAAGAATTACAGAGTTTATGCCTTGATGTAAAAGTTCTAACTGAAGAAGATGAAGAAATAGAAGTAAAAGAATCTACTGAAGATGATGAACTAATGGATAACTTTGAATATATTCCAAGCGATGATGATATCGAAGATATAGAAGACTTGCATGAAGTTGAAGAAGACATAGAAGAAGATTTCGATATAGAATTTGACGAGAGTGCGTTAGATGAAAGTTTTGAAGAAGATGAAGATGATTTAGATTTTTAATACAACTTTAATAAATTCATATAAGAAGGGAGAGAGACTCCTTGTTTGAACTAAACAATTTTGAATCTATAAAAATTGGATTAGCATCTCCAGAAAAAATCAGACAATGGTCTAAAGGTGAAGTTAAAAAACCTGAGACTATAAACTACCGTACTTTAAAACCAGAAAAAGATGGACTATTCTGTGAGAGAATATTCGGCCCAACAAAAGATTGGGAGTGTAATTGTGGTAAATATAGAAGAGTTAGATACAAAGGTGTAGTTTGCGATAGATGTGGAGTTGAAGTTACAAAATCAAAAGTTAGAAGAGAGAGAATGGCGCATATAGAACTTGCTGCGCCAGTATCTCACATTTGGTACTTCAAAGGAATACCAAGTAGAATGGGACTTATACTAGATATGTCTCCAAGATCTTTAGAAAAAGTACTTTACTTTGCATCTTATATAGTAATAGATCCAGGAGATACAGGATTAAGTGAAAAACAACTCTTAACTGAAAAAGAATATAGAGATTCAATTGAAAAGTATGGCAATACATTCAAAGCAGGAATGGGTGCTGAAGCTATAAAGGAAATACTTTCAAACCTTGATCTTGAAGAACTATCAAAAGAGTTAAAAAGCAAGCTTAAAGATAGCACTGGACAAAAAAGAATAAGAACTATAAGAAGATTAGAGGTAGTAGAAGCATTTAGACAATCAAACAATAAAGCTGAATGGATGATACTAGATGTTATACCAGTAATTCCTCCAGATCTTCGTCCAATGGTGCAACTAGATGGAGGAAGATTTGCTACATCAGACCTTAATGATTTATATAGAAGAGTAATAAATAGAAATAACAGATTAAAGAAACTTTTAGAACTTGGAGCACCAGATATAATAGTTAGAAATGAAAAAAGAATGCTTCAGGAAGCTGTTGATGCACTTATAGATAATGGAAGAAGAGGAAGACCTGTTACGGGTCCTGGAAACAGACCTTTAAAATCATTATCCGACATGCTAAAAGGAAAACAAGGACGTTTCCGTCAAAACTTACTTGGTAAGCGTGTAGACTACTCAGGACGTTCGGTTATAGTAGTTGGACCAGAACTTAAATTCTATCAATGTGGTCTACCTAAGAAAATGGCACTAGAGCTTTTCAAACCATTTGTTATGAATCAATTAGTAGAAAGAGGATTTGCTCACAATATAAAGAATGCTAAGAAAATGGTTGAAAAGGTAAAACCAGAAGTTTGGGGAGTTTTAGAGGAAGTTATAAAAGGACACCCAGTATTACTAAACCGTGCCCCTACTCTGCATAGATTAGGTATACAGGCGTTTGAGCCAGTTTTAGTAGAAGGTAAAGCAATAAAACTTCACCCTCTTGTATGTACAGCGTATAATGCTGACTTCGATGGAGACCAAATGGCAGTCCATGTACCTTTATCAGTAGAAGCTCAGGCTGAAGCTAGATTCCTAATGTTATCTACAAATAACATACTTGCTCCTAAAGACGGTGCACCTATAACTACACCTACTCAGGATATGATATTAGGAAGTTATTACTTAACTATAGATATACCTGGAGAAAAGGGAGAAGGATCTATATTCAAAGATTACAGCGAGATGCTACTTGCATATCAAAACGGAGTTGTAGGCCTTCATGCTAAAGTAAAAGTTAGAAAGAAACTTAGCCCTGAAGATAAAGGACAGTTAGTTGAAAGTACAGTTGGAAGATTTATATTCAATGAGAATATACCGCAAGATTTAGGTTATGTTGATAGAAATAAAGATAAGTATGCACTTGAAGTAGACTTCTTAGTTGATAAAAAGCAATTAGGTAAAATAATAGACAAGTGCTTTAGAAGACATGGAAATACAATCACAGCTATAATGCTAGATAATATAAAAGAATTAGGATTTAAGTTCTCTACAAAAGGAGCTATAACAATAGCTGTTGCAGATATGGATATACCAAAAGAAAAGTATGAGTTAATATCTAAAGCAGAAGAACAAGTAGAAAAGTATGAAAGAGCATTTAGAAGAGGATTAATATCTGACGATGAAAGATATGAAAAAGTTATTCAAATATGGACAGAGACAACAGAAAATGTAACTGATGCCTTAATGAAAGGTCTTGGAAGATTAAACAATGTATTCATAATGGCTCATTCAGGAGCGAGAGGTAGTAAAAACCAGATAAGACAGCTTGGTGGAATGCGTGGTCTTATGGCCAATGCAGCTGGTAAAACAGTTGAAATACCAGTTAAGTCTAACTTCCGTGAAGGACTTTCAGTACTTGAATACTTCATATCATCACACGGTGCTAGAAAAGGTCTAGCCGATACTGCTCTTCGTACAGCTGACTCAGGATACCTTACAAGAAGACTTGTTGATGTCAGTCAAGATGTTATAGTTAGAGAAGTTGATTGTGGAACAAATGAAGCATTAACAGTTGCAGCATTTAAAGATGGAAATGAAGTTATAGAGGAACTATACGAAAGAATAGTAGGAAGATATACACTTGAAGATATAATTCATCCACAAACTGGAGAAGTTTTAGCTCCTGCAGATACAATGATTACTGAAGATGATGCTGAAAGAATTATTGCATCTGGACTTGAAAAAGTTAAGATAAGAACAGTTCTTAACTGTAAAACTTCTCATGGAGTATGCTCTAAGTGTTATGGAAGAAACCTAGCTACAGGTAAAGAAGTTAACATAGGAGAAGCTGTAGGGATAATAGCAGCTCAATCTATAGGTGAGCCGGGAACTCAGCTTACGATGCGTACATTCCATACAGGAGGAGTTGCAGGAGGAGATATAACTCAAGGTCTTCCGAGGGTAGAGGAGCTATTTGAGGCTAGAAAGCCAAAAGGATTAGCTGTAATATCAGAAATATCAGGAAGAGTTGAAGTTGACGAAACAGGAAGAAAGAAAGAAGTTAACGTAATTCCTGAAAATGGAGAAACTATGACTTATGCAATACCGTATGGATCAAGACTAAAAGTTAAGAATGGAATGTATATAGAAGCAGGAGATCCACTTACGGAAGGATCTATAAATCCACATGACATACTAGGTGTTAAAGGTGTACTAGGAGTTCAGGATTATATAGTTAAGGAAGTACAAAGGGTTTATAGAATGCAGGGTGTTGACATAAATGATAAACACGTAGAAGTAATAGTTAGACAGATGCTTGCAAAAGTTAAAATAGAAGAATCGGGTGACACTCCTTTATTATCTGGAAGTCTTGTAGACATACTAGAATTTAATAGAGAGAATGAAAAAGCCATAGAAAACGGTGGAAATCCTGCTGTGGCTAAGAGGGTTCTTCTAGGTATAACAAAAGCATCGCTTGCTACAGAATCATTCTTATCTGCTGCATCGTTCCAAGAAACAACAAGAGTATTAACTGAAGCTGCTATAAAAGGAAAAGAAGATGAACTTATAGGACTAAAAGAGAATGTAATCATCGGAAAATTAATTCCAGCAGGTACAGGAATGAAGAGATATAAAAATATAGCAGTGGAAAAAGCGGAATAAACTTACAAAATAAGCTTTAACAAACATCTATTGACACTTAATAGTGTATAGTATAAAATATAAAAGTGTGTAATTTTAACAAAAGTTGACTTTTGAACATTCGGGGGATTTTCCCCCTTGTGTTTAATAAGGAGGAAACTTTATGAATCTAGAAGAATTAAAAACTTCTAAAAAAGTAGTAGGCACCAAACAAACAACAAGAGCCTTAAAAGAAGACAAAGTTGAAACAGTATTCATAGCACAAGACGCAGAAAAACATATTGTAAGAAATGTAGAGGAAATGTCAAAACAAAAAAACATAAATATAATTTATGTTGACTCAGTTAAAAAGCTTGGCAAAGCCTGCTCTATAGATGTGGGAACTGCTATAGCTGGAATATTAAAAAAATAAAAGCCAAAATTTTGGAAGGAGGTGCACGTAGTGCCAACAATTAATCAATTAGTTCGTAAAGGAAGACAAGCGGTTGAATCTAAATCTACTGCTCCAGCATTACAAAAAGGTTTCAACTCATTAAACAAGAGAAGTATAGATATGAGTTCGCCACAAAAAAGAGGTGTATGTACTTCTGTTAAGACTGTAACTCCTAAAAAACCTAACTCAGCTTTAAGAAAAGTTGCCAGAGTTAGACTTACTAATGGTATAGAAGTTACTGCATACATTCCTGGAGAAGGACACAACTTACAAGAGCACAGTGTTGTTCTTATAAGAGGAGGAAGAGTTAAAGACCTTCCAGGGGTAAGATACCACATAGTAAGAGGTTCTTTAGATACTGCAGGAGTAGATAAGAGAATGCAAGCAAGATCTAAATATGGTGCTAAGAGACCTAAGGCTGCTAAAAAATAATTAATTAATGGTTCGGTGCTTTAAATATATATATATTTAGGCATCACGGCAATGTAAATTGTCGAGTACCGATGATCTAAAAAATGATTAAGGAGGGAAGTAAAATGCCAAGAAAAGGAAATGTTCCAAAAAGAGAAGTTTTACCAGATCCTATGTATGGAAGTAAAGTTGTTACTAAATTAATAAACAACTTAATGATAGATGGTAAAAAAGGAAAAGCTCAAAATATAGTTTATAGTGCTTTTGAACTTATAAAAGAAAGAAGCGGAGAAGACGCTTTAGAAGTGTTCGAAAAAGCTATGAACAACATAATGCCGGTATTAGAAGTTAAGGCTAGACGTGTAGGAGGAGCTAACTACCAAGTTCCTGTAGAAGTAAGAGCAGACAGAAGAGAAACTTTAGGATTAAGATGGTTAGTTAACTATTCTAGAGCTCGTGGAGAAAAAGGAATGGTAGAAAAATTAGCTAAAGAAATAATGGATGCAGCTAACAACACAGGAGCATCTGTTAAGAAGAAAGAAGATACTCATAAGATGGCAGAAGCTAATAAAGCATTTGCTCACTATAGATGGTAAGATAGAGAAACTGATGTCTAACATCAGAAAGGAGAGAGTACATTGCCAAGAAAATTTCCTTTAGAGAGAACAAGAAATATAGGTATAATGGCTCATATAGATGCAGGTAAAACTACTACTACTGAAAGAATTCTGTTCTACACAGGTGTTAGCCACAAAATAGGCGAAACACACGAAGGTGGAGCAACTATGGACTGGATGGAGCAAGAGAAGGAAAGAGGTATAACAATAACTTCTGCTGCTACAACTTGTCAATGGAATAATAACAGAATTAACATTATAGATACTCCAGGACACGTAGACTTCACTGTAGAAGTTGAAAGATCTTTACGTGTACTAGACGGAGCGGTTGCTGTTTTCTGTGCAAAGGGTGGAGTTGAACCTCAATCAGAAAATGTATGGAGACAAGCTGACAAATATAGAGTTCCTAGAATAGCATTTGTAAACAAAATGGATATATTAGGAGCAGATTTCTATAATGTTGTTCAAATGATGAAAGATAGATTAGGAGCTAATGCTGTTCCGGTACAGCTTCCTATAGGAAAAGAAGAAACATTCGAAGGTATAATAGACCTTATAGAAATGAATGCTAGAATGTACAGAGATGACTTAGGTCAAAACATAGAAATAGTTGACATTCCAGAAGATATGATGGATTTAGCTCAGGAGTGGAGAGAAAAATTAGTTGAAGCTGCAGCTGAAACTGACGAAGAGTTAATGATGAGATATCTAGATGGAGAAGAGTTAACTAAAGAAGAAATTAAAGCAGCTATAAGAAAAGCTGTTATAGCTTGTGAAATGAACCCAGTATTCTGTGGAAGTGCTTACAAGAATAAAGGAGTTCAGCTTATGCTTGATGGAGTTGTTGACTACATGCCAGCTCCAACAGATATACCAGCTATAAAAGGTATACTTCCAAATGGAGAAGAAGCTGAAAGACATTCTTGCGATGAAGAGCCATTCTCTGCATTAGCATTCAAAATAATGGCTGACCCATTTGTTGGTAAACTTGCTTTCTTCAGAGTTTATTCAGGAGTGTTAAATTCTGGATCTTACGTACTAAATGCTACTAAGAATAAGAAAGAAAGAATTGGACGTATACTACAAATGCATGCTAACTCAAGAGAAGAGATAGGAGAGGTTTACGCAGGAGATATAGCTGCTGCTGTAGGTCTTAAAGATACTACAACTGGAGATACTTTATGTGATCCAGCTCATCCTATAATTCTTGAGTCAATGGAATTCCCAGAGCCAGTTATATCTGTTGCTATAGAGCCAAAATCTAAGGCAGCTCAAGAAAAGATGGGTATTGCTCTTCAAAGACTTGCTGAAGAGGATCCAACTTTCAGAGTTCGTACTGATGAAGAAACTGGACAAACAATAATAGCAGGTATGGGAGAACTTCACCTTGAAATAATCGTTGACAGATTACTAAGAGAGTTCAAAGTAGAAGCAAATGTTGGAGCACCACAAGTTGCGTACAGAGAAACTATCACTAAAGCTGTTGACGTTGAACACAAATACTCTAAGCAATCTGGAGGTAGAGGACAATACGGTCACGTTAAGATCAGAGTTATGCCTCAAGAACCAGGTGCAGGATATGAGTTTGTTAACAAAGTTGTTGGAGGAGCTATACCTAAAGAGTACATTGGACCAGTTGATGCAGGTATCCAAGGTGCTATGGAAGCTGGTATTGTCGCAGGATATCCAGTTGTTGACGTTAAAGTTGAGTTATACGATGGATCTTACCATGAGGTTGACTCTTCAGAAATGGCGTTCAAAGTTGCTGCTTCTATGGCATTTAAAGATGCTATGAAGAAAGCTGACGCTTGTCTTTTAGAGCCATACTTCAAAGTTGAAGTAGTTACTCCAGAAGACTACATGGGAGACGTAATGGGAGACCTTAACTCAAGACGTGGTAGAATAGAAGGTATGGAAGCTAGAATGGGAGCTCAAGTAATAAGAGCATTTGTTCCACTATCTGAAATGTTCGGATATGCTACTACATTAAGATCTATGTCTCAAGGACGTGCAACATACACAATGATCTTCGATCACTACGAGCAAGTTCCAGCAGGAGTTGCTAAGAAGATAACAGAAAATAAATAATTAATTATAAATATGGTAGGGCGCTAGCCCTATCATACATAACAAATCTTAGAATTAATAAAATTTAAGGAGGGTTCAAAATGGCAAAAGCTAAATTTGAAAGAACTAAACCACACGTTAACATCGGAACAATAGGACACGTTGACCACGGAAAAACTACATTAACAGCTGCTATAACAAAGACATTACATGCAAGATATGGGCTTGGAGAAGCAGTAGACTTTGCAAACATAGATAAAGCTCCAGAAGAAAGAGAAAGAGGAATCACAATATCAACAGCACACGTTGAGTACGAAACACCAAACAGACACTACGCTCACGTTGACTGCCCAGGACATGCTGACTACGTTAAGAACATGATAACAGGAGCAGCACAAATGGACGGAGCAATATTAGTTTGTTCTGCAGCAGATGGTCCAATGCCTCAAACAAGAGAGCATATACTATTATCAAGACAAGTTGGTGTACCATACATTGTAGTATTCCTAAACAAATGTGATATGGTAGACGATGAAGAATTATTAGAGCTTGTTGAAATGGAAGTAAGAGACTTATTAAATCAATATGAGTTCCCAGGAGATGACACTCCAATAGTAAGAGGATCAGCTCTTCAAGCATTAAATGATCCAATGGGACCATGGGGAGATAAAATAGTAGAATTATTCGAGCAAATAGATGCATACATTCCAGAGCCAGAAAGAGATGTAGACAAAACTTTCTTAATGCCAGTAGAAGACGTATTCTCAAGCACAGGAAGAGGAACAGTTGCTACAGGAAGAGTAGAAAGAGGAGTATTAAAAGTACAAGACGAAGTTGAATTAGTAGGACTTGCTGAAGAAACTAGAAAAATAGTTTGTACAGGAGTAGAAATGTTCAGAAAGTTATTAGACCAAGCGCAAGCTGGAGATAACATAGGAGCATTATTAAGAGGAGTACAAAGAGACGAAATCGAAAGAGGACAAGTACTTGCAAAGCCAGGAACAATAAAGCCTCACACTAAGTTTACAGCAGAAGTATACGTATTAAAGAAAGAAGAAGGTGGAAGACATACTCCATTCTTTGATGGATACAGACCACAATTCTACTTCAGAACAACAGACGTTACAGGAGCTATCAAGTTACCAGAAGGAACAGAAATGATAATGCCTGGAGATAACATCACAATAACAGTTGAACTTATAACTCCAATAGCAATCGAAGAAGGATTAAGATTCGCTATCCGTGAAGGTGGAAGAACAGTAGGAGCAGGAGTAGTTGCTACTATAATAGAATAATATACTGAAAGAGAAGGAGTATTCCTTCTCTTTTTTTCAAAAAAATTACAATGAAATTTGCGACAAAAAAAGCTTGAAATATGATGAGATTTGATATAAACTATAATAGTGTGTTTGCAGAGTGCGATGAAATAAAAGGTTGCTGGTATACCAGGTAATTTTTATCGAGTATGTTCGTATCTTAGAATCGGGCGACGTGATACCGTGTATTAATGTTTCTGTTTTACAAAATGCAACACACCCGGAACAGTTTATCGGTGTCAAGTCGTACGTAAACAATATAACGTGCGATGAAGGAGGGAAATAAAATGGCTAGTAATGAAAAAATAAGAATAAGATTAAAATCATATGATCACAAAATACTAGATCAATCAGCTGAAAAAATAGTTGAAACAGCTAAAAAGACTGGAGCTAAAGTTTCAGGTCCAATACCACTACCAACTGAGAAACAAGTGGTAACTATATTAAGAGCAGTTCATAAATATAAGGACTCTAGAGAGCAGTTCGAAATAAGAACTCACAAAAGACTTATAGATATATCTAGTCCAACAGCAAAAACAGTTGATTCTTTAATGAGACTTGACTTACCTGCTGGTGTTGATATAGAAATCAAATTATAATAATTTAGATAGCTAAGATATGGATATAGATAAACCTTATCTTAGGATGATTGCTATATTGCAATCCGCTGTAAGATTATAGGAGGTGTCAAAGAATGAAAGGAATATTAGGAAAAAAATTAGGAATGACTCAAATTTTCGATGAAGAAGGTAGAGTTATACCGGTTACTGTTGTAGAAGCAGGTCCTATGGTTGTTACTCAAATCAAAACTAAAGAAGTTGATGGTTACAACGCTGTACAAGTTGGTTTTGGAGAAGTAAAACCAAAAAGCTTAAACAAGCCTGAAAAAGGACAATTTGAAAAAGCTGACTTAGCTTACAAAAAGTTCTTAAGAGAATTCAGAGTAGAAAACGCTACTGATTACACAGTAGGACAAGAAATATCAGTTGATGTATTCTCAGCTGGAGACAAAGTGGATGTTACAGGAACTTCTAAAGGTAAGGGATTCCAAGGTCCTATAAAAAGACATGGTAAGAGCAGAGGACCTATGAGTCACGGTTCTAGATACCACAGAGGACCAGGTTCTTTAGGAGCTGGAACTAGCCCAGGAAGAGTATTCAAAGGTAAAAAATTAGCAGGACACATGGGAGCTGTAAGAGTAACTATTCAAAACTTAGAAATAGTTAAAGTGGATGCTGAAAAGAACCTTATATTAGTAAAAGGTGCTATACCAGGACCTAAAAAGTCTTTAGTAACTATAAAAGAAACGGTTAAAAACGGATAGTTAATATCGAGGTAAGAAAGGAGGAAATAATATGCCAAAAGTAGCGGTATACAACATAAATGGTGAAGCGATTGATGAAATCATGTTATCGGAAAATGTGTTCGGAGTAGAAGTAAATGAGCACGTTTTATACGAAGTGGTAAAAAATCAATTAGCAAACAAAAGACAAGGTACTCAATCTGCTAAAACTAGAGCAGAAGTAAGAGGTGGAGGAAGAAAGCCTTGGAAGCAAAAAGGAACAGGAAGAGCTAGACATGGTAGCATAAGATCTCCACAATGGATAGGTGGAGGAGTAGTATTCGCTCCAAAACCAAGAGATTACAGATATACTTTACCTAAGAAGGTAAGACAACTTGCTATGAGAAGTGCTTTAACTGCTAAGGTTAATAGCGGAGAGATCATAGTTTTAGATTCTTTAAGCATGGATGCTCCAAAAACTAAAGAATTCGTTAAAATACTTAACAACTTAAAAGTAGAAAAGAAAGCTTTAGTTGTTTTAGCTGAAAAAGACGAAAACGTAATAAAATCAGCTAACAACATTCCAGGAGTAGAAACTGCTTTAACAAATACAATCAATGTATACGATATATTAAAACATGATATGTTCATAATAACTAAAGACGCTGTTAAAAAAGTGGAGGAGGTGTACGCGTAATGACTAATCCACATGATATAATCATAAAACCTGTTGTTACAGAGCAAAGTATGGCTGAAATGGCAGAGAAAAAATACACTTTCATAGTTGATAAAAAAGCTAACAAAACTGAGGTTAAAAAAGCTGTAGAAACTATATTCGGTGTAAAAGTGGAAAAAGTAAACACTCTAAACTACGATGGAAAATTAAAAAGAATGGGAAGACACGAAGGAAGAACATCTAGTTTCAAGAAAGCTGTTGTTAAATTAACTGCTGACAGCAAAGAAATAGAGTTTTTCCAAGGAGCATAATTAACAAACCTATAGAAAGAAGGAGGGAAACAGGATGGCAATTAAGAAGTTTAAACCGATTACTCCTAGTTTAAGACACATGACGGTTTTAGTTTCTGATGAAATAACAACTCAAGAGCCGGAGAAATCATTACTTGTTACATTAAAGAAAAATGCTGGTAGAAATGCTCAAGGTAAAATAACTGTTCGTCACCATGGTGGTGGAGCGAAGAGAAAATATAGAATAATAGATTTCAAAAGAAATAAAGATGGTGTACCTGCTAAGGTTGCTACTATCGAGTACGATCCAAACAGATCTGCTAATATAGCATTACTTCACTATGTAGATGGAGAGAAAAGATATATATTAGCTCCAAATGGATTAAAAGTTGGAACTATGGTAGTATCTGGAGAAGAAGCAGATATAAAAGTAGGAAATGCATTAAAATTAAAAGACATTCCTGTTGGTACATTAGTTCACAACATAGAAATGAAAGCAGGAAAAGGTGGTCAGTTAGTTAGATCTGCTGGAGCAGCAGCTCAATTAATGGCTAAAGAAGGAAAAAATGCTTTATTAAGATTACCATCTGGAGAAATGAGATACGTAAACGCAAACTGCAAAGCGACAATCGGTCAGGTTGGAAACTTAGAGCATGAAAATGTTACTATAGGTAAAGCTGGTAGAAAGAGACATATGGGTATAAGACCTACAGTTAGAGGATCTGTTATGAACCCTAATGACCATCCACACGGTGGTGGAGAAGGTAGAGCACCTATAGGAAGACCAACACCAGTTACTCCTTGGGGTAAACCAACTCTTGGACATAAGACTCGTAAGAAGAATAAAGCTTCTAATAAAATGATAGTATCAGGAAGAAAGAAATAGGTAATATCTAGGAGACTGGAAAGGAGGAAGAAACATGGGAAGATCAACTAAAAAAGGACCTTTTATTCACGCTGGACTTTTAAAGAAAATAGAAGAAATGAACGAAGCAAACGAAAAGAAAGTTATAAAAACTTGGTCGAGAGCATCAACTATATTTCCTCAAATGGTAGGACACACTATAGCTGTTCATGACGGAAGAAAACATGTACCTGTTTATGTAACTGAAGATATGGTTGGACATAAATTAGGTGAATTCGTTCCTACAAGAACTTTCAAAGGACACAAAGACGACGAGAAAACTTCTAAAAGAAGATAGTGATTTAAGGAAGGAGGTAATTAATGTGGAAGCTAAAGCAATTGCTAAATATGTACGTGTAACACCTAGAAAAGCAGGCCAAATAGCTGATCTTGTAAGAGGTAAGAATGTAAACGAAGCGTTAGCTATATTAAAATATACTCCAAGAGCAGCAGCTCCAATAGTAGCGAAAGTTATAAAATCTGCTGCAGCTAATGCAGAAAATAATCAAAACATGGACGTTGATAAGTTATATATAGCTGAAATATATGCTAATCAAGGACCTACTATGAAGAGATTCATGCCAAGAGCGATGGGTCGTGCTACTACAATAAGAAAGAGAACTAGCCATATAGGAGTAGTATTAAAAGAGAGATAAGGAGGGAAATAAATGGGACAAAAGGTTAATCCACACGGTCTTAGAGTTGGAGTAATTAAGGATTGGGACTCTAGATGGTTCGCTAACAAAAAAGAGTTCGCAAGCTTATTATTAGAAGATCACCAAATCCGTAAGGCTTTAAAAGCTAAACTAAACACTGCTGGAGTATCTAAAATTGAAATAGAAAGAGCGGCTAGCAAAGTTAAAATAAACTTATTTGTTGCAAAACCTGGAATGGTAATAGGAAAAGGTGGAGCAGGAATCGAAGCTTTAAAGAACGAAATGGAAAACATGACTAAGAAAAGTGTTGTAATAAACATAAACGAAGTAAAAAATCCAGAAAGAGATGCTCAATTAGTTGCTGAAAATATAGCATTAGCTATAGAAAGAAGGGTTGCTTTCAGAAGAGCTATGAAGCAAGGAATACAAAGAGCTATGAAAGCTGGAGCGAAAGGAATCAAGGTTGCAACTTCTGGTAGACTTGGTGGAGCTGAAATGGCTAGAACTGAAGGATACAGCGAAGGAAATGTACCACTTCAAACATTAAGAGCTGATATACAATACGGATTTGCAGAAGCTAACACTACTTACGGAAAAATAGGAGTTAAAGTGTGGATCTGTAACGGAGAAGTACTTCCAACTAGAAATGGAGCAACTCCAAGAGTAGAAGAGCCAAAGAAAAGAAACGATAGAAAAGATAACAAAAAGAACGATAGAAGAGATAACAGAAACTTTAGACCAAGAAGAGAAAAAAGAGAAGAGTAATATAGAGTTAAGGAAGGAGGAAGATACTCATGTTAATGCCTAAAAGAGTAAAACGTCGTAGAGTTCATAGAGGTAGAATGACAGGTCAAGCTCACAAAGGAAACAAAGTTACTTACGGAGAATTTGGACTTGTTGCTTTAGAGCCAGCTTGGATAACTTCTAACCAAATAGAAGCTGCCAGAATCGCTATGACTAGATATATAAAAAGAGGGGGTAAAGTTTGGATAAAGATATTCCCTCACAAGCCTGTAACTAGAAAACCAGCTGAGACTCGTATGGGTGCTGGTAAGGGTTCTCCAGAATACTGGGTAGCTGTAGTTAAACCGGGAAGAGTAATGTTCGAACTTGCTGGTGTACCAGAAGAAAAAGCTAGAGAAGCTATGAGACTTGCAATGCATAAACTCCCTGTAAAATGTAAGTTTGTAAAACGTGAGGAATTTGAAGTAAAGGGTGGTGAAGCTGATGAAAGCTAAAGATTTAAGAGATATGACAAGCCAGGAACTAGGTCAAAAGCTAAATGAATTAAAAGGTGAGTTATTTAACTTAAGATTCCAATTGGCTACAGGACAGCTTGAAAATACAGCTCAAGTTAAATTTGTTAAAAAGAATATAGCTAGAGTAAAAACCATCCTAAGAGAAAGAGAATTAAAGGAACTTAGAGCTTAATACAGAAGGGAGGCTTTAAAATGGAAAGAGGAAGAAGAAAAGTAAGAATCGGTCGTGTAGTAAGTGACAAAATGGAAAAAACAATAGTTGTTTCAGTAGAAGACTTCGTTCGTCACCCGTTATACTCAAAAGCGGTAAAAAGAACTAAGAAATACAAAGCTCACGACGAGAATAATATATGCAAGATAGGCGATAAGGTTAAAATAATGGAAACAAGACCATTATCGAAGGATAAAAACTGGAGATTAGTGGAAATCATAGAGAAAGCTGAGAAGTAAGAGCGAAGGGAGGTATTACTATGATACAACAAGAAACACGTTTAAAAGTTGCAGACAACTCAGGAGCTAAAGAATTATTATGCATACGTGTTTTAGGAGGAAGTAAAAGAAAAGCTGGTAATATAGGCGATGTTATAGTTGCTAGCGTAAAAAGTGCAACGCCTGGTGGAGTTGTAAAAAAAGGTAAAGTTGTTAAAGCTGTTATAGTTAGATCTAAGCAAGGTTTAAGACGTAAAGACGGTAGCTACGTACAATTCGATGAAAATGCTGCTGTTATAATAAAAGATGATAAAACTCCTGTAGGGACTCGTATCTTCGGACCTGTTGCAAGAGAATTAAGAGAAAAAGATTTCATGAAGATAGTTTCACTTGCACCAGAGGTATTATAATTAAGGAGGTGTACGAAATGCACGTTAAAAAAGGTGACACTGTTGTAGTTATAACGGGTAAAGATAAAGGTAAAAAAGGTAAAGTATTAAAAGCTATGCCTAAAACTCAAAGAGTTATAGTTGAAGGTGTTAACATGATAACAAAACACCAAAAACCAAACGCTAAAATTCAACAAGGCGGAATAATAAACAAAGAAGCGTCAATCCACGTTTCAAATGTTATGTTATTTGATGCTAAAGCAGGAAAAGGTGTAAGAGTTGGACACAAGTTCTTAGCTGACGGAACAAAAGTAAGAATATCTAAAAAGACCGGAGAAGAAATATAATTCAACGTAATATCGAAAGGAGGGACTAAAATGGCTTCAAGATTAACTGAAAAGTATAAAAATGAAGTTGTACCAGCTTTAATGGAGAAGTTTGGTTATAAAAACATAATGCAAGTGCCAAAGTTAGAGAAAATAGTAATAAACATGGGACTTGGAGATGCTAAGGATAATCCAAAAGGATTAGAGAAAGCAGTTGAAGAATTAACTATAATATGTGGTCAAAAACCTGTTGTTACTAAAGCTAAAAAATCAGTAGCAAACTTCAGATTAAGAGAAGGTATGCCTGTAGGAGCTAAAGTAACTTTAAGAGGAGATAAAATGTACCACTTTGCTGATAAATTAATGAACATATCTTTACCAAGGGTTAGAGATTTCGCAGGTGTAAAATCTAATTCATTTGATGGTAGAGGAAACTACTCTCTAGGGGTTAAAGAACAATTAATATTCCCTGAAATAGAGTACGATAAAGTAGATAAAGTTCGTGGTATGGATATAATATTCGTTACTACTGCAAACACTGACGAAGAAGCTCGTGAATTATTAAAGTTATTAGGAATGCCATTTAGTAAGTAAATAAGGAGGGACTCCAGTGGCTAGAAAAGCAATGGTTGTTAAACAACAGAGAAAACAAAAGTACAAAACGAGAGAATATACAAGATGTACTATATGTGGTAGACCACATTCTGTTTTAAGAAAGTTCGGTATTTGTCGTATATGCTTTAGAGAATTAGCTTACAAAGGACAAATACCTGGCGTTAAAAAATCAAGCTGGTAAGATAAACGGAAGGAGGGTTTAAGCGATGACAATGACAGATCCAATTGCAGATATGCTAACTCGTGTAAGAAATGCAAACATGGTTAAGCACGAAACAGTTGACATACCTGCTTCAAACATAAAAAAAGAAATAGCTAGAATTCTTTTAGAAGAAGGATTTATAAAAGGATATGACGTTATAGAAGATGGAAAGCAAGGTATAATAAGAATCCAATTAAAGTACGGAAAAGCTGGTGAAAGAGTTATAACTGGTATAAAGAGAATATCAAAACCAGGAATGAGAGTTTATGCGGCTAAAGATGAGATACCGAAAGTTTTAAACGGATTAGGAGTATCTATAATATCTACTTCTAAAGGTATATTAACAGATAAACAAGCAAGAAAAGAAAATACGGGTGGAGAAGTAATCTGCTACGTTTGGTAATAAATTATACAGATGTAAGGAGGTGTAGGCATGTCAAGAATAGGTGTAAAACCAATTGAAATAGCACAAGGTGTACAAGTTAACGTAGACGCAAATAACAATGTAGTAGTAAAAGGTCCAAAAGGAGAACTAAGCAAGCAATTTGCATCTGACATAAAAATAAACGTTGAAGGAAATGTTATAACTGTTGAAAGACCAACAAATAACAAAAGACATAGATCTTTACACGGTTTAACAAGAACTTTAATTGCAAACATGATAGAAGGTGTAACTAAAGGGTACGAGAAAAAACTAGAACTTGTTGGTGTAGGATACAGAGCACAAAAACAAGGTAAAAAATTAGTTATGAGTTTAGGATTCTCTCATCCAGTTGAAATGGAAGATCCAGAAGGAATAACTGTAGAGGTTCCGAGTCAAACTGAGATACTAGTTAAAGGTATAGATAAGCAATTAGTAGGAAACTACGCTGCTAAGATAAGAGCTTGGAGAGAGCCAGAGCCATACAAAGGTAAAGGTATTAAGTACGCTGGAGAAGTTATAAGACGTAAGGAAGGTAAAACAGGTAAGAAATAGAAAGGAGTGAATATAAGTGTTCAATAAGGCGAGCAAAAACGAAACTAGGCTGAAAAGACATAGAAGAGTTCGTAAGAAAGTTTCTGGAACAGCTGAAAGACCTAGATTAAATGTTTTCAGAAGTAACAGCAACATTTATGCACAAATAATAGATGATGTAAACAGAACTACATTAGTTGCTGCTTCAAGCTTAGAAAGCGAAATAAAAGATCAAGTAAAAGCTACAGGAAATAAAGAAGCTGCTAAACTTGTAGGAAAACTTGTTGCTAAGAAAGCATTAGAAAAAGGAATAGATAAAGTTATATTTGACCGTGGTGGATATTTATATCATGGTAGAGTTAAAGAATTAGCTGAAGGAGCTAGAGAAGGCGGATTAAACTTTTAATAAGAAGGAGGGAAATAAATGCTTCGTAAGCCTATAGATGCAAGACAACTTGACCTAAAAGAAAAAGTTGTTGAGATAAGACGTGTTACTAAAGTTGTTAAAGGCGGTAGAACATTTAGATTTTCAGCTTTAGTAGTTGTTGGAGATGAAAACGGACATGTTGGAATAGGTACTGGTAAAGCTATGGAAGTACCAGATGCAATAAAAAAAGCTGTTGAAGATGCAAAGAAAAACTTAATATACGTACCAATGGTTGGAACAACAATTCCTCATCAAGTAAAAGGTCAGTTCGGTGCGGGTAACATTTTAATAATGCCAGCTCAAGAAGGTACAGGGGTTATCGCAGGAGGTCCTGTTCGTTCAGTACTTGAATTAGCTGGATTAAAAGACGTTAGAGCTAAGTCTCTTGGAACTAACAACTCAAGAAACATGGTAAATGCTACTATGGAAGGTCTAAAAAATCTAAGAACTGCTGAGCAAATAGCTAAACTTAGAGGTAGAAAGGTAGAAGATCTTCTAGGTTAGGAGGGAATATAATGGCTAATTTAAAGATAAAGCTTGTAAGAAGCGTAATAGGAACTAATCCTAATCAAAGAAAAACTATAGAAGCTCTTGGTCTTAAAAAGAGAGAACAAGTAGTGGAGAAACCAGACAATCCTCAAATAAGAGGTATGATCAACAAAGTAAGTCACTTAGTAGAAGTAATAGAAGGTTAATTTCATAGGATAAGGAGGTGTACTCATGAAGTTACATGAATTAAGACCTGCCGAAGGTGCTGTTCAAGAAAGAAAAAGACTAGGAAGAGGT
Organism: Alkalithermobacter paradoxus; assembly: GCA_002029295.1. Classification (GTDB taxonomy): domain Bacteria; phylum Bacillota; class Clostridia; order Peptostreptococcales; family Peptostreptococcaceae; genus Alkalithermobacter; species Alkalithermobacter paradoxus. The sequence continues at coordinate 13,793 of MZGW01000010.1, read as the reverse complement.
ACTGCAACTGGTCAAGGTAAAACTTCAGGACGTGGACAAAAAGGACAAGGAGCTCGTTCAGGTGGTGGAGTAAGACCAGGATTTGAAGGTGGACAAATGCCTTTATACAGAAGACTTCCTAAGAGAGGATTCAACAATCCATTCAAGAAAGTTTATTCATTAGTGAACGTTGAAAAATTAAACATATTTGAAGATGGTGCTGAGGTAACTCCAGAAATCTTAAGAGATATGGGAATCATAAGAAAGATTGAGAAAGATGGAGTTAAGATATTAGGTGAAGGTAACTTAGAGAGAAAGTTAAATATAAAAGCTCATAAGTTTACTCAATCAGCTACTGATAAAATAGAAGCTGCTGGAGGAAAGGCAGAGGTGATCTAAGGTGCTAACTACCTTAAGAAACGCTTGGAAAATTCCTGATTTAAAGAAAAGGGTTTTGTATACTTTGCTTATGCTTGTAGTATTTAGAGTAGGATCGTCTATACCTGTACCTGGAATTGATATAAGTATCATAAAGAAGGTAGTAGACCAAGCAGGTCTTCTTTCCTTCTATGATATGTTTGCTGGTGGAGCATTTAGCAACTTTACAATATTTGCACTTAGTATAACACCATATATTACTGCATCTATTGTTATACAGCTTTTAACTATTGCAATTCCAAGCCTAGAGGAACTATCTAAGTCAGGAGAAGATGGAAGAAAGAAAATCACTTCTTATACAAGATTTGTGACTATTGCTCTTGCACTTCTTCAGTCTACAGCTATAAGTGTAGGATTATTTAGTAATGCTTTAATATCTAAAGATGCTTTTTCTGTAATAGTTGTAGTTTCAACCTTAACTGCAGGTACGGCATTCTTGATGTGGTTAGGTGAGCAAATCACTGAAAAAGGCATAGGTAATGGAATCTCATTGATAATATTTGTAGGGATTATATCCAGACTACCAGGAGCAGTAATTAATACGTACAGACTTTTAAGAGAGGGTCAATTAAACGTAATACAACTAATAGTATTTGCTATTATAGGAATAGCTATAATAGTTTCTGTAATAGCTATAACTCAGGCTACTAGAAAGATATCTGTTCAGTATGCTAAGAGAGTTGTAGGAAGAAAAATGTATGGAGGTCAAAGTACTCATATACCAATGAAGGTTAATCAAGCAGGAGTTATACCTGTAATATTCGCCTCATCTATGCTAGTATTCCCTCAAACATTGTCGTTTTTCTTCAAAGGTGGTTATGAAAACTTTGTCAACAAGTGGTTGTCGCCATCAGGAAATCCTGGATTTTGGATATACATTACATTAGAAGCGATATTAATAATATTCTTCGCTTACTTTTACACTGCAATTACATTTAATACAAGTGAGATAGCGGATAGCATGAAAAATAATGGAGGATTTATTCCTGGAATAAGACCAGGAAAGCCGACAGAAGACTATTTAAATAGAGTTCTTACAAGATTAACTCTAGCAGGAGCTTTATTCTTAGCTTTGATTGCTGTATTACCGATGCTAGTATTTAGGTTCACTACTATTCCATTCAGTTTAGGAGGAACAGCGCTACTTATAGTAGTAGGTGTTGCACTAGAGACGATGAAGCAAATAGAAGCAAAAATGCTTACTAGACATTACCAAGGTTTCTTAAAATAAAAAACTTAACCCCAGGAGATGATCAAATGAGACTTATATTACTCGGACCTCCTGGAGCTGGAAAAGGAACACAAGCTTCAGGAATAGTTGAGAAGTACAAAGTACCTCATATATCTACAGGAGATATATTTAGAAAGAATATTAAAGAAGGAACTGAACTTGGAAGAAAAGCCAAGGAATATATGGATAAAGGGCTACTAGTTCCGGATGAGCTTGTTGTTGAAATAGTTAAATCAAGACTTATTGAAGAAGACTGCAAAGCCGGATTTTTACTAGATGGATTTCCAAGAACTGTAGTTCAAGCTAAAGCCTTAGATTCAGTACTAGATGGAATGAATATGAGTCTAGACAAAGTTATCAATATAGAAGTAGATACGGATATACTTATAAGTAGAGCGGTAGGAAGAAGAATCTGTAAAGATTGTGGAGCTACATTCCATATAGAGTTCAACCCTTCAAAAGCTGAAAACAAATGTGACGTTTGCGGAGGAGAATTATATCAAAGAGCAGATGACAACGAGGAAACAGTATCTAAGAGAATTCAAGTTTACTTAAATGAAACTAAACCTTTAGCAGAATATTACTGTGAAAAAGGTATACTTCTTAATGTAAATGGAGAACAATCAATAGATAAGGTTTTTGATGACATTGTTGATGCCTTAGGAAGTGTAGAATAATGATAATAATAAAATCTGCTAGCGAAATTCAGTTAATGAGAGAAGCAGGTCAGATAGTGGCAAAAACTCATGAAGTATTAAAAGAGTTTATAAGACCAGGGATTACAACAAAAGAACTAGATGAAATAGCAGAAAGCACTATAAGAAAATACAATGCTGAACCTTCTTTTAAGGGATATAGTGGATATCCAGGATCTATATGTGCTTCAATAAATGAAGAAGTTGTTCATGGAATACCAGGAACTAGAGTACTTAAAGAAGGAGATATAGTAAGTATTGATGTAGGAGCTTTTTACAAAGGATATCATGGTGATTCAGCAAAAACCTATGGGGTTGGAATAATATCTGAAGAAGATAGAAAACTTATAGAAGTGACTCGCGATAGCTTTTATGAGGGAATAAAATTTGCAAGGCTAGGATATAGATTATCTGATATATCTAATGCTATACAAAACCACGTGGAAAAAAACGGATTTTCTATAGTTAGAGACTTTGTAGGACACGGAATTGGATCAAATCTCCATGAAGATCCTCAGATACCTAATTATGGACCAAAAGGCAAAGGACCAAGACTTCAAGAAGGAATGGTTTTAGCCATAGAACCAATGGTTAATGCTGGATCATACCATGTAAAAATACTAAAAGATGGATGGACCTCTGTTACAGTAGATGGTAGAAAGTCAGCTCATTATGAGCATACCATAGCTATAACTGGAGATGAGCCTTTGATATTAACGGCTCCTTAACCCAGTAGCAAAGAGGTGAAATTAGTGGATACTAACGATATAAATATAGGTCAAGTAGTTGTATCTAAAGCTGGAAGAGACAAAGGAAGGCCTTTCTTTGTACTCAAGATAGTAAATGAAGAATATGTTCTTGTTGCAGATGGAGATTTAAGAAAACTAGAAAATCCTAAGCTAAAGAAAATAAAACACTTGATCAAATTAAAAAAGATATCACAAGATCTTAAAGATGCAATTTCAGAAAATGAGAAGATTAACAATGCTTTTTTAAGAAGTGAGCTGAAGCGATTAAGTCTTTAGACTTGATTTGCAGATTGGAGGTTTGGTTAGTTAATGGCCAAAAAAGATGTTATAGAGCTAGAAGGTACGGTTGTAGAAGCTCTACCAAATGCTATGTTTAAAGTTAAACTTGAAAATGGACATGAGATATTGTGTCATATATCAGGAAAACTTAGAATGAATTTTATTAGAATACTTGAAGGTGACAAAGTAAATGTTGAACTTTCACCATATGATTTAGCAAGAGGAAGGATTACTTGGCGCAAAAAGTAGTCTAAGGAGGGATATTAATGAAAGTTAGACCATCTGTGAAGCCCATATGTGAAAAGTGCAAAATAATCAAAAGAAAAGGAAAAGTAATGGTTATTTGCGAAAATCCAAAGCACAAACAAAAGCAAGGCTAATATAGGGCTAGTAATTTAATGTTTAATATATTATAATATTAAATTGTGGTAAAATAGAGAGCTTAAAATTAAAAAAAACTAAGCCTTCGGAATTTAATTATATAACTTTTTAAAAGCTTTTGTTAACTTACAGTTTAGGAGGTGTAAAAGCATGGCAAGAATAGCCGGAGTAGATTTACCAAGAGACAAAAGAGTAGTAATAGGCTTAACTTATATATTTGGTATAGGTAAAAGTACTTCTCAAGAAATATTAAAGAAAGTAAACATAAATCCTGACATAAGAATAAAGGATTTAACAGAAGATGAAGTAAATGCTTTAAGAAAAGCAATAGATGCTGAGTACTTAGTAGAGGGAGATCTTAGAAGAGAAATATCTCTAAACATAAAAAGACTAAGAGATATCAAGTGCTACAGAGGAATTCGTCACATGAGAGGACTTCCACTAAGAGGTCAAAGAACTAAGACTAACGCTAGAACTAGAAAAGGACCAAGAAAGACTGTATCTCGTAAGAAGAAAAAATAGTTTCTAAGTAAGGAGGGAAGATAAATGGCTAAACCTAAAAATAAAGCAACTCGTGTTAAAAGAAGAGAGCGTAAAAATATAGAACGTGGTCATGTTCACATTCAATCAACATTCAACAACACTATAGTTACTATAACTGATGTTCAAGGTAATGCAATTTCTTGGGCAAGTGCTGGACAGTTAGGATTTAAAGGTTCAAGAAAGTCTACTCCATTTGCAGCACAAGTTGCATCTGAGACTTCTGCAAAAGCTGCTATGGAGCATGGATTAAAAACTGTAGAAGTTTTTGTTAAAGGACCAGGTTCAGGTCGTGAAGCAGCTATAAGATCGCTTCAAGTGGCAGGACTTGAAGTTACTACAATAAAAGATGTTACTCCAGTGCCACACAATGGTTGTAGACCACCAAAGAGAAGAAGAGTGTAATTTAACAGTAGGAGGTGTATTGAAGCATGGCAAGATATACAGGTGCAGTATGTAGACTTTGCCGTAGAGAAGGAATGAAATTATTCCTTAAAGGAGATAGATGCTATACAGACAAATGTGCTGTAAACAAAAGAAACTATGCTCCTGGACAACACGGACAAAATAGAAAAAAATTATCTAACTATGGTACTCAGTTAAGAGAGAAACAAAAAGTTAAGAGAATATACGGAGTTTTAGAAACTCAATTCAGAAACCTTTATGAAAAAGCAGAGAAAATGCAAGGAATAACAGGTGAAAACTTACTTAGCTTATTAGAGAGAAGATTAGACAATGTTGTTTACAGAATGGGACTTGCTTCTTCAAGAAAAGAAGCTAGACAATTAGTTACACATGGTCACTTCACTTTAAATGGAAAGAAAGTAGATATACCATCTTTAATAGTTAACCTAGGAGATGTTATAACAGTTAAAGATAGATCAAAATCTTCAACTAAATTCAAAGGGTTAGCTGAAGACACTAGCAAAACATCACCAAGATGGATAGAAATGAACCTAGAAAATATGACAGGTAAAATAGTTGCACTTCCAACAAGAGAAGACATAGATCTTCACATAGAAGAGCATCAAATAGTAGAGCTTTACTCTAAATAATAGACCTAGTTTTGTCATAGAATTAGTTGCCCTCAGTGCATTAATAAACTTTAAGGAGGGTTTTATTAATGATCGAAATAGAAAAGCCGAAAATAGAAATTTTGGAAATAAGCGAAGACAACAAATATGGAAAGTTTGTTATAGAGCCTCTAGAAAGAGGCTATGGAATAACTTTAGGGAATGCTTTAAGAAGAGTTTTATTATCTTCTCTTCCAGGTGTAGCTGTTAAATCTATAAAAATAGATGGAATTTTACATGAATTCTCAACTATACCAGGAGTAAAGGAAGATGTTACAGAAATAATACTTTCTTTAAAAGAACTATCAGCTAAGATAGATGGAGAAGGTCCTAGAACCCTTAAAATAGAAGCTCAAGGTGAAGGTGTAATAACAGGAAAAGACATATTATGCCCACCTGATGTTGAAATACTAAGCAAAGATTTACACATTGCAACTTTAGATAAAGATGCTAAAGTGTACATGGAGATAAACATTGATGAGGGAAGAGGCTACGTTTCAGCTGAAAATAATAAATCTTATGATATGCCTATAGGGGTAATACCAGTTGATTCAATATACACTCCTGTAGAGAAAGTTAGTTACAAAATCGAAAATACAAGAGTAGGGCAAGTAACTGACTATGATAAGCTAATATTTGAAGTTTGGACAAATGGAAGCGTTAATCCTCAAGAAGGAATATCTCTAGGAGCTAAGATTTTAGTTGAACATCTTAACTTATTCATAAACCTTACAGAGCATGTAAGCAATGTAGAAATTATGGTTGAAAAAGAAGAAGACAAAAAAGAAAAAGTTCTAGAAATGACTATTGAAGAACTTGATCTTTCTGTTAGATCTTACAACTGTTTAAAAAGAGCGGGTATAAATACAGTTGAAGAATTGAGCAGCAAAAGTGAAGAAGAGATGATGAAAGTAAGAAATCTTGGTAAAAAATCCCTAGAAGAAGTTATTCAGAAATTAGAAGAATTAGGCTTAGATCTTAAGCCATCTGAAGAATAGGAAGCAGAAAAGGAGGGATAGGCATGGCTGTATATCGTAAACTTGGTCGTGTAACTGCTCATAGAAATATGATGCTTAGAAACTTAGTTACAGACTTACTAAGAAGCGGTAGAATAGAAACTACTACAACAAGAGCTAAAGAAACTCGTAGAATGGCTGAGAAGATGATAACTCTAGGTAAAAGAGGAGATCTTCACGCTAGACGTCAAGTTTTAGCATATGTATTAGATGAAAGTGTTGTTACTAGATTATTCGAAGAAATAGCTCCTAAATACACAGAGAGAAATGGTGGATACACTAGAATCCTTAAAGTTGGACCTAGAAAAGGTGACGGAGCAGAAATGTCTATAATTGAATTAGTATAAAACTTACGGGGAATTAGGCGAATAGCTTAGTTCCCTTTTTACTTATACATTTTCACTTTCAAAAATGCTTCTGTTTTTATATAATATTGTAGTAATCACCTTACAAATAGATTAAGAGAGGTATTTTTATGGACAATATAATAAAAGTAGAAGATGTTGTATACGAATATTTGCAAGAAGAAACAAATCTAAAAGCATTAGATGGAGTAAATCTAGACATAAAAAAAGGTGAATTCGTCGTTATAATAGGACATAATGGATCTGGAAAGTCTACACTATCTAAGCACTTGAATGCAATACTAAAGCCAGTGCATGGAAACGTTATAGTAGCTGGAATGAATACGAAAGACGAAGATAAGATATGGCAAATAAGACAAAACGCTGGAATGATATTTCAAAATCCAGATAACCAAATAGTAGGAACAGTGGTAGAAGAAGATGTAGCATTTGGACCAGAGAATCTAGGTATAAATCCTGATGAAATAAAAAAGAGAGTAGAAACTTCATTAAAGTCTGTTAATATGTACGAATTTAGAAACAAGGCACCTCATTTACTATCAGGAGGTCAGAAACAAAGAGTAGCAATAGCTGGAATTATAGCTATGAAACCAGACTGCATAATACTAGATGAACCAACAGCTATGCTAGATCCTAGTGGAAGAAAAGAAGTAATAAATACAATAAAGAAGCTTAACAAGGAAGAAAATATAACAATAGTTCATATAACTCACTTTATGGAAGAAGCAATAGATGCAGATAGAATAATAGTAATGGAGAAAGGAAAAATAGTACTTGAGGGAAAGCCAAAAGATGTATTTACTCAGGTAGATAAATTAAAAAAACTAAGATTAGATGTTCCATATATGACAGAGCTTGCGTATGAACTTAGAAAATCTGGACTGAAAATAAAAGAAGACATATTAAGTGTGGATGAGATGGTGATGAGCTTATGTCAATATTAATAGAAAATCTAAGGCATATATACAACCCTAACAGTCCATTTGAGAGTTTAGCATTAGACAATGTTAATCTTGAAATAAAAAGTGGAGAACTAGTTGGACTTATAGGGCACACAGGTTCAGGAAAATCGACATTGATACAACATCTAAATGGACTACTAAAACCTACTAGCGGAAAAATATTTATTGATAACATAGATATAACAGATAGTAATATAAGTTTAGTAGATATTAGAAAAAAAGTAGGAGTTGTATTTCAATACCCTGAATATCAGTTATTTGAAGAAACTGTATATAAAGATGTAGCTTTTGGTCCTTCTAACTTAGGGCTAGATGAAGATGAAATTAAAAAAAGGGTAATAGAATCTATAAAACTAGTCGGATTAGATTATGAAGATATAAAAGATAGATCTCCCTTTGAACTTTCTGGTGGACAAAAAAGAAGAGTTGCTATAGCTGGAGTATTAGCTATGAAACCTAAAATATTAGTACTAGATGAGCCAACAGCAGGACTTGATCCTAAAGGTAGAGATGAGATACTGATGCAAATCAAAAAGTTACACGAGAAACAAGATTTAACTATAATACTTTCATCTCATAGCATGGAAGACATGGCAAAAGTGGCTACAAAGTTAATAGTAATGGCAGAGGGGAAAATAGAAATAGAAGGACATCCTAAAAAGGTGTTTATGGAATGTGATAAGCTTAGAAATATAGGGTTAGATGTTCCTTTAGTATCTCAGCTTATCAAAAAACTAAGAGAGCAAGGATTTGATATAAGAGAAGATATAATTACTATAAAAGAAGCTAAAGAGGAGATAATAAAGTATATAAGGAGTAAAAAAATATGATAAAAGATATAACCATAGGTCAGTATTATCCTACAAACTCTACAGTTCATAAGTTAGATCCAAGAGTTAAAATACTAGGAACATTTATGTTTATGGCTTCTTTATTTATTATAGAAAGCTTTTATCTTTATTTACTTGTTCTTGCATTTTTAGGGTCTATACTAAAACTATCTAAAATACCAGTACGGTACATTTTAAAAGGTCTTAGGCCTCTTATGTTCATACTATTATTTACTCTATTAATAAATGCATTTATGACACCTGGAAAAATAATTTACTCTATAGGACCTGCAAGTATATCTCAAGAAGGTTTAAGACAGGGTATATTTATGGCAGTTAGGTTGATTTTCTTAATAACTGGAACGTCGATACTTACACTGGCTACGTCTCCTATAGAACTTACAGATGGAATAGAAAAATTACTCAATCCATTTAAGAAAATAGGAGTTCCTGCACATGAACTAGCTATGATGATGACAATAGCATTAAGATTTATACCTACATTATTAGATGAAACAGATAAGATAATGAAAGCACAGATGGCTAGAGGAGCTGATTTTGAAAGCAAGAATATTTTAAATAGAGCAAAAAACTTAATTCCACTTTTAGTACCTCTTTTCATAAGTGCGTTTAGAAGAGCAGATGAACTTGCTATGGCAATGGAAGCTAGATGCTACAGAGGTGGAGAAAATAGAAGCAAGATGAAACAGATAAGATTCACAAGAAAAGACTATATCGCATTTGCTACTATTTTGACATATCTTGTTTTAATAATATTATTTTAAGTTCAGGTGATTGTATGAGAAATATAAAGCTTACAATAGAGTATGAAGGAACAAATTATGCAGGGTGGCAAAGGCAAAAGAATGGTATATCTATACAAGAAGTAATAGAAAACGCTATTTTAAAGGTAACAGGAGAAATAGTTAATCTAACATCATCAGGAAGAACTGATAGTGGAGTTCATGCACTTGGACAAGTAGCAAACTTCACAACGAGTAGCGCTATACCAGCAGAAAAATTTGCAGGAGCGATAAATTCTAAATTACCTGAAGATATCTGTATAATATCTTCTCAAGAAGTTTGTATGGATTTTCATTCAAGATATTCTGCAAAAAAGAAAGTATATAGATATGTAATATTGAATAGTAGATATAAAAGGCCTATATATAGAAATTTCTCTTACAATATAAATTATGACTTAGATATGGGTAAAGTAAAAGATCAAGCAAAGCAATTAATAGGAACACATGACTTTGTAGGATTTATGAGTAGTGGATCATCTGTCAAAACTACAGTAAGAACAATATACGATATTAGTATTAAGGAAGAAGAAGATTTAATAATTATAGAAGTAGAAGGAAATGGATTTTTATATAATATGGTTAGAATAATAGCCGGAACATTAATTGATATAGGAAGAGGAAGAATAAAAGAAGACCTGAAAACTATAATAGAATCTAAAGATAGAAATAGAGCAGGACACACAGCCCCAGCTAAAGGTTTGTTTTTGAAAAAAGTATATTATTAGCTTGACACACCCGGCTCTATGTATTAAACTATATTAGAATGCGTATGTTGATAAGTCCACTAGCCCCGGACTTTATATACACGGTGAAAAATAAATTTAAACGCTTAAGCAAGGAGGGAAAGCAATGAAATCATATATAGCAAAACCAACTGAGACTCAAAGAAAATGGTATATTGTTGATGCTGAAGGAAAAACTTTAGGTCGTTTAGCTAGTGAAATTGCAAAAATATTAAGAGGAAAGCACAAACCTACTTTTACTCCACACGTAGATGGAGGAGACTTCGTTGTTGTTGTTAATGCAGCGAAAGTTAAATTAACTGGAAAGAAATTAGATCAAAAATTATACAGATATCATACTGGATATGTAGGAAACTTAGTAGAAATACCATACAGAAGACTTTTAGCAGAAAAGCCAGAAGAAGTTATCATGCATGCAGTAAATGGAATGTTATCTAAAAACAAATTAAGAAAAAGAATGATGACAAGATTAAGAGTATTTGCAGGTGCTGAGCATACTCATCAATCACAACAACCAGAAGTATTAGATATATAATTCGGTATTTATATTGAAAGGAGGATATACCCATGGCAAAAGTTCAATATTACGGAACTGGTAGAAGAAAAAGTTCGATAGCATGTGTTAGATTAATCCCAGGAGAAGGAAATGTAGTAATAAATGGAAGATCTTTAGATGAGTACTTCAACTATGAAACTCTAAAAAGAGAGGTTATGCAACCTCTAGTACTTACAGAAACAGCTGGAAAGTATGATGTTATAGTTAAAGTACAAGGTGGCGGATTTACAGGACAAGCAGGTGCTGTAAGACACGGTATCTCTAGAGCTTTACTTAAAGCTGATGCAGAACTTAGACCTACTTTAAAGAAAGCTGGATTCTTAACAAGAGACCCAAGAATGAAAGAAAGAAAGAAATACGGTTTAAAAGCAGCAAGAAGAGCTCCACAATTCTCAAAGAGATAATATCCAATTCAAAAGACTCTGGAATATTCCAGGGTCTTTTTTCATATATTCATAACAGCTGATAAAAATATTGCCATATCAGTTGTGTGTGAATGTTTATCTTGGGGGGAGCTAGATGGTAGTATTTTTAAATAAAAAGTATTTACTATTATTACTTATAGTACTTGTGTTACTAGGAATTATATTGTTCATAGATGATAATACATCAAATGTAAGCATAAATATGCCTGTAACAAATAAGGTAATAATACTAGATGCTGGACATGGAGAATTAGACACAGGAGCTGTAGGAGATAATAATACATTTGAAAAAGATATAAATTTGCAAATAGTTTTAAAACTTAGAACATTATTAGAAGAAAGTGGAGCGCTGGTTATATTAACAAGAGAAAAAGACGAAAGATTATATGAAAAAGCTCAAACCATAAGAGAAAAATATTTAGAAGATTTGAGAAACAGAAAAGCATTAATAAAGGAATCGAAAGCGGATTTACTTATATCGATACACTTGAATAGTTTCCCACAAAAAAAGTATTATGGAGCTCAGGTTTTTTATCCAAAATCAGATAAACAAAGTAAAGAGATAGCTCAGTTTATACAAGAAGAACTTAGAAGAGTCTTAGATAAAAATAATAAGAGAAGTATAAAACCAAGAGATAATATATATCTACTCGAAAATAATTCAATACCATCAATTCTTATTGAATGTGGATTTTTATCTAATGATAAAGAAGAGGAGTTGCTAAAATCAGGAAGCTATCAGGATAAGATAGCATGGGCTATATATATAGGAATACAAAAATACTTTAGCATCGCAGATTAACTGAATATATCAAACTATAAATATCCATACTAATATGGATATTTTATTTTGTAGATAAATATCAAACGTTAACTGAAAAGTAAAAAAAAATTTAAAAAAAATTAATTAGGCAATTGTTTTCTTCGACAAAATGTGATAATATATAAAAGCTGAGATGAAAACGTTATGAAAACACACAAATATAATAAAAAATACAAAAGGAGAGAAGAAGATGGAAAGATTTATTAGCTTTGTAGGTATATTTGTCTTATTAGCAATCTGTTACTTAGTATCGGAAAACAGAAAAAAAATTGATCTTAAGCTAGTAGGAATAGGAGTATTAATGCAAGTTATATTCGCATTAATAATTCTAAAAACTAAGATAGGTCAAGCAGTATTCCAGACATTATCAGAATTAATAACTAAATTACTAGGTTTCGCGGGAAGTGGAGCAGAGTTTCTATTTGGAAACTTAATGGATATAGGAAGCTTCGGATTTATATTTGTATTCCAAGTATTACCAACTATAATATTCTTCTCGGCGTTCATGGCAGTTTTATATCATTTAGGAGTTATGCAGTTTATAATTAAGAACATAGCAGGAGTTATGGCTAAGTTTATGGGAACTTCAGGAGCTGAATCTTTATCAGCTGCAGCTAATATATTCGTAGGACAAACAGAAGCACCACTTGTTATAAAACCATACATTGAGAAAATGACAAGATCAGAGCTTTCAGCTGTAATGGTAGGAGGTATGGCTACTGTTGCTGGTGGAGTTATGGCAGGATATGTTGGAATGGGAGTAAACGCTGGACACTTACTAGCTGCTTCTATAATGTCTGCACCTGCTGCATTAGTAGCTTCTAAGATAATGGTTCCAGAAACAGAAGAACCAGTTACGAAAGGTGAAATTAAATTTGAAATAGAAAAGATAGACGCAAATATAATAGATGCTGCTGCTAGAGGAGCATCAGAAGGATTACAACTTGCATTAAACGTTGCAGCTATGCTTTTAGCATTCGTTTCTTTAATAGCTATGTTAAATGCTGGATTTGAAGCAGTAGGAAATCTTGTAGGAATACAAGGATTAACTTTAGAAAATATATTAGGATATGTATTTGCACCGCTTGCATTTGTTATGGGTGTTCCAGCTCAAGATATGGTTGCGGCAGGTTCTTTACTTGGACAAAAAACAGTTATAAACGAGTTTGTTGCTTACGCTCAATTATCTCAACACATAGCTGATGGAACATTACTTCCAAGAACGATAACAATATTAACTTATGCATTATGTGGATTTGCTAACTTTGGTTCTATAGCAGTTCAATTAGGAGGTATCGGATCATTAGCTCCAAGCAGAAGAAAAGATTTAGCTGAATTAGGAATAAAATCTTTAATAGGTGGTACTGTTGCTGCATTCTTAACAGCAACAATAGCAGGTATATTAGTATAGGCTTCATTTTTAAAGGCAGGTATTTTAAAATACCTGCCTTTATTATTTTGATACAAGAAAAGTATGAACTGCTTTCATAGAACTTAATAATAAAATAATGTTAAATCATATATCGTTTAAACAGAAAAATAATTTTAAAAACATGTTGACAATAGATTTTAAAAATGATATATTACTATACGTGGTCAACGAACAGAACATGCGGGTGTAGCTCAGTGGTAGAGTTCCGGCCTTCCAAGCCGGCTGCGAGGGTTCGATCCCCTTCACCCGCTCCAAAAAAAGTTTTTCAAAAAAAGTGTTGACTCACTTAAAGAAAGCTGATATAGTATTACTTGTCGCTAAGACAAGAAAGAACATTGAAAATTAAACAGCAGACGAATAGTAATTCAATTAACCATAAAGTCAGCTCATATGAGCCAAATTATTTTTGAGAGTTTGATCCTGGCTCAGGATGAACGCTGGCGGCGTGCCTAACACATGCAAGTCGAGCG
>MZGW01000009.1 GCA_002029295.1 Alkalithermobacter paradoxus | reverse complement strand
TCGTAAATATATTAGGCAACTCTTATAGAACTGCTTCTGCGCTCTCTAAGATTTCTAATAAAGAAACCTAGCAAAACTGTACATAAAAATATTGGCATAATCGTACAAAATAACCTTGACATTAATAACAAATTCACCATTAGAGGAAGTGGATGGCCAATACATAAGACGATGGGCTTCATAAGTCGTATCATCGAAAAGATCTATGCCGATTTCTTTTGCCACCATACGTCCAACGGCTGCGTATTCTTCTTCGCTGATTTCACGAGCAAGAGGAACGATTAGCCTAAGTCTTGGATTTTCCGGTGTATGCTTATGGGTGGAATAAACACAGCATTTGAAATCAAAAAGCATACTGATTTGTTCCCAGATATCTGGTCTACCGTAATCCATATCTAAGGTAAGCAAAGAACGGCATAAAACATTGCCCTTCTTTCGCCTTCCCCCTTTTAAATGGCCTCCGACAAAACCACCCACATCTTTGATATCATCTTGTTGGCCTCTTTTTAATTTCCGATATTCTTCTACTGTTTCCGTAGTACGTTGTGTTGTCTTTACACGGGCACAAAAATCCTCCCACGAGATATCTTTGTTTTTCCATTTCTTGTCCATCCGACTGTTGCCCACAGCGATTTTCATAAGCTTTCGACCTCCTCATGCTCTGGACTAAAATATCTGACCGTTTGTCTGCGTTTCTTGGCTACTTCAATCTCCCTTGCCATCCCGCTTGAGATGGTATTGCCTAGCACCCAAACCTCGGAGCATTTGCCCATAAGCACGATGTCCATAAATATGGCAAGTTCACGTTCCTCTGGATTTTCATCATCCATAAACTGTGGAAACATAAGGTGGGGAGCAATTGGGATGCAATTATTCTCCAAGGCAAATCTACAAAAGTTGCGAGCCTTTTTAACGTTTCCTTCTACATCACCGGAATAGGGAGAACAAATATATACAAGTGGCTTAAAGGCAGATTTTTTCTCTGCCTTTTTCTTTCTTATTATGTTGGTCAGTGCCTCATGGGGAGTTGGGTCATGGTATCCTTCATGATTGAATTTATCAATTCCCATTACACACCCTCCATTTCTATCTGCGGCAAAATACCATCTGCCTTCAACAGTTCGTAAATGAAGAGTCTGCCTTTTTGAGTCCAATATGTATGGACTTTTGTATGCAGTTCACCGTTACTACCGATGTAGCTATGTGTCTTGGTGCTGGTATAGCCTTTTTCTGCATACTTCTGATATAAAAGCCAGATACCACCTTGTTTAAATTGGATGCCCTTTTTATTAAGATAGCGGTTCATCCAAATAGCTGACTTGCCGTAATCTTTGGCAATTGCTGATGTAGAAATGAGGTCTTTGCAATTTAGAACTACATCATAATAGGAGACTTTCGGTTTCATTTCCGCAATCTGCTGATTCTGAACAGCAATCGTACCTTCAAGTAATTTATTTTGATTCCTTACTTGATTTAGTTGCTGATTGGCAAACTGTAATGCCCTTGCCATGATTGCTTCTGGAGAGTTCCATCGTCTTTCAATTTCAAGAAAGTACCCGCGGCATTGTTTTCCTTTTGGAGTACGCTGTATCATGCATAGCTCTTTTGCCATATCAATTGTTATTTGATGGTCCACAGCTGGTCTTCCACCTGTACTTTCCGACAGAAATGTCGAAAAGTCCGTACCCTCCACAAATCCATACTCACACATTCTTGGAAACCATTTATCATAGGGTGTTTTCACTTCCAAAACTGCATGCAAATCGCGGCCAAGCACTGTGGGGCGGTCATTTTCATAGTTGATTCTTACTAATTCGTCCATACGAATTACCTCCTGTAATATAGTCAGAGAGGAAACCCCTCTACCTAATAGCCACAGGAGGTAATGAATGTTGAGGATTTTGAAAAAATATATTTAATCTTTTTGATAAAACTGACACTCATAGCCATCAGCACTAAGTAACAGGCCATTTGCCCATGTTGGTGTTCTAGTCATTTGTTCACAAATAGTAGAAAGTGACATACTCATATCCGCTTCGATTATAATTTCATCGTGTACATGAGCTACAATGGAACAATTCTTTAATGTCTGCATGGCATGGCACAAAATGTCACGACTGATTGCCTGGACGATATTCTCTACAAATTTTGGACCATAGCTTTCGATTCTTTCCCACTTTTTCATCCCTCCGACCCCTTCATAAGTGACTGACTCGCCACCAAATACATTCTCTCCCATACGAGGTTTCACATAGGAAAGCCGCCTGCCGGAAGGAAGGACAATAAAGAACATTCCACTTTGATATATAAATTTAATGCCGTGTGTTTCTGTAGGAGTTTTCTGCTTAACGCAGGTTTTTACAGCGCGGTCAACATCCCACCATAGTTTTGTAATATTGGGATTGGATTGTCTCCAAGCCGTTACAAGAGGTTGAAGTTCCTCTTCTTCAATTCCCATCTCCAAAGCACCCATTGATTTCAGTGCTCCAACAGATCCACCGTAACCTAGGGCTAATTCAGCAATTTTTCCCTTCTGACGAAGATGTCCATTGACACCGTTTTTCTCCACAGGTACGTTAAACATCTGAGATGCACTTGCACAGTAAATGTCACCGCCATTTTGGAATACATCTATTCTCCATTTTTCTCCTGCAAGCCAGGCGATAACGCGAGCTTCAATCGCTGAAAAATCTGCAACTATAAACTTCATGCCCTCCTGTGGAATAAAAGCAGTTCGGATAAGTTCCGACAGTACTTCCGGGATAGAATCATAAAGTAAGGTAAGAGCATCAAAGTTTCCGCTACGAACTAAAGCACGAGCCTGTTCCAAATCAGGCATATGGTTTTGAGGGAGATTTTGTAGTTGAATAAGCCTGCCCGAAAACCTACCAGTTCTGTTTGCTCCATAAAACTGAAACATTCCTCTTGCACGACCATCTTTGCATACCGCATTCTCCATTGCCGTATATTTTTTCACCGATGATTTTGCAAGCTGCTGACGAAGTTCCAAAACGGTGCCTAGTGGTTCAGGTGCTGTCTTTAACATCTCAACAACTGCTTTTTTACCAAGACTATCTGTTTCCAATCCGTTATCAGCAAGCCATTCTTTCATTTGTTGTACAGAGTTTGGATTCTCCAAATTAGTTATATCCTGCATTAAAGCCATTAGCTTTTCCCGCGACTTTTCATCCATCTTGACGGCTTGTTTTACAAAAACCATGTCTATAGCGATACCACGATCATTGATTTTCTGGTCAAGATGATATTCTGACCATATATTCTCTGGAAGCGGGAATTTAGATAGTCTCTGCTGTATTGACATCTCGGCTTCCACATCACGGAGGTTATATGCTTTAAATCGCTCCCATTTATCCATGTCGTGTTTTGGCAAATTACGAACTCGTCCTCCGTTTGATTTAGTAGGGGAGCAAGGTGTACAGAAATATTTAATGAGGTCTTTGCCTTCCGTCAATTTTTGTTTTTCCAATCCTAAGACTGCACCGACGCCCTCAAGTGAAAGTGGAAGTCCCATATAAGCCGACCATATCATTGAACATTTCCAGGATGTAGGGTCAAGATAATCAGTAAGGTTAAGCCATTTTGATAGGCAAACACGCTCAAACATAGCATTAAAGGCCCATTTGGTAACGGAATTATCCATAAGAGCATTGATTATTTCTTTTGGGATTTTCTCTCCGCAGGCAAGATCAACCACCTGAACTGCACCGCCATCAACCGAATAACCAAACAATAGAATTTCAAAATCATCACTCTCGGCATAACGGTAGACTCCACATTTTTGAAGATTGGCACTACTAAATGTCTCAATATCAATAGATATAGAATTCATGTATTACACCCTTTCCAATGCAAACGAGGTGACAGAAGAACAACTTCCACCACCCCGTTTGTATTCATACTTTAGCTGTTATGCTAGGAAATCATCATCTTCAATTGTGGTGAAATCATCAGCCGCTGTGGTTCTGCTGCCTAAAGGCTCTCCGTCTCTAATCTTCTGGATGTTACCAAGTCCGCAGGCCACACCCTTGTTCCCATTAGAATTGAAAGCATAGAAATTAAGTGACACTCTTGCATAGCAACCACTGTATACCTCATTGCGATCCAGAATAGGCTTGACTGCTTTATCTACAATCTGAGGCGGAGTAGTGCTGTTGGCATTTACAAAATAATGTCCTTTATAAGCCTCATCATCTCGTTCTACATCACCATCTCGAAGCGGCAGCTTGATAGCAGCCTTATTTGGTTTTTTACCGCCAAACTTTGCAATGCCCTCTTCAATAGCTGCATCAACTGCTGCATTGATGGCATTAATGGTTTCCTTATCCGATTTAGGAATCAATACCGATACACTATACTTTTCTGCCCCACCATTGATGGATACCGGTTCCCAGCCATGAAAGTAGCTGAGACGTGTGTTTACACCAGTAATAACCTTCGTTCTGTTTTTATTATTCATATTCACATTCCTCCGTTATTTCGTTAAATTCGTTTTTTGCATTAGATACGTTCATAGCCGGACGCTTATCCGATAGCGGGACCAGAGTCGGCTTTCCCGGTGGCTTGTATATAAGATCACCGAGTATCTTCTCAAATTTTGATTTGCCCATCAGCCTTTCCATTTCCGTAAGAGTGATGAGACTCTGACGAAAGATATCTTTATAACCGTTTGCTTTGGCTACTTCAGCCACAGCATCTTCATCCTTGAATTTGCGGACAGATCTGCCCTCAACAACCTTAAAACCATGCCACTCTTTACCGTGATTAACAGCTGCATCGGTGGCATAAGCAATGATTTCATTTGCCCACTTCGTAAGATCGGACAGTTTAGATAGAACTTCCTCGATTTCAGAGTCCGTAAGTAGTGGGGGTAGCTTGAATTCCGATTGTGCCAATTTCAGTTTTTCCTCGGCCCTAGCACGGCATTTAACTGCCGCTCGACAGAAAGTACACCACTCACCCGGAAGATATTCACCTTCACCGTCATAAGCTTTTTTAGCCCTTGGTTTTAGTTCTTTTTCTGCCCAATCTTTCAGATCCTCTACCCGTATTGTCCATGTGCTGACATTCTCTCTGCGTGGCTGGAAAATGGTCATGGAAACTTCCTCGATGTCGTACAAACTATCGTAAATTTCTAAAGCACCCAGTGCGTACAACTTCATCTGTGGATTGTCCACCGCATCTACCAATACTCCCATGCCATACTTGAAATCGATAATGTGAAGTTTCTTATCGGCAATAATGATGCAGTCACCGGTTCCAAATCCCTGTGGAACATAGCAAGAAAAATCAAGACGCTGTTCGATTAGTATTAAAGGGTCTGTGCAGCTCTGCTTTGCCAGCTCCAACTGCTCCATTACAAATTCCACATATGCATCACTGTGTTCTTCCATCTCATCGGAGTTATAAACTGAGACAGGACGCTTACTTCTCATATGAAGTGCTTTTTTGAGTTTATGTTCGCAGAGAGCATGGGCGGCGGTGCCTTCGGCAGCTGCACTGGATTCGTTATTTACAAACTCCAGTTCCAATCGTGCAGACGGAAGGCAATTCAGCCACCTATGGGCGCCTGATGCGGAAAGAACTGCATGATCACTCATTCCCAAGTACCTCCGCATCTTTTAACATATCTGCATAATGTTTTGGGTCCACTTCGCTTAATTTAGAGCCACCGTATTTTTGGATTATTTCTCTTACTTGGGCAGTAAGACCGGCTTGACTCTTTTCAGCGAGTTTTGCTCTGACTTCCTCCAGAGTGATTTCCTTTTTATTTGGTTCAGGCTCTTTTACAGTTGTAGTCGGTTCTTTTGTTTCGACAGGTTCATTGCCCGCCATTACATCAGCAACCGCTTGTATGCTGTCTGCCAAAGAGCGCATATCGGAAACCACATCAAGGAGTAGCTTGATCTTGCTCATGGCTTATTCCTCCTTCCTTAATCTCACTGATGGCGAGTTCCTGTACGGTATCACCCGGAACAAGGATGGTTAGTTTCTGCTTATCACCAAGTAAGAAACGAAGGAAACGCTCCCTAATGGTGACGTTTCGACAGGAAACAATCCCGCCAGACTGTGGTTTTTTTGAAACACTGATTTTCAAGTTGTGCTTCATGTATTCACCTCTTTCCGAGAGCGTTTATGTGCTGCCCTCTAACTATTAGCCATGGCAAGAGGGGAAAGTTGAGGATTTTGGATAGATTTTTTTGAAATTCTTCTTAGCTGTATCTAAGCGATGTGAAATGGCACTTACACTTACTCCCTCACGTGCTGCATACTCTGTTACCGAAACACCATCCAAGACTATAGCAATCAGTAGCTCTGCTTGTTTTTCCTTGAGAGCCTTGCGAATAATTTCACAGATATGTTCATACTCTTCTTCTTTCTCTCTATCAATTTCATCTGAGTAGTCAGGGAAGTAGTCCATATGGTCGGTTTCATCAACCTCTTGGTCATCCTTGCGGAATGGTTTCTTTGGCATACCTCTGTGTCTGTCAAATTTATGCCAGTTATTGTACTCCGGCTTGTTGAAACGTTCGTCCATTATCTCCTGTGGAGAGCGCCGGGTCACAGTTTCTTTGTCCTCTGCAGAAGATAGCCTGTCCTCATAATCCGTCTCAATCATTAAGGTAAAGTCCTCGTCTGGTACCTCCAGATAGATAGATTTGTTTTCGTGCTGAATTCTAATTTTCATTTTGCATCCTTTCCGCCGGATTGCATTGGCGGCAAAGGATACAAAAATAGACCTGTACCAGAAGTACACAGACCTTTTTATCCTGAAAATGAGCGCAATAAGGTAAGGTACTTCTATTGCACCGCAACAATCCTTATGGATTGGAGCGAAACAATATGTATCCTCTGCCCTTATTGCAAATCAGGCATTCGATATTTTTTTGTAGACGAGGAACGGTCTTAATCTAGCTACTTACGAAGGACCTTTCCTTCGTCTAATATTATTGTAAGGTAGAAATGGACAGCCTTGGCGGACACCTCATGCCCGGTAATTTCATACTCAAAACGATGCCTTTTTTCATATAAACACCTAAAAACAGCAATAAAAAAAGCCATACACAAACCCTTAAAAGGATTTATGTATGGCTCATGTGCCTAACAGCTAAAAAAACGGACATCCCGTGTCCGTTTTTTCAAAAATATTTTGAAATTTTATAATGGATCTGCACCTTGCTTTAGTAAGAAAGCTCGTATTTCGTCCATCGTTTGGGGGTAAAGGTATGTCAAAGCAAAATCATACCAGATATGACTATTGTTATTATGAAAATTCAACCGAAAAGGAGAGTTGTTAATTATATGATAGCTGATTCTAGGTGGGAGATGTAATCCAAGGCAAATTAAAATGATTGAATTTAATGACCCTTGTTCTTCACCATTAACGATTCGCCTTATAGTGCGTTCGTTAACCATCGTTCTCTCCGCTAATTCTTTAAATGTTACATCTTTCCACTCACGCACTATTTTCAGACTAGTATGATAGTTAGTTGGCAGTTCACCATATATACGATTCTCTTCCATAAGTTTTGCTGCCAGCATTTCTGCCTTTTTTTCTGGCGAAGCATGCTGATATCCTCTTCCATATACTATATCAAAGGCGATATCTGAAGTTTCATCCCTATTTAAGAAACATTCACTATGATATCGTTCCTTACATCCCGACTTTATTGATAAATCAAATATCAAGCAGCACTCATCCATATGGTTACGTGCATAGTCAGTTAGTACGGTCTCCCCAAATATATCCTGAGTTACATACTTGGGATGGTTTAAAACAAAATGTGCATCAACATATTGGTAACTACCATCCCTTACAAGAGCACTTAATGTAGGGTTGGTAAGTCCCTGAATTGCCGCATCTTCCGCACCAATGGAAAATGTCTGGTTTTTTTCAAGTGCACCCTTCTTAAACCTATGAGGTTTGACGTAACGACCATCTATGTAAGTAAAAGTTCCAATTGCTTCCTCATACCCAGCATCAATCATTCGGATTTTTGCTGCGGTTCGAGAAACACAGAAAAACGTAGCCAAAGCGTCAATAACTGGCTCCATTACATCTATAAGTTCAGATGTTCCTAACTCCGTACGAAATTGCTTAATATACTTAAACGCTTGGGTTTTAAACATTGCAAGAGGCATTTGTATCTTTGGAGTGAGAGCATTTGCCTGCCATTCCATCCAATCAGTTGCATCTCTGCTATTGTCCTTTATGCCACCAACTACCTGACACTTAATTCGTGTTAGGCTGTTGTTATAGAGCCGCTCCAATTCAAATGCTTTTCTATGCTGATCCCAATGAACACACTCATGGACAATGGTATTGTTTACCGATCCTAGATTACGTAGGAAGAACGCTTTTGGATCAACTATGATAGTTCTGGCATCTACATGGGTCTGTACCATCTCATCACTGTCTTCATCATAGAATACTGCATCACAATCATGAAAGTATAGCTGTCCAAAAACAGAGAAATCCTTTGTAATTTCTCTCATTTCCACTGTAAGACCCATTTTTTCTGCTAGTACTTGTGGTTCAATTGCCATTGGGGTCTTTAGTGCTTCTGGGTAGTGTCTGCGAAGAAAGTCTGTAGCGACAGATTCCAGTTGCTCCTTATAGATGATAGGAACAAGAGAGTCCGACATAGGTTTTGGCTGTTTATTTTTACTGGTATACTCAGTTACACTAGAGATTGTAAAGTCATCTAAATTGCAAGCCAAATCTCCTGAACAGTGCAACAAGAACCAGTGGTTACACTGTTCAAAATTATCATAATGATAGTCACCCTCTGCTACTTCAATTTCTGCATCTACAATGACATCAAACTCAATTTTCATATCTGGGAGATCATTGACTGATACTAATTTAACTTCAATTTCCGAGAGGTTGACCTGCCCCATATTCTTTATACTTCGCAGGTTTAAATCTAAACTACCAATGCTCTCTTCAATATATTTTTCTATGACTGAGTAGAAATCGTTGTAAAACCTACTCGCAACATAATCTGTAAATGATCGATTGGCTGTCATAGTACTCCTCCTTTCATTTAAAAATATCCGAATTATACACGTTAGAAATTAGTAACAAATGTAATTTTCACTTTTAGTACTAATACCACAACTAATACACTTTTGGTACTAATATCACATTTCAACTGTGTTATTATTATATCATAAAGTCATAACATTGGGAGGATAATAGTGGAAATAAAACAAATGTTATCTATGCAGTTTTTTGTTTCTAATTTAAATAATTATATATCTTACAAAGGGTTTTTAACTGTTAGAGAACTAGCAGACTTTCTTTCCATTAATTATAATCGATTGGTATCATGGCTTAATTTCCAAAGAACTCCGCCTCTTGCTGTTTTAGATAAAATTGCGAATAAAATGCAAATTTACTCAAAAGACTTAATTGGTCGCCAAATAGATTTTAATAGCTATGGGTTTATTGGTGGAATAGAGAATTTATCTAATGTGCAATTTTGCATAAATTTACGTAAGTACTTAAACAAATATGACATAAAGACCGCATCAGACTTTGTTGCTTATTTTGACGGAGTTTTCTCTGAGCACACCTATTACTCATACTTTAAAAATAGTAACAGCAAAACACCGTCTTTAAAATCTTTAGAAACTATATCGCGTTTTTTAGAAGTAAAACCATCACAATTAATTGAATGAAAGGGAGGAAAGATATATGCAAAACAATTCTTATAATGCAAAGGTGTCCAATGAAATACTGGAGAAATTCTCAAATTTAATTAAAATCTTAGATGATGAAAGTAACTCTATACCGTCCATAGCCAAAAGAGCATTTAATTTTAAAGGGAGAAAATCAGAAAACATAGCCTTAAAGGTTCTGGATTATATTAGTACCCCAGAATCAAAAATTTGTGACCCTTTTATGGGATCTGGATCTTTTGTATTTGCTAGCAGTATGTTAGGTAGAGAGACAGTTGGTATTGAATTAGATAACTATACCTACAATGTTATAAAAACTCTTCACTCAAAAATTGATTATGATAAACTTGAGCTCATGTTTCAGGAAATCAAATCTGAAATATTTAATGATGTAATGTACTTATATAAAACTCATTGTTGTGGTGAAGTAAATTATATAAAAACATTATATTTTGATCCAGTTTCACAAGAATACTTTAATCCTCAACCCCACAGAGAAATTGTTGACGGAAAAAATGTTAAACTTTATTACAAATGTCCGGTTTGCGAAGATACTTCTAAGACATTTTCTACTGAAGATGAACAAAAGCTTTCCGAAGTAAACTCTCTAGATACCTCAAGATTCCCGGATCATGAACTAATAACAAATAGTCGTATAAATATTACTTCAAGTACAGGAGCCGATCGCTATGATAGAAATTTTTCTAATAGAAACAAGTACGCACTATTATTAATTCAAGATAAAATATCATCGCTTCCTGACTGTATAGAAAAGGATTTCATACAACATGCTCTCGTTTCAGCTTTAACTCTAAGTAAGATTACTCAGTACGGTTCTAGTTCTGATATTTTATATCATGTTATACAGAATAAAGCACAAGACATGAATGTTTGGTATCTATTTGAATCAAAATACAATAATATGGTGGCTTATAATAAATACTATTGTGAACAATCACCGGATAAAGAGACATTGTTATCATTTGCTAATATAATGAATGGCGACTATTCCACAATTCTAAGTCAACCTAAATTTAATCAATATTTTGACGTGATTTATACAGACCCACCTTATACAGATCAGGTACCCTATTTAGAAAGAAACCAGTTGTATCGAGATTGGCTATTTAATTTTTCGGATAAAAATCAATTTCAGTTAAGTAAGCAAATGCTAGATGAAGAAATTGTGGTAACCAATGCACCAAGCAGAAGAGAAAAAGACATCAAGAATTATTATGAATCTATAGATAAGATGTTTTCTATATTTTCAAAAATAATCAAAACTAATGGAACGGTTGCTTTTACACTCAATCTAGGTAAAAAGAAGTTTTTTGAAACTTTCTCAAAATTTATTGATTTTGCTCGAAAGAACGGTTTTGAATATATCTATAGAATTGATCTAGCTAAAAATGATCCAACGCTCAGAAAACAATCAGCGTGGAGGGATACTCTCTCTACTGAGATGCTAATTTTCTTCATTAAGTTAGATGAAGATAAAGCCTATTGGTATAAAGATGACAGAAACATTGAATTAGAGCTAGGGAAGTTAATATATAATCAGATATTGAAGAATAACGGAATTACTCTCACCACTGCTTACAAGGAAGTATCTAGAAAGATTCTAAATAAGCAGGTGGAAGATTTAACCGAAAATGAAATAAACAGGATTAGAGGTTTAATTTCCGAACAATTTATAATAGATCCGCGAACCTCTATGATTTACGTTGATCCAGATAAGCTATATTTATCGATAGAAGACAACACGACTTTATTCAATAAACTCTATGACATTGTACCGATACTAATCAATAACCTACTTGAAAAATGGGGCTCTTTTACACTTGATGATTTGTATTTTGAAATTAGTAGTAAAGTCTGTAATGGTGACCCTAACATTCTAGCTCAAATTCTTGAAGATCCTTCGAGGGAAAAGTATATCGTAAACTTGATAGAAAACTATTGTAACACAGATGAGAAGAGTTCATATACCAGAAAAACAAGAGTATCTGCATCTCCTACAGAAGATGCTATCGATATCTCAATGCTCGATGGCTATAGTTTTGAAAATGTTCTTAAAGATCTTTTAACATCTGAAGGATTTATAAATGTAATACGCATAGGCGGTGCAGGTGACAGGGGAGTAGATCTTCGAGCTAAGAAAATTAATCCTCAAACTGGAGAATTGGAAGGATACATTTTCCAAGCTAAGCGCTGGATTGGCAATGTCGGTGGAGAGCCGATACAAAGACTGCATAGTATGATGGTACAGTATTCAGCCGAGATACAACATGCAATTTGTATTACTACTTCTGATTACACTGAACACGGTAAAAGAGAGGCAAAAAGCACAGGGGTAGAAATTGTTAACGGAGAAGAATTGATTGAACGTTTAAACACTGCATTTCCAGGTAAGTATTATCACGGCCTACTTGACTTCCATAATAATTAGAAACTAATAGAGGAGACTATAATAGTCTCCTCTAAATTGTCCATTTCCCTTTAGTAGTATCCCAAGTTAGATACTTTTCAAATATTTCCACTAGGCTCTTATATTTAAGCGCTAACTCGGAAAGCCAACCGTTATGAATTATAAATTCCATTAAGCCATCATCATATAGTTCTGGCGTTGATTGAGGTCCATTAGTTTTAATAATATATTTAGCATGTTTAATGATATTAAGTTCCATTTCTTCTATACTCTCAACTTCTCTAACCTCTTTTTTTACATATGGTTCTTTAATAAAAAAAAGTACCGCATCTCCATTCAAGGATTTTTTGGGGCTAATAATATTCTTCAGCGTGTTCTTTTTCTTAACATGAACCTGCGACAAATATCTAAAACCCGCTTTTTCTAAAATATCTATAAGTTTTTTCCAAACATCAAGATTACTATCATGAAAATACATGCACATGTATTTATCATTCTTTACTTTTCTACCAACTTTAGCAAAGGCATCCTCTAAAAGCTTATAATACTCAGCTTCATCTTTTTTTCTTTCTGGTGCAGTTGAAACAACAATTTCGTCTTCTAAATTATAATCCAGGTTCAAAAATGGTTTATATAATTGCATATACTCCGAATATAATACCTGTCCCAAATATGGGGGATCGGTAATTACAAGATCTATGCTATTGTCGGGAATATCTTCTTCTGTGATAAACTGAATTCCTTTATTAATAATTTTGAACTCACCTGGTTTCATGTCAAACAAATTATCAGATTTGCCTCGATTAGGACATAAATTTTTCTGGGCATATTCTAAGGAAGAAATTAAAGCTTTTGCTCTCTTTCCTATCACAGGTAAAATATTTTTTTCTACACAGTTTTTTTTAGGAGTCCACAAAGGCCATTGTGAGTTTGAATGAGTATCTGTAATCTTGGACAAGTGTAAGCTACTTAAGAGGATATAGTTCAATAATTCTTGTTCTTCTTCATTAAAAGTCTTTATGATTTCAAGCACTTTATCAATGATATAGAAGTTTCTTTTAGTAAAAATATCAGAAATTTTTTGTCCCTTATATACTGCAATTCTTGTATTGCTCAACAACTCGACGTTTCTAACAAAATTAATCTGATAGTATTGTTCCATTTCATTCATCATTAAGTAATCTTCTTCAGATGAATCTTTTCTCAATATCTTTTTACTACAATTGCAATTATAGTGAATCTCCTTAATTACTGGGTTACTTGTAAAATCTTCACGATCAAAAATTGTTTTAGTAATGATTCCTTTTTCTTTACATGAATCACATGTCGTTTCATAGTAAACATTTAATTGCTCAATTTCATCTAAAAATCTAGCAATAAAAGTTTTTACGTTTCGAAGATTATATTTCTTTAACAATACCTCAATAATAAATATCGGAACTTGGTTAATTTCGACTCCAACAGCTTTTCTCGAATATTTTTTTGTTATTGCTTGTATTAGTGTGACCCCCGAACCCATAAAAGGATCAAATACAATATCACCTTTTTCTGAAAAGCTCTCTATTAAAATATCACAAATATTATACGGTTTTTGAGACCAATACAAATGCGATTTATATAGATCATTGTTATTAGAGGCAACTGTGTTTTTAATTTTCATTTTTACTTCACTTAAGTCTTTTATCATTCTACCACTCCCCTAATATTTACAAACAATTAAATACTCCAATACTTTTTTAGTATCTTTGTTTCTATTATTGGAGTGTTCATATTCCTCGGTAAAAACATTTATTTTATTTCTTCCGAACTTTTTTTCTGCAGTTTCGATAATATCTTCAATATTCATAGTATACCTATTCGTCGCTTGTTGTTTTGTGTCTCTTGGGTATGCATAGCTCAAAGCTAAATTCATTCTGTTTGCCTTGCAATAATCAAAAAGTATGCTTGTTTGGTCTAATGCTGTTGATCTTTGGCTTAATGGTGACTGAAATCGGTCTTCACGATATAAACCTTTTGAAATCTTACCTCTATATAGAGAGATATCATCATAATCATATAGCGTTACAGTGTTTAACAAATGATAGTATCTAGAGTACTGCATATCAGTATATGGTGGATCAGCGTATATAAAACCCACTTCCTGTTTCACACGGTCAATATTGTATATTTCTGATATTGGTTTATTAAACACAACATTGTCATGACTACTTATAACAAAATCTGATGATTGAAACTCAGATAGTTTTCTCTGAAAATACTCAAGGATTGATTTCTGTCTTACACTAAACAATTTAGTTTTATTATTTTCTATACTAAGTGGTTGAGCCATGTGCCCATCTTTTGAAAAAGTACATTCTTTCATAGCATAAAATAACGCTGCTAGTAAAACATTTTGAAGTGCGTTATCTTCTAACAACTCTATTGCGTACCTGATAGAGTCTATTTCTATTGATTGATGTACTCCAAAATATGTATTCGCATAATAAGTCGTAAATAGCATATATGGGATTTCATCTTTCTTTATTTTTAAATCTTTCGTTGTTCTGATTGTGTTATTATATAAGCTTAAATAACCATTCCATACAGTGGGATAGTTATCATAAAAATTTTTAATTTTTTGTACATCTTTTTCTTGAATAAGCTCTTTTTCTTTTACTACATACTCACCAAACAAGTTAATTAAATCATTATGATTTTTCTGATAAAACTTTTCAAATTGTGCTTCATACGTATCCCACAGCAATTTATTATTATACTGGAGTAAAGCTTTTGCAATTACAGAAGAATACACTTCACTATCATTCGCAAAAATTCTATAGTATCTTTTTAATGCATAACCGACAGAACACGATCCGGCAAATATGTCAAAGACTGCTTTCTTCTCATCAATCACATCAATTGTATTTTTATATATAAAATTCAGCAAGTTTTTTTTGCTTCCTTGGTAGTTTAGTATTGTGAATACATCATTGCTAAAGTTTTCCATATATTATTCTCCTTTAAAAACTATCTCTAAACCATTATAGCATAACATAGTACAAATGTCACAAGTTATTATTTTTTAGTCAATTTTACTACATCGCAATGATTATAGATCACTTATCCATGTTGCTAAAATTGTCATACGTATGGATGAGCAGAACAACTGGATAACTAATGATAGAAAATCCTTTTACGAAATAAACCAATTGAGCTGATTATCCATCCATCCTGTCTACACAACCCTATGAATTTATCTAACCTGTCAACTCAACCCTACACACATTTTTCACAGTTGACCTATTTCCTCAGAAACAAAAATAAGGATTTTCAAGATTAAAAGGCACTGCCAGACATTAGGCAGAAAATCTTTCAACCTAGAAAACCCTTTATTTATCAGTGTTTTGAATACTCCTATTTCTCCACTCTTGACATCAATGTCACGCACTCAACGTGCATTGTGTGAGGGAACATATCAACTGGCTGAACTTCAACTACTTTATATCCATTCATATCTAAATAAGCTAGATCTCTTGCTAAAGTTGATGGATTACAAGATACATACACAACTCTTTCAGGATTCATACTAACTATAGTCTCTAATACCTTTTCATCACAGCCTTTTCTTGGAGGATCTACTACTACAACATCTGCTGTTTTTCCTTCCTTGTAAAGATATGGAACAACTTCTTCTGCTTTTCCAACTAAAAACTCTGCATTATCTATATTATTTATCTTAGCATTCACCTTAGCATCTTCTATTGCTTGGTCTACAATCTCTATGCCATACACCTTCTTAGCCTTTTGTGCTAGGAATAGTGATATACTTCCTATACCGCAGTATATATCAAATACATTTTCATCTCCAGTTAGATTTGCATACTCAAGTGCCTTGTTATATAAAACTTCTGTTTGAATAGGATTTACTTGAAAGAAAGATAAAGTCGATATATTAAATTTCAAACTTCCTATATAATCTTGAATTTTTCCATCTCCATAAAGTACTTTATTTTCTTTTCCAAGTATTACATTAGTTTTGTCTTTATTTATATTTAGTACTAATGTCTTAAATCCTGGTATATTTTCTTTGAGTGAATCTATCAACTTATCGCTGTGAGGTAGTTTCTCTCCATTTGCAACCATTACTACCATAACTTCTCTTGTCTTAAATCCAATTTTAGTAACTAAATGTCTTAAAAGTCCTTTATGATTTTTTTCATCATATATACTTACATTAAAAGTCTTTATATATTCTTTTATTACATCCATTATTTTATCGTTCATTTCATGCTGTATAAGGCATTTATCTGAAGATATTATTTCATGACTTCTTTTTTTATAAAAGCCTAGTATAGGCTTATTATTTTCATATCCTATAGGAAATTGTGCCTTGTTTCTATATCTAAAGGACTTATCCATTCCTAAGGTATCATTAACCTTTATATTTTCTAATTTTCCTATTCTACTGAGTGTTTCTTTCACCATATTTGTTTTAAGATCTAGCTGTTTTTGGTAATCTAGGTGAAGAACTTGGCACCCTCCACAATAAATTGATTCTTTACAAGGAGACTCTACTCTATGAGCTGATTTTTCTACAAAGCTTACTATCTCACCCTCAGCATAATTTTTCTTAGATTTTATTATTCTAACTTTTATTTTATCTCCTAAAAGTCCTCCTTCTACAAATACAGTAAACCCCTCGTATTTACCTATTCCCTCTCCTTTATGTCCTATATCTACTATATCAACTATATACTCTTTTCCTTCTTTTAGCATAATACCTCTCCTTTTCTTGATTTAACTTAATTATATTACCAAAAAATAAAGAGCCTATAAAGGCCCCTATACAAATAAATCTTTACTTTTATATCCTCTATATGCTTGAACTAAAGCAAAAGCTAAAAGTATTACTGCAAGTATTGGTGGAATAGTAACTAGTGCTTTTGCAGTAGATTCTGACCTTCCTGTATCACTTGCAACATCCATTATAGCTTTTTGGTAGTTAGTAATTGCATATATTCCATATCTTATCCATATAAACGAAGTCATAAGTGCTACAGGAATAACAGCTAAACTCAAATTAAAACCTTGCTTTGATCTATTCTTAACTCCTCTTAAGCCTAAAAATATAGGAACGAAAAATACTGCTGGTAATATAAACCCAAAGTATTGGGGAGATAATGCCATAAAAAGTATAGATGTAAGTATAAATGCTTTTATATATTTATTCAGGTAATTTGTTTCCCCCTTAAAGTCAGCTTTAGCAGCTTTTAGATACCTTATATAGTACTCTATTTTTCCATACAGATTTTTCACATCTGCGTCAATTTTGAACTCGCCTTTAAGCTCTTTTCCTTTTTTTACCAAGGAGTTGTATACATCTTTTAGATGCTGATCTACTTCTATTTTCTCATACTCACTAGCTATCATAGAAAGTTCATTTAGGTATTTTTCTTTTCTTTTACTTTCTATTAATGTTGTACTTTGTACTTTTCCTTTTAGTTCATTCAAAACTTGTAATATCTCTGTTGTTTTCATCATATCCACCCCCTTAGTATATTATACAAAAACCCCACCAAATATGGTGGAGTTTTTTTAATTTTCTATTTTCTTTCTTGTTCACCTTTAATTAAAGCATTAACACTAACACCTGCAACAACGAATACTACAGTCCATACAGTTACTAAAAAGCCTAAAGCTGCACTTGTCATATTCTACCCCTCCACTCTAATAGTAATTTTATTTTGGGAGAGTTCATCTTTGTATTTATTTTTAATAGATGTATATGATTGTATGAACCCTGCAATTAGAACTAAACCTATAACTATTCTAGCTCCTTGAACCCAAGGTACAAGTTGTGGCATTCCTTCAACAAATGATGGAACTATATTAAAGTATCCAGATTCCATATATGTTTTTGTTGAGAATACTAATACTATAGTTAATGCTAGAGGTGCTATGCATTTTACAAATGTGTTGAAGAACCAAGTTGGAACTTTCCATATTCCACCTTTATTTATCTCAGTTAAAGACTTATCTCCCATTAAGTATGCTGCAACTACTATTTCTATAAGTCCTAGAACTAATAATAAATAACTTCCTACCCAGTTGTCTACTTCAGTTAAATAAACAAGCTCTGCTGTTTTTGTAAGTATTGGCTCAAGTCCAACTGGTAAACCAACTATAACGTATGCTATAAATATAATCCAAGAAGCTTTTGTTCTTTCTATTCCTAAATCTTCTTCAACTAAAGCTGTTAAGTAGTTATACATTGCTATAGCTGAAGTAAATCCTGCAAAGAATAATAATAAGAACCAAAGTGATCCAAATATCTGACCACCAGCCATTGATCTAAATACGTTAGGAAGTGCTATAAACGAAAGACCAACTCCTGCTCCTACTCCTTCTGGTCCTAGGAATGCATAAGCTATAGGTATAACTATAGTACTTCCAAGAACTATTTCTGCAAACTCATTTAAAGAGATAGTTGCAATTGATGAAACTACAACATCATCTTCTGGTTTTAGGTATGATGCATAGTTACATATGATACCCATTCCAAGTGATAATGTAAAGAATATTTGACCTGCTGCTGCTAGAGCTGCAGTCCAACTTAATTTACTAAAATCTGGATTCCATATAAAGTTAAGTCCTTTAAGAGATGACCAGTCAGGATTTACTGGACTTCCTAAAGTTAATGCCCTAATAGCTAAAATAATTCCAAATACATATAATACAGGCATCATTAATTTTGCCCAAGCTTCAATTCCTTTTTGAACACCACGCATAACTGCCAGTGCAAGCCCTGCTAATGCTATTATCCAGAAAGTAAATACCATAGCTGGATTTTGGATATATCCTACAAATATTTCTCCTGTAGATTTAGCACTATCCATATATCCACCAGTTAATGATAAGAAGCTATATCCTAATGTCCATCCAATTATATGATTATAATATGAGTTAACAAGTAAAGTAACTCCAAATGCAAGCATTCCAGCTAGCGCCCCTACTACTGCAGCTTTTCTAGGTTTTACACCTTCTCTAGCTTGAAGGTATACCATTGGTCCTAAAGTTCCATGGCCATACTTTCCACCATATCTTCCTAAATTCCATTCAACTAACATAAGTGGCAAACCAAGCATAATAAGTGCTGCAAAGTAAGGAATCATGAATGCTCCTCCACCATTACTAGCAGCTTGATACGGGAATCTCCAGAAATTTCCAAGACCTATGGCATTACCTGCCATAGCAAGTATAAGACCTATCTTGGACCCCCAATTTTCTCTAGATTCTGCCATTGTTCTCCCTCCTTTTAATTTTTTATTATATATGTCAATGCAACATATATCATAGATATAATATGAGATTATACTATCTTTCTTCATACATTTCAATCATTTTTGTAAATTTTCTGAATATTCATCAGAGAATTGTTGCATCTATTCACCTTGATTTTACTTTATATAATATATATTCACGTATGTTATATTTATTCAAAGTTAATTTATTAACATTTATATGAAAGTTGTAGTTTATATTCTTTCATATAACTAAAATAGAGCTAGGTTATTCCTAGCTCTAAATTTATCCTTCTAACTTTTTTGCAACTTCTTTAAGCATGTCCCTAATAGGTAGATTATATGGACATTTTCGTTCACAAGCCCCACACTTTGTGCAAGTTGATGCTCCGTTTCCTAAAGAGTTATATCTATCTAATGCCCACTCTTTTAGGTTGTATCTACTATAGTATCCTTCAAGCAAAAACTGCATAGGTATATTTATATTCTCTGTACATGGTAGGCAGTAGCCACACCTTCTACAAAATCTGCTTCCAAGCTCATTTTTTATTTTATTTATCTCATTCATTTCACTTTCTGTTAGTACATTTTTTTCATTACCTACTTTAACATTTTCTATAACTTGATTTATATTATCCATACCAGGAATTACTACATCTACAAATTCTTTTGATAGTATATATTTAAGTGCTAGTTTAGCATTATCTAATGCCCCTCCAGCTAATGGTTTCATTATAATAGTTCCTATATTTTTCTCCTTAGCTTTTATTAAAGCTTTTTCACCTTGATTTTCAACTATATTATACGGAAACTGTATAGTAGAAAATTTATCATATTCTAATCCTTTTTCTATAGAACTTACACTATGAGAAGTTATACCTATTTCTCTTATTTTTCCTTCTTTTTTAGCTTCTTCTAAAGCTTTATATGCACCATTTTCTGAGAATATCTTTTCGTATTCATCTTCTTTTAAATTGTGTATCTGATACAAATCAATATAGTCTCTCCCTAAATTCTTTAGGCTTGTTTCTATATCATTTTTCATAGAGTTATAGTCTCTTGACATAGATTTCGTAGCTATTATCCAGTAGTCTTTATCTTCTTTTATGCTATATCCTATATATTCTTCACTTACAGTATATCCTCTAGCTGTATCTATAAAGTTTATTCCTTCTTCTTTGCATTTTTGAATTAATTTTTTTGTTTCTTCTTTAGTTATTCTTTGTATAGGAATTCCCCCGAATCCTACTCGATTTATTTCAAATTGTGTTTTTCCAAGTTTTATCAAATTCTATCTCCCCCTTTCCTCAATTATATCAAAAAAAACGAGAAAGAATAATTCTTTCTCGTTTCGTATATTAAAGTCCTTTTACCTGTCCTCTGTATATAAATCCTTTAACTGGATCTACAGTAACTATTTCTCCATCTTTTATAGTTTCTGTAGCACCCTTAGCTGATACAACTACTGGCTTTCCTAAGTTTAATCCAACTATAGCTGCATGAGAAGTTATTCCACCTTCTTCAGTTATAACAGCAGTAGCTTTTTCGATATATTGATTTAATTCTACATCTGTAGTTGTAGTTACTAATATATCTCCTTCATTGAATTTAGCTTGTGCTTCACTTGCATCTTTAACTACACAAACTTTACCAGTAGCAGAGTTTCTTCCAACTCCTACTCCTTTTGCTAATACATCACTTACTATGTGTACTTTTATTAAGTTAG
Organism: Alkalithermobacter paradoxus; assembly: GCA_002029295.1. Lineage (GTDB taxonomy): Bacteria > Bacillota > Clostridia > Peptostreptococcales > Peptostreptococcaceae > Alkalithermobacter > Alkalithermobacter paradoxus. Next base: position 46,479 of record MZGW01000009.1, on the reverse strand, counting down.
TAGTTCCTGCAACTCCAACTGGAACTCCAGCAGTTACAACCACTAAATCTCCAGAATTTACATATCCAGCTTCTATAGCTGCATTCATAGAGTTTTCTATTACTTCATCAGTTGAAGAAGCTTTTTGTGATAATACTGATTCTACTCCCCAAGTTAAAGCAAGCTTTCTCATAACTTTTTCACAGTTTGTAGCTGCTACTATAGGAGCAGATGGTCTGAATTTAGATACTGCTTTTGCTGTATCTCCTGAAGAAGTACATGTTATTATAGCACTTGCATTTAAGTCTATAGCTGTTGTACAAGTAGCGTGACTTATAGCATTTGTTATATTTACTTTTGATAATCCTTTATTTCTTAATATTTCATTGTAATTTAAAGTTTCTTCAGTTCTCTTAGCTATAGTAGCCATAGTTTTTACAGCTTCTACAGGATATTTACCAGCAGCAGTTTCTCCAGATAACATTATAGCATCAGTTCCATCGTATATAGCATTTGCAACGTCAGTAACTTCCGCTCTTGTAGGTCTTGGATTTCTAATCATAGAATCAAGCATTTGAGTTGCAGTTATAACAGGTTTTGCAACCTCATTGCATTTTCTTATTATCATTTTTTGAACTATAGGTATTTCTTCTGTAGGTATTTCTACTCCAAGGTCTCCTCTTGCTACCATTATACCGTCAGAAACTTCTAGTATTTCATCTATGTTATCTACACCTTCTTGATTTTCTATCTTAGATATTATTTGTATATCTAAAGCATTTTTTTCTTCTAGAATAGCTCTTATAGCAAGTACATCAGCTGGCTTTCTAACGAAAGATGCAGCTATAAAGTCTATACCTTGCTCTATACCAAACTCTATATCTTTTCTATCTTTTTCTGTTATAGCTGGTAGATTTATAACTACTCCAGGTACATTTACACCTTTGTTATTTTTAACTATACCGCTGTTTTGAACCTGACAAATTATATCTTCACCTTTTATTTCCTTAACAGTTAATCCAACTAATCCATCATCTATAAGGATAGTATCTCCAGGCTTTACATCTTCTGCAAGTCCTTTGTAGCTTACCGTACATATTTCTTTTGTACCCTCAACTTCTCTCATTGTTATAGTAAACATTTGTCCTTCTTCTAATAATACTTCAGGATCTTTGAATTTTCCTGTTCTTATCTCTGGACCTTTAGTATCTAAAAGTATAGCTACTGGTTTATTTAATTCTTTTCTTAATTCTTTTATAGCATTTATTCTAGCTCCATGCTCTTCATAATCTCCATGTGAAAAGTTAAGTCTACAAACGTTAAGACCATTATTTATAAGCTCTTTTAGTATTTCTTTTTTCTCACTTGCAGGACCCATAGTACATACTATTTTAGTCTTTTTTTGTAACATAAGCACACTCTCCTATAATTTATTTTGCTAATATACTCGCTAGTTTATAAAGGTTTGAATTGAACTTTCTTTCCATTGATAATGCTTCATGGATATCCATATCTATTATTTCATTATTTTTTATACCTACTACTCTAGAAGCTTTTCCTTCTAACAATAATTCAACAGCTTTTGCTCCCATTTGACTAGAAAGTATTCTATCAAATGCACTTGGAGTTCCTCCTCTTTGGATATGACCAAGAATTGTAGCTCTTGAATCTAAACCTGTTTTTTCTTTTATTTGCTCCATGATTTCATTTGCATTTCCTACGCCTTCAGCAAGCATTATTATACTGTGTTTTTTACCTCTGTTATTACTTTGGATTAATCTTTTGCATATCTCATCTATATCGTATTCTTCTTCTGGAACTATTATTATTTCTGCTCCACCTGCAACTCCTGCATATAAAGCTATATCTCCACAATGTCTTCCCATTACTTCTATTATACTTATCCTTTCATGAGAAGAAGAAGTATCTCTTATTTTGCTTATTGCATCAAGTACAGTATTAAGTGCTGTATCAAATCCTATAGTATAATCTGTATAAGCTAAGTCATTATCTATAGTTCCTGGAACTCCTATAGCAGGGAATCCCATTTCGCTTAATTTTTGTGCACCTTGGAAAGATCCATCTCCACCTATTACAACAAGGCCATCTATTCCAAATACATTAAGTACATTATGTGCCTTCTTTCTTCCTTCTTCAGTTCTGAACTCTTCACATCTAGCCGATCTTAGAATAGTTCCACCTCTATGTATTATATCTCCAACAGAAGATAAATCCATTTCGAATAAATCTCCATCAATTAGGCCTTTGTATCCTCTATTAACTCCATACACTTTGCATCCATGGTATATAGCTGATCTTACTACTGCCCTTACTGCTGCATTCATTCCTGGAGAATCTCCACCACTAGTTAAAACTGCTATTTTTTTCATGAGTACACCTCCTAATTTAACTAGGGACACTATTAGTCCCTATAGTTCGCATATTATCCCGGTCTAATTAAAAATTTTTGAATAAAAAAGTATTTTACTTTTTTCGCTCAGTAAAAAATATTATAACATAAATTTAAATATTTTTTAAACTCTTATTTTTAATTTTAACATTTTCTTTTCCTAAAAAATTGCTTAGCTCCTTTATTAAGCCTTCACTTATATTTACCATCAAATCATCTTCGCTCTTGAATACTTTTTTTACATCGTTTGCGTATATATATACACATGAATTTCCTTTGTGCTTTCTTAAAATTCCTTTTATATTTTCTACAATTTCCTTATTCAGTATACTATCTATTCTAAGGTAAATGTTTGTATCGCTTATGCTTGTTATTTCTTTAAATTCACTAGCTATAACTTTAGGACTTTCATCTTCTTTTATGCTTAATCTTCCTTTTACAAATAAAATATTGTCTTCTGTAATTAAATGTCCATATTTTTGAAGGATTCTAGGGAAAACTACAATTTCTATGATTCCATACAAATCTTCTATCTCAACAAAAGCCATTATATCGTTATTTTTAGTTGATTTTATGGTTTTATTTATTACTAATCCACCTATTAATACATTTTGATTGTCAAATTTTATAAGCTGTTCATAGTTGTCTTTTACTTCTAATAAAGTGTTTGTGTTTATGCTAGTTCCCATCATAAGTTCTTTTTCATATTCAGATAGTGGATGCCCACTTATATACATTCCAAGTACTTCTTTTTCTAATAATAGTTTTTCTTTTTCTTTGAATTCTGAAACTTTTGGAAGAGTATATAAATTATTGCTTTCATTCGTGGTAGTGTCAAACAAAGACATCTGTCCATATAAATTTTTTCTTCTATCATCTACAACACTATCTATTATTTTTTCAAATCCTGCTATAAGCTGTGCTCTATTTGAACTTATTTCATCGAATGCTCCACATTTTATAAGGCTTTCTATTACCCTTTTATTTAGGTCTTTAGATTGTACCCTCTTGCAAAAATCTATGAAGTCTTTGAATTCTCCATTTAATTCTCTTTCAGTTACTATGTCATTTATTGCATTTTCTCCTACATTTTTAACTGCAGCAAGTCCAAATCTTATATTTTTTCCTTCTACAGAGAACTTAGCAAAGCTTTTATTTATATCTGGCTTTAGCACCTGTATATTCATATTATTGCAGTCTCTTATATATTCTACTACTTTGCTTGTATTTCCCATTACACTCGTTATTAAAGATGCCATAAATTCAACTGGATAATATGTTTTAAGATATGCGGTTTGGTATCCTAAAACTCCATAAGCTGCTGCGTGAGATTTGTTAAACGCGTACTTAGCAAAGTCTATCATCTCATCGTATATCTTATTTGCGATATTCTCTGCTACTCCATTTCTCACACAACCTGGAATTTCTATATTACCATTTTGATCTAATTTTCCATGTATAAAATAATGCCTTTCTTCTTCCATTACGTCCATCTTTTTTTTACCCATAGCACGTCTAACAAGGTCAGACCTTCCGTAAGAATACCCAGCTAAATCTCTAACTACCTGCATTACTTGCTCCTGATAAACTAGGACTCCATAGGTGTTTTCAAGAATTGGTTTTAGTAATTCATGTGCATATTCGACCTTATCAGGATTATTTTTATTCTTTATATACAAAGGTATTGATTCCATAGGACCTGGTCTATAAAGAGATATTCCAGCAACTATATCCTCAAAGTTATTTGGGCTAAGTTCCTTCATAAACTGCCTCATACCAGCACTTTCAAGTTGGAATATCCCAAGCGTGTTTCCACTACTTAAAAGATCATATACTTTCTCATCATCATAATCCATTTTAGAAAAGTCTAATTTTATTTTATGTTCTTTGTATATAAGTTCTATAGCATCTCTTATAACTGTAAGGGTTCTTAGACCTAAAAAATCCATTTTTATAAGCCCTAATTCTTCAAGTGTAGTCATTGTAAATTGAGTTGATACTGAATTTTCATGCATATATAGTGGAACATAATTATCTACTGACTCTTTTGCTATAACAACTCCTGCTGCATGAGTTGAAGCATGTCTTGGCATTCCTTCTAATTCTCTTGCTATATCTATTATTTCTTTTGTAATCTCTTCTTCTTCATACATCTTATTTAAATTAGGATTTGTATATAGAGCCTTATCTATTGTCATTCCTATAGCAAATGGAATTTCTTTAGCTATTCTGTCTACTTGTGCATAACCAACTCCTAATACTCTCCCAACATCTCGTATAGCCGCTTTAGCTCCTAATGTTCCAAATGTAATAATCTGAGCTACATGGTCTTCACCATATTTTCTTTTAACATACTCTATTACTTTCTCTCTTTTTTCATAACAAAAATCTATATCTATATCTGGTAGAGATATTCTCTCTGGGTTTAAAAATCTTTCAAATATCAATCCATATTTTATAGGATCAATATCTGTTATTTTAAGAGCATAAGAAACTATAGATCCTGCTGCACTACCTCTTCCCGGCCCTACCATAATGTTATGTTCTTTTGAAAAATTAATAAAATCCCATACTATAAGAAAATATTCTACATATCCCATATTTTCTATTACTTCTAGCTCGTAATTTAGTCTGCTTAAAATATCCTCACTTGGATTTTCGTATCTTTCATTTATTCCTTTTTCACAAAGCATCCTCAAATAAGTCCTTGGAGTATATCCTTGTGGGACATCATATTTTGGCAAATGAATTTGATTAAAATCAAATTCTAAATTACACATATTAGCTATTTTTACGCTATTTTCAAGTGCTTTTGGAACATATGAGAATAACTCATACATTTCATCTGGAGATTTTAAGTAGAATTCATCACTTTCAAATTTCATTCTATTTTCGTCCTGTAGTGTTTTTCCTGTTTGTATGCAAAGAAGTATATCGTGTACCTTTGAATCTTCTTTATTAACATAGTGAACATCATTTGTTGCAACAAGTGGTATGTTAGTTTCCTTAGACAATTTAAGTAAGCTTAAGTTTACCTCTTTTTGCTCTTTCATATTATGATCTTGAATTTCAAGGTAGAAATTATCTTTTCCAAATATACTTTCAAGCTCAATAGCAAGCTTTTTAGCTTTTTCATAATTTCTATTTAATAGACTTTGCTGAATATCTCCACCTAAACAAGCTGAAAGAGCTATAACTCCCTCACTATGATTTCTTAGCTCATCATAGTCTACTCTAGGCTTATAATAAAAACCTTCTATATATGCTTTTGATACAAGCTTTATTATATTTTTGTAACCTGTCATGTTTTTAGCTAAAAGGACTAAGTGTCCCTGATATTTATCAAAATTAGGATCTTTATCTTTTAGACTCCTCGATGCTGTATACACCTCACAACCTATTATAGGTTTTATACCTTCTTTCTTAGCTTTTTTGTAAAAGTCTATAACACCAAACATACATCCATGATCTGTTATAGCTATAGCTTTCATATTTAGTTGTTTTGCCCTATTTATTACTTTATCAATTCTAGCAAATCCATCTAACAAGCTATATTCAGTGTGAACATGAAGGTGTACAAATTCTTTTTCCATATATCTCACCTCCCACTACTTATATTTTATCATGAATTAAACAAAAAAGGCTCCTTTATAAAGGAACCTTACATTTGAGGAAATCGTTTAGTTAATAATTCTTCTATTGCTTCTATAGCTTCTTTTTCATCTTTACCATCTGCTATTACTGTTATTTTATCGCCCTTTGAAGCAGCTATAGCCATTATACCCATTATGGATTTTCCATTTATTTCACTTTGTTCTTTAATAACTGTTATATCACATTGAAACTTGTTAGCAGTCTGAACAAATAAAGCTGCTGGTCTTGCATGAAGTCCTATAGAACTTAGAACCTCAAATTCTTTTTTTATCATTCTAACCACCCTTTTCCATTTTTAATTCTTCTGCTATCCTGTCTATCTTTCTTAGTCTATGATTAACACCAGACTTACCTATAGGAGGATACAGCATCTCCCCTAATTCTTTCAAGCTCATATCTTCATATTCTAGTCTTATCTTAGCAATCTCTATTAAATTTTCTGGAAGATAGTCAAGTCCTACTGTATCTTTTATATATTTTATATTTTCCATTTGTCTTACGGCTGCATTTATAGTTTTGCTAAGATTAGCTGTTTCGCAATTGACTATTCTGTTGACATTGTTTCTCATTTCCTTTAGTATCTTAACATTTTCAAGATTGAGTAGTGCAGTATGAGCACCCATTAGGTTTAATAAATCAGAAATTTGTTCACTCTCTTTTAAGTATATTACATAACTATTCTTTCTATTTACTATTTTTGAATTAAAACCTAGTTCATTTATTAAATTTTTTAATTCTTCACTAAATTCACTATTATTAGTTACAAATTCCATATGGTATGTTTTTTCAGGATCACTTATAGAACCACATCCTAAGAATGCTCCTCTCACATACGCCCGTTTACACTGATCATCTAAAAATAGGTGCTTTGGTATTTTGCTATTTATACTTAGATTATCCTTTTGCTTTAAAACTCCTATTTCTTTCAGAACATTACTTGCTCCCATACTGCTACTTACTACAAGTATATAATTATTATTCTTTTTTAAATTGCTATTTTTCCTAACCATTATTTCTGTATGGATATTAAAGCAATTTTTTAGAAGCTTAAATAATCTTCTTGCTATGGATGCATTTTCAGTAGATATTTTAAGATTTAGTTTTTCAAAGCCAGCAAGCTGAATAGTTCCACTCGTTCTTATCATAGCTGAAAGTTGTGCAATTTCGCAACACCTTCTAGAAGATGTAACTCTTGATAATTCATTTTTAGTTTGAGTTGAAAAAGACATACAAACCACCTTCACAACTTGAATTTAAGATAGTATTTTCTTCATTTCTTCAAGTGCAACTTTTATTATTTCTTTCTCATCATCATATTTTGACATTTCAACAACCCTGTCCATATGAATAAATTTCGCATCTATAAATCCTTCTTCTCTTTGAGCAATAGTATCCATTCCCCTAGCCTTCATAAGATACCAGTATACAGTTTTGTGTACAGTTCTACTCTCATCCCAATTTTCTTTGAAAGTATAGTGAATTTCTCCTAGATACTTAACTATATCTGCTTTCACTCCACCTTCTTCTAATACTTCTCTTAGAGCGGCTTCACTTTTTTCTTCTCCTTCTTCCACTTTCCCCTTAGGAAGAACCCAGTCGCCGTTGTATTTTTTTAAGAGAAGTATAGCATTTCCAAACATTACTACTCCACCAGCACTAATCTCTTCCCTCATTTTGTGTTCACTCCTTAAAAATGCATAATAATAAGAATTTCTACAAAAATGCTATAATTCCTCTTTTTTAAATTATATTAGTTTATTCTCTTAGTGCTAATGCAGTCACTATGCTTGCAATCTTTTCTGCATCATGCCTTACATAATTACTTCTTACTTCTACAAGGCCATCTTCTAATACCTCAATACCCATGCTATTTAATTTCTTAACTTGATTTTTATCTAGTAATACCTGTTTTGATCCTTCTTCTTCATATTTTGTCAATATATCATCAGGTATTTTTTGCGTATTAGCTATAACTATATCTATAATTCCTTTTTTGGTATGATCTATTATTGCCTTTGCATGATCATATACATTATAATCATCACTTTCACCAGGCTGTGTCATTATATTTGATACATATATTTTTAGAGATCTAGCACTATAAAGTGCATCTACAACCCCATCAACTAGCAAATTAGGTATTACGCTAGTATACAAACTTCCCGGACCTATTACGATAATATCTGCATTTTTTATAGAAACTATAACATCATCTAAAGCTTTTGGACTTTCTGGATCTAAAAAAACTTTTTCTATTTTACTTTTTTGATTTTTAGTTTCCTTTGGTATATTAGATTCACCACATATGATATTTCCGTTTCTAAGCTTTGCACAAAGCTGTATATCCTCGGTTGTAACAGGAAGCACTTTCCCTTTAACAGCAAATATCTCTGATATTTTAGAAACTGCTACTTCAAAATTTCCATATATACCGTTCATTGCAGCAAGAAATAAATTTCCAAAACTTTGGCCCTTAAGACTTCCTTCTGTAAATCTGTATTGCATAATCTTTTCCATAGTTGGCTCTATATCAGCAAGTGCTAATATACAGTTTCTTATATCCCCCGGCGGAAGCATTCCAAGGTCTTCTCTCAAAACCCCAGATCCACCGCCATCATCTGAAACTGTAACTATAGCAGTTATATTGTCTGTAAATTTTTTAAGTCCTCTTAAGAATATAGACTGACCAGTTCCTCCACCTATAACTACTACTTTCGGGCCAGCTTTAAGCCTTTGTATTATTCTTTTAGCTTTAATATTTTGATTACTTGTGTAGATTATAACTATTAAACAAATTATAAGTGCTATGTCCTTTATTATACTTAAATTGTCCATAAAATCCTCCAACTATCTTAATGTGTGATCTCTGTGCTTTTTAAGGACCCTATAGCCTTTATCTTTGAGATAATAGTAAAGTAGGTGAGATATAGTAACTGATCTATGTCTTCCACCTGTACACCCAATAGCTATAACTAAATGGTTCTTTCCCTCTAATATATACTGAGGTATCAAAAATTCAACCATATCCTTTAGCTTCTCATAAAACTCTATACTTACAGGAGAATTCATTACATAATTTCTAACTTCCTCATGTTCTCCTGTTTTTTCTTTAAGGTCAACTACATAGTATGGATTTGGCATAAACCTAACGTCAAAAACTAAATCTGCATCTAGTGGTATCCCATGTTTAAATCCAAATGATGTTAAAGATATTATGAGGTTATTTTTCTTTCCCCCACTAAAGTATATTTCATTAATTTCTTCTTTTAAGTCCTTAGGAGTCATATTGCTTGTATTTACTATATGATTGCTTCTTTCTTTTAGGTCTTGAAGCATCTTTCTTTCCTTTTGAATTCCTTCGAGTATATTAGTTTCAGATGATAAAGGGTGATTTCTTCTTGTCATTTTATATCTTTTAACAAGTACATTGTCATCACAATCTAAAAATAATATTTCGTATTCGTATCCACTACTTGAAAGCTCCTCTAAACTATCATTTAAATCATTAAAAAATCTTCTACCTCTTATATCTATACCTAAAGCTATTTTATCTATAGAGCTAGTAGATTGGTAGCAAAGTTGTGCAAATTTAGATATCAAAGTTGGAGGCAAATTATCAACACAGTAAAATCCTAAATCTTCTAAAACCTTCATAGTTTCACTTTTTCCTGCACCAGATAGCCCTGTAACTATTACAAATCTCACTATGTTCATCTCCCATCAAAATACAGTTAATTTATGTTTATTATTTGTTCTTCATTTACTTTAGCTTCTCTTGCTCTTTCTATTGCACTTGTGAATTTACCTACATCCTCAGGAGCGTGAGCATCTGAACCTATAGCAAATTTAACTCCTGTATCTTTAACTAACATTAGCTCATCTACAGTCAAATGCCCATGATGAGAGTTAATTTCAAGAGCTGTATCAGTTTCTTTAGCAACTCTTGCAACTTCCTTAAGATCTATCATAGCCTTAGCACCAGGATGAGTAATTATAAATATATTGTGCTTTTTCATAGCATTTACAACTGCCCTTGTGTTGTACTTTATAGCGCCCTTTTTAAGGGGACCCATAAAGTTTAGAATATGATATATACTACCTTTTATAAGTCGTGTAGGCATAGATCCAAAGTGATATCCTGCCATTATATAATCAAAATATTTTAGAGTTTCTTTATCTACATCAATATTGCCTTCATCATCTAATATATTAGCTTCAATTCCCATAAGTATTTCAATCTGAGGGTATTTCTTTCTTAATTCATCTATTTCTTTTCTCATTTTAGGTATATCTTTATACTTTACACCAAATCCTAAATGTTTATATCCATGATCTGATATACCTATAGTCTTCAGTCCCTTACTTATAGCAGCTTTGACATTATCTTCTATACTTCCTTTTCCATGACTGTAAGTTGTATGAGTATGATAATCTGCAATAATTTTCATTTGAAGCTCTCCTTTTTAGTCTTCTCCTACTATTTTTACTTCTTCTTCTAAAAGAACATTAAATTTGTCATTAACAGTCTTTTTGATTATAGATATTAAGCTTAATATATCTTTTGCACTAGCATTTCCTAAATTAACAACAAATCCACAGTGTTTTGGAGAAACTTGTGCATCTTTAAAGCTAACTCCTTTTAATCCTGCATCTTCTATTAATTTAGCTGCAAAGTATCCTGTTGGCCTTTTAAATGTACTTCCTGCACTTGGAAGATTAAGTGGTTGCTTTGTAGTTCTTTTTATTGTTATATCATCTACTATAGCTTTTATATCTTCATATCTTCCTTTTTGAAAAGTCATAGTAACCTCAAGCACCACTAAATCTTTATTAGTCAATATGCTCTTTCTGTATCCAAATTCCATTTCTTCATTACTAAGTTCGAATATATTTCCATCCATATCTAAAAGCTTTACTGAGGTCACAACATCTTTCATTTCTCCTCCATAAGCTCCTGCATTCATAGCTATTGCACCACCTAAACTTCCCGGTATACCACTTGCAAATTCAAATCCTTGAAGTTCAGATTTTAGTATATTTTTGGCAAGTTTTGAAAGTAATATTCCAGACTTAGCTTTTACAATATTTTCTTGTATTTCAAAATCAGAGTAGTTATCACCTATTTTTATAACAACTCCTCTTATTCCTCCATCTTTTACTAAAAGATTAGATCCATTTCCCATTATAAAGAAAGGTATATTTTCTTTCTTTAAAAATTTAACGATATCAACTATCTGTTCTTCATTTCTCGGTGTAACAAGTATATCAGCAGGCCCTCCTACTTTAAATGAAGTATGATTTTTCATTGGTTCATCTCTTAATATATCTTCTTTATCTAATATTTCTAATAATCTATCGTAAATGTAGTTCATATTCATAGTCTTCTCTCCTTTTAATATAAAATATAACACTTTAAAGTATATAATTAAATGTTCATTAGGTCAAAAGAAAAAAGGAATATTTTATATTATATAAAATACTCCTTCTAAAAGTTATATTATTAATCTACTTTAAACTTACTAATTGATACTTCTAAATCAGTAGCAAGTTTCTTTAAGTTATCTACGTAAGAAGATACTTGCTCAACAGATGCTAATTGTTCTTCAGTTGAAGCTGATACTTCTTCAGTTCCAGCTGATGTTTGTTGAGCTGATGCTGCAAGAGATGCCATTATTTGTATAATATCATCTTTTTTAATGCTCATCTCACTACTAAATCCTTTTATTTCTTCTGCACTTCTTAATAACGCTTTTATAGAATTTGATATTTCATTGAATATGTTTTCAGTATCAATAACTGCTTGAGTTTGGTCTTTAACTATAGTTCTAGATTCATCCATCATTTTAACAGCATTTTGAGATTTAAGCTGTATACCATCTATTAAAGCTTTTATTTCATTAGCCGCACTAGAAGATTGTACTGCAAGCTTTCTAACTTCCTCAGCTACAACAGAGAACCCTCTTCCTTGCTCTCCAGCTCTTGCAGCTTCTATAGCAGCATTAAGTGCTAGTAAATTTGTTTGCTCTGCTATTTGAGTTATAGTATCTGTAATACTTCCAATTTCAATAGAAGAATTACTAACATCAGAAACTATTTCATTAACTTTTATTGCTGAAATTTCACTTTCCTTTGATTTTTGAGTTAATGTATTTACTATTTGAAGTCCCTTAGCACTTAGCTTATCAGCCTCATTAGATATATTATTTATATTGTCAGTAGATGAAGTTACATCTTCTATATTTTTAGCAAGGTCTTCTATCTTCATAGCTCCATGTTCAGTATCAGATGCTTGCTCGCTTGAAGTTTTAGCTATTTCTTCAACAGCCTTTGCAACTTCTGAAGCTGACATGCTAGTTTGATCAGTTATATCAGAAAGCATAGTTGATGCATCTAATACCACCTTTGATGAACTTTTTACATCTTTAATTAGTCCACTTATGTTTTCAATCATAGTGTTGAAATTTTCAGAAAGCTTTCCAAATTCATCATTATATTTACTTGTAGCTCTAATACTTAAATCACCATTTGCAGCACTTTCAAATACTCTGTTTAGTACATTTATAGAATTTGCTGTACTTCTAGCTATAAAGAATGCTATAACTGCTCCTGATAAAATAGCTATAGCTAATATAAATAATATGAAATTTCTTATAACATTAGTGTCATTTAAAAGTTCATGTTCTTGCAAAACTGCCATAAACTTAAGCCCTAATACTTCATCTGTTACAAAGCTTGAAAACCTATTTGTTCCCGAATAAGTATATTCTATAAATCCACTATCTTTATCTTTCATTTCATCCCATATTCCAAGCTGTATAGGTATATCAGTTCCTATCATATTAGTATCAGGATGTGCTAGTATGCTTCCATCTTTTGCAAGTATAGCTACGTAACCTTCTTTTCCTATAGATATATCACCTATCTTTTGTGATAAAACTTTAAGGTCTATATCTGCTCCTATTACACCTATTACTTTTCCATTTTCTACTACAGCTCTTGATATAGTCATTACAATTTCATTAGTAGTAGCATCTGCATATGGATCTGTAAAGTATGTTTTATTTATATCCTTTATAGCTCCTTGATACCAAGGTCTAGAAGTTGGGTCGTACCCCTCTGGCAAATCTATATGTGGATATATAAGCATATCTTTATTTTCAAGTGCAAAATATGTGTTTATCATACTAGGATTATTTTCTGAAATATTTCTTAGAAACTCAACGGCCATATCTCTCATGCCTTGATCTTCTATATTTCTAAAGGATAAATTATCACTTAAAGCAAGTATTTGCTTTTCAAGTCCAAAAAGGTATTCATCAACAGAGTCTTTAGACTGATTAAGAACCTGTTGTGATGTTACAACTAGCTTGTCCTTTAAAATTTCGAACGATTTACTATGAGAAAAGTATCCTAGTGCAAGTACTGGTAACATAATAGATAATATTATGATAACTAAAAGCCTGTTTCTTACACTACTTGTAAAAAAATTACCTGATCTTTTTTTCACCTTACATTCACCTCTTTTTGAAGTTTTGTATGTATTTTTCTACATTATATCAGATAATTCTATATATTTATATAGGTTTATAGTGGTAAATAGACAAAAAAAGAAGAACATTTTGCGTTCTTCTTTTTCATTGTCTTATAAGCCTTTTTTCAAATTCATCAGGTGTAAGGGGCCTGCTAAATACATATCCTTGAACTTTTTTACACCTTTGTTTTTTTAGTATACTTAACTGTCTTTTATTCTCAACACCTTCAGCAATAACGTCTATATTAAGACTTTTCGCAACCATTATTATTGCACCTACTATTTTTATATTTGTATCATTATTCTCTATATTATCTACGAATGATTTGTCTATTTTTAGTTTATCTATATTTAGCCTGCTAAGCTGACTAAGTGAAGAATATCCAGTTCCAAAATCATCTATACTTATTCCTACTCCTATATCTTTTAATTTTTTTAACTCACTTATTATATTGTCTATATTTTCCATATATGCACTTTCTGTTATTTCTATTTCTAAGTATCTAGGATCTAGATTGGTAGATTTTAGTATGCTTTTTATTTTCTCTACAAAATCCTTTTCTTCTAACTGCCTTACAGAAACATTCACAGATACAAATATATTTTTGTATCCTAAGTCTTGCCATAATTTGTTTTGTCTACATACATTTTCTATAACCCAATTGCCTATAGAATTTATACATCCATTTTTCTCTGCTATAGGTATAAATTCACTTGGTGAAATACTTCCTAATTCACTATGGTTCCATCTTAGCAATGCTTCAGCTCCTATAATTTTTTTCTTCATTACATCTACTATAGGTTGATAACATATATAAAGTTCATTTTTGCTAATAGCAGATCTAATATCATTATCTATAATAAATTTTTCTTTAAGTTCACTTGATGCTCTATGTGAATACACTTCTATTTTTGAGTGAATGTTTTCTTTTGCTTTATACATTGCTATATCTGCATTTTTTATTAATGTGTGGGCATCAGTTCCGTCACTTGGATATGTTGATATTCCTATACTTGTTGTCAAATATAAATTATGTTCTTCTATTACAAATATATTTTCAAGATTTTGTACTATTTTCTTTGCTATATCTATTATTTCTTCATTTTTTTCTACGTTTGGTAATAGTATTATAAATTCATCTCCACCCATTCTAGCTATTATATCTTCTTTTCTAACGTATTTTTTTATTCTATCTGCAAATGATTTTAGTACATTATCTCCTACTACATGCCCTAATGTATCATTTATCTTTTTAAATCCATCTAAATCAAGAAACATTATGCCTATATTTTTATTTTCTTTTTTATTAATCTCATAATTTAATCTGTCTATAAAGTATGCTCTGTTATATAGGCCTGTTAAGCTATCTGTGTACGCTAATGTCTGTATCTTTTCTTCGTATTTTTTTCTTTCTCTTATATCAGTATAAATAGAGTATATTCCTATTTGCTTATCGTTATATATTATAGGATATGATAAAAGATTTACATCAATTAAGTTGCCTTGTTTATCTTTTCTTATCGTTTCTTTTCTTATAATTTTTCCACTTTGAACAATTCTTGTACAGTTCATATCTTCCTCATGATTGCCTTCAATACAGATTATATTTGTTATTAATTTTCCTTTTATCTCATCTAGGTCATATTGAAATAAATCTTTAAATGCTAAGTTTATACTTATTACTTTTCCTTCATTATCTAGTATTGCTATAGCATCTGGTGAGTTTTCAAACAGCTGTTTAAAGTACGATTTTTGTATCATAAGCCTTTGCTCAAACATTACTTTTTCTGTGATATCGTGAACAATAGAGTACAAAAGTTTCTTACTGTTTATTTCTATTAATCCACCATAAACTTCTACATCTCTGATCTCCCCACTTGACAGTCTGTGCTTAAAGCAAAAATAATTCGTCTTTTTATTTTTTGCACTCTCCATCTGAACATATAGGTCCTCTTTCTTTGATACATTTATAGCTGTAATTTTAAGAGATGTCAATTTCTCTTTAGTATATCCGTAATACACACATGCTGCATCGTTAGCATCTACTATATCTTTAGTTTCTGGATCTATTAAAATCATTACAGCATTGCTTTTCTCAAACAAACTTCTATATTTGTTTTCACTTTCTTTTATCTTGTTTTGCATTATCTTCCATTCAGTTACATCTCTTATAATTGCACATATTGTATTAGATCCTTCTGTAAATAGCTTTGATAAAATTACTTCTGAAAAAAATACACTTCCATCACTTTTCTTATGAACCCATTCAAACTTATGATTTCCGTTTGATAGTGCATATTGAATTTGTGCTTTACCTTTTTCATCTGATATTAATCCATTTGGTTGTATTGTAGGAGATAGTTTAAATGGCTCAACCCCTATAATATCATCTTTATTTTCGTAACCAAACATACAAATAGCTGTTTGGTTACAATCAACTATTTCACCATTTTCTAATATCAAAACAGCATAAGGAATTATCTTAAACAATGTTTCGTATATACTTTCTAATTTATCATATTTTTCCATAATAACACGTCCTTTGAAACTCCGTTTTATAATATAATATTCAAAGAAATCCATTTTGATATATAATAAAAAAAGATGAAGCCAATTGGCTTCATCTTATTCTTTAGTTATAGCTACGTAACTTTGAACAGGAGCTTTTTTTACTTCTTTAGTTGGAAGTATATATGCTACATAGTATACAACAGGAACTATTATAGCTCCCCCAACTATATTTCCAAGAGTAGCTGGTATTATATTTCTAACCATCATATCTACCCAAGTTATATCAAGACCTGCAAACTTTGCTACAGGTAAAAAGAACATATTTGCTATACTATGTTCAAATCCTCCTAATACGAATACAATTATAGGGAACCAACATGCAAATATCTTAGATATCATATCTGGTGCTCCAGCTACCATCCATACTGTAAGAACTACTAATATATTACAAAGTATTCCTCTTATAAATACTGTAGTAAAATCAAGTGCCATTTTTCCATTAGCAATAGATACTGCTAGATCATATACAGGATCTCCTACATTGTAGTATCCTGTTCTCACTACTACAAGTGCCATTATAGCTATTGCTAGACAGTTTGTCGTATATACTATTCCCCAGTTTTTAAGCATTTGTTTTAAAGTTATTTTTTTATCCATAAGTGCCAAAGTCATAAGGCAATTTCCTGTAAATAGCTCTCCACCTGCCATAATAACCATCATAAGTCCTACCGGGAATACCATTCCACCTACAAGTTTCATAAGTCCAACATCTATATGTTTCATTGTTTGCATTACAGTAATGTAAGCGTGACCCCCAAATCCTATAAACATACCTGCAAATAATCCTAAAAGTACCATTTGTATAGTTGATAAATTAGCTTTTTTTATTCCAGCACTCACTATCGCCTGTGCTATTTCTGGCGGCGTTAAAATCTTCTTATCCATTTTATGTCTCATCGTCCTTTCGAGTTTTATTTATAATTCTGTTATATATTTCTCAATATTCTGAATTATAAATCTATCCGCCTTTTCCAGTTAATTTTTCATCATGTTCTTGCTCTGAAAAATCCACCACTATTCCCCCTATTTATACAGATTGTTATTGATTGCCTTATAGATTATACTCCATATCTTACTATATTTCTAGTTTAAATTTTATTTTTTATTACAGTTTTTTTGTGGAAATCACACAAAAAAGTGGTGGATATTCCACCACTTTATATCTTGAACTTGTTAACTATTTCATCAAGCTCTTTTACTATGTTTAAGAGGGCTTCAGCTGAGGATGATATCTCTTCCATAGATGAGAATTGTTCCTCAACAGATGCTGAAACTTGCTGAGTTGAAGCAGCTGATTCTTGTGATATTGATGATATTTCTTGTATAAAAGCAACTACATCGTCTTTATCATCATTTATACTTTCTATATTTTTTACAAATGTACTAACCTCTCTTATTATTTTGCTTACAGCATTATCTATTTCATTAAAGGATTTTTCTGCATTTGATGATGCTTCATTAGATTTTTTAACAGCTTCTACTGCGTATTCTATTTCTTTTTTCATACTTTCCATATTTATCTGCACACTTAATACTATTTCTCCTATTTCTTTTGTATAAACTGAAGCTTGTTGTGAAAGCTTTCTTATTTCATCTGCAACAACTACAAATCCTCTTCCAGCATCTACTGCTCTAGCTGCTTCTATAGCAGCATTAAGTGCAAGTAAGTTTGTTTGATCTGATATAGCTTCTATGCTTGATACAGCCTTAGAAATTAGATATGAACTTTTATCTAGTTCAATCATTTTCGATGTTAACTTATGAACTGCATCATCATTTTCTTTTGATGCCTTGTTAAGCTCACTTACATACTCTACTCCTTCTTTATTTACTCTTATTGTATTTTCTATATCTTCTTTTATTATCTTAGTTTCATTTCCTAATATATCAATCTTTTTAGCTAAATCTTCAAGCTTTTGAAGGCCTTCTTGTGCACTTTGTGCTTGCTTTGTAGCACCTGTTGCAAGCTCATCAGTTGACTTTGATACTTCTTCAATAGCATATGATGATTCTTCTATGTTTTTGGTTAATAATGTGCTGTGGTGCATTAGCTCTTTAGAGTTTTTATGAAGAACTTTTATACTATCTCTTAGAACCTTCCTTAATTTTATTATAGATTTACCCATATCCTTACATTCATCTTTATAATTTAGAAGGTATTCATATTCTTTGTTATCACTTATATCAAGATTTGCCGTTTTATTTAGTGCATCTGTAACTCCTATTACAGGTTTTGTAAGTTTATTTCCTATATATAAAGATATAGATATAGCTAGTATTACACCTAAAAGTATTATTGTTATAGATAATCTTACAAGCTTATTAACTTCACTAAATACTTCATTAAATTCAACACATGTTACAAGTGTGTATCCATTATTTAAATGCGAATATCCAAGTATCTTATCTTCTCCTTTAAATTTGTATGATATTACTCCTGATTTATTCTGATATATCTCATCAGCCATAAATGCAAGTGATCCATTGTCTATATTTTTTAGATTATCTTCCATTTTTAATGTAGGATGAGCTAAGAAGTTGTATTCTTTAGATAGCAAAAATGCATATCCAGTATCATATGCCCTTATTTTTCTTACTGCATCTTTAACTACATCAAAGTCTATATCCATTCCAACTACCCCTATCAATAAATTGTCTACATATATAGGCTTAGTGTAGGATATTAAGTATTTATTTATACTTTTTTCCATGTAAGGGTCTATCCAAGTTCCGCTTTTATTATCTACTGCATTATAGTACCAATTCATAGCTGGATTATTTCTATTAAATTCATCAATCGATATTTCTTCTTGTATTTGAAAGTTTCTGTTTCCACTTATATCTGCATACCATATTCCATATGCTTTATTTTTAAGCTCTGGATTTAGATATATATAAGCTCCAAATGTTTCTTTAGTATTTTCTGAGTATCTTTTTATAATGCTATCCATTTCGTTTATATACTCTCTTAAATACGATTCATTTTGATTAAATTCATTTATATCAAATAAGTTTAGTGCCGTATCACCTAACCTTTCAACTGAACTTGATATATTATCCATAATATTTTCAAATTCATATCCTTTATTTTCTGATATATATCTGAGTTCTTTTTGAGCATATTCTTCTATCATACTTCTTGTTCTTAGTACACTAACTCCTCCAACTAATGAAGCTATAAAGATAGAACAAAGAAGTATAGAATATATTATTTTTAATCTTATACTATTAAGTCTTATTTTCACTTAATCACCCTCTTGATAATGTTTTTGTCCTCAATTTATCTTACTTCGGTGATTAAATTTTTGTGAAAAAAATCCTGTAGAAAATTTCTACAGGATTATCCTTTATAAAGCTCTTTAGCTACAGGGAATGGATCAAGTGCTCTATCTAAAACTTTAGTTACATGTCCTATAAGTACTCCATAGTTAACTATAGGGGTGCTATTTTCTACTGCATGATTTACTCTATACTGCATTTCCTTTGCATTTAGCATACATCCTCCACAGTGGACTATAAGCTTGTATTTTTTCATTTCTTCTGGACTTGGATAGCTAACTCCAGAAACCCATTCAAAATTTAGTTTAGCATTTGATATTTCTTCTATCCACTTAGGTATTTTATCTTTTCCTATATCACCTTCTTGTCTGTGATGAGTACATCCTTCACATATAAGAACATTATCATTTTCTTCTAAAGTTTCTATAGCTTTAACTCCTATAACTAGTTCTTCAAGATCTGCTTTATATCTAGCAAATAATATAGAAAAAGAAGTCATAGGAATATCTTTTGGAGTTATTTCATCTACTATTTTAAATGCCTGAGAATCTGTTATAACTAACTTAGGTTTTTTGCCTAGATTATCTAATGTGCTCTTAAGCTCACTTTCTCTAGTTACAACAGCAATTCCACCATGATCTATAATATCTCTTATAGTCTGTTGTTGAGGTAAAATAAGCCTTCCTTTTGGAGCTGCTTTATCTATAGGTGTAACTAGCACTACAAAGTCATTTGGCTCTATCAAATCTCCTACTATTTTCTTTTCTATATCATTCTTAGGAGCATGTTTTATTATCAAATCTTTAAGATTATCTATTCCTTCTTTACTTGTAGCACTTACTCTTACACAATCAATACCGAGTTCTTTTTCTATTTTAATAAGATCTTCATTCGACACTTCTTTTTCATCAATCTTATTTACTGCTCCCACTACTGGAATTCTTTTCTTTTTGATTTTTTCTACTGTATCTTTATCAAAGTCTGTAACACCTTCTAGTGCATTTACAACTACCACTGCAAGATCTGTTTTATTTAGAACTTCTATAGTCTTTTTAACTCTAAGCTCTCCTAATGCTCCCTCATCATCAATTCCAGCAGTATCTATTATAACAACAGGTCCTATAGGAAGAATTTCCATAGCCTTATATACAGGGTCTGTTGTTGTTCCTGCTACATTTGATACAAGAGCTATATCTTGATTAGTCAAAGAGTTTATGAGCGATGACTTTCCAGCATTTCTTCTTCCAAATATAGCTATGTGTAGTCTATTGCTTCTAGGCGTTTGGTTCATCACTAAACACCTCCATATCAAATTTTAAATACGGTGGGAACTGTCTATTAGCTCCTTTTATAGCTTTATAGGCACTTTTAAGATCTATCATATTTTTACCCGAATATATTTGATAGTTATATCTATATTTACTTGGAGTATTTATAAGCATTATAGTGTTTGCTCCTGCTTTTAAAGCCTTTGTTTGTCCATCAGGGTCAATAGATGCTAAAGCTGTAGTTGCAGGTAAATATACCCTCTTACATACAAGTCTAGTAACAGCAACAGCTTTAAGTGTCATTTCAACACTTCCATGAGGATACTTTTCAAGCGGAGTTCCTTTTGCAGGTATGAACGGTCCTATACCAATCATATTTATTCCCATATCCTTAAAGAATAATATATCTTTAGCTATATCTTCTTCTCTTTGACCTGGAAGACCTATAATACATCCTGATCCATTTATATATCCAAGCTCTCTTATCCACTTTGAGCACTCTATTCTGTGGTCATAGTCATCATCTGGATGAACATATTCGAATATATCTTTATTAGTGGTTTCTATTTTTAGAAGATAGTTATCTGCTCCAAGTTCTTTGAAGTATTCAAATTCTTCCCTTGGCCTTTCCCCTAAGCTTAAAGTTATTCTCATTCCTGTTTCTTTCTTTATCCTAGTTATTAAATTTCCTATTTTTTCTTTAGTCCAAAATGGATCTTCTCCTGATTGAAGTATAACAGTTTTAAGACCTAAGGAGTGAAGCTCATGAACTATTTCCATTATTTCCTCTTCATCCATTCTGTATCTTTCAAGAGTAGTTAGTCCTTTTCTAACTCCACAGTATTTGCAGTCTTTTCTACAGTAATTAGAAAACTCTATAGCTCCTCTTATATCAACTACATCTCCAAGTATTTCTTTTCTCATTTCATCAGCTGCCTTAAATAGAGCTTCTTTTTCAGCAGTACCCTCAGCCTTAAGTAAGATTACTATATCTTCAAAGCTAAGTTCTAATCCTTCCTCGACTTTCTTAA
The DNA here is from genome assembly GCA_002029295.1 of Alkalithermobacter paradoxus. Classification (GTDB taxonomy): domain Bacteria; phylum Bacillota; class Clostridia; order Peptostreptococcales; family Peptostreptococcaceae; genus Alkalithermobacter; species Alkalithermobacter paradoxus. The sequence continues at coordinate 24,755 of MZGW01000009.1, read as the reverse complement.
GTATACTTAGAAATTCTTCTCTTATAACAGAGTTTCTTATTTTTTCTATTAGTCCCGTTAGCCTTTGAGGCTTTTCTTCATATATCCCAGATATTACTATATCATTTTCTCTTAAATATTTTTCACTTATATCGCTATCTTCTTTTCTTACTCTTATAGCTATAGCACAAACAGATCCATACTCAGCAGGAGCCGGAACAAGGGCAGTTTCAATGCCCTTATCCTTTAGCACTTTATCTCCTCTTAACATATGGCTTGTTGAGCCTGTCATTATCAGGTGGTGTTTTATTTCGTTCATAGAATCCTCCTAGAAGTATAAGTCTTTTTCTCCCTGCTCTATTCTTTTAAGTCTTCTTTTAGTTTCTTCTTTTAGTTTCTCATCATCTATTTTTTCAAGTTCTACTTGTAGCATCTTTTCTCCTATTTTCTTTGTTTCTTCCGATGCATTATTAACTAGATTTTCTTTGAATGTGAGTATTGAGTTAGGTTGACAAAACTCATGAATATGTGAGTGTTTTGCAAGTTCCATGAAGGCTTCCCCTGTTCTTTTAGCTCTATAACAAGCTGTACAAAAGCTTGGAAGATGTCCTTGCTCGCATATAACTTTAAGCATTTCATCAAGTCCTCTTTCATCACTTGTAACAAATTGATCAGCTTGCTTATCGTCTTCTTCATATCCTCCTGGATTAGTCTTAGACCCTGCAGACATTTGAGATACACCAAGATTTATAAGTTCATCTCTAAGCTCTTTACTTTCTCTAGTCGAAAGAATTATTCCAGTGTATGGAACAGCCATTCTATAAACTGCTACAACTTTTTTGAGATCCTTATCAGAAAGAGGATACGGAACTTTATCAAGTCCAGATCCAAAAGCTGGTCTAAGTCTTGGTATAGATATAGTATGTGGTCCAACATTGTATTTTTCATCTAAGTAATCTGAGTGAATAAGTGTTGCTATAACATCGAATTTATAATCATAAAGTCCAAGTAATACTCCTATACCAACATCATCTATTCCAGCTTCATAAGCTCTGTCTATTGCAGTTAATCTATAATCATAATCTGCTTTAGATCCGCTTACGTGCATTTTCTTATATGTTTCTCTATGATATGTTTCTTGGAATATTTGGTATGTTCCAATCTTTGCTTCTTTTAACTTTTTAAATTCTTCAACACTCATAGGTGCAGCATTTACATTTATTCTTCTTATATCAGCATTTTCATATATAGATTTCACACTTTCTACAATATGATCTATATTAGTAGTTTTTCTATCCTCTCCACAAACTAATAGAACTCTTTTATGTCCCTGACTTGCTATTGTTCTTGCCTCATTTATAACTTCATTAGTTGAAAGAGTTTTTCTATGAAGATCTTTGTTAGTCACTCTAAATCCACAATAAAGACAGTTATTAGTACATTCATTTGAAGTATAAAGTGGTGCAAATACTACTATCCTACTTCCATATATTTTTTCCTTTATATACCTAGCAGCTTCAAACATCTTCTCTAGTATTTCATCATCTTCAACTTGAAGAAGTTTAGCTGCTTCTAGTATCTCTATTCCATAGCAATCTTTAGATTTTTCTATTATTTCAAGTATTTCTTCTTTAGAGAAATTTTTAGATTCCTCAAGGATTTCATTTATATCAATTTCATTTATTATTTCATGTGTATTCATGTTAACCCTCCTTATTTTTGAGTCAAAGCACTTTTAACACTAACCCCATCTAATCTTCCTAATCTTCCTGTTAATGCTCCTATCTCATCATTAGTTCCATCAACTATTATAGATATTACGCTTACGTCTTTTTCTTTATAAGGTATACCCATTCTTCCAACTATACTATCAGCAAACTCGCTTAATAATTTATTTACTTTCTCTACACTTTCCTTATTTTCAACTATTATAGCTACTACTCCAATTCTTTTGTTCATGATTTTCACCTTCCCAAAGTAAAGTCAAAAAACAAAAAACTTTCCTAAAGGTAGGAAAGTTTATAAATTTTACAATATCACCCTCTCACCTTTTGCTCAGAATAATATCCTTGCAATCAGAATTTTTATTATCCTCCTAATGAATACAATCCATCAGTTAGATTTAATTAATATTATTTTTCATTACATATATTTATTCCAAAATCTTTTGGAATAAATATATGTAATGAAAAGGGCAAGAAGCCTTGCCCTTTTCTAATTATTAAGCTTCAGTTACTGCAGCTTCTAATACTTTATTTTCTTCTTTTTTATCTAATGGATATATTTCTCTCTTTGTATAGTGAGTGTGAAGTAATTCATGAGATTTGTGTCCGTTTGGTTTTCCTAAGAACTCAGCATATAATCTTTGTACTGATTCGTTCTTATGAGATTTTCTAACTGTCATTAAAGCATCTTCTTCATATAAAGCTTTAGCTCTTTCTACTCTTAAATCTACTGTATCTCTTACTTTAGATGGAACTTGCGGTTGTCCTCCACCCGTTACACATCCACCAGAACATCCCATAACTTCTATGAAGTGGTAGTCTGCTTTTCCTGCTTTAACAAGTTCAAGAAGTTCAGAAGCAGATTTAGTTCCGTGAACTACTGCTACTTTTATTTCTTTTCCACCAAGGTTTACAGTAGCTTCTTTTAAGTTGTCAATTCCTCTTACAGCAGTGTAGTTTATTTCTTCTAAGTCTTCTCCTGTTAATATGTCAGCTACAGTTCTTATAGCAGCTTCCATAACTCCACCTGTTGCTCCGAATATTACTCCAGCACCAGTGTAGTCTCCGAAGAACTCATCGAATGTTGAATCCTCTAATTTATTAAACTCTATTCTAGCTTCTTTTATCATCTTAGCAAGTTCTCTTGTAGTTAATACTGCATCTACATCTCTAATTCCATCTGCTTGCATTTCTTCTCTAGCAGATTCTGTTTTCTTAGAAGTACATGGCATTACAGAAACTACAAATACACTCTTAGGATCTAAGTTGTTCATTTGTGGGTAGTATGACTTAAGCACAGCTCCCATCATTTGTTGAGGTGACTTACAAGTTGATAAGTTCTCTAATAATTCTGGATAGTAGAATTCACAGTATCTAACCCATCCTGGAGAACATGAAGTTATCATTGGAAGTTTTCCACCGTTTTGTATTCTGTCTAAAAGCTCCGTTCCTTCTTCCATTATAGTAAGGTCAGCTGCAAAGTTAGTATCGAATACTTTTTTGAATCCTAATCTCTTAAGAGCAGTTACCATTTTTCCTGTAACTCTTGTTCCTATTTCCATTCCGAACTCTTCACCAAGAGCAGCTCTTACAGCAGGAGCAGTTTGAACTACTACATGCTTAGTAGGATCTTCTAAAGCATCCCAAACTCTTTCTATATCGCTCTTTTCTCTAAGTGCAGCAACTGGACATACTGTTATACATTGTCCACAGTATATACATGGAGCATCTGCCATACTTCTATCAAAAGCTGGAGCAACTTCTGTCTCAAATCCTCTCTTAGTGAAATCTAAAACGCTGATTCCTTGAGTTTTTTGACATACAGCTACACATCTTCCGCAAAGTACGCATTTATTTGGATCTCTAACTATAGAGTGTGATTTATCATCTACAGGTTTTACTGGGTTTGTTCCCTCAAACTCAACTTTGCTTACGTTTAAGTCTTCAGATAAAGTTTGAAGTTCACAGTTTCCGTTTCTAAAGCAAGCTAAACAATCTCTATTGTGATTAGATAATATAAGCTCTAGGTTGTCTCTTCTTGTTTCTCTTACTTTCTTAGTGTTAGTTTTTATTACCATTCCTTCTCCAACTGGGTGAACGCAAGAAGCTTGAAGATTTCTAGCTCCTTCTATTTCAACTAAACACATTCTACAAGCACCAATCTCATTTGTCTCTTTTAAGTAGCAAAGAGTAGGTATATCTATTCCTATTTCTCTAGCTGCATCTAGTATAGTATAGTTTTTAGGAACAGAAACGCTAACATTATCTATGGTTAAATTAACTTTTTCCATCATATACACCTCTTTCCTTATTACTTTTTAATTATTGCCTTGAATGGACATTTCTCTATACAAGCTCCACACTTAACGCAAGCATTAGTATCTATGCTGTGTAATGCCTTTCTTTCTCCGCTTATAGCATTAACTGGACAAGCTTTAACACATAAAGTACATCCCTTACATTTATCTTCAAGTATTGAGAATTGTAGTAATTCTTGACATACTCCTGATGGACATTTTTTATCTACTACGTGTGCTTCGTATTCTGCTCTAAAGTGATTTAAAGTTGATAATACTGGGTTTGGAGCAGTTTGACCTAGTCCGCAAAGTGCAGCTGATTTTATGCTGTTTGCTAACTTTTCAAGTCTATTTAGGTCTTCTAATTCTCCGTGACCTTCTGTTATTCTATCAAGTATTTCAAGCATTCTCTTAGTACCTATTCTACATGGTGGACATTTACCACATGATTCCTCAACAGTGAAGTCTAAGAAGAACTTAGCTATATCAACCATACAGTTGTCTTCATCCATTACTACCATACCACCTGAACCCATCATAGATCCAAGAGCTGTTAATGTATCGTAGTCTATTTGAGTATCAAGGTATTCTTCAGTTAAGCATCCACCAGATGGTCCACCTGTTTGAACTGCTTTGAATTTCTTACCGTTTGGTATTCCTCCACCTACTTCAAATATTATTTCTCTTAAAGTAGTTCCCATAGGTATTTCAACAAGACCTACATTGTTTACTTTTCCACCTAAAGCAAATACTTTAGTTCCTTTAGATTTTTCAGTTCCCATTGCAGCAAACCACTCTGGTCCATTTAATATTATTCTTGGAATGTTGGCATAAGTTTCAACGTTGTTAAGAAGTGTTGGTTTGTTCCATATACCCTTAACAGCTGGGAATGGTGGTCTTGGTCTTGGCATTCCTCTTCTACCTTCTATAGAGTTTATTAGAGCTGTTTCTTCTCCACAAACGAATGCTCCAGCACCAAGTCTTATTTCCATATCAAATTCGAATCCAGTTCCAAATATATCTTTTCCTAATATTCCTTTTTCTCTAGCAGTATCTATCGCTATTTGAAGTCTTTCAACAGCTGTTGGATACTCAGCTCTAACGTATACGTATCCCATGTTAGCTCCTACTGCATATCCAGCTATAGCCATAGCCTCAACTAAAGCATGTGGATCTCCCTCAAGGATAGATCTATCCATGAATGCACCTGGGTCTCCCTCGTCAGCATTACATGCAACGTATTTTTGGTCGTCTTGAGCTTTGTAAGTAAACTCCCACTTAAGTCCTGTTGGGAATCCTCCACCACCACGACCACGAAGTCCTGATCTTTTAACTACATCTATAACTTCTTCTTGGCTCATTTCTTTTAGAACTTTTTCTAAAGCTTTGTATCCATCTCTAGCTAAATAATCTTCTATGCTCTCTGCACCTATAGCACCACAGTTTCTAAGTGCAACCCTCTCTTGCTTTTTGTAGAAAGGAACTTCTTCAAACGGCTTCATTTCTCCATCTTCAGTTAAAGCTTCTTTGTATAATAATTCCTTAACTACTTTTCCACCTACGATATGCTCATCAACTATTTTTTCTACATCTTCAAGTTGAACTTGGCTGTAGAAAGCTCCTTCTGGATACACTATAACTATAGGACCTGCTGCACAAAGTCCGAAACATCCAGTCTTTATAAGTTTTACATCATCTTTCATGCCTTTTTCAGCAAGTAAGTTTTCCATCTTATCAAGTATCTTTAAAGAGCTTGACGAAATACAACCTGTACCTCCACAAACTAATACTTCATTTTTGTAAGCCATTGTATACCCTCCTTACGTGGTTCTCCCAAATTTATTCCTAGTTTTTAAAGATATTTTTCTACTATTCCATCTACATCAGAAACTACAAGTTTTCCATAAACATCTTCATTTACAGTTAATACTGGAGCAAGTCCGCAAGCACCTATACATCTTGTTCCAACTAAAGTAAACTTTCCATCTGCAGATGTTTTTCCTATTTCAACATCTATCTTCTTAGCTATTTTATCAATGATCTCTTGAGCACCTTTAACATAACAAGCTGTTCCAAGACATACTCCTATTACGTACTCTCCTTTTGGTTCTAAAGAAAATTGAGAATAGAACGTTGCAACACCATAAATTTCAGCTAATGGTATATTAAGCCCTTCAGATATTTTCTTTTGAACTTCCATAGAAACACATCCGAATATTCTTTGAGCTTCTGTAAGTACTGGCATTAATGCCCCTTGTTTCCCTTTGTTTTCCAGGATAACCTTTTCAAGCTTATCAAAATTTTCCTTCGTAAAAACGTCTCTCGCCATCCTAATCCTCCTCACACCTTTTTTTCATCCCTGCAAGTCATTTTTTTAACATGTATATATAAAAATAAAATAAGGATAAGAATTCCTTATATCCTTATTTTATTTTCTTCGACACGCTAATTATACCATATTATTTATTTTATCTGCAATTATTTTATTGATCATAAATTCTGTAAATTGTACTGCTTTACATTTCTTTAGGTTCTCTCTGCACTCTTCTTGGTCTTTACAAATCTGGCAAAAATCCCTTAGATTCATTGTAATTTCAATCTCTTTTCTTAAATCTTCACACATCTTTACCCCCCCTGATAGAGTATATATTTACCATGCAGATTGTTATTTTTTTGAATATTTCGAATTTAAAATGTATTTTTTATGAAGTAGTATACGTTTGTATTTTTATACATATAACCCTATGTTTTTCGACTTTTTTCTCACAATTTTCTCAAATTTCAAATCACTGCAGTGTTATTATATTAACTATTTATTCATCACTGATGAATATATATAACTTCTTATTATGTCCATAATTTAGCCTTAGTATTAATTTAATATCAATATATAAAAAAATAATTAATTTGTGATTTTACAGTATTTTTTTTATTTATTTGTTCAGTATTTATAATAATTACATATCCTATAATAAATATATAATTTTGGAGTGATGCTAAATGAGCCGAGCGAAGATATTAATTAGTTTGCTTGACAAAAGATTATATCTTTATATAAATGACAGTATTCATTCTTCTTATCCTATAGCTATCGGAAAAGCTTCTACTCCTACTCCGACTGGAAATTTCAAAATACTTGAGAAGGTTAGAAATCCTGGAGGACCTTTTGGAAGCAGATGGATGAGATTTTTTAATGGTTATGGAATTCATGGAACTAATAATCCTAGTTCTATTGGAAAAGCTGTATCTAATGGTTGTATACGTATGCATAATAGTAATGTAAATATCTTATATAACTTAGTTCCTATTGGTAGTGAAGTTATTATAAAAGAGTCTTTCTTTGAAAGATCTTAAAGATAGACTTTTTTGAAATTCATAACGGAAATTATAAATTATCCACAATTCAAAAAGTTTATAATTTACTATTCATTATAAAAAAATAAAGGCTCGATATTTGAGCCTTTATTATATTTATTTTCCTAGCATTGCACTTCCTATAATACCAGCATCATTTCCAAGTGTTGCTATAACTATCTGACCGTATTTCAAATCTTTGAAAAGTAAATATTTTTCAATCTCTTTATTTATCTTGTTTAATAGGAAATCCCCACTTTTAGACAAGCCTCCACCTATGCATATAACATCTGGATCTATGATATTCATTATGTTTGTAATTCCTATAGCTAAGTATTTTACAAGTCTATCTACAGCTTTATTTCCTATATAGTCTCCTTCTTTTGCAGAATCTATTATGACTTTTGCATCTATTTTATTTATATCATTTTGTACTTTTTCCATTATCAATGTATCTTTATTTTCATCTTCTATTAATTTCTTAGCATACTTTATTATTGCAGTTGCAGATGAAAATGTTTCAAGGCACCCATTATTTCCACAGTTGCAATTATAAAAGTTTTCACCAACTACCATGTGTCCTATTTCAGATCCTAGTCCATTACTTCCACTAAAAACTTTTCCATTTATTATTATTCCTCCGCCTACTCCTGTTCCTAGTGTTAGCATTACCCCATTTTCTTTATTTTTCATAGCTCCACACACATATTCTGCAACACAGGCAACAGTTGCATCATTTTCTACATAAACAGGAATGCCTTTAAATTCTTGTCTTAGCATTTCTCCTAATGGCACATCCTTCCAAAACAAGTTGTGAGCATAATATACCATTCCTTCTTTGTTAGCAACTCCAGGTATTCCTACTCCTATAGACTTAATATCTTTTGTATCAATATTTTTCTCACTAACAAGTTCATGTATCAAATTAATTATACTTTGTATAACTCCTTCATATCCTTTTTCTACTGGAGTTTTTGTTTCTTTTTTAAGAATTATATCTCCATTTTCACTTACAATACCACCTTTTATTCCTGTTCCCCCAAGATCTATTCCTATGTAATACATAATATCCCCTCCAAATTATTTTTCTTCTAGTTTTTTCATTAATCTATCATTAAAGTCTTTAGCTGCATTGTATCCCATAGCTTTTTGTCTGTGATTTTTTGCAGCAACTTCAATTATCATAGCTATATTTCTTCCAGGTCTTACAGGTATAACTAGATGTTCAACAGGAACATCTAGTATAGACATATGTTGTTCGTCTATTCCTAGTCTATCATAATATTTTCCTTCTTCCCATATTTGAAGTTCTATAACCATATCTACATTCTTAGATAATTTAACTGCACCAACCCCGTAAAGACTTTTTATATCTAATATTCCTACTCCTCTAATTTCTATTAAATGTCTTATTGTCTCGGGAGCCTGAGCTAGTAACAAATCTTCATCTATTCTTCTTATTTCAACAGCATCATCAGCTACCAATCTATGTCCTCTTTTAACTAGCTCTAGAGCAGTTTCGGACTTTCCAACCCCACTTTCTCCTATTATAAGTATCCCTATGCCATCTACATCTACTAATACTCCATGCATAGTTTTAGTTGGAGCTAGTTTTTCATTCAGGTAGTTAGAAACTTTGTTTATAAATCTAGTTGTATTCATACTTGTAGCTAAAATTATTCTTTCATATTTCTTTGCAGAATTTATAGTATCTTCATTAACCTTAAGTCCTCTAGTTGCTATAAGTGCTGGAATTTCATAAGAAAACATCTTATCAAGCCTTTGTGATCTAGTTTCCTTATCTAAGTGTTCAAAATAATTATATTCTCCTCTTCCTATAATTTGAATCCTATCATATGAAAAGTCTCCAAAATATCCTGCAAGCTGAAGCCCTGGTCTATTTATATCAGATGACCTAATAGTATAATCAACTTTATCTGGCATATATACTACATCTAAATTCAAATCTCTAACTATATCTCTTACATAAACTTTTTTCAAAATTATCCCTTCTTTCTAAAGAATTCATATACACTATTTGCAGCACTTTTGTTCATACCTTCAACACTTTCTAGTTCTTCTAAAGATGCATTTTTTATATTATCTATACTTTTAAAGTGCATAATTAAGTTTTGCTTTCTTTTAGCTCCTACATTAGGTATATCGTCTAGTATAGATTTTTTTATATTTTTATCTCTTAAAGATCTGTGGTACTTTATTGCAAAATCATGAACTTCTTCTTGTATAGAAGCTATAAACTTATAAAGGTTAGACGATTTATCTAGTTCTATTTCTTTATCTAAAGATACAAGCCCTTTTGTTTTATGCTTATTATCTTTATACATTCCCCATAAAGGAATATCTATATTAAGCTCACTTAGTACTTTACTCACTGCTGATACGTGTCCTTTTCCTCCATCTAAAAGTATAAGATCTGGGTGATTTTGGTTTTTAAATCTTCTATACACAATCTCCTGCATAGATGCATAATCATTTGGTCCTGTAACACTTTTTATCTTAAATCTTCTATACTCTTTTTTATCCTTCTTTCCATTTGTTATAACTACCATAGATCCAACAGAATCTACTCCTTGGATATTAGATATATCGAATGCTTCTATTCTATTTGGAAGCTTATCAAGCTCTAATAAGTCCTTGAGTTTCTCTAAAGAGCCTACTGTTTTTTCTAGACTCACTTTCTTTGCGTTGCTAAATTTTTCTAAGTATTCTAGTGCATTTTTTCTTACCATTTCCACAAGCTCTTTTTTATCTCCCCTTTTAGGAGATTTTATACTCACTTTCTGACCTTTCTTTGATGTAAGCCAGTCAATTATTATATCAATATCTTCTATTTCATCTTCTATTATTATCTCTCTTGGAATAAATATGTCTGATGAATAAAACTGTTTTATAAATGACGATAAAATTTCTTTTCTATCAGAATTCATTATATTATCGAATATATAATGCTCCCTTCCTACTACTTTTCCATCTCTCACAAAAAATACTTGTATACATGCCTCATCGTGTGCTTTAGCCATGCCTATTACATCTTGATCTAGTAAATTATCAGTAGATGTAACCTTTTGCTTTTCAAGTATTTCTTCTAAGCTCTTTATTCTATCCCTAATACTTGCCGCTTTTTCAAACTCAAGATTTAATGATGCTTCTTTCATTTCCTCTTTTAAGTTAGTTATAAGATTCTGTCCTTTTCCAGATAGAAATGTAACTATATCACTTATCATTTTATTGTATTTTTCATCATCTATATTTCCAGTACACGGGCCTAAGCATTTCTTTATATGAAAATTTAAGCAAGGTCTTTGATTTCTTTGTATAGCCCTTTCTATGTCTATAGAGCATGTCCTTACAGGATATAGCTCTCTTATTACATCTAGTGTATCATTTACAGCAGTTATATTAGTATATGGCCCAAAATATTTAGCCTTGTCCTTTTCTATCTTTCTTACTTTCAATACCCTTGGATATTTTTCATTCAATGTAACTTTTATATATGGATAAGTCTTATCATCTCTAAGTAATACATTGTACTTTGGTCTATATTTTTTTATTAGATTGCACTCAAGTATCAGTGCTTCTAATTCTGAATCTGTAATTATATATTCAAATTCTTGTATATTACTAACCATAGATACAACTTTTTGTGAATGATTTTTAGATGATTGAAAGTATTGTCTTACTCTATTTTTTAAAGATACTGCTTTTCCTACATAGATAACTTTGTTATCTTTATCTTTCATAAGATAAACACCAGGTAAGTCTGGCAGAGTTTTAAGCCTATCTTTTATATCAAACATATTCTTCAGCTCCTTAAAAACTATTATAGCTAATTTATATGTATTTTAAAATATAAAAAACCTGCCGAATTAATCGGCAGGTCTACTAATGTAATTGTATAACTATCAAGTTAGCTCCTTCAGTTTCGCTTGGAACTATAGTTATCATAACTTCTTTTCCAGTTTCCATCGAGTGGAATTTCTCTTTTAATTCTTCACTTATTTGAAATACATTTACATATCCATTAACATTAAATTCTCCAAAATTATTATCAGCCATTCCATTGAATGTAGCTCTTATCTTAGCACTTTCTATTTCTTTTACTTCTTTTAATAATCCATCTTTAGCTCTGAATTCTAAAGATAGTAGTCTATGACTTTTCATTTTTTCTAGCTTTTCTTTTATTGAAGATTCAATTGTAAAGTTGTTAAAATCAGTTTCTACATCTAGTACATTTATATGTGCTTTATTTCTCTCAATTCCAAAATATATACCGATGGCTTCTTTGTACTCCTCTTTTATCTCTGTATCACTTTTCTTTTCAGTATCCTCTTTTTCTTCGACTTCATTAGTCTCTTCAGTTATATTTTCGTCTACTATTACATTTGCACCTGTATCGGTAGCAGCACATCCAGTTAAGAATACAAACATTGTCATAATTAAAGCTAAAATCTTAAATTTCATACTATCACTCCTTAGTAATTAATTTTTTGAAAAATATCTATTATCTTTTGTTTGCTTAAATTTGTAACAGCAAGTATATCTACATTATTATCTGTATATCTTAGTACATTACTCTTTCCTATATATACCTTAAATAAATTTACTACATCTTCACTTATATATATATATTTATCATCTAACTTTATTTTTTCTCCACCGAAATTTATTTCATTATTTGGAGATAAAGATAAATATATATCAACAAAATCTGAATTTTTACCTTTTAGGCTAAATAAATAATCGTATAAATGTGCATCTTCAAGCTCAACTATTGTATTGAGTGTAAAGTTATCCGGAATCTGACTTAAAAGTATATCAATATTTCCAATTCTTTTCTCTACATCTTCTTTAGTTATCTTTTTATTCAGGTATGTTACCACATCATCACTTTTGATATTATAAGTGAATAAAGAATCGTTAATTTGTTTATTTATTTCTAATTTTACAAATGTGTTTATAACACTAACATTTTCATTTGTATTTATTTCTCTTCTAAGCGGCATATTACTTTTTTTATCTATATATATTTTGTTGAAAGGTTCAGATTTTGAATATCTAAATTTATATACGTGAGCCTCTCTTCCTGCAACTTTTTCATTTCCTATCTTTTGTATATCTATAGCACTTTCCATATCTCTTATAGTGCTTTCTATGTGATATCTCCATAGTTCCTTATTTGGATTTGTATATTCTATGGTTACATTATTTCCACTTATACTATATAGTTTTTCTCCATCACTTATCTGAGTTATAGTATAATTTTCTATTTCATGAACTGCATGATACATATCAGGCTTTTTGTAACTTACTGTTATTTTTTCTCTTGATTCAATTTCTCCATTTCTTTGAGATGTGATTTCTATGATTCCAAAGTAACTTTGTACTTCTTCGTAAGCTTTACTCATTGCATATACTATATCATTATTCCCTTTATTTAGTAAAGGGGATAAAATACTTATACTAAGTATAAAGAATATCAATATAGATGCAACTTTAAGTGTAGTATTTACCCTTTTTCTTCTTAATTCTACTACTTTTTTACTACTTTTAAATCTTTTGATTAACTTTATAGTGCTTATAATCTCCTTCATTTCTTCATCCATTTCATCAGTTATTTTAGGATTTTTTCCATCATTCATATCATCAATTAATGATGATATAATTTCTTCTTTGTTATTTTCCATTTAGTAATCCTCCTTTTGACAAGTCTTTTCTTAACTTTTGAAGAGCTCTATATTGTAGACTTTTTATACTTCCACATGGCTTATTTAGTATTTTCGATGTTTCTTCTACTGAATATCCTATCAATATCCTCAAATTTATTACATCCTGCTCATCTTTTGATAGCTTGTTTAGAGCTTGTTTTAAAATAAGTCTTTCGTCTATCATGTCTTTTTTACCTTCAATGTCAAATCCACTTTGGTTTAGTTCTTCTAAGCTTTCTTCACTTTTGTTACCTTTTCTTCTCCACAAATCATACACAATATGCTTTGCTGCTGTGAATATATATGATTTTGTGTACTTTTGGTCATTGATATCTTTCTCCATCTGTATATATAATCTCTTAAATACTTCTTGTGTTAGTTCCTTTGCTTCTTCTTCATTTCTTATTCTAAAATATATAAATTTATATACCTTTGGCCAAAGAGTATTATATATTTTGTCAAATTCTATTTCTAAAATTTCAGGATCCTTCATTTTTTCACCTCTTTAGTCTTTCTATTTTATATAACGTATATTTTTATTATTTGGTTTCAAAAAAAATTTATCCTCCCAATCGGGAGGATAAATTTTTAAACTTTTTCTTCTTCAGATTTTATATACCCTTTATCTTCTTTCAATGCTTTATATAGTGAGAAACAAGCTACAACCATTACTATAGCAAATGGAAATGCTGCAGCTATAGAACCAATCTGAAGTGTTTTAAGGCCACCTGCTAACATCAATGCTAAAGCTAGTAAAGACTGAATTATACCCCAAATTATTTTCTTTGAATTTGATGGATTTAAATTACCATCTGTCGACATCATTCCTAAAACGAATGTAGCTGAATCAGCTGATGTTACAAAGAATGTACAAAGTAGTATTACTGCAACAAAAGAAATTAAGCCTCCCAATGGATAATGACTCATAACAACAAAGAATGCAGTTTCAGTAACCTCTGTTGCTATAGCAGCAACTTCTGTTCCAAGGTTCATACCTAGTGTTCCAAATGTTGCAAACCACAAAAACGAACCAAGTGCTGGTACAAGGGTAACCCCTGTTATAAATTCTCTTATTGTTCTACCTTTTGATATACGAGCAATAAATGTTCCAACAAATGGAGCCCATGCAATCCACCACGCCCAATAAAAAATTCTCCATCCACCTATCCAGCTATTGTCACCAAAAGCTTCAATATTCAAGCTATCTCTTACAAAATCATTTATATACATACCTAATCCATTTGTAAATGAATTTATTATCTTAACAGTAGGACCGAGGATTATAGCTAATATCATCAATAAAGTAGCTAAACTTAAGTTTACATTTGAAAGCCACTTAATTCCTCTATCAAGTCCTGTAACTGCTGATATCATAAATAAAACTGTTACTATAGCTATGATAGATATTTGTACTATGGTATTTATAGGAATCTTGAAAAGATAGTTAAGTCCACTATTTATCTGAAGTGTTCCAAGTCCAAGAGAAGTTGCAACACCAGCTACTGTTGCAAATATCGCAAGTATATCTATAAATTTCCCAATAGGTCCTTTTACTCCTTCTTCTCCAAGTATTGGAATAAATATACTGCTTATGAGCCCTGGTGCATTCTTTCTAAATTGAAAGTAAGCAAGTGCTAAACCTATTATACTGTAATTTGCCCATGGATGAATTCCCCAGTGAAAAAATGATGTTTTCATGGCAAAGTTAGCAGCTTCGCTACTTCCAGGGTCTACTCCTATAGGGCCTAGATAGTGATATAAAGGCTCTGCTACTCCCCAAAATACAAGCCCTATTCCCATACCAGCACTAAATAGCATAGCAAACCATGAAATATAGCTGTATTCAGGTTTTGAATCATCTGATCCTAACTTTATATTTCCATATTTACTAAATGATACTAATACTGAGAATACTACGAAAAAAAACATAGCAAGCAAATACATCCACCCAAATTTATCTACTAGAAAGTTGAAAAGTCCATTACATGCATTCCCAAAGTTATCTGGTAGAATTATCCCCCAAATAACTATTGAAAATACTATAAATAAAGATATATTAAATACACTATTTTTCCTTATACCCATATACTTCACCCCTTTAGCTACTTCTTTAAATCTTAGTTTTAAATACAGTCTGATCTTGTATTTCTGTAGCTAAAGCTTCTAGTGCAACTCCTACTCTATGATAACGAAGTTTCCATTGTTCTTCTTTAGAAGTGCTAGGATCTCCTAATGGATATGGTATAGAAATCGTTGGTACCATTCTATTTGATCCAACAGTTTTTGCAACAGGAATTAAATTAGCCATCTGAACGATAGTTATCCCAGATTTTTCTATCTCTTTTACTATTGTTGCACCGCAACGTGTACAAGTACCTCATGTAGATGTGAGAATAACTGCATCTACTCCAGCAGCTTTCATATCTTCTACCATCTCTTTACCCATTCTTGCAGCTTCTCCTTGAGTTGTTCCTGTTCCAACTGTTGTATAGAAGAAGTTATGAATACTTCCTATTCTTCCTTCTCTTTCATACACTCTTAATACATCAAGAGGAACTATAACATTTGGATTTGCATCAGCTGCTGCAGGGTCAAATCCAGCATGTATTGTTTTATAAACTCCTGCTTGTAAACTATCAAGTCCAGTTATGTCGTATTTACCCCATCTAGTAGCCGAGGCTGATTGAATTCTATCAGGGTTTTCAACTGGTACAATACCACCTGTAGTAGCAAGAGCTATTTTACAGTCAGCCAAATTCTTTATAGCTGGAGCAATTGGAACTAGATCAGATTCTGGAATCGGAAGTTCTGTTTTGAAGGCTTCTCCACGTATTTTCTTTAAAAGCATATCTATAACTCTATCAGTAGCAGGTACAGCAGGGTTTAACCACTTTTGATGTCTTGACCCTGTGCTATAGTATCCTTCTTCTTCTGCAGATAAAATATCTTCACCTCTTAATAATTTCTTACCGAATTGTGCCATTTTTCTTATATCTGACCTCATTGCTGCAGCACTTGCTCCACCTTTGAATATATATACGTCCTTTCTAAACATTTCAACTCCAGGGTTTTCATCATTCATAGAACTTATTACCGGAACATTAAACTTTTCTTTAACTGCTTTGCATATATTTCCACATGCACTACCATACCTTCCAGCTCTAAATGCTGGCCCTGCAAAGAATATATCAAATTCTTTTCCTTCTAAAAATCCTAATATAGTATTGATTGCTTCCTCTTGTCTTGACCCCATAAAATTGTCTCCACAAATAATTGTATGAGTTACCTGTATATCATCTCCTAATTGTTTGTTTAGTTCAATAGCAGGTCCTACAAGGCCTTCTCTTATCTCTGGGGCATGGTCAGCTAATTCTTCCCCTCCAATTTGACCAAAGAACTGATTTAAATATAAAATAGCCTTTTTCATGTATACTCCCCCCTTAATATTCTACCATCGTTTTTGTAGACCAGCCTGCAACTCTATCCCCACAGAACATAGAGTTGTTTTCCATAATTATTGAACCATCTTCTTTAACGGATGGCCCTAGTATTTCATCATCTGCCCATCCACCAGATAAACCGTCACGTGCTAATGATTTTAATTCACCTATTACAGTTTTCATAGGAGGGAGCTTTATTAATTCTGAAACATTACCACAAGAAACTATTGCATTGGCTTTTCTATCTAAAGTTACAAGTGGTTGGGAAGCTCCATCTCTGCCTGTGCACTCATTTGTCAATCCAACAGTTTTAACTCCAGCATCTTCAAGTGCAACAATGCATGCTATAAAGTCAGCATCTGGGTTTCCATATCCCTCCTCTGCTACTACAGCTGCATCTGCTCCTAAAGATTTTGCCATCTGAGCGACAAATAATGCAGCTCTTTCTTTCTGCTCAAGTGCAACATTTAGATTAGACATTATAACTCCAATAAAGTTGATAGTTTTACCGTGCTCTTGATATAGCCTTTTTATCATAGGAAAGTTCTGAAAATCATATGTTGACCATTTCGATGAACACGGCATGAAAGAACCTGAAATCATTGCACCATCTAAAACCTCATTTGGATGCATAAATGTAGGGAGCATACGATTGCAATCCCACCCATAAACCAAATCGTTGTATCCTAACTCTTCCATTTGAGACTGTGGTTGCATAACAAATACGACGTTTGGAAGATCATTAATTTCTTTACTTCTCTTAGTTACCGGGTCTAACTCATATATTTCTGTTTCATGTGGTTCTAAATCCTTAACACAATTCCCTATATATTCAGCAAGTCTCATTCCGGCCCATCTTAACGCACGATTTTTCTTTTGCTGTTCATACCTTTCGAACTCTTCATCAGTATCAGCTACAAGACATATATTTTTAAGTGATGAAAATAATGTATACTTAGCACCTTCTCCACTCATATCTATAAGTCCATCTTGAAATCCACCCCAATGTTTTCCAACTACTAATACACTACAACCTTTTAGTGCATGTGTTTTTCCATTTCCACACTGCATAAGATCTCCTGTAACACCTGGAAATATTGGCCCCCCACCCACTCTATATCTTGGTTCTATAGCTTCTTTAACAGGAACTATTCTCACTTCATCTCCTGGTTTTGCTATTACTATATCTGCATATGTAATATGTTCATCTTCTTTAACAATTTTCAGAGCCTCTTCTTTATTAATACTCAATATGCCATCTCTATAAGAAGTCTCATTTCCAAATATGATGTCCTTAACATAGAAATTTCCAATCTCTAACCTCATTCCCAAACCCCCTTAGTACATTCTAAAATTGTATTATGTTCTTCCATTGTTATTAGAATTATATAATCATTGTGAATATTTTATGAATGTATTTATTATGTAATCATGATTATTTTTATATGAATATATATTTTTTGATAACTAGTCTAAATTTCAGAGATAAGTAATATGTTATAATATTAAAGGTTGTCTAAAATTATTATAAGTTGGTGAAGTTATATGAGTAAAAAACAGGTTCAGAAAAGACGAATGATGAGCTATTTTATAGAAGCTGCTACTAAAATAATAGATGAAGAAGGAATAGAGGCTGTTACTATAAGAAAAGTTGCTGATATTGCAGGGTACAATAGTGCAACGCTTTATAATTACTTTGAAAATATTGATCATTTAATATTTTTTGCATGTATGAAATATATGAAAGATTATGCCCTTGATCTTCCTAATTACATTAAGAACTCTAGAAATTCTCTAGATAAATACATTTTAATATGGGAGTGTTTTTGCTATCACTCTTTCAATAATCCTAAAATTTACTATAGAATTTTCTTCGATAAATTCACACATTCAATAGAAGATGCAGTAAGTGAATATTATTCTATATTTCCTGAAGAACTTGGGGAGCAATCTGAAGATGTACTTTCTATGCTTTTAAAACACAATATATACGATAGATGTATTGCAGCTTTAAATTCTTGCGTAAATGAAAACCTTGTAAGAAAAGATGATATAGATGAGATTAATGAAATGACTTTATTAGTTTATCAGGGGCTTCTTTCTAGAATCTTAAATAACCAGGTTGAGTATACTCCACAAGAAGCAACGAAAAAAATCGTAAGCTATATACAAAATATAATAAACTTCTATAGTAATGATAAAAATAAAAGGACTACGTAGTCCTTTTATTTATTCTCACCATTACTTTGTATCCAAAGTATGACCCAATCAGTCCTAATATATAGGTTATTATACTTACAGATATCAGAATATACAATTTATTTATCATTAAATACGCCTTATTTCCTGTAATATAATTAGAAACCCAAAACGATGTAACAAGACTAAATAAAGGATAAAATGCAGATGTACATATTATACTTTTGTTATTATTGTAGTTTCTAAATAAAATATAACTAACTGTATCAGTTAGTATTCCT
The DNA here is from genome assembly GCA_002029295.1 of Alkalithermobacter paradoxus. Classification (GTDB taxonomy): domain Bacteria; phylum Bacillota; class Clostridia; order Peptostreptococcales; family Peptostreptococcaceae; genus Alkalithermobacter; species Alkalithermobacter paradoxus. The sequence continues at coordinate 5,755 of MZGW01000009.1, read as the reverse complement.
GATGATATTATTGCAACACTCATAAATATATTTATAAACATCATAATAAGTCCAAAGACTAATGATACCAAAGATATTGTTCCTATTTTCCTTATATTAAATAGTGGAATACAAAACATAAACCCGAGCAAAGGAGCCATTAAAACATATCTTGAACCAGGAATAATAATTATACTAGCCATTGTATAAAATACATAGCCTATTATTATCATTAGTGATACACTTATCCCTATAAGTGTTATTTCTCTTGTTTTCATATATCTCCTCCAGTTTATAATTTAAATAAGGCAGGATATCCTGCCTTACAAGTATTTTTTGAGAAATCTCCCTGTATGAGACTTTTCATTTTGACAGACTTCCTCTGGAGTTCCTACAGCTACTATTTCTCCACCCTTATGCCCACCTTCTGGACCTAAATCTATAATATAATCACACGTTTTTATCACATCTAAATTGTGTTCAATCACAACAATTGTATTTCCATTATCAGCTAGTCTTTGAATTACTTTTATAAGCTTATCTATATCTGCCATATGAAGACCTGTTGTTGGCTCATCTAGAATATATATAGTCTTTCCTGTAGACCTTTTACTAAGCTCTGTTGCTAATTTTATTCTTTGTGCTTCTCCTCCCGAAAGCTGAGTAGAAGGTTGTCCTAGCTTTATATACCCAAGTCCAACGTCCATTAGTGTTTCTAACTTCCTTTTTATCTTAGGTATATTTTCAAAGAACTCTAGAGCTTCTTCAACATTCATATCAAGTACATCAGATATTGTTTTCCCTTTGTACGTTATTTGAAGAGTATCTCTATTGTATCTTTTACCTTTACATACTTCGCACTGAACATATACATCTGGAAGAAAGTGCATCTCTATTTTTATTATTCCATCACCTTTACACGCTTCACATCTTCCACCCTTTACGTTAAAACTAAATCTCCCCTTGTTATATCCTCTAGCCTTAGCTTCTGGAACTATAGAAAATACATCTCTTATCATATCAAATACTCCTGTATATGTTGCTGGGTTTGATCTTGGAGTTCTTCCTATTGGAGATTGATCTATATCTATAACTTTATCTATATGCTCTAGCCCCTTTATCTCCTTATGCTCTCCTGGTTTTTCTCTAAGCCCTTGTATCTTTGATGCTATTCCCTTGTATAGTATTTCGTTTATAAGGGAACTTTTTCCTGATCCTGAAACTCCAGTTATACATGTAAATATTCCTACTGGTATTTTTACATCTACATCTTTTAAATTATTTTCGCTAGCTTTTATTATTTCTATATATTTATCACTTGGCTTTCTTCTATCAGTTGGAACCTCTATTTTCTTTTTGCCACTCAAATATTGACCTGTTATAGAGTTTTGATTTTGTTTTATTTCTTCTACTGTTCCCTGTGCAACGATTTGCCCACCATGAACTCCTGCTCCAGGACCTATATCAACTATATAATCTGATGCATACATAGTGTCTTCATCATGTTCAACGACAATAAGCGTATTTCCTATATCAGTCAAATGTCTTAATGTTTTTATAAGTCTGTCATTATCTCTTTGATGAAGTCCTATACTAGGTTCATCAAGAACATACAAAACTCCAACTAGTGCAGATCCTATTTGAGTTGCTAGCCTAATTCTCTGAGCTTCTCCTCCAGATAAAGTTCCTGCAGTTCTAGATAAAGTCAAATACTCAAGTCCAACATTTTTTAAAAAACCAGCTCTTTCTTTTATTTCTTTTATTATTTCTTTTGCTATAGTCTGTTGCCTTTGAGATAACTGCATATTTTCTATAAAATTTATCAATTCATCAATAGACATATCTGTAACTTGTGATATTTTCTTTCCATTTATCAATACTGATAAACTTTCCTTTTTTAGTCTAGCTCCATGACAAGAAGAACAAGATTTATCTATCATAAATTCTTCTATTTTTTCTCTCATATAATCAGAGTTAGTTTCTTTATATCTTCTTTGAAGATTATTTATAACACCCTCAAAGTATGATTCATAAGTTCTGTATCCTCCAAATTTAGATTCATATTCAAATTTAACTAAAGTGTTGCTGTTTCCATACAAAAGCTCATCAATAAAATCTTTTGGTAGATCCTTAATAGGAGTATCTAGTGATACATTATATTGCTTTGCTAGGCTTTCTACCATCTTAAAGTAATAAGTATCCTCACTACCTGCTCCACCAACTGAAAACCAAGGGGCAATAGCTCCCTCTTTTATAGATAAATCTTTATTTGGAATAACTAAAGATTCATCAACTTTCTTCATGCTTCCAAGTCCATTACAAGCATCGCATGCACCAAATGGGCTATTAAATGAAAACATCCTAGGAGATAGCTCCTCTATACTAATTCCATGATCTGGACATGCAAACTTAGTTGAAAATAATATTTCTTCATCACCTATAACATCTGCAATTACTAATCCATCTGAAAGCTTTATAGCAGTCTCTATAGAATCACTTAATCTTGACTCTATACCATCTTTTATAACTATTCTATCTACAACAACTTCTATATTGTGCTTTTTATTTTTATCAAGATCTATTTCATCTCCTATTTCAAAGCTTTCTCCATCTATCCTTAATCTTATAAATCCCTCTTTTTTTATATGCTCAATTAACTTCTCGTGCTTTCCTTTCTTCCCTCTAACAACAGGAGAAAGTATCTGAATTTTTGTTTTCTGTGGAAAATTCATAATTTTATCCACTATTTCCTCAACTGTCATTTGGCTTATCTTTTTATTACATACAGGACAATGTGGCTCTCCTACTCTTGCAAATAGTAACCTTAGGTAGTCATAAATCTCTGTTACCGTTCCCACAGTTGATCTTGGATTTTTTGATGTTGTTTTTTGATCTATAGATATTGCTGGGGATAACCCTTCTATATATTCTACATTTGGTTTTTCCATTTGCCCTAAAAATTGTCTTGCATACGCTGAAAGACTTTCAACATATCTTCTTTGACCTTCTGCATATATAGTATCAAATGCTAATGATGACTTTCCTGAACCAGAAAGGCCTGTAAATACTATGAATTTATTCCTTGGAAGAGTTATATCTATATTTTTTAGATTGTGCTCTTTTGCTCCCCTAACAACTATATTCCTATTTTCCATTTTAAGCTTCTATCCTTTCTTTTAGTTCATTTATTTTGTCTCTAAGCTGTGCTGCTCTTTCAAATTGAAGATTTTCTGCAGCTAAAATCATCTCTTCACTCAATCTTTCTATAGCTATTTTTATATCATCTGTATCAAATTCTTCCTTAATTCCGTACTTCGTTTCTTCATCTGCAACCTTTGTTGCTTCAATTATATCTCTTATATCTTTTTTGATAGTCCTTGGAACTATGTTGTAAGCCCTATTATATTCACTTTGTATCTCTCTTCTCCTATTTGTTTCACTTATAGCTCTTTGCATAGAATCTGTTATTTTATCAGCATACATTATAACCTTCCCATGTTCATTTCTTGCTGCTCTTCCTATAGTTTGTATTAAAGATGTTTCAGACCTTAAGAAGCCTTCTTTATCAGCATCTAATATTGCAACTAATGAAACTTCAGGTATATCAAGTCCTTCTCTTAGAAGATTTATACCAACTAGTACATCAAATTTACCTACTCTTAAATCTCTTATTATTTCTATTCTTTCAAGTGTGCTTATATCTGAGTGTAGGTATCTTACCTTTACATTAGCTCCCTTTAGATAATCTGTTAAATCTTCTGCCATTTTTTTTGTAAGGGTTGTAACTAACACTCTTTCATTTTTATTTGCTCTTATATATATTTCGTTAAGTAAATCATCTATCTGACCATTTATAGGTCTTATGTCTATAATAGGATCAAGCAACCCAGTAGGCCTTATTATCTGCTCTGCAACTACAGTTGATTTTTCTATTTCGTATTTTCCTGGAGTTGCTGATACAAATAGTATTTGATTTATCATTCCCTCAAATTCTTCGAAATTAAGAGGCCTATTATCATAAGCCGAGGGAAGTCTGAATCCATTTTCTATAAGGGATTCTTTTCTTGATCTATCTCCACCATACATAGCTCTTATTTGTGGTATAGTAACATGCGATTCATCTATTATAATTAAATAATCATCTGGAAAGAAATCCATCAGAGTATATGGTCTATCTCCTTCATTTCTTCCTGTTATATGTCTTGAGTAATTCTCTATCCCCTGACAGAAACCAATTTCTCTTAACATCTCTATATCGTATTTTGTTCTTTGTTCTATTCTCTGAGCCTCTAGAAGTTTGCCTTTATCTTTGAATTCTTTCACCCTATCTTTTAGCTCATCCTCGATAAGCGTTATTGCTTTTTCTAGCCTTTCTTTACTAGTTACATAGTGAGATGCTGGAAATATAGATACATGGCTTCTAATTCCTATTATTTCTCCTGTTAAATAATTTATCTCTGTTATTCTTTCTATTTCGTCTCCAAAAAACTCTACTCTTATTCCTCTTTCATCTGTATTTGCTGGGAATATTTCTAATATATCTCCCCTAACTCTAAATGTACCTCTAGTAAAGTTCACATCATTTCTTTCATATTGTATAGATATAAGTTTTTTTATTACTTCATCCCTATCTTTCTCCATTCCAGGTCTTAATGATATTAATAAGTCTTTATAATCACTAGGATCTCCTAATCCATATATACATGAAACTGAAGCTACTATTATAGTATCTCTTCTCTCTAATACTGCTGCAGTAGCTGAGTGTCTTAATTTATCTATTTCTTCATTTATAGAAGCATCTTTTTCTATATACGTATCACTTTGAACTACATACGCTTCTGGTTGATAATAATCATAGTAACTTACAAAATACTCAACTGCATTCTTTGGAAAAAACTCTTTAAACTCACTATAAAGCTGTGCAGCAAGAGTCTTGTTATGAGCTATAACAAGAGTTGGCTTTTGAACTTTCTGTATTATATTTGCCATGGTAAACGTCTTACCAGAACCAGTAACCCCCAAAAGAGTAGAATATTTCTCATTTTTATTAATGCCTTTAACTATCGTCTCTATAGCCTTAGGCTGATCTCCAGTAGGTTTAAACTTAGATTCTATCTTAAATTCCATAAATACACCTCAATCCCGAACATAAGTTCTAGTCATTATATAATGAATTATACACATTAAATTCAACTTATTCAATACTTTATACCCTTTAATATTCCTGTACTAACACCGGAAAATCCATCAATGTAAAATTGGACATAAAAAAAAGACTTCTGTGGGGGGTTAGAAGTCTTTTTTAGGGGGAGATTTGTAAATTTAATATTTAAATCTACATTCATATTCTGTACACAATCCAAAGATTATATACATAAATTTTTAGAAAATTTCTATGTGATAGAAAACTTATCTGGCTACGTCCTACTCTCCCAGGAGGCTTCCCTCCAAGTACCATCGGCGCAAAAGAGCTTAACTTCTGTGTTCGGAATGGGAACAGGTGTATCCTCTTTGCTATAGTAACCACATAATCTTACTTGTCTAACATATTTTGTTTGCTTTACATTCCGAATTTCCTCAAGCAAGCTTGAAAGTCAATTCTTAAATGTAAATCAAACAATATATATATAATTCTAATTAAGGTATAGTACTTTCAAAACTGCATAGCATATTTGGTCAAGTCCTCGACCTATTAGTACTCATAAGCTGAACACATTACTGCGCTTACACCTTGAGCCTATCAACCAAGTAGTCTTCTTGGGGTCTTACCTTAAAA
>MZGW01000008.1 GCA_002029295.1 Alkalithermobacter paradoxus | reverse complement strand
TTATTAATACACTTAACAATATTTTTTTCATATATTTCTCCTCTCTTGGTAATTTATTCAATATTTTTATTATATCAAAGTATTTTTCTTTTTTGTATATTAAAGATTTAGATTTTAGCAAAAGCAAACTCCATGTGGAATGAGTAGGCTTGATTTAATAAACCTTGCAAGATTTCTTATCGACATGCATACTGAATCCGATAGAAGCTTTGATTGTTTGAGCTTGCGAGTTTCAAAGCTTTCTAGGATTCAGGATTGCATGGAGATTTTAGAAATCTCAAGGTGTAATTTAAAAGCCGTTTATTCCACAGGAGATTGCATAATATAGTCTAAGTTTATATTTTACCAAAAAGAAAGAAAGCTCTTTCTTTGAATTTCAAAAGAGCTTTCTATAATATAATTTGTCAACAGTCTGAGACTTTGCCAAATGGCAAAGTCTTTATTTTATGGATGCTTTTATAAATTCTCTAAATAGCGGGTGAGCTTTTGTAGGTCTTGATTTGAATTCTGGGTGGAACTGTGCTGCCACAAACCAAGGATGATCTTTTAGCTCTATTATTTCTACTAATCTTTCATCTGGTGATATTCCTGATATTACAAGTCCTGCTTTTGTAAGTGCTTCTCTGTATTCGTTATTGAATTCATATCTGTGTCTATGTCTTTCGTATACTAGTGTTTCTCCGTAAGCTTCGTGTGCTTTTGTTTCTGTATATAACTTACAAGCATAAACACCAAGTCTCATTGTTCCTCCCATTTCCTCTATGTCAGCTTGTTCTGGCATAAGGTCTATTACAGGGTAATTTGTATTTGGATCAAGTTCTGATGAGTGAGCTCCTTTAAGTCCTACTACGTTTCTAGCAAACTCTACTACTGCTAGTTGCATTCCAAGACATATTCCAAGGAAAGGTATTTTGTTTTCTCTAGCGTATCTTATAGCACTTATCTTTCCTTCTACTCCTCTATCTCCGAATCCTCCAGGAACTAATATCCCGTCCATTCCCTCTAATTCTTTGCTTACATTTTGATCATTTATATGCTCTGAGTGAACCCATTTAATATCTATTTTTACTCCATTGTTTATTCCAGCATGTTTTAGTGATTCTGCTACTGATATATATGCATCTTGTAGCTCTACATATTTACCTACTAAAGCTATTTTTATTTCTTTTTGTAGAGATTTTTCTTTTTCTACTATTTCTATCCAATCACTTAGATCGTGATCTTTTGCATCAAGTTTTAGCTTATCTACTACAAGCTGATCTAATCCTTCATTTTTTAGCATTAGTGGAACTTCGTATAAAGTCTTTGCATCTAAATTTTGAATTACGTGATTAGCTTTTATGTTACAGAAAAGTCCTATCTTTTCTTTCATATCTTCTGATAGTGGCTTTTCTGATCTGCATACTATTATGTCTGGTTGTATACCTATGCTTCTTAGCTCTTTTACTGAGTGTTGTGTTGGTTTTGTTTTTAGTTCTCCTGATTTACCAAGGTATGGAACTAATGTAACGTGGATATATAATACATTTTCTTCTCCAACGTCGTATTTTATTTGTCTTATAGCTTCAAGGAAAGGCAGTGATTCTATATCTCCTACTGTTCCTCCTATTTCTGTTATTACTACGTCAAAGTTTCCTTCTTTAGATACTCTGTGTACTCTTTCTTTTATTGCATTAGTTATGTGAGGTATAACCTGAACTGTTCCTCCTAGATAATCTCCCTTTCTTTCTTTATTAAGTACTGACCAATATATTTTTCCTGTTGTTGTGTTAGAGTTTTTTGAAAGATTTATATCTATGAATCTTTCATAGTGTCCTAAATCTAAATCTGTTTCTGCTCCATCATCTGTTACAAATACTTCTCCATGCTGATATGGCGACATAGTTCCTGGATCTATATTTATATATGGATCGAACTTTTGTATAGTTACTTTAAGTCCTCTAGATTTTAAAAGTCTTCCTAATGATGCTGCTGTTATTCCTTTTCCAAGAGATGAAACAACTCCACCTGTAACAAATATATACTTTGTGCTCATTTTTATCCTCCTAGTCTTAGACTTTTGTATATTAATATTTTTCTTAAAAAAAGGGTAGGTCGCCCTAGGAAAGGGCGACCTACCATCTATCAGATGAGCCTCCCTCTTTAGGGGCCTGGCTCTTTACTTTTCAATTTACAATAACTATAATATAGTATCATCATTTATCAAACTTTTCAACAATAATTTGCTTTAATATTCATGTTTTTTATTTGAAGGAAGTTGTTATGCTTTTATAGAAATTATGTTTATAATTAGTATGAAAGGATGTGATACTTTGGAATACGATAGACTCATTTTAGATGGAGATGACAGTATAATTAGGACTTTGTTTTTTACTGATGTTCATATAACCGGAAGAAATCCAAGGTCTAGAAAGGATAATTTTCTTGATACTGTTCTTGATAAGTTAAGTCAGCTTTCAAGTATTGAAAAAGAGCGAAACTGCGATTTTGTTTTGTTCGGTGGAGATTTGTTTGATAATCCTTCTGTTTCTGATGCTGTATCTGGTAGGTGTGCAAAAGTTCTTAGGACATTTAAAAAACTTATAGGTGTTGCTGGAAATCATGATTTATTCGGAAACAATATTGATAATATAAAGTCTACAAGACTTGGTCTATTTGAAAAGGCAGGACTTATAGATCTTCTTTATAAGGGAGAAAGGCTTTTGGTCAAAAAAAATGACTTAACACTTCAAATAACAGGTACTCCTTCTCACTTTGGAATAGATGAAGATGATATAGAAGGAGATTATGTTGTTAGTGATGTTCATAAAGATGCACATAAAGCTATTCATATAATTCACGGTATGCTTATGGAAAAGTCTTTCAATCCTCATATGAAGGTTGTAACTTTTGATGATATCATAGGTACTAGGGCTGATCTTACTTTAAGTGGACATTATCATAGAGGATTTAAGCCTGTAAATATTGATGGAAAGTATTTTGCAAATCCTGGATCTTTATCTAGAGTGTCAGCTGATGTTAGTGAGATGCAAAGAAAGGTTGGAGCTTTGTATATAGAAGTATCTAAGGATAATATAAACCTTGAGTTTATTCCTTTAAGACAAAAAAGTGGAGATGAAATATTAGATAGATCTTTCATAGAAAAGGGTAAGTATAGAGAAGTTAAGATGGAAGAATTTTTAAGAGAGATAAGATCAACATCTGATATAGAGTCTGCTGATATTAAAAGTATAGTTAGAAAGATTGCTACTAATGAGAATTTGAGCAAAGATGTTTTAGAGTATGCTTTGACTAAGCTATCCCAAGCTGAAGAAAATCTTTCAAAAGAATAGAGAGTGGTATTATGAAATATATAAAAGAGATTATTATAAATAATTTTCAAAGTCATAAAGATACTCATCTTGAGTTTGTAAATGGTCTTAATACTATAATAGGTGAGTCCGATAAAGGAAAGTCTGCTATAATTCGTGCTATTAAGTGGGTTATGCTAAATGAGCCTCAAGGAAATTCTATGGTTAGGGATAAATGCTCTGAATGCTCTGTTACTTTAGTATTTGACGATGGGGTAAGTGTTACTAGAAGTAAGATACTTAAAGGAAAAAAAACTATAACTTCTAAGAATATATATATAATTAATTATCCTGATGGAACTGTTAGCGAAAATGAAAATTTTGGTACAGATGTTCCTGAGGAAGTTTTGGATGCTTGTGGAGTTAAGATTCTAAAAATTGATAAGGACCTTTATGAAGTTCCTAATTTTCTTTTTCAGCTTGAAGCTCCTTTTCTTATTTCATCTACAGGTTCAGACCGTTCTAAGACTATAGGAAAGCTTATAAATGCTAATTTATTCGATTCTGCTATAAGAGATATAAAGTCTGATATGCTTGATGTATCAAAGAAGCTTAAAGAGTATCAAAGTAATCTAGATAGCTTAAATGAAGAAATGAAGCTGTATGAGAATTTAGAGGAAGAAGAAAAAATATTAGAAGATATAGATATGCTTATATCCTCTTATGAAAGCATTGAAAGCAGTATAGACAAGCTTAAAAGCTATGTATCTATGTTTAGTCATATAAAGTCTGAGAAATTAAGATTAGGAAGTGTTATAAGTTCTTTGCAGAATATAGATAGCTGTGAGCTTATTCTAAAGAATATAGAGCTTAAGCATAGAGAAAGTAGTGATCTTAATAGAATAAAAACTTCTCTTGATAACATATCTAAGTCTAAGCATTATACAAAGAATGTTTTGTGTGCTTTAAAAGATATAGATAATGTAGAGAGTGTATATTATGAGCTAAAAGATAAGATAAATTGTCTTAATGAGGTAAATAAGCTAAACAAAAATATGAAGCTTATAAAAAATGAGCAAATAAAATATAAAAATGTATTAAATATGCTTCCTGATTATAGTAATATCGAAAGTCTTTACGATAGCCTTATTTCAAAAGGCAAAGATATTGAGAAATTGCATGATGTGAATAAAAATTATAAAGATACTATAGAAAGAATCAAAAAAGGAAAAAGTTATTTAATTACTGTTAATGATGAACTTTTATCTATTACAAAGCTATATTCAAGTACTCTTAGGGCTATGGGTAAATGTCCTACCTGCTTTACTAATATAGATGAAGATTCTATAAATAATATTATAAACGGATTAAATAAGGAGGATTAATAATGGATGAACAAAAATTAGCTGAGCTTAAAAAAAGAATAGAAAATGGAAAGATGACTAAGTATAAAGCTGAAACTAGACTTGAAGAACTTGAAAAGCAAGAGAAGATTTTGAGTGATGAGATAATAAAACTTGGCTATAACCCTTCAGAGCTTGATGCTGTAATACAAAAACTTGAAAAAGAAAAGGAAGAGTTAAGATCTAAGATACTTGAGCTTTTACCAAGTGAAATTCCTAATCTGTAGGAGATGAGTGTATGAATATTAAAGAAATAAAAAGCAAACACCTAAAGTATAGAGATTATTTGATGCACAAAAAGGCATTAAAAAATAAGCTTGAGGAAGATATAAAAAAGACTAATGAAAATATATTAAAGCTTAAAAATGATGAAGAAGTATTTACTAAGGCTAAGATTCTTCTTGAAGAAAGCTCTATGTATGCTAGAGAACAAATAAAATATCAGTTTGAGGTTATGGTTACTAATGCACTTCAATTTATAACTGGTGAAAATATAGAGTTTAAGATAGAGTTTGAGCAAAAAAGAGGAAGGCCTGAAGCTTCATTTTATGTTGTAACAAAGCTTGAAGATGGATCTTTCATAAAAAACAGTCCTGAGGATAGTCGTGGTGGTGGAATAATAGATATAATATGTCTTACTCTTAAATATTGTATGCTCCAAACTCACAATCCACAAATCGAAGCACCTTTTATATTAGATGAACCTGCAAAGCATGTTTCAGAAGAATATATAAACAATGTTGGAAGATTCTTAAAAGAAATAAATAATACATTTAATCGCCAAATAATAATGGTTACTCACAATACTCACCTTTCTGAGATATCTGATAAGAGATATTTAGTTACTATGGAAAATGGAATATCAAAAGCTAAAGAATATAGCATAGAGTAAAGTTGGGGATAACATATATGTTATCCCCAATTATTTTTATTTCTTTAATTATGTGTTAAAATCTCACTCTCAAAGCCTTTAACCTATATTATATGCACATAATTATAAACTTATTCATAAAAATATCCACAAAGTTAATAACATTATCAACAGGCTATTTATTGTTATCCTCATGTCAATCTTTATTTCCACAACTTATCCACATTACTAACATAATTATGCACAATTTTTTTAATCTTTTTACACATTCTTATCTACTGCTTTTTAGCATTTTGGTAACCATTACAGTCATATCATCTATCGGCTCTCCATCTAGTAATTCAAGGGCATTATCTAGTATAGTGTTTGCAAGTTCTTTAGGACTTGTCTTGTCTATTTTTTCTAGTACTGTATATAGCCAGTTTTCTCCTAGATTTTTATCTTTTCCTGCATCTATTATTCCATCTGATACCATTATTATAAAGTCGCCTTCTTTTAGTCTTCTGCTATCTCTATCTACTTTTATTTCAGATAATATTCCTATAGGAAGTGATGATGATGATATAACTTCAACTGATCCTTTAGCTCTTTTTATAAAAGATGGGCAAGCTCCCATTTTTACAGTTTCTAAGACACCTTCTTTAAGATCTACTATACTTAGGTCTACTGTTGAGAATATTTCATCAGATGATTTAAGCATAAGCATACTGTTAACTATATCTATGCTTGTTTCTTCATCTATTCTAGACTCCATCATCTTTTCTAAAACTCCTATTGTAACAGAAGATTCTTCGTAAGCCTTTTCTCCTTTTCCCATTCCATCACTAAGAGCTATCATGTACTTTCCATCTTCTACTTCCATATATGTATAACTATCACCTGATATTATACTTCCATCTTTAGAAAGAGAGCATACCTCAGTCTTTGCTATGAACTGTTCTCCCTCAACAAGTCTTATTTTGCAGTTATCTCCTGACGTTTTGCATCCAAGACTTAAGCTAGATAATTTCTTTCCTACTACTTTTGATACTATAGGTATCAACCTTTCATTACATAGCTTTCCACCGTAGCAAGGTGACTTTTGTATATTTATTTCAAAGCTTCCATTTTCTCTTTTTATGTAACTTACTTTTTCTACTTTTATTCCTTCTTTGTCAAGTTCAACTATTATGTCATTTTCCATATCTACATCAAATTTTATTTCTTCTTTTAATTCCTTAGCCAAACTTCCTACACACTTTGATAATGATTTTATTTGAGATGAGACAAGTTTTCTATTTTCTGATAGTTTTTTGTTCCATTTATAGTCCACCATAAAAAGATCAAAGTAGTGTCTAGCTGATTTTGCTATATAATCGTGTTTTATACAGTATCTTTTGAATTCGCTAGGTATTGAATTCTCATCTAGCTTTCCTTCGCATTCAAGTACATTCAACATCTCCATTATCATATTGTATGTATGGTGAAACTTACTATCCCAACAGCTTCTTCTCATTCCACAGCTTTTACAAACGTCTTGACTTATCATATCAACAACGCTTGCTATATCTCTTTGGTCTAATATTCTTTCTTTTTCTCTTACCTTTTCAAATGTAGTTGCTATTTCTGAATAAGCTGTTTCAACATCTTTTAATCTACTATTTAGTATTTCTGTAACTCTTGTTATATAGTTCATTGCAGAGTCTTCATTTCCTAATGCGGCTTTTGTGAACTTTTCTATGTATTCAAGTTTTTCTTCAGATATTAAGAAAAATAATAGCGATGCAATTATTGTTTCCTTTATTAAAATAAGATCTCCACTACCTTTTGTGTATATAGTCATTATACTTGAAGCCATTACAAATCCACTTACAACCATATATTTGTTTATTTTATTAAACACTCCTCCTACAAGGCCAGAAAATCCATATAATGCTACGTAAAATGTAGATGATAAAGTATTGATATTAGTTATAAGTCCTATTGTTATTCCACTACATGCCCCTAAAGCAGCTCCACCTTTATATGAAAAGATTATTATCATAAGTATTGATAGTACACTCTTTAGGGATATCTGAAAAAAATTTATATTAGATATTCCACTTATTGCAATTCCCATTATTATAGATAGTGCTATAACTTCCTCATTAGATATTGTTCTTCTTATAGATCTTTTTAGAATAAGTTCTATTCCGAATGAATATATATATATCAGTACAAACACTACTATAGATTCAAATAAAGAAGCTAATATATCGTATATGTATATGCCTTTTATTGCACTATACGCAATTCCAACAAGCATACTAATGCTCAGTCCAAATATAGCTATCTTTAAAATACTCTTTTTTTCTAAATTTATATTTGTTGATATTAAATACATAATAAATAAAGCTATTATATATTTAAGCGAGTTGCTTCCTTGATGACTTAGAATTATTCCAGTTGCTATAGAAAAGAACACAGGTATTCTATATCTTTTGAATTTGCACATATATGCAAAGTAAGATATACCAAATGGGCCTAGATTGTCTATAAGAACCGCTCTACCTAACAAAAAACCAAGTACCGAGAAAAATATCATGGTTTTGTCAAAACTTACTATCTTTTCTTCTTGTGTGTATATTCTTTTATAAGTAGATATTTGTTGTTTTTCTATCATAAAAAAATCCCCCCCCGTTATATTTTCTAATTCTAGCAGACAATGAATGCTTTTTTTGTCATAATAGGGAGTGGATTTATTAAAATTTTAAGACATTTTTCTTGACTTTTGACAAATTAATCCTTCTAAATTATCATATTCGCTAATAGTTATTTCTTGTATATTAAGACCTTCCATTATGCTCATCAAAATACATGTTCCAGCAGTTATTATATCTGCTCTCTTTGGCTGAAGTCCTTTAAGTTTCTTCTTTTCATCTATTGTAAGCTTTGTTAATTTATTTAATATTCTTTGTATATCAGATATAGTCAACTTGCTATTGTGTATTTTGTTCATATCGTAAGTTTCAAGCTCTATATTAATAGCTGAAAGGCTTGTTATAGTGCCTCCTATTCCTATTAATCTAGATATATTCATTTCATTTATATGTTTTATTGTGTTATTTATAGTCTTATCTATATAATTATTTAGGTTATGTAGTTCACGCTTATCTATTGGGTCTATTTTTAGGAACTTTTCAGTCATTCTAAGTGCTCCTACATCTTCACTTTTTAGAAACTTTATTCCTTCTTTACTGTCTCCAAATATAAATTCTGTTGATCCTCCACCTATATCAAGCACTAGTATATCTTTATCTTCATTTATTCCTTTTATAGTACCTATAAAGCCTAGATTTGCTTCTTCTTCTCCAGTTATAACTTCTACCTTTATATTTGCTTCTTTATATGCTCTATCTAGAAATTCATCTTTGTTTTTGCTATCTCTAAGTGCTGATGTTCCAATTGCCCATATTCTCTCACACTTTTCTTCTTTTGCAATATTTACAAATTCCTTTAGTGCGTCTATGTTTCTATCTATAGCATCTTTTGATATGTATCCATTTTCATCTACACCTTGTCCTATTCTTGTAGTATTTATATATTTTTGTCTATCAAAAAATTTCCCTTCTACATATTCTGCTATTAATAGTCTCATAGAATTGGTTCCTATATCTATTGCTCCTAATTTCATAATCCACCTCCAAAAAAAATTAAAGGGTATTACCCTTTAATTATTATTTCTATTTACGTCTATATATATTATTTCACCTGGCTTTACCATTTTCAATCTTTCTCTTGCTATTTTTTCTATATAATAATCCTGCTTATAATTTTCTATTTCTTCTTCTACTTTTTCTTTTTCTTCTTTTATAATTCTTATTTGTTCTTTAATATTAGCTATTTCATTTTTATATTTTCTTATTGCTATACCTTGATTTATAAATGCCCATACAGTGTATACTATCAAAAATATTATAAAGATGACTATAAGTATTTCATATAGATTTGTTTTCTTTCGTTTTGCCATTATATCACCTTACATCTTTTCTAAAGTTTAACATCTTATATATTATAATATCAAATATAAGGTGAATTGGGTAGATTATAATGTAATATATGCTATTAAAAACTCCGAATATAAATTTGAATATACTTGTTATTACCTTTGCTACTTTGCAATTTAATTTCAAGATGTATTTGCTTACTGTATTTAAATATATAATAACTCCTATAATAAATCCTATAAAATTATAAAACCTAAGATCATATCCATTTGCCTTTTGAAGTATCAAAAACTCTACTATTCCTGTTATAGTCCAAAATAATATAGCTTCTATAATTCTAATCGGTTTTGGAACTTTAAAGCTATACGAGATTGCCCTATACATGTCATAAATTATACCTATAAGAATTCCTCCATAAACTGTAACAATGAATACATATACTTCACTGTTTTCATACATGACTACTTAAATATCTTCTTAAAGAAGCCTTCTTCATCTTTTTTAGCTACTTTAGAGTATGCTATGGTATTTATCATTCCCTTTACAGTAACTATTCCTTCTTCTAGGCTTAATTTACCCATGTCTAGGCCTTCTCCCTCTATTTTCATATCTCCTAGATTAGTCCTTAGTTCTATCTTTGTATCATTAAATGAATATACATGTTCAACTCCACATATCGTTAGAGTTTCTCTATTTTTTAGACTAATGTTATGCTCCATAACAAAATCCCCCCATAAATTCCTGATTTATAATAATTTATGAGGGGATTTTCTTATTTATTCTATTATTTCATACATTTCCTTAGCTTCATTTTTTAGTACATGTTCTTTTATTTCTGTGACTTTGGCCTTTGTAAGTTTAGATCCAAATCTTATTTCTATTATATCTCCTTCCTTAACTTCAGTTGAAGATTTTGCTACTTTTCCATTTATACTTATTATTCCGCTGTCACAAGCTTCTTTTGCTACAGTTCTTCTTTTTATAAGTCTTGAAACTTTAAGGTATTTATCTAGCCTCATTATATTCACCTCTTTTTATGGTTATATATGAATAGAAAAAAAGTGTGGACATACCACACTTTTGGAATTACTTGTTTATCATGTCTTTTAAGCCTTTTCCAGCTTTGAATACTGGAGCTTTTGATGCAGGTATTTCTATTACTTGCTCTGGATTTCTTGGATTTCTTCCTTGTCTTGCTGCTCTTTCTCTTGTTTCGAAAGTTCCAAATCCAACTAATTGAACTTTATCTCCTGCGTATAATGCTTCTTCTACAGCTTTCATGAATGCATTTAATCCAGCTTCTGCATCCTTTTTAGTTAATCCACTGTGTTCAGCCATTTTAGCTACTAATTCAGCTTTATTCATGTTAATTTCCTCCTCAGTATATGTATTAATTTATAATAACCTTTGGATAATCTTAATAATTCTACTTAACTATTGTAATTCCTCTTTTTTATTAAGATTTTCTAAAGTTTTTTGCTTTATTCCAAAGCTCATCCATTTCCTCTAGTGTCATATCTTCTAATTTCTTATTCATATTCTTAGCACTTTCTTCTATGAACTTAAATCTATCTATGAATTTTTGATTAGTTTTGTTAAGTGCATTTTCTGGATTTACATTCAGGAATCTAGCTAGATTAACAACTGCAAACAGTAAATCTCCAATCTCTTCCTCTATGTATTGTATATTCAAATTCCTTTGTGCGTCAATAACTTCTTTGAATTCTTCTTGTATTTTCTTGTATACATCTTCTATGTTGTCCCAATCAAATCCAACCATGGCTGCTTTTGATTGTATTTTATTTGACTTCATAAGTGCAGGAAGATGTTTTGGTATTCTAGTTAGACTCTCTGTTATAGTGCTTTCTCCCTTTTCTTTCTTCTTTAGCTCCTCCCACTGCTTGTTGTAATCTCCTTGTATCTTCTTACCTTCAAACACATGAGGATGTCTGTATATTAATTTATTACATATTCCATGAGCAACCTCATTTAAATCAAAATATCCTTCTTCTTTTCCTATCTGACAGTGAAATACTACTTGCAGGAGTATATCTCCTAGTTCTTCTATAAGCTCATCTATATCCTCTTTTTCTATCGCTTCTACAAGTTCATAAGCTTCTTCTATTATGTATGTCTTTAAACTTTCATGTGTTTGTTTTTTATCCCATGAACATCCATTTTCACTTCTTAGCTTTTCCATTATATCTTCAAGATCATAAACATCTTTAAATTTCTTTTCATCTGCTTTTGGAATATACACACTCGTTAAATAATCAAAGTTTCCTTCAATGTCCATCTCATAAAGCTTTAGCTTTTGAACAGTTTCTAAATCCTTTATTCCAGCTCCTCTTACAACATATATATCAGTATCATCATTATAGTAATCCATAAGTTTTACTTTAAGATTAGAAGCTGTAAACTTGTCATAAACCTGAGTTATTACTAAATTTGAATTTGTATCTATTTTTTCACTTTCTATATTTAGTGCATCTGTAAGCTTAAATCCATGAACTGGATCTACTCCTAATGTATTAAACATTGCATCGACAAAGCTCATAGATGGTATTATGTTTATTTTTATATTTTCTTTTATTGCAATATTTTCTATTATATCTACAGTTTGTTCTGCAACTCTAGGATGTCCTGGAACTGCATACACTATATCTTCTTTTTTAGATTTTTCTATTATGAACTTACTTATATTTTCATATACAGATTCAAAATTACTTTCTTTCTCATAAAAATAATCTAATCCTGTATAGTTTATTCCTTCTTTTGTAAGATCTTTAACTATTGGATGCTTTTCTGTTCTAAGGTATATATTTTTGCTATTTTTAAGGAGCCTTAAGGCTCCACTGCTTATCAAATCGAAATCTCCAGGTCCTAGCCCTACAATAGTTATGCTTCCCATTTTCTCACCTTCTTGACAGTATACTATAATTAGCATTATACCCACAAATGTTGTGAATATAACTGTTTATCTAAGTAATTTAGCTTTTTTTAGGATTTTGCTTATTTTCTTACCCTTAGGAATCATATTTATTTCTTCTTCTTTTATTCCTCCAACCCCTAGTAATACTACAAAATAAGCTATACCAGCAAATCCTATAGAAACAACACAAGCCATTGAATTTCCAAGATTAGAAACTAATAATCTATAAGATGTTATAGCCACTATTGACATTACTATTACAGATACTAATGGCTTTACAACAAATTCCATAAATTCAAATTTCACACCTATATGTTTTTTTATTGCATATAAATTAAGAATTGTTGCAACCATGTAAGCTATTACCGTTCCTATTGCAGCTCCTTTAACATTTAAAGAAGGAACTGCTGTTAGTGTATATGTTATTGCTATTTTAAATATAGATCCTATAACTAGATTTATAACAGGTATGTGTGCTTTTCCCATTCCTTGTAGTATTCCTGTAAATGTCTGAATTAAGCTTATAAATATTACTCCCATTGATAAATAAAGAAGTATTTGTCCTGCAGATGCTGGTTCATTAGGATAAAGCAACCTCATAATAGGTCCTGATAAAGATGCAAGACCAAATGCAGCTGGAAGGCCTATTATAAGTGCTGTTCTTGTAGCTGCTTTCACATCTTTTCTAGCAGTAGCTAAATCTCCTATTGTAAATGAGTGAGATATTACAGGAACTAAACTTACAGCAAGTGCCATAGTTAGAACCTGAGGAAGATTTATAAGAGTTGCTGCCATCCCTGTCAATTGTCCGTATAAGCTGTTAGCTTGTTCATATGTGAATCCAGACTCTTGCAATCTTCTCATTACTATAGATACATCTATCATATTCATTATAGGCATTATAGCTGATCCTATAGTTATAGGTACGGCTATAACTAAAAGCTTATTAAGTATTTCATAAGTAGTATCTTCCTTAAAGCTTTTACTGCTTTCAAGTTCACTTTTTATTTTATTTCTGTTCTTAAAGTAAACAAAGAACATAAATATAGATCCTAATATTGCTCCTGCAGTTGCACCGAATGATGCTCCTGCCGCTGCATATTCTTTTCCTCTTCCTAAAAGTAAAAATGCTAGATATATTCCTATTACTACTCTACCAAATTGCTCTATTACTTGCGATGTCCCTGTTGGGCCCATTTGTTGTCTACCTTGAAAATATCCTCTAAATGCTGCCATTATAGGTACGAACAATAGTGCTGGAGATATTGCAAGCATTGAATAATATGCTTTCTCATTTTTTATTAAGCTTGTAACTATATAATGAGAACCAAAAAACAGCATAGCAAAACTTATAATACCGGTGCATATTAATGCTCCAAATGATACTTTAAATACTCTATGTGCTCCTTTTTTATCTCCTATTGCTATTTTTTCTGAAACTAACTTAGATATAGCAGCTGGAAATCCTCCAGATGATATTGCAAGTAGCAGAACATATATAGGATATGCAGTTTGATAATACCCCATTCCCTCCGAAGTTATTATATTTCCAAGAGGTATTCTAAAAAATGCACCCATTATTTTTACTATAATTCCTGAAATTCCAAGTATAAAAGCTCCTTTTAAAAAGGAATTCTTGCCCATATGTTTCCCTCCTAAGATATAAACTAAGTAATAATATATCACAACTATTGATTTATAGCCATAATAAAAAAGACCCTTAGGGTCTTTTTTATTGTATCTGCTTTCCTAAAAATCCTGCTGCCACCTTAGCTAGCTTTTCATCTGCCTCTGTTATTTCTTCTTTATCTTTGCTTACAAATATAACTGCTCCTATAGGATCTCCTGATCCGCTTATTATAGGAACTACTATTTGCTTTTGGTATTCATTGTTATCATCTCTGTATATAGGAATTACTCTAGAGTCTTTAGCTAGTATAGACGCTCTATTTTCTATTAAATCTTCTAAATCTCTACTTATACTTCTATCTTTATATTCTTTCTTAGATAGTTTTGATACAGAAACTATACTATCTACATCAGTTATTACAACTCCTAAACTAGTATTCTCTCCTAATGTCTCTGCGTATTCTTGAGAGAAATCGTTTAGCTCTCCTATAGGAGAATATTTCTTTAATATAACTTCTCCATCTTTTGCTGTAAATATTTCAAGTGGATCTCCCTCTTTTATTCTGAGGGTTCTTCTTATTTCTTTTGGTATTACAACTCTTCCTAGATCATCTATTCTTCTAACAATTCCTGTAGCTCTCATTATTTTATCCCTCCATAGCTTCTTTGAGTATAGTTTTTACCAAAAGAAAAAAAATATACAAAAAAAGGGAGAATAGATAAATTATTCTCCCCTACTTTATAACTTCTATATTTTTTTCAACTTTAGCTTCTTTTTCTAATCTTTCTATATTGTCTATATACTTCATTTCTTTAAGTTCTGACTCTATAATTTCTTTAAGTTGACTAAAATCTGGTATTTCATCTATTTTTTCTGTAACTTTTATTATATGATATCCAAACTTTGTTTTTACAAGATCAGATATTTCTCCTACTTTTAAGCTAAATGCCGCTTCTTCAAATTCAGGAACCATAACTCCTCTTTTGAAGTTTCCTAAGTCTCCTCCATTTTGAGCTGAACCTGTGTCTTCTGAGTACTCTTTGGCTAGCTTTGCAAAATCTTCTCCACTTTTTACTCTATTTAGTATTTCCTGTGCTTTTTCTTTTATTTCATTTATTTTTTCTTCTGGATAAGGATTGTTTGATTCGTCTATAGTTTTAAGCAAGATGTGAGATGCTTTAACTTCTTCTTTTCTGTAATACTCTTTATTTTCATCAAAAAATTCTTTAGCTTCTTCTTCACTTATATTTAAGTTATCCATGTATTTTTCTTTGTATTTAGATATAGTTATATCTCTTTTTATTGTTTCTTTTATATACTCGTCAGATATTTTATTTTCTTTCATGAATTTTTTGAAGCTTTCATCTTGATCTATATATTCCTTGAAAGGCTTAAACTGTTCATCTATCTCACTTTCTTCGACTGTTACTTCTTTTGAAGCTACTTGATATATTATTTCTTCTAATACCATCATATCTAATATTTCTTCTTTAACTAAATCTAAGACTGTTTTGCCTTCTTCTATTTCTTGTTCCCATATATCACCGCCGTATATACTTTCATAATTTTTCTTTTGCAGTGCTAATCTTTTATTGTACTCTCCAAGTGTTATTGCTTGACCATTTACTTTAGCTACTTCTTGGCTTAGATCTACATTTTGACATGCACTTAAAGATAGTATAATGACCATTGCCAAAACTATTGCTGCAATTTTCTTCATATTTAACAACTCCCTTTAAAGTTTAGTTTATCCATTATAACATTTTTTCCATTACACTTGCAATTTCACAAACAAGCTTGTAATCATTTTTTTCATCCGTTTTAAATACATAATGTGGCTGAAGATGTACTCTTTGACCATCGTATTTTATTAATTTCACTTTTAATTTTTTTCCAAGGGACTTTATATAAGCTATCATTAAAAGGTTTCTAACAGGTGTAGGTATATCAGAAAATCTATCTTCTATTTCTTCTTCTATTTCATGCATATCTTCTTTAGATTCAATTGCTGCGATTTTTTTGTAGATTTCTATTTTTGTTACTTCATCACTTATATATTTATCTGGTATATATGCATTTATATTTATATCTATTTCTGTGTCTATTGTTTCCTCTAGTACTTCTCCTTTTAGTTTCTTTATTGACTCATTTAGCATCTTAACATAAAGGTCATAACCTATAACTGCCATATGCCCGTGCTGCTGTGATCCAAGTACATTTCCAGCTCCTCTTATTTCAAGATCTCTCATTGCTATTTTGAATCCTGACCCAAATTCTGTAAACTCCTTTATTGCCTTTAATCTTTTTTCTGCAACTTCGCTTAATATCTTATCTCTTTCGTACATAAGGTATGCATATCCTTGCCTTGATGATCTTCCAACTCTACCTCTTAACTGATAGAGCTGCCCTAGTCCCATTTTGTCAGCATCGTATATTATTATAGTGTTTGCATTTTGGATATCCATTCCTGTTTCTATTATTGTTGTACAAACAAGTACATCGTACTCTTTTTCTAAAAATCCTATCATTATCTTTTCAAGTTCTTTTGTACTCATTTGACCATGTCCCATCGCTATTTTGGCATTTGGTACTAATTTTTTTATTTTTGCTGCCATATTTTCTATTCCATTCACTCTGTTATAAACAAAAAATACCTGTCCACCCCTAGATATCTCTCTATCTATTGCATCTGCTATAATGCTTTCTTTTGCTTCTACTACATAAGTTAATACGGGATGTCTTTCTTGCGGTGGCTCTTCTATTAGGCTCATATCTCTAACTCCACTTAAAGACATGTGAAGTGTTCTTGGTATAGGAGTTGCAGATAAAGTAAGTACATCTATTGATGTTTTTATTTGCTTTAATTTTTCTTTGTCCTTAACTCCAAATCTTTGCTCTTCATCTATAACTACAAGACCTAAGTCCTTAAATTCTATATCTTTAGATAGTATTCTATGTGTACCTATAACAACGTCTACTAGACCTTTTCTTATGTCTTCTAATATTAGTTTTTGATCTTTTGAGCTTTTGAATCTACTTAAAACCTCAACTCTTATTGGAAAGTTTGCAAATCTTTCTTTGAAGTTGTTATAGTGCTGCTGAGCTAATATAGTAGTTGGAACTAATACTGCTACTTGCTTTGAATCCATGCAAGCTTTAAATACTGCTCTTATAGCGACTTCTGTTTTTCCATATCCAACATCTCCACATATCAATCTATCCATTACTTTGTCGCTTTCCATATCTTTTTTTACATCTTGTATAGACTTTAGCTGATCTTCTGTTTCTTCGTATGGGAATAAGCTCTCAAACTCTCTTTGCCAATGAGAATCAGAATTAAATCTATATCCTTTTACTTTTTCTCTTTTAGCATAAAGTTCTATAAGTTCTTTAGCCATATCTTCTACTGCTTTTCTTACTTTGCTTTTAGCTTTGTTCCAATCATTAGTTCCAAGTTTATTAAGTTTTAGGTTTTCTCCACCGCCACCTATATATTTTTGTACTTTATCCATCTGATCTGTAGGTACATAAAGACTATCTCCAGCAGAGTAAACAAGCTTCATATAATCCTTTTTTATTCCATTTACTTTTAACTGTTCTATTCCTAGGTATCTTCCTATACCGTGACTTTCATGTACTACATAATCTCCTACATTAAGTTCTAGGAATGATTCTATTTTTTCACCTTTTTTGAATTTCTTTTTCTTATCAGAAGATTTCTTATGAACTCCGAATATTTCTTTATCTGTTATAAGTGTATATTTTATGTCGCTGTATTGAAATCCTGATGATATGTCTCCTGGAACTATTATAACTTGAGATGATTTTAATTCTTTGCTTCTTTCCTTAATGAATGTGCATTCTATTTCTTCATCTAGTAAGCTTTTGTATAGAGATTTACTTCTTTCTTCTGATCCTGGAACTAAAAGAACTTTATATCCATTGTATTTTAGATATTTTAATTCTTCTGCTAATAGATTTATTTTTCCATTGAATGTGGCTACTTCTCTAGAATTAAAATTTACTATAGACATAGCATTAAATCCCTTTGTAGACTTTGGTAGTAGGGATTTTAGTATTACAAATCTATCTTTTATTAAGCTTTCTAAGTCTTCAAATTTGTAAAGTAAATTACCTTGTGACTTTAATACATATCCTTTTTCTAGGTTTGATTTGTAGTTTTCTTTGAATTCATCAAGTACATTTTTGCTTTTTTCATGTATTCTTGAAGGTTCATTAAGAATTATTATTGCGTCTTTCTTTAGGTAGCTAAATATACTTTTATCGAATTCTTCGTATAAGTAATCTATAAAGTTTTCTGCTCCTTCAAAATATATCCTTTCTTTTATTTTTTCTATATCTGAATATACTTCATCTTTAGTATATTCTCTTATTTCACTTTTCATTTTCTTTATAGCATTTTCTATATCTTCTGGATACGTTAACTCTCTTGAAGGTATTATTTCTATATTTTTTAGTTTCTCTATTGATTTTTGACTTATTCTATCAAACATTCTTATAGAATCTATTTCATCGTCAAATAGCTCTATTCTTATAGGGCTTTCGTAGTTTGGAGTGTATATATCTAGTATTCCTCCTCTTATGGAGAATTGTCCTAAAGATTCAACCTTAGATACTCTTTCGTATCCTATGTTGGCGAGTTTTTTAGATATTTCTTCAAGATTTATTGTATCTCCTACTTCATACTTAGATATGTTCTTTATTAGTACATCTTTTGGGATATATTTTTTTAGCGCAGCTTCTATAGACGTGATTAGTACCACGTCTTCTTCTTTAGCCAGTTTTGATAATACATTTATTCTCTTTGATTCCTCTTTCTTATCTTTTGCATCTAAGTGATAAAAGAATATTTCTTCAAAAGATAGATAAATAGCCTTATCTCCTATATAAAATTTCAAATCGTCATAAACTTTCTTAGCTTCAAAGTCGTTATGAGTTATTATGATAGTTTGCCTTTTGGTGTCATTAAATAGACTATAAGTTATGTGCGGTCTTTGAGAAGATATAAGTCCATTTATCAAAAGAGGGGACTTGTTGTTTTGTATAGATTGTATTATATTGTTGTATTCTATTGAGTTTTGGAGTGGATATATAAAGATATCTCTCATATTTATCACCTTTTCTAACCATTAAATTTGTTCATGGCTGTGTCTATACTTTCATTTATTATGCTTTCTATAGATAATGCACTTTTGTTTAGAGCTTCATTTAAATCATGTGTTTCTTCTTTTGAGAATCTTGAAAGGACGAATGAAGCTAGATCTTGTCCTTTAAAAGGTTTGCCCACACCTATTCTAACTCTTGGAAAATTCTCAAACTGAAGCTTTCCTATTATAGATCTCATACCATTGTGAGTTCCTGGACCACCTTTTTTTCTTATTCTTATTTTGCCTATATCAAGGTCTATATCGTCGTATATCACTATTATTCTTTCGTTATCTACTTTATAGTATTTGTATATTTCTAAAAGGCTTTCTCCACTTAGGTTCATATATGTCAAAGGTTTTACTAATAAAACCTTTTCATTTCCTATTCTTCCTTCTCCTATCATTGCTTTATGCTTTATTTTTTTTATTTCTATATTATTTCTTTCTCCTAATATATCTATTACGTTAAATCCTACATTATGTCTAGTGTTTTCATATTCTTTACCTGGATTTCCCAGTCCAACTACTACATACATATTTAAACCTCCTTAAAGACAGTTAGAACTATTATATCATATTTGTATATTTATCATAAATAAAAAAGTCTTTCTTTGAAGATTTTAAAAGGTAGACTTTTTTGAAATACATAACGGAAATTATAAATTATCCACAATTCAAAAAGTTTATAATTTCCTATTCATCATAAAAAAAAGATGGCTTAGCCATCTTCTAGTTAAATAGTAAACTTACTGATTCATTTGTAAATATTTTATTTATTGCTTCAGCAAATATAGGAGCTACTGATTGTATTTTTATTTTTTCTATTTTCTTTTCTTCTGGTAATTCTATTGTATCAAGTACTATAAGTTCTTTTATAGATGAATTTTGTATCCTTTCTATTGCAGGTCCTGATAAAACTGGGTGAGTACAGCAAGCATATACATCTTTTGCCCCGTATTCTTTAAGTGCATTTGCTGCATTTGCTATTGTTCCTGCTGTATCTATCATATCATCTATTAGTATTACATTCTTACCTTCTATATCTCCTATTATGTTCATAACTTCTGATACATTTGCCTTAGGTCTTCTTTTATCTATTATTGCTATCGGAGCATCTAAGTGGTTTGCGAAATTTCTAGCTCTTGTAACACTTCCAAGGTCTGGAGATACAACTACTAAATCTTCTATTTGTTTGTCTTTGAAGTATTTAGCTAGTATAGGTACTCCTAAAAGGTGATCAACAGGTATGTTGAAATATCCTTGTATTTGAGCTGCGTGAAGATCCATTGTTAAAACTCTGTCTGCTCCTGCCGCTGTTATTATATCAGCAACTAATTTTGCTGTTATCGGATCTCTTGCTTTTGCTTTTCTATCTTGTCTTGCATATCCATAGTATGGTATAACTGCTGTTATTCTACCAGCTGAGGCTCTTTTTAGTGCATCAATCATTATAAGAAGTTCCATTAAATTATTGTTCACTGGGTTACTTGTTGATTGAATTACAAACACATCTGTTCCTCTTACAGTTTCATTTATGTTAACTGTAATTTCTCCATCACTGAAAGTACCTACATCTGCATTTCCTAAAGGAACATTAAGAGCATCTGCTATCTTCTTTGCAAGATTTGGATTTGCATTTCCTGAAAATATTTTGATTTCAGAACCACTAGTATTCATCTACATACCCTCCAAGCTATTAAATTATTTTTTGTTTACCCAACCTTCTTTTACAGTTTGTCTTTGTCTAGCTATAGCAAGGCTTTCCTTTGGAACATCTTCTGTTATAGTAGACCCTGCTGCTATATATGATTTTTCATGTATTTTAACTGGGGATACTAAATTTGCATTACACCCAATAAATGCATCATCTTCTATTACTGTTTTGTGCTTGTTTTTTCCATCGTAGTTTACAAAAACTACTCCACATCCAATATTTACATTCTTACCAACTTGTGCATCGCCTATATAAGAAAGATGTGATGCCTTTGAGTTATCTCCTATTGTTGAATTTTTCACTTCAACAAAGTCTCCTATTTTAACATTCTTTCCTATATCGCTATTTGGTCTTAAATAAGCGTAAGGACCTATAGTGCTATTATCTCCTACTTTACTATCTATTATTGTTGATATCTGAACTTCAACATTGTTTCCTATATCTGAATTTTCTATTCTACTATTTTGACCTATAATACAGTCCTCTCCTATGCTTGTTTTTGAGCATATTACTGCACCAGGGTATATAGTTGTGTCCATTCCTATTTTTACATCAGATTCTATATAAGTATTTTCTGGATCTATTATAGTAACTCCATTTGACATGTGGTATTCATTTATTCTTCTTCTCATCACTTTTTCTGCTTTAGATAAATCTACTCTTGAGTTAACCCCCATAAGCTCCTCTATAGTAGATCCCATATATGCTCCTACTTTGTATCCATCATTTCTTAGTATCTCTATAACATCTGTAAGGTAATATTCTCCTTGTGCATTGTTATTAGAAAGCTTAGATAGACTTTGAAGTAAAGCTTTTCCATCAAATGAGTATATACCAGAATTTATTTCATTTACTTTCTTTTCTTCTTCATTTGCATCTTTTTGTTCAACTATCTTAAGTAAGTTATTGTCACTATCTCTTATTATTCTTCCGTATCCTGTTGGATTATCTATTTTTGTTGTAAGTACTGTTGCTTTGTATCCATTTTCTTTGTGGTAGTTAAATAGATTATTTAGTGTTTCGCTTTTGATTAATGGTGTATCACCACATAATACTACTATTAAAGAGTTGTCATCTATATATTCTTTTGCCATCAAAACAGCATGTCCTGTTCCTAGTTGCTTTTCTTGAATTGCTATTTTTACTTCATTTGGTATGTTTTCCTTAACTTTATCTCCACCATGTCCTATAACAACTATATTTTCATTTACTCCTGCATCTTTTGCTACATCTATAACGTGATTTACCATTTCCTTGCCACATACTTTATGTAAAACTTTAGGAATTTTAGATTTCATTCTAGTTCCTTGTCCTGCGGCAAGTATTATAGATTTTATACTCATATTTTCACCTCTATATATATAAATTCCTTATATAGTATAACATTTTTCGACGAAATTGTATACAATTTAAAGTTACACAAAAAATGAAAAAGAGCCGTGGCGGGCTCTTTTTATACTGCTGTAACTTCTACATTATTTAAAGCTTCTTCATATGCAGATATTACTTCTTTTTCAAGTAATTCTCTCATTTGTGAATTTATAGGATGAGCTATATCTCTAAACTCTCCTTCAGCTACTTTTCTGCTTGGCATTGCTATGAATAGACCATTTTGTCCCTCAATTATCTTTATATCATGGACTACAAATAGGTCGTTAAAAGTTACCGAAACTATTCCCTTCATTCTGCCTTCGTCAGTTATTTTTCTCACTCTTATGTCTGTAATTTGCAAATTCCCCACTCCCCTTTGAGCTAATTTAGAATACTTTCCTATTTTTATATTCTACATCTAGTTCTAAATTCCTCTTTAATTTTCTGAATTTTGTATCACAAA
Organism: Alkalithermobacter paradoxus; assembly: GCA_002029295.1. Lineage (GTDB taxonomy): Bacteria > Bacillota > Clostridia > Peptostreptococcales > Peptostreptococcaceae > Alkalithermobacter > Alkalithermobacter paradoxus. Next base: position 45,506 of record MZGW01000008.1, on the reverse strand, counting down.
ATCACTATTTGGAGTTATTTGCATTTCTTCCCCTATCATTTTGAAGTCTACTAACGATACATAGTCGCTAACTTGCTTTTCTTTAGGTTCTGCCATTGATATGAATACGCCTTTGCCGATAACTTTGGCATTAAATTCATTCATCAAATCTTCCATTGCTTTGAAAGTTCCTCCACCTCTCATAAAGTCATCTATAAGTATAACTTTACTGTTTTCTTTCAATGCTTTTCTTGGAAGTGATAGCATTTGTACTCTCTTTGAACTTTCTGACATATAAGTTATGCTAAGTGCAGATCCTTCTGATACTTTAGAGTCTTTTCTTATTATTACAAGTGGTAGATTCATAGCATTTGCAGTCATAAGTGCCATAGGTATACCTTTTGTTTCTATCGTAACTACATAGTCTGCATCTTTATAGTCTATATAAGATGCGAATATCTTTCCTATTTTGGCTGCTATTTGAGGATTGTATATAAGGTCTATTATATACAAAAATCCTCCTGGAAGCAGTCTTGAATTATCATTTAACTTATCACAAAGTGACTCTAAGAATTTTATGTTGTCTGTTTTAGATATTTTAGGAATGTACTTTACTCCTCCGGCCGCTCCTGCTATTGTTATTACTTGTCCTAAATTCATCTTTTCAAATACATTTTTCACTACTAAAACATCTTCACTTATTGTAGATTTAGCTGCATTAAATTTGTCAGTAAAGTAACTAAGAGTAAAAACCTTATTTGGATTGTCTGATAGTATTTTAACTATAGCTCCTATTCTTTCGTTTCTTTTAAATTTCATGTTCTATCCTCCCGAAACGGTTATATATTTAAAATTGAATATGATTTCCTATGTGTTATAATATAATTTATATTTTATTCATATTAATATAAGAGTATAATGTTAAATATAAACTTTATGATATTATAACATATTATTCTTAATGTAAGGAGAGATGATTTTAAAATGCATATACATTTTATAGGAATAGGCGGAATAAGTATGAGTGCCTTAGCTCAAATATGTATTAACAAAGGATATTCTGTATCTGGCTCTGACGCTCAATCTTCAAATATAACTGAAAAACTTGAAAAGTTAGGTGCAAATATATATATAGGGCATAGGGAAGATAATATATCTGATAATATAGATCTTGCCGTTTATACTGCTGCTGTTAAAAGTGATAATGAAGAACTTGTAGCCTGCAAGAAAAAAAATATAAAAACTCTTGAAAGAGCTACATTTTTAGGAGAACTTATGAAAGACTATGAAAATGCTATAGCTATAGCTGGAACTCATGGAAAAACTAGCACAACTTCTATGACTTCTTTATTATTTACATATGCTCATAAAGATCCTACTATATTGGTTGGCGGAAATTTAAGCGAGATAAATGGAAATGTTAGAATAGGAAATTCTGAAAATTTTATAACAGAAGCTTGTGAATATGTAGATAGTTTCTTGAAATTCTATCCTAATATAGGTGTTGTTTTAAATGTTGATGAAGACCATTTAGATTACTTTAGTGGAATTGATGATATAAAAAAATCTTTCAATAACTTTGGAAAGTTAATTCCTAACGATGGGTACTTTATAATAAATGGAGATGACGAAAACACTTTTGACATTACAAAAGATGTTAAAGCTAATATCATAAAATATGGAAGAAATGATGATAACGATATGATTATAAAGAATGTATCATTTGATCATATGGGATGTGGAATATTCTCTTTAAGCTTTAATAATGAAGATCTTGGAGTATTCTCACTTTCAATACCTGGACTTCACAATATATACAACGCTACTGCTGCTATTTCTTGTGCTTTGGTTTCTGGAATTGATATTGATAATATAAGAGAAAATATATCTAAGTATAAAGGTGTTGAAAGAAGATTTCAAAAAAAAGGTGAAGTAAATGGTGCTATAATAATAGATGATTACGCCCACCACCCAACAGAAGTTAAAGCTACATTAGCTGCTACTAAAAATATTTGTAAAGGTAATTTATATTGTATATTTCAGCCTCACACATATACTAGAACAAGAACTCTTTTAAATGAATTTGCTTCTTCATTTAATGATGCTACAAAAGTAATAATAACAGATATATATGCTGCAAGAGAAAAGGATGACGGAAGTATACATTCTAAAGATCTTGTAAATAAGCTAAAAGAAAATGGAATTAATGCTATTTATATGAGCAATTTTGATGATATTTCTTCTTATATTCTAAAAAATATTAATGAAAATGATATTGTTCTTACTGTAGGAGCTGGAAATGTATATTTAATAGGAGAGAAAATATTAAAGGATGCCAATTAGGCATCCCTTTTTTATGGAGTGTTTGCATAAGCACTTATTATTATATCTACGCTCTTAACCTGATATACTTTTCCATTTAATTGTATATTGTTCTCATAAGCAATTATATTTTGAGTTCTTCCTTTTCCTTTTAAAGTAAGTTCATATCTTTTTTCCTCAAACTGTCCTAATGTTCCTTCTACTGTATGCTTATTAAATAAAAAGTCTACAAGATCCTTTGCATCTTTTCCTTTTACTACTGAGTTTATATTGTTTACTATATCTTTTATTTCTATTTCCTCAACCCAGTCATAATTACTTTGATCTTGTTTGGTTTGTGAAGGTTTAGTATTTCTCATCATTTGTGATAGATAGTCATATAAATCTTCTTGTATTTGATAATAAGATCTATGAGCTTTATAATAAACCCCTAATACACTTCTACCCATTAGCTGTAAATATATTTCATTATCTCTAGTTCCTATTGTTATATAAAAGTTATCATTAGCATTGTTACTTGAAACTATTTTGTGTTCTTTTGTATATGCTACAAGCTTTGTATTATCACTAAATTCTTTGAATTTCGATTTTTGTAATTCTTTCTTTTGTTTAGAGTATTCATCTTCAATTTCAACCTTATTCCATATCTTATTGTTTTGAGTTATATCAAAAGATGTGAACATTCCTCTTTCAAATAGCTGCTCTAATTCATTGCTGTACTGACTTGGTATTTCGTAATATTCTTCTTTTCCTGATTTTTCTATTTTCATATTTTTGTAGTCTGTAGTGAATTTTACTTTTTCTCCCTCACCTTTTATTATACTTTGAACAGTTACCTTATCGTCTAATTTTTTCATTTTTTCTATGTAATAATTTAGTTCAGATATTATATCTTCATTAAGACTCATATCCTCAAGTCTGTTGCCACTTACCTTTATGTCTACTTCGTCTTTTAGCAAGTTTATTAGTGGAACATCCTTCATTCTAGAAGCTATAGTAGATTTGGTATCTTGTGCTTCTTCTTTTGTTTTTATATAAGTAAGAGAAAAAGTTATAGCAAATACAAGTACAAATATTATTATGCATGCTATTATTAATTTCTTATACATACAATCACCTCTTGTATAAATTATATCATAGATTTACATAATGAAAAAAGAATTTCACAATGTGAAATTCTTATTCAATACCTAATACATTTATATAATCTACATATGGGTCTTGTGTTCCTTGAAGTACAACTTCTTCTTCTTTTAGAAATTTGATATATTCAACTATATCCTTTGTTATCTTCTCACCTGGAACTATAATTGGTATTCCTAGAGGATAAACCATAACAGACTCTCCACTTATTTCTCCTACAGCATCTTCAAGTAATATAGAATGCTTAGTTGAATAAAATGCATCTCTTGGTGCTACTATTAAATCTGGATTTTTTAGTATGCTCTTTTTAAGTTTTATTTCTTCATCTCTTCTATGTTTTATAGATATATCGTAAAGTGCATCTACTAATTTATCTAAATTTTCTTTAGTGTCTCCAAGACTTACTATTGCAAGCACGTTATAATTATCTCCAAGTTCCATTTGGATATTGTACTCATCTCTTAATATATCGTAAACTTCATATCCTGTAAGACCTAGCTTTCTTACATTTATTCCAAGCTTTGTTTCGTCAAAGTCATATACTCCTGGAGTATCTATAAGCTCTTTTCCAAAAGCATAAAGACCATCTATTTTATTTATTTTATCTCTAGCATCTCTTACTAAAGTTAATACATTCTCAATCATTTCTTGACCATTTGTAGCAAGCTGCTTTCTAGCAACATCTAGTGATGTCATAAGAAGATAAGATGCTGATGTTGTTTGAGTTAGATTTATTGTAGTTCTAACTTGCTTTGCATCAACTATTCCATCTCTTACTAAAAGCACAGAACTTTGAGTTAATGATCCTCCTGTCTTGTGCATACTTACAGCAGCCATATCAGCTCCTACTGACATTGCAGATTCAGGAAGTTCAGGATGAAAGTGCATATGTGCTCCATGTGCTTCATCAACTAAAACTGCAATACCATTTCTGTGAGCAATCTTTACTATACCCGCAAGATCAGAAATAGCTCCGTAATAAGTTGGGTTTATAAGAAATATAGCTTTAGCGTCTGGGTGCTTTCCTATAGCTCTTTCTATTTCTTGTATAGAAACTCCCATCGCTATTCCAAGTTCTTCATTTATCTCTGGCTGTATATAAACTGGAATTGCACCACTTAATATTATAGCTGATGTAGCTGATTTGTGAGCATTCCTTGGAAGAATTATTTTATCTCCAGGTTCACATACACTCATTATCATAGCTTGAACAGCTGCAGTAGTTCCATTTACCATAAAATAAGCGTAATCTGCCCAATATGCATCAGCTGCAAGTTCTTCAGCTTCTGCTATAACCCCTATAGGGTTAGATAAATTATCTAAGCATTTCATTGAGTTTACGTCAACTTCTAAAACTCTATCTCCTATAAAATCTGCAAGCTCTCTAAGACCTACTCCGTGTTTATGTCCAGGAACATCAAAAGGAATAACATTTTTGCTATGATAATCCTTAAGTGCTGTAAAAAGAGGTGTCATAGTTTGATCTAATCTTTTCAACTTATGCTCTCATCTCCTTCGTTTCATATTTATAAACTTTGAAGGCTTTTTTTAGAAACCAACATATTATAATTTATAATATTTTCATACAAAAATCAATATTTTTTTTCATTATATCTCATAGTACAAGCATCAATATGAACAGCTATTCCTTTTATGTTGTCAATACTCTCCTTAATCTTATCTTCAACATTGTGTGCTATTTCGTGACCTTTATATACAGTTATGTTAGGATCTACGCAAATTGCAAGATCTATATAAACATACGGCCCGTGCTTTCTACTTTTAAAGCTAGTTATATGATTTACTCCTTCAACAGAAATTATTATATTTCTTATTTTTTCTTCTTCATCTTTATTTATAGAGTAATCTAATAGTTCATTTGCTGATGTCTTTAGTATATCTATTCCAACTTTAATAACCAAAATAGATACCAAAACTCCAGCTATTGGATCTAATATCTTAAATCCTAATCTACTACCTATTATTCCTAAAAGTGCTCCTATTGATGATAGTGAATCTGATCTGTGATGCCAAGCATCTGCTTTAAGAGAAGGTGAGTTTATTTTATTTGCAACTTTTATAGTGATATAAAATTGATATTCTTTAAGTAATATAGAAACTATTGCAGCAATTATAGGAAGGATTGTAGGAGTTTTTATATCATTTAAATTAAATATAAGCTTAAATGAACTTGATCCTATCTTAAATCCTACGTAAATTAATATTAAGGACAAAACAAATGCAACTAATGTTTCTGCTTTTTCGTGTCCATAGTTGTGATCTTCATCATTAGGTTTCCTAGCTATTATATTTCCTAGTAATACTCCAATTGATGTTACTATATCTGATGCTGAGTGAATACCATCTGCTACCATTGCATTTGAATTTCCAAATACACCTGCTCCTATTTTAGATATTGATAATACTATATTTATAACTATTGACTTTATAGTTACATTTGTAGACTCATTTAGTCTATCGTCCATTTTTTCATCTCCTTTATCAATTAGCAATATGATTTAGATTATACTACTGTGCGCTAATTATTGCAAGCTAGTATTTTCAATGGTTTTACTTATTATTTGGTATGACCTTTCATTTTTATTTGATATTTAATATCAATAAATATAGGCATATATCCTAAAGGATATATGCCCATTTACTATTTAAACTATGCTTGTTTTATTATTTCATAAACCATTTGTGCAGATTTTACTAAATCTTCTATAGCTATATATTCTTGTAGTGTATGTGGTTTTTTCATACCAATTCCAAGATTTACAGCTTTTATTCCGTTTGCATTTAATATGTTAGTGTCACTTCCTCCACCAGTTGAAGTTATATATGGAGTTACTCCCATATTTTCAAATGCTTTTTTAGTCATGCTTACTATTTCATCATCTTCAGATATATTGAATGCTCCGTACATTCTTTCAACATTTATATCTATTTGTGCTCCAAAATCTTGTGCAGCTTTCTTGAATACTTCTACCATATGAGCTGTTTGCTTATCTAATTTTTCATCAACTAAGCTTCTAGACTCAGCTTTTATTTCAAGCTCTGGCATAACTATATTAGTTGCTATACCTCCCTTAACTATCCCTATATTAGCTGTTGTATCTTCATCTATTCTAAGAAGCTTCATATTTTCTATAGCTCTTGCCGCTACCATTATAGCACTTATTCCTTCTTCTGGAGCTACTCCTGCGTGAGCTGGTTTACCTGTTATCTTAACGTCTATTTTATCTTGAGCAGGTCCTTTAACTATTATTTCCCCAGGAGATCCACCACTATCTAATACAAATGCATACTCAGCATTTATTTTAGAGTAATCCATGTATTTAGCTCCGAATAATCCTCCTTCTTCCCATATACTAAATACAACTTGGAAATCTGGATGCTCTATGTTATTTTCTTTAAGAACTCTTACTCCTTCAAGTATAGCAGCTATTCCTCCTTTATCATCTGCCCCTAATACTGTTGTTTCATCACTTTTTATTATTCCATTTTCTTCATCTACTATTGGCTTTATTCCTTCTCCAGGGCTTACTGTATCCATGTGAGCACTGAATATTATTTTCTTTCCTGGCTTTGTTCCTTTTAATGTTCCTATAACATTTCCTATTTCTCCACCAGCTTTAACTCCTGCATCATCTACAACAACTTCAAATCCTAATTCTTCAAGCTTTTTGATTAGAACTTGAGCAACTTTAGCTTCTTTAGAAGATGGGCTGTCTATTTTTACAAGCTCTACAAATTCGTTTATTATTCTGTCTCTATTTACCATAACAAACCTCCATTTATTTTATTGATGAATACGTTTTCTCTTATTTATTACATTATACTACATTTTTACACAATAAAACTATCTATACATTTTATTTGTTATATGGTATAATTATCGTTATTTTTTGATAGCCTTTATTATCTACATATAACTTTCCACCTTTTGACTCTATTATTTTTTTGCTTGTTTGAAGTGTTAAGCTATCATTTTTTATTTTTCCAATTCCATCGCTTTCAATTTTGTATATAATGCTTTTCTCACCTTTTTGGGATACAATTCTTAGAGTTTCTCCTTTTTGAAGCTGATTAGATATTTTCTGTATTAAATTAAGTATTATAAATCTCAAATAATCCTTAGGAAAGTCGATCTTAAAGTCAATTTCTTCTACTTCATATTCTATATTCAAGTCATTTAAAAGACCTATAGCTTCTAGTATTGTTTGTGTCTCCTTAACTATATCACTTGGATAAAATTCATTATTGGTGCTATCTAGTGGCTTTGCAAGATTTAGAAACTGATTTAAACTTTCTTCTATTCTTTTTAGATCTATTAAAGATATCTTCGAAAGTTCTGTAGGATTTTTTAGATGCTCTAGTTGTATATAGCCCTTTATACTAGATAGTGGGTTTCTTATTTCATGTGCTATACCTGCTGATATTTGCCCTAGCATGTCCATTCTTTCCATGTTATAAATAAGAAAGTCCTCTTCTCTTTTCATTTCCAATAGATAAGTTCTTAGGATTAAATATAAGAGTAGTCCTACAACGATCATCATATTGAAATTTATTATGAACTGCTTTATTAAAGGAGTGTATACTCTAGATATGTGCTTTACAGATAAAACTCCCCAGTCGGTATTTCTAATAGGAGTGTATGAAATTACTTTATACTGCTCATCTAACTTTGATCTTAAATCTATAGTTCCGCTGTTTTCTCTTTTTATTTCTCTTAACACTCTATCTAAGAAATTACTATTGCTTACCGATTTTCTTGCTTCTTGAAGTTTTGGATGATACAAAATATGAGAGTCTTGATTTAAAAGAACAACATAATCTTTATTGTCTACATTATATTTTTGAAGCATTTGTATTAATGAATTTCTATTTACTGAAAATGTTATAGTTCCCTGAAATCTTCCTTCCTTACTGTAATAAGGCTTTGATATTATGAGTATCTCTTTATCGGATATCATATCTTTTACTAGTTTAAATGTTGTTTTTTTCCCGATTCTGCCACCCTTAAAATATTCTCTATGAGATACATTTAGTCCTATATAATCTGATGGATTAAATTCTTCTTTATTTGTTATAAATCTTGTTATATTTCCGTATGTATCCGTTATAGATATAGCATTTATATCTTTATAATTTGATATCATATCCTTTATTATTAATTCTATTTCATTGTAGTTATAACCTAACATCTGCATAGATGATATTATTTCATCTATACTTGCGAGCAATCTATGCTTTTCGTCTAGGTACTCCTCAACTTGATACCTAACCATACGTGATCTTTCTTCATTAGATTCTATTATTGCATTTCTAGTTCCTATAATACTTTGAAATAACATATAGTAAGATAATATACTAAATAATGCAATCATTACTAATGGTATATAAAACTTTTTATAGTTTTTTATAAAGTATCTCATTAATCTCTTCCTTCACATAATCTTACTTTTAAAATTTACCCCTAAGTTTTAATTATACCATTTTATTCAAAAAATGCAAGAATAGGGTATCCCCTATTCTTGTGGCATAGCTATTAATCTGCTTTTACAATCTATATGGCAAACCCAGTATCCATAGTCATCTTCTTTATCTTTGCATCCAATAAAGTGAGTAAATCCTGTTTCACCACCATCTGGTTGTTCATGTCTTCTTCCTGGAATACCATATACATAGTATCTTCTTTGACCATCTTCATCATAATTTATGCCGAATATATAGTGTCTGTATTTATATGCTAAGAAACCTATATCTGAATATGCTGTATAATTTATATAATACATATATCCTAGGTGTGGCATATCATATCCAACCATGCTCATAGGATTTATATCTATTTTCCACCATCTAATATTGTCTACATCATCTGTAACAGGCTTAACTTCTTTATATCTTTTTAGTATTTTCTTTAGTCTTCTTGGAACTAAATATGTTTTTTCCTCAACTACTCGCTCTTTTTCTTTATATTCCTCAAAAGATATCTTAGGAGCGTCTTCTTTTTTCTCTTTTTCTTTTTCTTCGAGATCTTCCTTTTTTTTTTGAGGGTTCTCCCTCTCCTCACTACTTTCTACTTCTTCACGCTCTACTATTAACTCTTCAATATTTTCTTCTTCAACATTTTCTATCAAATCTTCACTTTCTTCTACTACCTCTTCAATATCTTCATTAATGCTTTCTACTAGCTTTTCATCATCTTTTATTTCTTCTCTATAATCTGTTTCTTCATCACTATCTTCTACTTCTTCATACTTTCTAAACAATAACTCTTCATAGTTTTCTATTTTCTGACCTTTAAATCCAATTAACGGTATCTCTTCATTGTAAGTTATGGCTATACATTTTATATCTAAATCTTGATTATCAAAACTTACTCTTAACTCCCCTCTGCCTACTCTTTCACTCACAAGAACTCTTCCTATATCTCTTGTATTTAGTTCATCGTCTATCATTATAACTCTATAGCCTTCGCTTGTATATTTGATACCCTCAACAAAAACCATTACTGAAGATTTGTTATCTTTAACTTCTAACTGTACATATCCTGATGGCTTTGATCTTCCTCTTGATCTAAAGGATACATCTTTGCAATCTAATGTTATGTAGTCCCTTTTGTAGGATTTTCTCAAACCTATCCCCCCCTTAAGTAAATCTATATTAACATATATGATGGAGGATGCAAAAAAAGTACCTCATTATTTAGAAGTACTTTTTTGACTCATTACATTGGCTAGTTTTACGAATTCTTCTATACTAAGAGTTTCTCCTCTTCTATTTTCCTCTATATTAGCCTCTTTTAAGCTTTCTTTTATATCATCTTTGCTAAATTCTAATCCGTATGTGCTTAGTGCATTTAGGATAGTTTTTCTTCTTTTTGAGAAAGAAGCTTTGACTACCCTGAAAAATAAATCCTTATCATTCACATTGTACTTAGGCTCTTTATGACTTTTTAGCCTTATAACTGTAGATTCTACGTTAGGTTGTGGCATAAACATGCTTCTTGGGACAGTAGTTACTATGTCAACATCTGAATAATACTGAACTGCTACAGATAAAGATCCATAATCTTTAGTAGATGGAACTGCTTTCATTCTGTCAGCAACTTCTTTTTGAACCATAACTACTATATGTGTAACAGGAATATTTTCCTCTAGAAATTTCATAACTATTGGAGTTGTTATGTAGTATGGAAGGTTTGCAACTAACTTAACAGGTCCACCTTCTAGCTTTTCATCTACAAGTTTTTGTATATCACACTTTAGTATATCCTCATTAACAACTTCTACATTTGGGCTGTCTTTTAAAGTTTCATCTAATATAGGAAGTAATGTCTTATCTATTTCTACAGCTACTACCTTCTTTGCAATACTTGCCATTTCCCTTGTTAGTGTTCCTATACCAGGTCCTACTTCTATAACATAATCTCCTGGACTTATTTGTGCACCATCTACTATTTTATCTATTATATTAGAATTTATAAGAAAGTTCTGTCCTAAAGATTTAGAAAACTTAAATCCATATTTTTCAACTATTTCTTTTGTAGCTTTTGGTGTAGAAAGTCTTTCCATCTTTTCACTCCTATTTGTCAATATTTTTTATGCCATCTTCAAATTCTTTTCTGCTTACTCCGTAATTATTAAGCCTATTTAGAAATTGCTTTGCATTTCCATATCCTATACCTAATATTTTACCTAGCTTATCTCGCCTTACTGAAGAAGATTCTCCTCCTATAAGATTATTTTTTATAAGGTCTGTTTGAGTAAATTCAATTCTTCTTTCTATACTTTCACTTCTAACTTTAGAAAGTGCATCTATTATACTTTGAGGCGATGCATTTTCTATTCCTATATCACCATCTTTTGTGGCTTCTTCTCTAGGTAAAAATGCGTGTTTGCAGCCACTTACTTCTCTTGATATTATTTTTCTTATTTTTTCTCCTGCATAATCAGGATCAGTAAATATTATAACTCCTCTTCTTCTTTGAGCTTCTCTTATCTTTTGAATAACATTTTTTTGAAATCCAAAACCACCAGTTGCCAAAACTTCCGCATCTACAGCTCTTTTTACAGCTGTTATATCATCTCTTCCCTCTACAACTATTACCTCTTTTATCATATTATCACACCTTACATACAAAACTTAATGCGACACCCAAAGGGTGCCGCAATAATTATTTTAACACATATATTTTAAGGTTTCTTCTACCAAATTTTCTAGCTCTAGATAAATCGTCCATATATATATCTATCTTATTTCCTTTTATAGCTCCACCAGTGTCTTCTGCTCTATATATACCCATAGACTCTATATATACACTACTTCCAAGTGGTATAACTTTCGGGTCTACAGCTATAACTCCATGTCTTACCCTTGTTCCCATGCTAGTTATTCCATATTGAGGGTGGCAAGGGGTTTTTCCTGTACTTTCATATCCTGCTGTGTATGCACTAGCACTTACTACCATAGATTTTGTGAATGTTCTTCTCTCTCCCCTTGACGTTATTATAAAGTTTTTTGATCCCTTTTTAATAACTTCATTCTGTGGCTCTTTAACTACATTTTCTGATACTAATATTCTCTGTACTTCTTTTCCATCTTCCTCAATTATTTTATATGATAATTCTTTCTTTCCTTCAGATCCTTTTTGAACGTTTACTACTTTACCTATTTCTAGATTGTCATCATAAATAGTATTTACTACAAATGGTATGCTTTTGCTTTCTGTTACTATTGTTTCTGTAACTCTTACTATTTTGATTTCATCATTTGGCTTTAGTTTGTGATCTAAAGAAGGAAATACTTTATCAAGCTCTGAAAGCTCTATATTTTCTTCTTTTAATAAATCTCTTACACTTTCCCCTGTACTAATTATGGTTCTTTCTTTACCATCTACCAACAAAGCTACATTGAAGGCCTTCTTTATTAATATTTCCATGCCGTCTTTCAACTTTGTGTCCATATCAGGGAGGACTTTGTCATTACTACTAATTTGTATATCATTTTCTTCTAAAACTTCTCTTACAGTACTAGCAAATGTACTAACTGCTATTGTTTCATCTTCTAATTTTATACTTAGTTTTTTATTTAAAGCTTGATATATACCTGTTGTACCTAATATTAAACATACAGAAATTATAAGTATATAAATTTTCTTTGTCTTTAGGCTCATACTAGATCCCTCCTTTTCATGGAAAAAGACCCTCCCTTAAGAAGCCTTTATCCATTCTAAACGATTTTTTGATTATTGTCAAATTCCTAGTGCCTTCTGTGCATTAATTTGGTATTTATTCATATTGTGTCCATATACAATGGTAATTATGTGTACTTATTAGAATTTTTTACTATCCTTAAAGATATTAACCATTTTTAGTATTTATACCAAAAAAATAAAGGAGCAAAAGTTCGCTCCTTTATTTTATACCAAAAAATCTCTTTGCATTTTCTGTTGTTGTTTTACATACTTTCTCGTACGAAATACCTTTTTCTATTGCTATTTTTTCTGCCACATATCTTACGTAAGATGGGTCATTTCTCTTTCCTCTATGAGGATGTGGAGATAAATATGGGGAGTCCGTTTCTATAAGTAGATATTCTAGTGGTATTTCTTTTATTACCTGTGTCGTTTTTACATTATTCTTAAAAGTTGCAGGTCCTGCAATAGATATAAAGCAACCCATTTTTACATATTCTTTTGCAAGATCTGCACTTCCTGAATAACAGTGTAAAACGCAACCTATGTCTTCACTTTTAGTATTTTTTATTATATCCATAGTATCTTTGTGTGCATCTCTATCGTGAACTATTATAGGTAATTTAAGTTCATTTGCTAATTCTATTTGTCTTTTGAACCATTTCTTTTGAATATCTCTAGGAGAATTGTCGTAATAATAATCAAGCCCTATCTCTCCTATAGCTACTACTTTTTCATTTTTAGAAAGTTCTCTAAGTAAATTTATAGTATCTTCATTTATATCTTTTGCATCGTGAGGGTGTACCCCCACAGATGCATATATAAAATCGTACTTTTTAGAAAGCTCTATACTCCTTAATGACGAAGGTATATCAGCTCCTGCATTTAGTACATATTCTATTTTTTCGTTGACAAGTCTTTTTATTACTTCATCTCTATCTTCATCGAATCTTTCATCATCTAAATGTGCGTGACTATCAAATAACATTTTTTCACCTCTAACGAACTATAACTCCTGAAGGCATATTCTCAACTGTTGGAAGTACAAGTTTTTCATCATCGTCAGTAGCTGCAGCTAATATCATTCCTTGAGACTCTACTCCCCTTAATTTAACAGGCTTTAAGTTGCAAACAACTATAACACTTTTTCCTATTAATTCTTCTGGTTTATAGTATTTTGCTATTCCAGAAACTATTTGTCTTTTCTCACTTCCAAGCTCAACTTCAAATACTAATAGCTTATCTGCCTTAGGATGTTTTTCTGCTTTTAATATTTTTCCAACTCTAAGCTCTGCTTTATCAAATTCATCTATAGTTATTTCCTCTTTATGCTCTAGCGGCTTTACTTCCTCTTTAGTTTCAAACATTTTTTCCATCTCCTCAAGTTCTTTCTCTATATCTATTCTTGGGAATAAAGCTTCTCCTTTTTTAACAATAGTATCTTTCTTTATTTTTCCAAACACTTGTATACTTTCCCAAGTTAATATTTCTTTATCTTCGCTTATTCCAAGCTGAGTGTATATATTTTTAGAGGTTAATTCCATGAAAGGAGTAAGTGCAACTGCAACTATTCTTATACTTTCACAAAGATTGTAAAGAACAGTATCTAGTTCATCGGCTTTGTTTTCATCTTTAGCTATAGCCCAAGGCATAGTTTCATCTATATATTTGTTACTTCTCCTTATAAGTTTCCATATTTCCTCTAGTGCTTCACTGAAATTTAGTTTGTTCATGTTATCTTCTACTTTTGAATACACACTAAGTGCTACTTCTTTAATTTCTGTGTGTACCCCTTCAAATACTTTTGAAGAAGGTATTTTTCCATCTCTATATTTTTCAACCATAGCCACAGTTCTACTTACTAGGTTTCCTAAGTCATTACATAGATTTGAATTTATTCTATTTAGGAAGTTTCTATTAGTGTAGCTTCCATCTTGGCCAAAAGTAAATTCTCTAAGTAAGAAATATTTTAGTGCATCTATTCCATATCTTTCTATAAGCGGCTCTGGATATACTATATTTCCTTTTGATTTTGACATTTTGTCATCTGCAAATAATATCCACCCATGTCCAAATATTTGCTTTGGAAGTTCTACATCAAGAGCCATAAGTATAGCTGGCCATATTATACTGTGGAATCTAACTATTTCTTTTCCTACTATATGAACATCTGCTGGCCAGAACTTTTTGTAGTCCGCATCGTCTTCACTTAGATATCCAAGTCCAGTTATATAGTTGCAAACCGCATCAAACCAAACGTATATAACGTGTCTTTCATCAAATGGAACTTTAATTCCCCAATCGAAAGTTGTACGTGAAACACAAAGATCTTCAAGCCCTGCTTTTAGAAAGTTATTTAGCATTTCATTTTTTCTGCTTTCCGGATAACAAAACATTGGGTTTTCTTCGAAATGCTTTATTAAAGCGTCTTGATATTTCGATAGCTTAAAAAAGTATGCTTCTTCTTTTGCTATTTTAGCTTCTCTTTTGCAATCAGGACATTTATTTCCTTCTAGAAGCTGAGTTTCAGTCCAAAAGCTTTCGCAAGGAGTACAGTACCATCCTTCATATTCACTTTTGTATATATCTCCTTTTTCATATAAAGTAGTGAATATCTTTTGAACTATTTTTTTGTGTCTATCTTCAGTAGTTCTTATAAAGTCATCGTAAGATATATCCATTGTTTTCCATAGTTTTTTTATATCTTCTATTATATCGTCTAAATATTCTTTAGGAGATAACCCCTTCTCTATTGCTGTTTTTTGTATCTTTTCTCCATGCTCGTCAGTTCCAGTTAGAAATTTCACGTCGTAACCTGTAAATCTTTTGAATCTAGCTATAGCGTCTGCTGCTACTGTTGTGTATGTATGTCCTATGTGTAATTTTCCACTTGGATAATAGATAGGAGTTGTTACATAAAAGCTCTTGTTTCCCATTTTTATTCCTCCTTCAATTTATATTTTGCAATCAAAAAACCTCGCCCCCTGTGTAGGGGCGAGGTTATCTCACGGTACCACCCTAGTTTTTACTCTAGTAGACTATAACGCGTCTTTACGTTTCATCTTACTTAATTTCAGATGAAAAGCTCAAGGGCCATCTTCGATAAAACTTTCAACGCTAGCTTTCACCTAATCTAGCTCTCTGTTAGAAGAAAACTTTATCTACTCTTCCTTTCAATGCCTTTATATTATGAACTTATACATATTTTAAGCAAAATTCTATATAATTATTCCTATTATGTCAAGCATTACTTATTAAAATTTCCATGTCTATTATATATTAAACTACAGATAATAAATGTATAATTTATTCATTAGGCAGGTGATATTGTGAGATTTATTGAAAGAACGTATTCTAGGGCTTTGCAATTATCTTTTGCTGCAATAAATCCACTTAAAAAAAGAGTTATAAATACTCATTGCAAAGTTCACAAATTCATAAATGTTCAGGCCATAAAAATTCTAAAAAATGATAAGAGAATGGAAGAATTTAATTTTTTTGTAAAGTATATAGTTCCTATTAACGATGGAGCTGTTTGGGCAGATCAAGACTTTAAGAGTAATGGTCATTTTTATAGCACCAAAACTAAAAAGGGGCTTTACGGTGGTAATAATGCAATGCATTTAGCACAGGATTATTATAATAGTGCTATTAAGTTTTGGAATATAAATGATGAATATAATTCTATGTTTTATTTAGGAGCGTGTATTCATATAATTCAGGATATGACTATACCACAACATGCTAATATTAAACTTTTGGACAATCACAAACAATACGAAACTTTTGTTAAGAGAACTTATAGATATATAAGTGATTTTAAGTGTGAAGAAAGTGCTTATATTTTGGATACAGTTGATGAATATATCAGATTTAACGCTAGGGTTGCTATGAAGATATACCGTAAATTCAAGCACATAAAAGAAGATAATGAAAGATTTTATAGAATATCTAGATGTGGCATTCCTCTAGCACAGAGAACTTCTGCAGGAGCTATGATTATGTTTTTTAAAGATATAAAGAAAAAACTCCACTAGGGAGTTTTTTTATTTATCCTTTATTTGGACTTTGTTTTGGATAAAACTTTCCTCTTTGTTTTCCATTTCTTCTATATGTTACTTCAACTCCAAACTCATTAACTCCAGATTCTTGTCCTACCTCTACATTGAGCTTCTTTGAAGCTCTCTTAACCTCTGCTACTTTCTTTTGGTTTTCCTTATGCTTTGACATATATATTCTCCTTATTTTTCGTATTGTTTACTTGCGGATATTACTTTTTTTCCTTTTTGTTTTCCGTGTTTTATAACTCCTTCGTCCATATCTATATTGTAAGATCCAAGCTCTTTAGCAAACTCTAAATTTCTTTCATTGCTTCTTAATCTAGCTACTTTTTCTATTCTTGTTTGTTTATTTTTATTTTTCTTTGCCAATTTAATTCACTCCTTTTTATCATTTTCGCTTTTATTTTTTGAAGAAAATGAAATTAAATTCTATGTAAATTTTACATAATAATAGGCAAAGGTTTTCCCTTTGCCTACTTTCCCATTCTCTCTGTCACGCCTTGTTTGTAGAAGTTTCCATTTTGTTTGTTGTTTTCTCTGTAGGAAAAAATATCTTTTTCATTTATACCAAAGTCTTCTCCCATTTCTGCCTTCAAATCTATATTTTTAGCTTCCTTTGGGATTTTTTTATCCTTTGTATCCATATCCATCCCTCTTTCTTTTTATTATCATATTTATTATTTCAGTATTTTTAATATCAATTCTATAGAAGATATGGATAAAGTGTATTTTATTGGATATCTATTTTATAAGTTCTAAGCTTTTATATACCTTTCCTTCTAATATTTCTTCTTCATCAAATCTTTTCATAAGGGAATCTATTTCAAAAGCTAGTGAAGTCATAGCCATTTCTCTTTCATCAGTTTGGATTATTCCCATATTTAATAAATAATTCATAGCCTCAACAGCGTAAGCTTTAACTATATTATTTTTCATATATATCCCCCCATCAGATAATTTTCTGAATTTTGATTTTTTTATATTTATATGCACCAAAAATTACTTTTGTACGTATTGATATAAAACAGACACTTCACAAAGTCTAGTATTTTCAAGTTTTACAGAATCAACACATTCAGTATGCTATATAGTTTTTGATTTAACATATTTATTTTTGAATAATTTTTTTTTATTTTTTCATTTTTGAGGAAAATAGTATATGTTTTTTAACATAGTTATCTAAGTATAAAAGGAGCTGATTTCTCAGCTCCTTTTATATTATTCTACCTTATCCATAAAAGCATCTTTCTCGTATTTATATCCACCAAAATCTATAAATTCAGCAACTTTAACCTTAGGAGAAAGCTTTACATCTTTTAGTGCGTAGTTTTTAAACTCAATATATCCTGTTCTATCAACTATATATCCTACGTGTTCTTTTGGAAGAGATCTATCTATATATTTATCTACATATTCATAAGTATTTTTTATAATTTTTATTATAGAATCTTCATCTACCCACTCTAAGAATGGCATTGCAAGTCTAGGATTTTTCTTTCCTGTTCTTCCCATTATAACCATCTTGTAGAATTTCTCTGGATTTCTTGTCCATGCTTGAGTTGGGCAATTTAAAACACATTCTCCACAGCCTATGCATCTTCTTTCGTCTCTTTTTACTTTTCCACTGTGCATAGTTAGTGCTCCTGTTGCTCTTTTTTTACAGTTTTTAACGCAAGCTTCACAGCCTATGCATGAGTTTTGATCGTACTGAACATCTGCCATTCCTAATATACCAAAGTCTTGCATATGTGCTTTTATACAGTCATTTGGACATCCTGTAAATGCAATTTTGAAATGGTAGTCATTAGGGAATATCTCTTTTTCTAATTTTTTTGCAAATTCCGTCGTGTTATAATTTGCAAATGGACATTCTCTATTTCCTATACAAGCTGAGATATTTCTTGTTCCTGAAGCAGGATATCCACTTTCAGGGTCAACTGCATTTATTTCTAATCCTTCTATTAAAGATTTTACTTCTTTGTTTACTTCATCTATTTTTTCAAATGGAATTCCAGTTATCTCAAATCCTTGTCTTGTTGTTATGTGTATATGACCGTCTCCATACTTTTTAGCTATATTGTTAATTATTTCTAAGTGAGAAACATCTAACGATCCACCTGGAACTCTAACACGAAGTGATGTAAGTCCTCTTTTTTTAGTTATTCTATATGCATTTTTCTTTATGGCTTTTGTATTAAGATCTAATTGCATTTTTATCCTCCCTTCTAGTCTATTAATTGCTCTGCTTTAGTATAGTTAAACACAGGTCCTTCTAGACATACGTAAGTTTCGTCTATTTTGCAGTGACCGCATTTTCCTATAGCACAAGACATTTTACGCTCAAATGATACCCATATTTTTTCTTTAGGCACTCCAAGCTTTAGGAATTCTAATGCAGTAAATTTCATCATTATAGGCGGTCCTACTATTACAACCTCTACATTATCCATATCTTCTATTTTTATATTTGGAACATACTTTGTTATAAGTCCTACATTTCCTTCATACCCTTCATCAGCATTATCTACTGTTAATGTAAGATTTATTTTTTCTTCCCAAGCTTTTATTTCATCTTTAAATAGAATATCTTTAGGAGATTTAAATCCTATTAAAAGATCAAATCTTTTCACTTCATGCTCATTTCTATAAAAGTGATTTACTATACTTTTTACAGGAGCAAGACCAGTTCCTCCTGCTGCTATTATTAGATGCTTTCCTTTGTACTTTTCTATTGGAAATCCTTTACCATAAGGTCCTCTTAAGTATAGGTAATCTCCTTTTTTAAGATTATATATTTCATTAGTTAAACTTCCTACTTTTCTTATAGTCATTTCTATATGATCATCAGAAAAGTCGCTTATAGATATAGGAGCTTCGCCTACTCTTGGAATCGATACTTGTACAAACTGACCATTTTGAGGTTTCATATTGCACTTAACTTTATATGTTATATCTATATCTGTTTGAGCTGTAACTTCTAATATCTCCATTTTTTCAGGAATAAGGGGATTATTTGACATTGTTATTTTCCTCCTTCTCTAGCACTTCATTAACTATGTTTATACATTTTGAGAATGATATATATTCTGGACATCTATCGTCGCATCTTCCGCATCCTACACACATATGCTCGTTAAATCTTTTGTTGTAGTCGTAGATTTTGTGCATAGTCTTAAATCTCATCCTAGATCCGTAGTCAGTTCTAAAATCATGACCTCCTGCCATAGTAGTAAACTTATCTATATGACATCCTGCCCATACTCTTCTTCTTTCTCCACTTTGAGGATTTTCATCATATGCAATATCTTGTGTAGTAAAACACGAACAAGTTATACAAGACATATTACATCTTCCACATCCTATACATCTTTTCGCATAATCTTTCCACAGTTCATTATTGAATAAATCTATAGTTATTTTTTCTTGATCTGGTATATTTACAGTAAACTTGTTTTCTTTTACATATTCTGGTTTAAAGTCTATTTCATCATAAGCTTTAAGTATATCTAAAAACTCCTCATCTTTAACATCTAAATATACTTCATTTTCTTTGAATGAAACTGCTATGCTGTAATTATCTGTATGATTTGAGTTCATAGATACACAGAAACAATTATCAAAACTTTCTTTACATTCCATCATTACGAATTTAACTTTTTCTCTAAGCCTTTTGTAGTAAATATCTTCAAATGGTCCATTTTGCAGGAATATAGTATCAAGTCTTCTCATTCCATTTATATCGCACGGTCTTAGGAATATTAATATTTTCTTGTCATGTACTAGTGATTCTCTGTATTCTTCTTCTGTAAAATAAAATAATGTTTGAGTTATCGGGTAAACGACTTCCTTAGGTGAAAATTGAGACTTTTCATTCCAAACTATTTCTTCAACTGAAGAAATTTCTCCATATTTTATAAGATCTGTATCTGAAAAACGCCCTCTTTTTTCAAATCTTTTAGGAGCATATATTTTGTATTCTTGTTTTAGATTTTTTAAGATTTCATTAAATCTATTGTTTTCAACTTTGAACCCCATATCGTTCCTCCTTTAGTGTTTTTGCCTAAAGCTAGTAAAAATAATTTATTATTAGTTTAACAATTATCCATAAATCCTTCTGTGAAATTTGTCACACTATGTAGAAAAAGCAGTGGAGATATCTCCACTGCTTTACTCATTGTATTTCTCAAGTTTTTTCATATCTAAAATTCTTATTTTCTGATTACTTTGAGATATTATCCCTTCATTTTCTATTTTTGTAAGAAATCTACTTACAGACTCCCTAGTACACCCTACCATAGATGCTATTTGGGATTTACTTAGATCTAAATCTATATGTACATTCCCTTCTATCTCATACCCATGGTCTCTTCCTAATTTCCAAATTTTAGATGCTATTCTATTATTTATTTTCTTTAATCCTAAATTAAGTATCTGTCTGTATGCTCTTCTCAATTTGCTTGACATAGAGTTTATAATCAATAAATTAAAATTAAAGTCATTTTCCATTAAAAATAGTACATCTTCCTTACATAAAACTATAAGAGTTGCTTCTTTCATTACTTTAAGTGATGTAGATGTGCTTTTGTTATCTATACATTCCTCATTTATAAATTTTTCTTTTTCCATTATATATATGATTTTTTCTTCACCAAATTTTGATGATTTTGATATTATCACCTTACCGTCTAAAACTAAGTAAATTTTGTTAATATTTTCCCCATCTAAGTATATTATACTGTCATTTTTAAGATTTTTTACTACTCCCTTTTGTGCAATGTACTGAAGTGTTTCCTTTTTAACAGTTCTAAATATCTCCATATGTTTTAATATTCTGTATATTTTATCCATAGTTATCAATCCTCTAGTTATTAATTCAATATTACTATTATTATAATATTTATCTAAAGACAATACTACATATAAATATAGATGCAAGTACTCCTGCCATATGACTTACAAGTGCACAAAATAAAGTATATCTTATATTTTTTATTTTTAGACTTCCATAGTATATTGCCATTGTATAAAATATAGTTTCTGAAGATCCTATTATTGTTGCTGCCATTTTTTCTTTTAGTGTGTCTATTCCTACTCTTTGTATTATTTCTTGATACAAAGCTAATGATCCACTTCCCGATAGTGGCTTTATTATTACAAGCGATAAAAGTTCTCTAGGTATGTGAAATATACTAAGTACAGGATGAAGAATTTTTTCTAAAATTTCCATTCCATACCCTACTTTAAATATTCCAAGTGCTAAAAATATTCCTATTAAATATGGAGCTATTTTGTAAGCTGTTTTTATTCCTTCATATGCTCCTTTTACAAAGCTATCATAAACATCTATACCTTTATATTTTCCATATATTATTATTATAAATATAATAACTGGAATTAATGTATTAGAAAATGTATTCAAGTTAACTGCTCCTTTCCATTAATTTGCATGATACTATTCCTACAATTGTTGATATAGCAGTTGCAAATAACGTGGTGAATATTATCTCACTCGGATTTACAGCTCCCTCATCTAGTCTTATCTTTAAAACTGTTATTGGAACTAATTGTATAGACGACATATTTATAACTAAAAACATTATCATTTCATTAGATGCAATACTTTTGTTTGGATTTAATTCCTGCATTTTTTCCATTGCTTTAAGCCCAAATGCTGTTGCACCATTTGATGCTCCTAATATATTTAGTGACATATTCATAAGAATAAAAGACACTGCTTCTTTGGATTTTATTATCTTTGGAAACAAAAACTTTATAACTGGTTCAAGCCATTTCCCTATTAAGTCTACAAGTCCTGATTCTTTAGCTATATTCATAACCCCCATCCACAGAGCCATTATTCCTATAAGACTTATAGTAAAGTCTATACCTCTAGCACTTTCACTTATTATTATTTTATTTAAATCTTCTAACTTTCCAAATATTATACTATTCGCTATTCCTATGCATATCATATAAACCCATATTTTCCCCATAAAAAAACCTCCTCAGATAATTGTATGAGGAGGAAATATTTTTTATTTTATTTTTTTCATTACATCTATTATATCTTTAAATGTTGTGTAGCTATAAAACTCAATTCCTTTATTTGTAAGATAATGGGCAAGCTCTCCTTTTGCAAATATATGATCTCCAAGCTTTGATGCACATCTATCAGAATATCCGTCTCCTATATAGATTACTTTTTTGTTGTCTATATTTATGTCCTTTATTATATTGCTTTTACAATTTCCACACTTTGCACATTCTTCATTTTTGTTAGGAAACATAGCTCTTATTTTATCTTCTTCAAAGGTAATTATATTCGAAAATGACATTAATCCATCTATTCCATTCTCTTCTAATATAGTATCTATATTAAAGTCAAATCCATCACTAAGTATATAAAATTCCAAAGCATTTTCTCTTATATACTTTATAAAATCTTTAAAGTGAGGATCTATTTTTATAGATTTTATGTAATCTTTTAGCTCATTCTCATTTACATCCATCATGTCAAGTATCTTCTGGCTTATATGTGCTGCGTCATACTTTCCTTCTATCCACATATTTTCTAACTTTCTATAATCTCCCTTAGCAAATTTTTTTGCCATTGAGGTGCATGTATCTTCTACCGTTATCGTTCCATCAAAGTCACAAATCACTATATACTCCACATTATCCCCCCTATTCATTACAGAAAAAATAACAATCCTTATTTTTTGTGTAGTTTGTGGTATTATATATATTATCATATATGTATACTAATTTTCTAATAATTTTAAAAAATATTTATATAAAAAAGGATGGTACATATGAAGAATTTGACACTACTTACAGACTTGTATCAATTCACTATGATTAATGGATATTTCAAACAAAATATTCATAACGATATAGTTGTATTTGATATGTTCTTTAGAAAAAATCCTTCAAAAGGTGGATATACAATAGTTTGTGGTATAGAGCAACTAGTAGATTATATAAATAATTTAAAATTTGAAGATGAGGATATTTCTTATCTAAGATCCTTAAATTTATTTGAAGATGACTTTCTTGATTTTCTGAAAGAATTTAAATTCACTGGAGATATATATTCTGTTGAGGAAGGTTCTGTTATGTTTCCAAATGAGCCTATAATAAGAGTTAAGGCTCCTTTATACCAAGCTCAGCTTATAGAAACTACTTTGCTTAATATAGTAAACTTTCAATCTTTAATAGCAACAAAAGCATCTCGTGTTTGTTTTGCAGCTGGATCTGATCCTGTTTTAGAATTTGGACTAAGAAGGGCACAAGGACCTGATGCTGGACTTTATGGATCTAGGGCTGCTGTTATAGGTGGCTGTGTCGGTACTGCTAATGTCCTTGCTGGTAAGATGTTTAATATTCCAGTTGTTGGAACTCATGCTCATAGCTGGGTTCAGAAATTCGATTCAGAACTTGAGTCTTTCAGAGTATATGCTAATATGTATCCTAACAAGTCACTGCTTTTAGTTGATACTTATGATGTTCTAAATAGCGGTATGCCTAATGCTATAACTGTATTTAATGAGCTTAGAGATAAAGGATTTAAGCCTTCAGGCGTTAGACTTGATTCTGGAGATATGGAATATCTTTCTAAGGAAATAAGAGCTATGTTAGATGAAGCTGGATTTTATGATGCTTCTATTGTAGCTTCAAATGACCTTGATGAATATAAAATACTTGAGCTTAAATCTTCTGGAGCTAAGATTAGTAGCTGGGGTGTTGGAACTAAGCTTATAACTTCTAGTGATTCTCCTGCACTTGGAGGAGTTTATAAATTATGTGCTGTTGAGGAAAATGATAAATTAGTTCCTAAAATAAAAATATCTGAAGATCCTGAGAAAATAACAAATCCTGGATTTAAGAATGTTGTAAGAATATACAATAAGCACAATAAAGCAGAAGCTGACCTTATTATACTTGATGATGAGATTATAGATGAATCAAAAGAACTTACTATATTTCACCCTGTATATACTTGGAAGAAAAAGACATACAAAAACTTTACTGCAAAGAGACTTCTTAAACCTTTATTTTTAAGTGGAAAATGTGTTCATGAAAAGAAAGATGTTATGGCTATAAGAGAATATACCCAAAATGAGCTAAATACACTTTGGCCGCAATATAGAAGAATAACTTCTCCAGAGGAGTATAAGGTAGATCTTTCCGAAAAGCTTTGGGATCTTAAAAATAATATGATAAGTGAAAGAAGAAAAAAATAGTTGAAGGATTGGTTAGTACTTCAAAAATGAATACATAGAAAAGGGGTATACTTGTATTAGAAAAATATTATCAATTTTTCTAATTTGTATAATTGTTTTAAGATATAGATCTGTAGATGTAACTACAAAATATTCTACTAGAAACTTTTATCATTATTTATACGTATGGGATTATACTAATGCACGGAAAAAGTCCAGCATATATAGCTAAAGCTCCAAATTACAAAAATAAAACTGTTTTGTCAAATAAGGCCTATTATAATTGGTACTATAGATATGGAAAATATATTTCATATGATATGAAAGAAAGCATACTAGTGTTTAACAAGACAACTCCTGAACACATTGTAGATGATGAACATTGTAATATAATTTATGAAATCTATTTTAAAAATATCAGTGATAAAAAAATAAAATTACATTATAGACTATATATTCCAGAGGAATTGACTAAAAATATAATAAGAAGTGGTGATTAATTAAACTGAATCTTAGCAATAATCTTTTTTGCTAAGATTCAGTTTTTCATATTGCCGTGTAGTTGCATGTTTATTTTAATTTTTCTAAAATCTTATCTCACTTTTTATCTCTGCCTAATCTATCTCAAGCCCCATCAGAACCACACTATAAAACTTATCATCAATTTTTAGCTCTCTTGATACAATTCCTTCTTTTTTGAATCCTAATTTTTCGTATAGCTTTATCGCACTATGATTATCTTCTCTAACTCTTAAATTTACCTTTTTTATTATATTTGTTTCTTTTGCCCAGTTTAGCAAATAATCCATTAAACAATTTCCAATTCCAATGCCCCAATATTCTTTCAAAACACTTACTCCTAGCTCTCCCATATGTCTTATCCTAGGTTTAGCCCCTGCCATAAATGTTGCTACTCCAACTATTTTATTGTTTAACTTTGCTACTATAAATAATTTGTTATCTGACTTTAAACAATCTTCTATAAATGCTTCTTCAGCTTCTAATGTTATATTCATTTCACCTTCTCCAAATGTTAGAAAGTCTGATTCACATGCAACTTTATTTAAGTAATCTATAATATATAAAGCATCGCTTTTATTTGCTTTTTGGATTACTAATTCATCCTTGTTTTTCAATATATATTTTTTCATATTATCACCCTGTTTTTGTTACATATTTTTATAAATTATATTTAATACTATTATCTAGGAGGTGCTTTTATGCAAATTAGAAGAGCAAAAGAAATAGTTACTTCACCTGAAAGTATAGAAGTTATATACAAAGGTAAGCCAGTTTGGATTGAAAGTATTAACAATCAAACAAATTCTGCTTATGTAAAATACCTAGATAATAGCGAAAGAATGGAAGTTCCTGTAATGGAATTAGTTGAAAATGAAAAACACTAAAAGGATGGATACCCATCCTTTTAGCTTATATTTTCATACGATGATCCAAACATTGTTTCTTTTCTTACTATTTTTTTGTCATGCACTAATTTATCTAATTCTTTCTTAAGCTGACCTGCATTCATCTTTATACCGTTTTTTTCAAGCCAAACAATAATATCATTCATTTGCATTTCTCTTATAGGTAGCTTGTCTTTTATTGCTTCATATATTTTATCCTTATTCTGACTTATAAATGTTTGTAGTTCTTCAAATGGATTTTCTGTGTGAGGACTTGTAGTCTTTGCCATTCTTATTCTTACCGGAATAGTTCTTCCTAGTATAGCTGATGATATAAAGCTATCTCCAGACCTTAAATAAGGAAGTCTCTTTCCTTCTTCAGCACTTATATCTGTTTCTTCTTTTATAGTTCCTATATCTGAAGCTCTTACAGTTCTAAATACAAACTTAGTATTAAGCTGTGCTGTTATTGTTTCATCAAGCAGTGTAGGTCTTTGAGTTGCCAAAACTAGAAATACTCCGTATTTTCTACCCTCTTGAGCTATTTCCTTTATTATACTCTTTGATGGTGAATCATATCCTTTAGGAGCAAAGTTGTGTGCTTCATCTGTAGCTATAATAAATGGTGGAAAGAATTCTCCTTCTTTTTGTTTTCTAGATTTAGCATCTTTATACTCTCTTCTTTTTAGGTACATTCTATTTAGAAGATATGTTGAGAATACTTGTATAAGCCTCATATCTCCTTGTATTACGGCAAGTTTGCCTTCTTTTAAGCATTCCTCAACTGGAATAATATCTTTTGCAAATATCCCTTCATTATTTAATCTATTTAATCTCCATATAATTCCGCTTACAGATGCTGGTGGACATGTTTTTTCATATTTAGAATAAGTTTCTTTAATTTTTATATATTTATCTCTCTCATATCTATCACTAGCTTCACTTATTTTTTTGTCTATTTTTTCTACAGAACCTAGAGCTTGTCCTTCCTTAAGCTCTTCAAGTCTTGTAGAGAATGTTATATAAGTATCTTTATTTTTATAAATTGTATCAACTACATTTGACATTGAATCTGTAAGTGCTCCTGATACTGATAGTAGCTTTTTAAGTTCATTTTTGTCTAATGTATCAAACTTAACTCCTACATCAATTCCTATCTGATATATATTAAATTTGTTACTAAAGTCGTCCCTATACTTATCTTCTATATCAGGACACTGATTTGAAAAGTCCATCTCAAAATGCGGGTCTAAAACTATTGTTGGAATATTAAGCTTCATAATTTCTTCAAGCATTACCCTAATACCAAAGCTTTTACCAGACCCTGATCCACCAAATATTCCTATGTGAGGGTATTGCTGCATTTTCTTTATATCAAATATAAATGGTACTCCCTTTTGCTTTCTTATTCCTGATTTATCATATATACAAAAAAGGTCTTTAAGTTCATCCTCAAGTGTGTCTTCCATATCTTCTGTTGACTTTATTTCTCCTAAAAGAAGCCCATCTTCTTTCTTGCATTTTAAGAATATATTCTTAACTTCTTCAAATCTTGGCTTTCTCACACATGCACCAGTTGATATTGGGTAATCAGCTTCTACTAAAAGCCTTGCTTTAGCTATATGAATAGTTTCTTCTCCTACTTTATATCCTATGCTATTTAAAATATCAACCATATTAGAATCTATAAATCCCTCATTAACATTAAGAGGAATATGCTTATTGTATGACATTGTTTCGTATACTTCTGCTAACTGATCATTTTGGTATTCATCTTCTATTATTAGTATTTCATTTATCTTAAAAGGTCTTTCTTTTGTAGCTATACTAACCTCTTGCTGAGTTGTAAATCCCACTACTTGCATTTTATCATCTCCCTATAAACTTCTTTTTTCTCTTTTTGGTTTTATAAAAATTTCTGCAAGGTCTTTGTCTATATACGCATTAGCTAAAAGCTCCATCATCTCATTTGTTATTTTAACTTCCTTATCTACTATATCTAGCCATATAGGTATACCCCTGCTTTGCTGTGGAGTTAGTGTATATATAATTGAACATATAGTATCTATATACTCTGCTTGACTTTGCAATATATCTATTCCTATGACACTTGGATCTTTTGATGTTCTAAAAAAGCAAGATATTATACCTTCTTTATTTTTCTTTGACTTTTCTGGATTTATAAGCACATATTCTCCTTCATTCAAAAGCCCAAATAGTATATCTTTATCGTATATTTCTTCATCTATAATAATGCTGTTTTGTAGATATGAAGAAATTTCTCTAGTTTTTACTTCTTCAATTACTCCTACTAATAAAGTATCGTTTTGAACTGCTATTTTTTTTAACTCATTCCATTCATCAGCACATCTTATTCTATACGTCATTAGTGATCCGTCTGCCATAAGAAGATAAGGGCTATATTTTTTAATTGAGTCTATACTTATTTTAGCTTCTAGTTTTGCCATTATACTTTTTTCTTTGCTATCATCTTCTTCGTCTTTATTTTCCTCATCTATTAAAGGACAGTAAATTTCACTTATTAATAAACCTTCTTTATTTGAATTCATAGGTTTTGCTAGTGCCTGAATTGCCATTAGGTAGTGTGGATATAAATTCCCTATTTTATTTTTACTTCCATCAACACCTATTATATCTCTATTTTTAAGTATATTCTCTATTTCTTTTTGATTTAATTTATCTACTTTTCTTATATCTAAAAGTTTTCTTACATTACTTTTATCTATCTTTTTTATAGAGCCTAACTTTTCTCTTAAATTTTCGTTGGCTTTTTTGAATTCCTTAACTAAAGATTCATTTATTTCCATAAGTTCACCCCACTGTCTAAATTTTCTTAATTTTAAATTTGTTTATTGACTTTTTTTTACAACTCTGATATTATATTAATAATAATGCTGTCGAAAAATGTATAAAAAAGGAGGTCATATCTTGAAATCTACAGGAATAGTAAGAAGAGTTGATGAACTTGGAAGAGTTGTTATACCTATAGAACTTAGACGTACTTTAGATATATCAGAAAAAGATGCACTTGAAATATACGTAGACGGAGAAACTATAATACTAAAAAAATACGAGCCTGCATGTGTATTCTGCTCAAATGCTAGAGATGTTAAATCTTTTGAAGGAAAGAACATTTGCTCAGAATGTATATCAAAAATAAGTTCTCTTTAATACATAGGCCAATTATCTTTAGATAATTGGCCTATTTTATATCCAAAACTTCTTGATATACATCATTTTTGGAAAGATTTCTTTCTTTTGCTACGTGTTTTATAGCATCTTTCTTACTAACACCGTCTCTCATCAGCTTGCTTACATATTCTCTTATATTTAAATTGTCATATTCATTTATTTCTTCTTTTTCTCCCTTAAATCCTTCTACTATAAGTACAAATTCTCCTTTTATTTCTCTATCTTTGAATATGCTTACAGCTTCTTTTAGATTAGTTCTAATATATTCTTCATATCTTTTAGTTAATTCTCTGCATATAGATACTTTTCTATCTTCCCCAAATATATTCATCATATCTTCAAGCATCTTAGTCAGTCTATGTGGAGATTCATAGAATATAAGCGTTTTGTCTTCATATTTTAAATTCTCAAGCTGCTTTTTTCTTTCTTTTTTATCTCTTTCTAAAAATCCTTCAAATGAAAATCTTGATGTGGAAAGTCCAGATCCTACTAGTGCATTGACAAATGCTGATGGCCCTGGAAGCACTATAACTTCTATGTTGTTTTGTATTGCAAGTTTTATTATATCTTCTCCTGGATCTGATATTCCAGGCATCCCAGCATCTGATACTAATGCAATACTTTCTCCGTCTAGAAGTTTTTGAATTATAACTGGACCTTTATTTTCTTTGTTGTGTTCATGGTAGCTGATAAGTGGTTTTGATATCCCTAGATGATTTAAAAGCTTGATAGTATGTCTAGTGTCTTCTGCTGCTATTAAATCCACTTCTTTTAGGGTGTTTATAGTTCTTAGTGTTATATCTTCTAAGTTTCCTATAGGTGTTGCACATATATAAAGCTTTCCTATCATTTAGTTCTCTCCTATTTCTTCTTTTGAGTATATTTCTTTTATTTCATCTGTATATTCTCCATTTTCGTTATAGACATAAAGAGGATTTAGTACTTTAAGTTCTGGTTTTCCATCTTTTGCAAAGTGTATTAGCATTATATTAGGAGATTTGTTTATTTTAGGGTGTATAAATCTAATTTCTTTAGGCTCTAATCTGTACTTTCTTCCTAGTGTAATTATATCAGCAAGCCTTGTAGGCCTATGAATCATAAAGAATTTGCCGTGTGGCATTAAAAGTCTTGAAGCTGCTTTTATAACGTCTTCTAAATTACACTTTATTTCATGTCTAGATATTGCCTTTTTATCGTTAGGGTTTTTTAGTCCTTCTGGATGCATATAAGGTGGATTTGATGTTACCACGTGAAATCCATGAGTTTCAAGTTTATTTTCTAAGTTTTTTAGATCTTCATTTAGTATGGTTATTCTATTCTCAAGATTATTTAGCTTAACGGATCTTTCAGCCATTTCTGCTACTTCTTCTTGTATTTCCACTCCTATAATTTCTTTAGCCTTGCTTTTGCCAGCTATTAGTATAGGTATTATACCAGTGCCTGTTCCAAGGTCTACTACCTTTGCATCTTTCTTTATTTTTGCAAAGTTTGCAAGTAAAACTGCATCAACTCCAAAGCAGAATCCGTCTTTATTTTGTATTATTTTAAGACCTTTCATCTGAAGGTCATCTATTCTTTCATTTTCTCTTAAGTTTATTTCACGCATAGTCTTTCTCCTTTAGTTGCTTAGTAATTCTTTTACTTCTCTTTTTAAGCTATCATTTATTATAGGTCCTACTATATATTTTTGTATTACCCCATCTTCATCTATTATGTAAGATGTAGGTATTGATGATATGTTGTAAAGTTTTGCAACACTAGCTATTTCATCATATAAAAGTGTAAAGTCTTTAGAGTATTTATCTAGATATTCCTTTATTTCTTCTTTGCTGATTTTTTCAAATTGTGTTAGATTTACCATTATAAACTTAACATCTTTATGTTCCTCTTTAAGTTTAACTAAATCTTCCATTTCTATCTCACAATATTGACACCAACTAGCCCAGAAATTTAAAAATACTTTCTGACCATTAAAATCTGATAGCTTTATACTTTCTCCATTTTGATCAGTAAGTGTAAAATCGTAGGCCTTATCCCCTTCATATATACCGTATTGTATATCGTTGCTTTGGTCATCATTTTTAGTATTTCCATTTTGGTTACTTGTCTGTATGCTTGCACAAGCTGTTATAGAAATCATTGTAACTAGTATAATAAGAAATGCTATAAATTTTCTCATTTTGGTATCCTCCTTAACCTAGAAAAAATTAAGGTAGGATTTCCTACCTTAATCTTCAAGTTTTCTTAATTCTTCATCTAACTCATCTTCTATTTTTCCCTTACAACATCCACCACATTCATGTGCTTTCTTGATTATCTTTATTTCATCTAATGTGTATTCTTTTACTTGTGCAGTTTTTTTAGGAGCTGGTGGAAATTCTACCATTATCCTTTCTTGTAGAGTATTAGTGTCTACAACTTTTCCTTCACCGTCTGGAGTTAATACAATAGAATTTACTGAAGGCATTTTTTCAAGTGAATCACTATAAGTTTTGTGTTCATACTTTAAACAGCAAAACAATCTTCCACATATTCCTGATATTTTTGTAGGGTTTAGTGATAGATCCTGATCTTTAGCCATTTTTATAGATACTGGCTGAAAATCTCCAAGCCAAGTAGAACAACAAAGAGATACTCCACAAGGACCAAGTCCTCCTATTGATTTTGCTTCATCTCTGACTCCTATTTGTCTTAGTTCTATTCTAGTTTTGAAAATTGAAGCTAAATCCTTCACAAGTTCTCTAAAATCTATTCTTCCTTCTGCTGTAAAGTAAAATATAAGTTTGTTTCTATCAAAAGTATATTCAGAATCTACTAAATTCATTTCTAAATTATGAGTTTTTATTTTGCTAATGCAAACATCGAAAGCTTCTTTGGCTTTTTCTTTATTTTCTTTATTGATAGTTCTATCTTCATCTGTTGCAAGTCTTACAATCGGCTTTAGAGGATGAATTATCTCGCTATCTTCAACTTCTTTAGGTCCTACAACTACATTTCCATACTCAAATCCCCTTGCAGTTTCAACTATTACATCATCATTTAACTTTATTTCAAAATCTAATGGGTCAAAATAATATATTTTACCTGCCTTTTTGAATCTAATTCCAACAACCTTTGTCATTTGATCACCTCTTGTATGTTTAAAACCATAACTTCTATTGAAAGGTTAAAGTTACAATTACTTTTTATATATTTTTTGGTTTCCTCTATTATATCAATAATACTTGAAACTTGGAAATAGGTAAGTTTTTTGCTTATATCATTTATAAGCTCTAGCTTGTCTAAATTTATTATAAGTTCTTCCCCTATTTCTTCTTTTACTACCATTACATCTCTGAAATAAGTTATTATCATGTCTAGTATATTTTCTATATCGTGTTTGTAGTTTTCTAGATATGAAGGTATGTTCATAAGACTTACTTTATCTCCATTGAATATTAGGTCTATAAACTTCTCTACCCAATCTCTTATTTCATTAAATTCTTCATTATTTATTAAATTTAATGCTTTTGATATTATTCCCGAGGAAAAAGATGCTACAACTCTAGCTCTATCTTTTGGTATTCCATTATTATTTATTAAATAATATTCTATTTCTTTTTGAGAAATAGGGCTGAATTTTATTTTTTCACATCTAGACTTTATAGTATCTAATAGTGCATAGCTATTTTGAGCAAGAAGTATTATTACAGAGTAATTAGGAGGCTCTTCAAGTGTTTTGAGTAAACTATTTTGAGCTTGTATAGTCATTTTATGTGCATCTTTTAATATATATATTTTCTTTTGACCATACGGCTTTATTAGTATATCTGAGCATATATCTCTTATTTGACTTATCTTAAATGAAGCTCCATCTGGCTCTATTACTTTAATGTCGGGAGAATTTTCAATATTTTCTATTCCAAGTAGCATCTTCGAAAATTGTATAGCAAACTCCATTTTTCCTATTCCACTTGGTCCTTCAAACAAATACCCATGACTTATTCTGTTTTTTCTTAAAGAATTAGTTATAATTCTCTTTGCTTTATCTTGTCCTAAGATATTATCAAACATTTTTATTTCTCCATAACTTTTTCAACTAATTTTATTATTCTTTGGTGAACTTGCTGTATAGTTCCGTTAGCATCTATTGTTTTTATTCTTTCTGGATACATACCTTTAAGTGTTTTGTATCCATTGTATACCATTTTGTGAAATTCATCTTTTTCACTTTCTAATCTATCTAAATTTCTTCTATTGTTTTTTCTTCTTTTGACTTCACATTCATCTATTTCAAAAAATATAGTTATATCTG
The DNA here is from genome assembly GCA_002029295.1 of Alkalithermobacter paradoxus. Lineage (GTDB taxonomy): Bacteria > Bacillota > Clostridia > Peptostreptococcales > Peptostreptococcaceae > Alkalithermobacter > Alkalithermobacter paradoxus. The sequence continues at coordinate 11,661 of MZGW01000008.1, read as the reverse complement.
GTATAACTTCTTCCATTGCAAATAAGTTAAGATTATACACATTTTCTATTCCTAGACTTCTAGCTATACCTTGATAAACTAAACTTGAATCTACAAATCTATCACATATTACTATCTTACCATTACTAAGAGATGGTCTTATAAGCTCATCTACATGTTGTGATCTAGACGCAGCATAAAGCAGTGCTTCTGTTTTGTAAGACATTGTTTTATTTTCTTTGTCTAGTATTAAGTTTCTTATTTTTTCGCTTATTTTTGTTCCTCCTGGCTCTCTAGTTATTACTACATCGTATCCTTTATTTTGAAAATATTCTTTAAGTAAATTTATTTGAGTTGATTTTCCGCAGGCATCTGGCCCCTCTATTGTTATAAATAATCCTTTCAAACTCTCACCTCTAGTCAATTATTTCTATATAGTCTAAATTACTATCTTTAATTCCAGTGATTTTCATGCCAAGTTTTTTTGTACTTAATATATAATTTATTATATCTTCACTTATTTTCTCACCTGGAGATATAACAGGTATTCCAGGAGGATACGGTATTATATATTCACCAGATATCTTTCCTATTGACTGTCTTATTTTTATTTTAGTTTTAGGAAGGTAAAATGCCTTCCTAGGATTTAATACTTTAACTGGATTTATATTTTTGTATGAAGGCATTATTATACTTTCTTTTCCAATGAATTTATCTATTTCTGATAGTGCTTTTTTTAATCTTTCAAAGTCTTCTTTATCATTTCCTATACTACAAACTAAAAGCACCCCGCATAAATTTGAAAGTTCTACTTGTATATTATATCTATCTCTTAGCATTTGTTCAATTTCATATCCACTTCTTTTAAGATCTTTAGTTATTATATATACCTTTGTTATATCTTGAGATTCAAATATTTTTATATTATCAAGCTTTTTTGCAAAATCTTTAAGATCTAATATATAATTTATAAGGTTGCTCATTAAATATTTTCCTTCTTCTTCATATATCTTTGTAGCCATATCCAAAGATGACATAAGTATATACGAAGGACTAGACGATTGAACCATTCTAAGTATTGACTTTAGCTTTTCTATATTCACTTTATTTCCTCTTGTGTGAAGCATGGAAGATTGAGTAAATGATGGAAGTGTCTTGTGTGTACTTTGGACTACCATATCTGCTCCTTGAGAAAGTGCGGGCCTTGGAAGTAAATTGCTTAAGCCTAAGTGTGCACCGTGAGCCTCGTCAACTAACAAATATTTGTCACTTTCTTTTAATAAATCTGATATCTTTTGTATATCACAGGTAATTCCAAAATAATTAGGAGATGTTAGTATAACTCCTTTTGCATCCCGATTTAAGCTAATAGCTTTTTTTATATCTTCATAGCTTACTCCTTTTGATATTCCTAAATAATCATCAATCTTTGGGCATACATATATAGGTTCTACATCTCCTAATATGCATGCATTTATAACTGATTGGTGACAATCTCTAGCTACTATAAGCTTATCACCTGGATTTGTTATTGTCATAATCATTGCATATATTCCACATGTTGATCCATTGACTAATAAGAATGTATTGTCACTTTTGAATACTTTGCTAGCTCTATTTGACGCTTCTTTTATTATTCCTTCACAGTCATGTAAATTATCTGTTCCTTCTATTTCAGTAGTATCTATGTTTATTATTTTGTCTTTAAAATTTTTATACTTATCAAGTAATTTCCCACTTTTATGTCCTGGTACATGAAATGAAACTAAATCCTTTGTTACATTTTCTATTTCTTTGTATAGCATAATTCCCTCCTCAATAAGTATTATAACAGAAAAAAAGCCAATCCATTAGGATTAGCTTTAAGAAAGTTTGTTTCTCCAAAGGCTTCTCATTCTATTTTTGTAATACTCTAATTTCAGCTCATTTAGGTCTTCTTTAATCATTTCATCTTCACATCTTCTACATATGTAACTTCCAAGTACGTCTATTCCACCTAAACGTTCCTCGCTACATATAGAACACTGCATAGGATTTCCACCATTTTCTATCATTTTCTCATCTCCTCTCTTTTGTATTATTTCCACTTTTTTATTTAGCATACAAAAATAGAAGGGAAAATTCCCTTCTATTTTTAACTTAATTCTCTATTTTCTCTGTCTCTGAATAAAAATGTTATAGAGTATATTCCTGCAAGTCCAACTAAACCATATACTAATCTACTTAAGTAACTGTATGTTCCTCCAAATAGGGTAGCCACCAAGTCTAATCTAAATAATGATATTAGTCCCCAGTTTAAAGCTCCTATTATAACTAATAATAGCGCTAATCTATTCATAGTTTCACTCCTTTTGTTGAATAGTTTGTTGCCTACTATTATTATTGCAAATATAGTCTAAAACATATCTATCATTTTTATCCTTAACAGGTATTTGTATGATTATTTTCCAATTTTTTTATTAAATAATTTATATTTCCCTGGAAATAGACAAATTTAGATTATATCCTCTATATAAGTTCGCAAAATTTCTGCAACAGACCACGCTTGAGCAAAACATCCTCTAGGAATTATAGGTTCATTTCCATCAAATATTTCTGCTATTTGACCAACGCATTGATCCTTTAGGTGATCCTTAAATGGATCTATGAATTTCTTTATTAGATTTTCACTTTTTCCATAGACTTTTACATACGATGTTATAAAATGACCTATAAGCCAAGCCCAAGTTGTTCCTTGATGATATGCAGCATCTCTTTTGTATCTATTTCCTCCGTATACTCCTATGTATTCATCTTCATATTCACTTAAAGATCTCATTCCATAAGTTGCATAAAGCTCTTTGTACGCTTTATCAACTATATATTTTCTTTTTTCTTTTTGTAATATAGGATATGGAAGACTCACAGCAAATATTGCATTCGGCCTTATTTTATCATCTTTACTATTTTCATTTATTACATCGTATAGATATTTTTTATCTTCATTCCAAAATAATTTATTGAAACTTTCTTTTACTTTTTGAGCTATATCTTCATAGTATGAATGATCTTCTTCAAATTTTTCAGAAAGGTTTGCCATAATCTTTAAGGCATTGTACCAAAGAGCATTTATTTCAACTGCTTTTCCATGTCTTGGAGTTACAACCCAATCATCAACTTTTGCATCCATCCAAGTCAGTTGAGTTCCTTTTTCTCCAGCAGTAATCAAAAAGTCACTATCCATTTTTATATTATATTTTGTTCCATTTATATGATAGTTTATTATTTCTTTTAGTTTTTCGTATATGTTATTTTTTACAAAATCGTAGTCATTTGTGTACTCTAAGTACTTATACACACCATAGAAATACCATAGTGTTCCATCTACTGTGTTATAAAGTGGATCGCATCCTTCATCAGGAAACATATTAGGTATAAGGCCTTCATCTAAATATTTTATAAATGTAGTTAGAATTTCTTTTGCTTCATCAAATCGTTTTGTAACTAAAGTAAGACCTGTCAAAGATATCATAGTATCTCTTCCCCAGTCAGTAAACCAAGGATATCCTGCTATTACAGTTTTAGTGTTTGTTGATTTTCTGTAAACCAAAAAGTCATCACAGGCTCTAACTAATTTGTCTGCGAAACTATCATTGTAATTTGCTTTGTTTACTAAGGTTTTGTATCTTTCTTTTATTTCCTGTATTACTTCAAATCCATTTAGATCTTCAAAGTGTTCAGTCGATGCTATAAATGATATCTCATTTTGAGTATTTGGCTTTATTTCTATTTCAAAATATCCAGGTATAAAGTGATAATCAATTGGATCAAGTCCTCTGTATTCTTCATTATCATAATACATTCCATCAAACCATTTTTCATTCGGTATATAATTTCCACAACTAGTTTTCATAAATATATTTATTTTTGGATTATTTTCAAGCTCTAGCTTTAATCCATTTGGTATTTTCGATTGATTGTATTTAAATTCATATTTTTTTGAATTTTCATGGTGGTCTTTGTAGTTTGTAAAAGGATATAATCTAAGCACTGCACTGCTATCTTTACTTTCTATTTTGTATGTTATTACAACTTTATCCTCATTATAGACAAGACCTATTTCTTTCTCTATAAATAAATCTTTCACTGAGTAAATAAATTTTGGAGTATCTTCAAATATGAATTGTTGAAGATGTAAATATCCTTTATCCTTTACTCCATTTAAGGTTTTATTAGTTCCTAGGTAATAACTTCTATCATCTACTATTATTTCTTCATCTACCTTAGATAAAAGTACTATTCTATTTACAGGAGGATTTAATGAAACATTTAAGAGTGCATTATATTTTCTTATATTGCAGTTTATTATGGTTGATGAAGCAAATCCCCCAAGTCCATTTGTTAATATCCATTCTTTTTGAATTCCACTTTCATAGCTTTTCCAATCTTTTTTCCCAAATCTCATTTTCTCACCTCTTAAAATTAGCTCCCATAAAGGGAGCTATTATTTTAAAATTTCTTATATTGTTTCTAATAATTTACTATTCTTTTACTCCTCCAACCGTAAGTCCTGATACTATATATCTTTGGAAAACTAAGTATAATATTGCAAGTGGTGCTGCAACTACTATAGAACCTGCTGCAAATAGTGGCCATGGTATGTTTCTAGGATCTGATGCCCATTGATAAAGACCCATAGCTAATGTATATTTGTTTGGATCTGAAATGAATAAAAATGCTGCTGCAAAATCAGTCCACGGTATTATAAATATAAATAATGCTGTTATTGCAAGTGCTGGCTTTGAAAGTGGAAGTATGATATTTATGAATATCTGTACCTTACTAGCACCATCAACTACAGCTGCTTCTTCTAGTGACTTTGGTATAGTGTCAAAGTAACCTTTAAGGTTCCAAATTGAGAACGCCATAGCACTTGATGAATAAAGTAAAATCATACCTGTATACTTATTTAAAAGTCCAAATTCTCTAAATATCCTAAATTGACCAACCATAGCAGCTGTTATTGGTAGCATCATAAGAACTATAAAAAACATTAAACCTATTTTTTTTCCTTTAAATTCAAACCTTGAGAATGCATACGCTGCTATTGTTGCACAAAATAATGTTAGAAGCGTTGTTCCTGCTGAGAATATTATCGAATTTCTAAGCCACAACAGGAAATTGTCATTAGTTAATACTTCAATGAAATTCTTTATTGTTATTCCCTCTGGTATGAATGAAATCTTTGTTGATGCTATTGAAACTCTACTGCTTAGTGCAGTATTTAGTATCCACCAAATAGGTATTACTGTTAATATACAAGCTATAATCAGTGTTATATGGCTCAATATAAGGCCTAAATTAATTTTTTTCTTCATAATAGTCCTCCTTACTCATCAAAGGCCTTCGATACTTTTGTATTTATTGTTGTAAATATTGCAAGTATTATAAATGTTATAACTGAGTATGTTGCTGCTAATGAATAGTTACCTCCAACTAATGCATTATATTGATACGTTGCTATAAGTTCTGTTGATTTGTTTGGTCCTCCACCCGTTATAAGATATACGACGTTAAAGTTTGTAAATGTCCAGATAGTTCCAAGTATTGTAGCAGGAATCATTGTTGGCTTTATTAATGGTAATGTTATTAATCTTAGTTTTTGTAATGTTGTTGCTCCATCTATGTCAGCTGCTTCATATAAGCTCTTTGATATACTTTGAAGTGCACCAGTTGCAACTAGTATCATAAATGGGAATCCTAGCCAAATATTAGTTATTATAACAGCTACAAATGCCCATCTTTCATTTACAAGCCAAGGAATGCTTGGTATTCCTACAACATTTAATAACTTATTTATAAACCCGAATTGAGAGTGATATAGTATCTTCCATATAAGAGCTGTTATAAACTGAGGTACTGCCCAAGGAAGTATTAGTATTGTTCTGTAAAGACCTTTTAGCTTTAAGTCTTCTCTATTTAATAGTAATGCTAAGAATATACCTATGGTAACATGAAAAAATACATTGATTATTGTCCAAATTACAGTTCTATATAAAACTTTTACAAACTCTGAATTTAGCGATTGAAGAGATCTTTTGTAATTTCTAAGTCCTACGAATTTTATAGGCTTATAAAATTCCTTATTTTCAAGTCTTTCGTTTAAGTATTCAAGCTCATTTTTGTATCCTTCTATTTGTATCTGTCTTTCTATTATCCTTGCATTAACTTTAGGGTCTTCTTTGTTAGGCTCTAAATTTTTTATTTCATTTTCTAGTGATGCTATACTACTTTTTACTGTTTGTATTTTAGATTTTGTAAGATTGTCTCTTTGCTCTTCATATATTTTAAGTTTTTCTTCATACTTGCTTACTAAATCCAATCTATCTTGTTTCTTTGCAGCATTTATAATATTAACTGTATTTTCAATGTTACCCTGTATTTCCTTTATTCTATTATCTTCCCCCATAGTGTATAAATTAACATTTAAAAAGGATAGCCCTATACCGTAAAGTATTGGTCCAAAAGATATTATCATGACTATTAAAAAAGCTGGTATTAAGTACAGGTATGCTAGTTTATTATCTTTTTTAACCATCTTAATCTCCCTTTCTTAAAATAAAAGGGCCTTTTTAAAAGGCCCTATTTTATTTACCTCTCATTTCCTTTATCTTATCTATCATAGTATTTCTTGCATTTTCTACTGCAGCTTCTGGTTTTGATTTTCCACTTAATACTTCATCAACCATTACTTTCGCTGGATCCCATACTTGTGCCATTTCAGGTATGCTCGGTATTGGTGTTGCAAATTTAACTTGTTCTTGTATTGCTTTTATCTTCCAGTTATCTCCTAAGTCAACATTTTTATTTGCTGGAACGTGTCCTGCCTTATCTGCAAATAACTTAGATATTTCTGGAGATGTTATAAACTTCATAAATTCAACTGATCCTTCTTTATTTTTAGCTCCCTTTGGTAAGAATAGCATCTTTCCACCCATGAAAGGTTGTGCTTCTTTATTAGTTTCTGAAATTACTGGGTAATTAGCAGCTCTCCAATTTATACCTGACTTATCTATATCTCCAAAAGACCAAGGCCCATTTATTATCATAGCTGCCTTTCCTTCTGTAAATAAAGTCATCATAACATTGTAATCTACTTCTTTTGGCATAACTTTCTTTTCATTTCTTAATGTATTTAAGAAGTTTAGGAAGTTAACTGTTGCTTCATTTTCAAATCCTATGCTTGCGTTTTCATCTGCAAATATGGTTGCTCCATATCCTGCAAGGAACCCTTTGTTAAAGTAGAAATTGCTTATATCCATTACAAATCCATATTTTCCTTCAGCTTCATTAGTGTTCTCTACTGCTAACTTTATTAATTCTTCAGTAGTCTTTGGAGCTTCTTTTATTAAGTCAGCATTGTATATAAGAACTGGAGATTCTATAGACTCAGGAAGTGCATATAATCTTCCATTAAATGTTCCTGCTTCAAGACCAGATGGTATATAGTCATTCTTTACATCAGCTAAATATGTATCTAAAGGCTCTATTTGATTTAGTGTTGCAAATACTCCAACCCAGTCATTTGGTCCAAGGAATAAATCTGGTGATTCTCCGGCTTGCATAGAAGCTTTCAATTTGTCTTGTAATTGTTCAAATACAACTGGTACTGCTGTAACCTTTGCTTCTGGATACTTATCTTCAAACTTTGCTATTGCTTCTTTTAATGTTTCTTCTTCTGCTCCTGACCATCCATGCCAGAATACTATTTCCCCCTTGATTTCATTTGATGTTTCCTTTTCTAACTCCTCTAAATTCACTTCTTCATTTTTAGAGCATCCACTTAGTACTCCTACAAATACAAGAAGCATAGACAATAAGATGCTTAATTTCTTAAGCTTTTTCATTTTTAAAACCTCCCTTTTAATTATATATGTTATGCAATCGCTTGCATAAAGCCTTAAAAAAATTACGTTGTAGAATCTCTTACAACAAGATTGTGATCAACTATTAAACTGTCAAATCCTTCACCTTTGTCTATAGCATTTATGAGTATATCTACTGCACTTTTCCCAAGTTTTACTGCATTAACATCTATAGATGTAATAGTTGGAACTGCAAACTTAGCTAATATACTATTATTAAAACTTCCAACGCGTATATCTTTTGGAATCCTAAGGTTTCTTTCCTTTATTGCTTTTATAACTCCTAGTGCCATCAAATCATCTGTTACAATTATCCCATCAGGTATTTTATCTAAGCTTAAAAGTTTTTTTCCTGCTATGTATCCACTTTCTTCTAAAAATTCTCCAGCTATTATATAATCATTGTTTAAATTTATATTGTTTTCTAAAAGTGCTTTTTTGTAACCTGAAAGTCTATTGATTGTAACTACTAAATCTAAGTTACCAGCCACTAGTGCTATATCTTTGCATCCTACTTCTATCAAATGTTTAGTCATATCGTATGCTGCTTTTTCATTATCATTATCAACACAGTTTATATCGTCATACTCTAAAGATGATCCAACAACTACGAATGGAAATTTACTTTCTCTCAAAAATTTTATAGATTCATCATTTACTCTAGAACTCATAAGTATTATTCCATCAACTCTTTTCCCTCTTATAAAGTTTTTTATAACTTCTAGTTCTTCAGAGTGCTTTGAATTAGTAGACATTAGAATGTCATAAGAGTTATTCGATGCTACCATGCTTATACCCCTTAGGGCTTCAGGAAAAAATGGATTTATAAAAAGTATATCTGAAAATGCTGGCATAATAAGACCTATTGCATTACTTTTTCTATTTGCAAGGCTTCTAGCTATTACATTAGGATAATACCCTAATATATCCATAGCTTCTAAAACTTTTTTCTTGGTTGCATCAGTTATTCTTTCATCATTAGATATAACTCTTGATACTGTTGAAGGAGAAACTCCAGCATACTGTGCTACATCCTTTATATTTACACTCTTTTTTATTGTAATCCCCTCCAATTCATGCAATCGTTTGCATAATCCGTTGTATATATATTACTAAAATTTTTGTAATAAATCAATCTATTTTTTTATTTTTTTGAAAAAATAATATAGAAATATAAAAATAAAATGCATCTTCGAATTTTCTCAAATCAAGATCGAAAATTTCTTTTATCTTGTCTAATCTATATATTAATGTATTTCTATGTATATATAGTTTTTTAGCTGTTTGGGCTATGTTAAGATCAGAGTTTATAAATTCTAATGATGTATTTATAATATCTTTATCTAGTATATTTATATCTTTTCCATTCAATATATATTCTTTATATTCCTTAATTTTGTTTTTGTCTATTAGATTTAGTAAGTCATATTTCACTATATCCCTTAGTTTGAATATGTTTTTTCTTTCATTTATTTGCTCTGTGTATTTGAGTATATTCTTTCCTATATTAAATCTAAAATTAAATTCTTCATTATCTTTGATGTACCCTAAGTAAACAATTTTGACACTAGAATAAATTTCACTAGCTAGTATATCTATTATGCTTTCTTCAAATCCTATATTATTATGTAGCTGTATAATAACATAATCTTCTTTAATATATACTTTCTCATCGCAAAATAAATTCTTCAAAACCTCTAATGCTTCATTTTGATTGTCCTTACATCTTAGTATATATGTATGTCCATTTATTTTGATATATTCTTTTTCTTTTATTTCTATTAGATATTTTTTTCCTCTGAACTCAACTTCCTCGTATTTGTCTTTTAAATTTTCATCATATTCATATATTTCTATTTTCTTATCTAGCTTCTCTTCTAAAAAATTAATAAGATTTTTCATACCTACTCCTTTTCTCTGTAATTTAAAAAAGATAGTCTACTAAAGTAAACTATCTCTTTTAGACTATATTATTCTAAGTTCTGTTTCTTTGTCAAATATATGTATTTTATTTCCATCAAATGCTAGTTTTAATTTATCTTTAGGATTTATCTTCACTCTTCCATCAAATCTTGCTGTAATTGGTGTGCTTCCAACTTTTAGGTAAGCATATATTTCTGCACCCATAATTTCTCTTATATCTACAATAGCTTCAAATATTGTATCAGGAGATGCACTTAAAAATACCTCTTCATCATGTATATCTTCAGGTCTTATTCCCATAATAACCTTTTTATTGATATATTCTTTATCTTTAAGTACTTTTCCTTTTCCTCCAGGTAACTTTATAGATATATTTTCAAAGCTAGCAATTATATCTTTATTTTCCTCTTTTAATTCAACTTCTATAAAGTTCATCTGTGGACTTCCTATAAATCCTGCAACAAACATATTGTCTGGTTTTTCATATATCTTTTGAGGTGTATCTATTTGTTGAACTACTCCATCTTTCATTACTACTATTCTATCTCCCATAGTCATAGCCTCAACTTGATCATGAGTAACATATATAAATGTTGCTTCTAATTCCTTATGAAGCCTACTTATTTCTGTTCTCATTTGTCCTCTAAGCTTAGCATCTAGATTCGATAGTGGCTCATCCATCAAAAACACCTGAGGCTGCCTTACTATAGCACGACCTAATGCTACCCTTTGTCTTTGTCCTCCTGATAGTGCCTTTGGCTTTCTATCTAACAAATGAGCTAGGTCTAGTATTTTTGCAGCTTCTTTTACTTTCTTATCTATTTCATCTTTAGGTACTTTTCTTAATTTTAATCCAAATGCCATATTATCGTATACATTCATATGTGGATAAAGTGCATAGTTTTGGAATACCATAGCTATATCTCTATCCTTAGGCGATACATCATTTACAAGTCTATCTCCTATGTACATCTCTCCAGAAGTTATATCTTCAAGTCCTGCAATCATTCTAAGAGTAGTAGATTTTCCACAACCTGATGGACCAACAAGAACTATAAACTCCTTATCTTTTATCTCTATATTCACATTTTTAACAGCTTTATACCCATTGTCATACTCTTTGCATATATCTTTAAGTACTAATCCTGCCATATATACCACCCCTTATAAATTATCTTGTAATTAATATTAAGACAATTTAGAAGTTTTTGGTATGGTTAAATTGCACAAATATAATTAGTTAGGTTTAATTATTTTTGGCAATAAAAAAGTCTTTCTTTGAAAAATTTTAAAGGTAGACTTTTTTGAAATTCATAACGGAAATTATAAATTATCCACAATTCAAAAAGTTTATAATTTCCTATTCATTATAAAAAAGTCTTTCTTTGAAAGATTTTAAAGGTAAGCTTTTTTGAAATTTATAACGGAAATTATAAAAAAGATTATGTGGCTACGTCCTACTCTCCCAGGAGGCTTCCCTCCAAGTACCATCGGCGCAAAAGAGCTTAACTTCTGTGTTCGGAATGGGAACAGGTGTATCCTCTTTGCTATAGTAACCACATAATCTTAATTGTGTAATATACCCTTGTTTGCTTTACATACTTAGTATAAACTTAAGAATCGACTTTCAAGCCTAAGTTATTTTAATGTACTTGATTTGAATTTACATTCTAGAGTTGACTTTCAAGCTTGCTTGAGGAAACTCGGAATGTGAATCAAATCAATAACACTTTCAAAACTGCATAGCATATTTGGTCAAGTCCTCGACCTATTAGTACTCATAAGCTGAACACATTACTGCGCTTACACCTTGAGCCTATCAACCAAGTAGTCTTCTTGGGGTCTTACCTTAAAA
>MZGW01000007.1 GCA_002029295.1 Alkalithermobacter paradoxus | reverse complement strand
TTTTAAGGTAAGACCCCAAGAAGACTACTTGGTTGATAGGCTCAAGGTGTAAGCGCAGTAATGTGTTCAGCTTATGAGTACTAATAGGTCGAGGACTTGACCAAATATGCTATGCAGTTTTGAAAGTGTTATTGATTTGATTCACATTCCGAGTTTCCTCAAGCAAGCTTGAAAGTCAACTCTAGAATGTAAATTCAAATCAAGTACATTAAAATAACTTAGGCTTGAAAGTCGATTCTTAAGTTTATACTAAATATGTAAAGCAAACAAAATATATTAGACAAGTAAGATTATGTGGTTACTATAGCAAAGAGGATACACCTGTTCCCATTCCGAACACAGAAGTTAAGCTCTTTTGCGCCGATGGTACTTGGAGGGAAGCCTCCTGGGAGAGTAGGACGTAGCCACATAATCTTTTTTTATGTATGTATACCTCTTTATATGTCAATAATAAATTGAATGAATAAGGAGGTGCCTACATGAGAATTCCTAAGCATATAGGGGTTATACCAGATGGAAATAGAAGATGGGCAGTAAACAATGGGATGACAAAGGAAATGGGCTATAATAAAGGCCTAGATCCAGGACTTGAGCTATTTAGACTGTGTAAAGATGCAGGTGTAAAGGAAATTACATATTATGGGTTTACTACGGACAATACGAAAAGACCAAAAATACAGGCAATGGCATTTACAAAGGCATGTGTAGATGCGGTTAATATGTTATCTAAAGAAGATGCACAGCTTCTTGTAGTTGGAAACTCAGAATCTCCTATGTTTCCAAAAGAATTACTTCCATATACTGAAAGAAGAAAATTTGGAAGTGGACAAATAAAAGTTAACTTTCTAGTTAATTATGGATGGCATTGGGATCTTAATAATGTAAATAATGAAAAGTTAAGTAGTAAAGGTGAACTACATAACCGCCTAAAGTCATCTGATGTATCAAGAATAGATTTAGTTATAAGATGGGGTGGCAGAAGAAGACTTAGTGGTTTTTTACCAGTTCAAACTGTGTATTCTGATTTTTATGTTGTAGATGATTATTGGCCTGACTTTAAACCGGATCACTTCTATGATGCTCTTAAATGGTATGACAAACAAGATATAACTTTAGGTGGATAATATATCAAATTTTCTTAGAGTGGGATGAATTGTAATCCCGCTCTTTTGTCGTATCAAAACCTTTTTATCATGTAATTTATATTTAGATTATATTGAAATTTGGACAGGAAAAATATAAAATTAAACTAAATTATATCAAATACTTTTAAACTGATGAACGGGGGGAATGTAGTGAAAAATCTAAGCACTTTATTAAGTCCATTATTATGTACAGTAATTATTTATTTTTTGAGGAATTTTAAAGGATTATATTTTGTTTTAGCTGTATTTGCAGTTCTTTCATTAGCTAGCATAGTATTGAATATTAAGTTGGGTAAAAACAATGAAGACTTAAAAAAATCTGAGATGCTAAAGCAAAGAAATCTTAATCAGAGATTTACAGATAGATTAGGTAAATTCGGCGAAAATCTAAATACTTTCTTGCATGATGTAAGAATAATAATAGGTAATGTATATTCTTTTTCTCAAAGACTTAGTGAGAATACAAATATAATATCTCAAAATATATATAACAATGCTTTGGCTTTTGAGGAGATATGTACATCTATAGAAGATCTATCAAAAACAATTGACTCTCAAACTGAAGAGATTAAGAAAGTAGAAGATACATCTAATAAGTTATTTGAATTTGCAAATATCTCTAAAGACAACTCTGAAAGAGCTATAAATGAAGTTGAGAATATGAATGAAACTGTAGAGAAAAGTAAGGAAGTTTTTATAAAGGTTATAGAGCTTTTAAAGTATAGTAAAGATGTTGGAAATGATATGTCACATGAGGTAGTAAATCTTACTCATGAAATAAAAGATATATATAATATAATAGATGAAGTTGAAAACATCTCAAAGAAAACAAACTTACTAGCATTAAATGCAGCTATAGAAGCAGCAAGAGCAGGAGAAGCGGGTAAGGGATTTGCAGTTGTAGCAGAAGAAATAAGAAAGCTTGCAGTTCAGTCATCTGATTCTGTGAAAAAGATATCTGATATAATAAACACTGTAACAGAAAAGATAATGGGAATATCAAATAAATTTCAAGATGAAATTAATCTTATAAATAATGATATAGATATAGCAGACAAATCTGTACTTTCTTTAGATAGTATATATAATAAGTCTGAACAGGTAATAGAAGATGTTAAAAATATACATAATAAATCTGTACAACAACTTGAATTAGCAAAGCAGGTAAACAAAATTATAAAGGATTTTACTTATGTGGTTGACACAACAAATAAAGTTTCTCTAGAGATAAGCGAAAGAAGTACGCAACATTCCTCTGCTATCCAATCTATTGCTTCATCAGTTTCAGAACTTGAAAACATGTCACAGGATACATTTGAATATATGAGAAAATATTTAGATAGCTTTGAAGTTACTAATGAAATGGAAGAAAGAATAAGTGGAGCGGTTAAAGTTTTAAAAGATATGTCTAAAAATAAAAATATTCTAGAAAAGTCATATGGGTCAAGCTATAGAAAGAAGCTAAAGGAAATAGTGGATTCAAAACCTTACTTTGAGGTTATTTGTGCTTTAAATGAAGAAGGTTATAGTGCTGTTTCAAATATAGATGAAGAAGATTTTGTACAAAACTTCAAACATAGAAAATATTTTAAAGAAGGTATCACTGGAAAAGAATTCATATCGAAACCGTATATTTCTACAGATACAGGGAATTATTGCGTAGCTATTTCTGTTCCTATAAAAGATGAAAAAAATAATATAATTGGAGTACTTATGGCAGATACTATCTTAAGTTAATATTATTTTTTAGTTTTAAGTATGTTTTGAATTGACACATTAATTTATACATGCTACTATTTATTCATAATTAAATAATAATCACTAGGGGAGCTGGATAATGGCCAGCTGAGAAAAAGATCCTTTAATCTTTGACCCTTTAACCTGATCTGGGTAATACCAGCGTAGGAAAGTGTACGATATATTAATTTTGTGCGTTTATTTGTGTAGACACAAATCCTATTCTGGATTTGTGTCTTTTTTATTTTTTCAAAACTTTCAGGTGGGGGAGGTGACGTTATGGTTATAAATGGAAAAAAACTTAACATATGTGATGAAATTACTATTGATCAATTACTAAAAAATCTAAATCTAAACATAGATACAGTAGTAGTTGAAATCAACTTAGAAATAGTTGATAAAGATGACTATAAATCTAAATATGTAAACAACAATGATAGAGTTGAAATAGTTAACTTTGTTGGGGGAGGTTAGAATGAATATATTTGTAAATGAAAAGATATATTCGTTTGAATATGGGGTAACAGCATTTGAAGTTAGAGATATTATAAAGAAAGATGCTGATATTGTAGTTTTTAATGGATTTATCATAAAAGAAGATGTAATTCTCAAAGAAAATGATAGATTAGTTCTGATAAAAAGAGGTGAAATACCAGATAAGGAAGAACTTGAACATCTTTTAGTTTCAAGACACACGCCGAGTGTTCATCAAAAAATAAAAAATGCTAAAGTTGGAATAGCAGGCCTTGGTGGACTAGGATCAAATGTAGCTTTACTTTTATCTAGAATGGGTGTAGGGAAACTACTTTTAGTAGATTTTGATGTTGTAGAACCCAGCAATCTAAATAGGCAACAATATTTTATCAGACATATTGGTATGAAAAAGGTTGATGCTTTAACTGAAATTATAGGTGAAATCAATCCATTTGTTAGTATAGAATCAAAAAACGTTTTTGTAGAACAAAGTAATATACAATCTATATTCTCTGATGTTGACATTATAGTTGAGGCATTTGATAACCCTAAATCTAAGGCAGCTTTAGTTAATGAGGTGCTTACTAAGATGCCAGACAAGAAAATAATAGCAGCTTCGGGTATGGGTGGATATTTTTCTTCTAATCTTATAAAAACAAAGAGGGTAACAGACAAATTTTATCTTGTAGGAGATGAATTTTCAGAAGCAAGGCCAGGTCAAGGGCTTATGTCTCCTAGGGTTTGTATCGCTGCTAGTCACCAAGCAAATATGGTTATAAGGATTTTGCTTTGCCAAGATAATGCATAAGGGGGATTTATATGGACAGCTTTATAATAGGTGGAAAGACTCTTAACAGCAGGTTGTTTATAGGGACAGGTAAGTATTCTTCTAATGATATTCTTACAAAAGTTATAGAATCATCTAAGACTAATGTTGTAACAGTTGCATTAAGAAGAGTTGACTTAAATTCTAACGAAGAAAATATATTAAATTACATAAGTAAAGACTGTATACTAATGCCAAATACTTCTGGAGCAAGGAATGCACAAGAAGCTGTAAGAATAGCAAGACTTGCAAGAGCAGCTGGCTGTGGAAACTGGATAAAGATAGAAGTAATTTCTGATAACAAGTATTTACTTCCTGATAATTATGAAACTATAAAAGCTACAGAGATTTTAGCTAAAGAAGGATTTGTAGTTTTTCCTTATATGAATCCTGATTTGATGGATGCTAAGAGACTAGTTAACGCCGGTGCTTCATCTATAATGCCGCTAGGAGCACCTATTGGAACTAATAGAGGATTGAAAACAGAAGAGATGATTTCAATATTAATAGAAGAAATTAACATACCAATAATTGTAGACGCTGGAATAGGTAAACCATCAGAAGCTGCAAAGGCTATGGAAATGGGTGCTGATGCTGTTTTGGTAAATACAGCTATAGCTACATCAGATGACCCTATAATGATGGGAGAGGCTTTTCATCATGCTGTAGTGGGAGGTAGGAAGGCCTTTTTAGCTAAAACAGGTATAGTAAGAAAATATGCCAACCCATCTTCTCCACTTACAGGTTTTTTAGATGGGAGTAATGTGTGATGAGCTTCTATAATGAGTACCTTTTCTATAAAGACTTTGACTTTGAATATTTTTATAAAAAAACAGAGGATTCACATGTAGAGAAAGTATTAAGTAAAGATAGACTAAATGAAATAGATTTATTGACACTACTTTCACCACGTGCAGAGAAATACCTAGAAGACATGGCTAAAAAAGCTAATGAAGTATCTCTTAGGCAGTTTGGCAAGACCATACTACTTTATACACCTGTTTATATTTCAAATTTTTGTAGCAACATATGCTCATATTGCAGTTTTAGTTCAAAAAATAAGATAGATAGAAAAAAGTTAACAATAGATGAAGTTGAAAAGGAAGCTAAAGCTATATACGAAATGGGTATTAGACACATTCTAATTTTAACCGGTGAAGATAAAATAAGAACACCTATATCGTACTTAAAAGAATGTATAAAGGTACTAAAGAAATACTTTAATTCTATTTCTATTGAGATATATGCTTTAGATGAAAATGAATATAAAGAGCTTATTAATGAAGGGGTAGATGGTTTAACAATATATCAAGAAGTATATAACGAAGATACATATAGCAAAGTACATATATCTGGACATAAGAAAAATTATAAATATAGATTAGATGCTCCAGAAAGAGCTTGTAATCAAAACATTAGATTTGTAACAATAGGTGCATTGCTTGGCCTTTATGACTGGAGAAGTGAAGTGTTTTTTATGGGACTTCATGGAAATTATCTTCAGAACAAGTATCCTGATATAGAGTTAAGTTTTTCTTTTCCTAGAATCAGGCCACATATTGGAAGTTTTAGTGATATATATGATGTAACAGATAAAAATCTTGTTCAATCAATGCTAGCCCTAAGACTGTATATTCAAAGGGCAGGAATCAATATATCTACGAGAGAAAATGCTTTGTTTAGGGATAATATTATTTCGCTTGGTGTAACTAAAATGTCAGCAGGAGTTTCTACTCAGGTCGGTGGGTATTCTAACAATAATAATGGAGTTAGTCAATTCGATATATGTGATACTAGAAGCGTTGAAGATATGAAGAAAGCTATATCACTAAGAGGGTATCAGCCTATATTTAAAGATTGGGACATTATATAAAAGGGGAGATTAATATGAATTATACAACACAAATGGATGCTGCTAGAAATGGTATTGTCACAAGAGAGATGGAGATTGTAGCTAAGAAGGAAAATATAGATATAGATAAATTAATTAAGCTAATTGCTCAAGGAAAAGTTGTAATATGTGCAAACAAAAACCACAAGTCATTAGATCCTGAGGGAGTAGGAGAGGGATTAAGAACAAAAATAAATGTAAATTTAGGAATTTCGAAGGATTGCCCTAATATAGAAAATGAGATTGAGAAAGCAAGAAAATCAATAGAGATGAAGGTAGATTCTATAATGGATTTAAGTTCATTTGGAAAGACAGAGGAATTCAGAAGAAGATTAATAGAAATATCCCCTGCTATGATAGGTACAGTTCCTATATACGATGCTATTGGATTTTATGATAAAGAACTTAAAGATATAACTGCTGATGAGTTTTTGGATGTTGTTGAAAAACATGCTAGAGATGGTGTAGACTTTATGACAATACACGCGGGACTAACAAGGAAAACCTGCGAAACATTCAAGAAAAATAAAAGGCTTACAAATATAGTATCTAGAGGAGGGTCTTTACTTTTCGCTTGGATGGAGTTAAATGATAAGGAAAATCCTTTCTACGAATATTATGATAGGGTTCTAGACATATGTGAAAAGTACGATGTAACTATAAGTCTAGGAGATGCTTGTAGACCTGGAAGTATAAATGACGCAACAGATGCTTCTCAAATAGAAGAACTTATAATACTTGGAGAGCTTACAAAAAGGGCATGGGAAAGAAATGTTCAAGTAATAATAGAAGGTCCAGGGCATATGGCACTTGATGAAATAGAAGCTAATGTACTTATACAAAAGAAACTTTGTCACGGTGCTCCTTTTTATGTATTAGGTCCTATAGTTACAGATGTTGCTCCTGGATATGATCATATAACAAGTGCTATAGGAGGAGCAATTGCAGCTTCTAGTGGAGCAGACTTTTTATGTTACGTAACTCCAGCAGAACACCTTAGACTTCCTACACTTGATGATATGAAAGAAGGAGTTATAGCATCTAGGATAGCTGCACATGCAGCTGACATAGTCAAAGGAGTAAAAGGGGCTAGAGACTGGGATTATAAAATGAGTGAAGCTAGAAAAAACTTAGATTGGGACGAAATGTTTAGACTTTCAATAGATCCACAGAAAGCTAGAAGATATAGAGAAGAATCAAAGCCTAAACACGATGATAGCTGTAGTATGTGCGGGAAAATGTGCTCAATGAGAAATATGAACAAAATATTATCAGGAAAAGACATAAATATTCTAAGGGACGATGAGTAATGATATATCTAGTGACAAATAGGAAACTAATAAATAAAAAAAATATATACAAAGTAATAGAAGATGCAGCTAATGCTGGTATAGATGCTGTAATACTGAGAGAGAAGGATTTAAGCTGTGAGGATCTTTACACCATGGCTATAAACATAAAAGATATACTCTCTAAAAAGAATATACCTTTAATAATAAATAGCAACATAGAAGTAGCAAAGAAAGTTTGTGCAGATGCACTTCAGATTAGTTTTGGAGATTTTGTAAACAAAAATGTAGACTTTCAAGGGAAAGTAGGAGTATCAATACATAGTATAGAGGAAGGTATAATGGCACAAAACTTAGGTGCAGATTACGTTCTTGCAGGTCATATATTTAATACTTCTTGTAAACCAAATCTTGAGCCTAAGGGAATAGAATTTGTACATAAGTTAAGTAAAAGCATAAATATTCCAATAATATGCATTGGTGGAATAAATAAATACAATATAAAGAAAGTGTACGAATCTGGTGCAAGTGGAGTTGCAGTTATGTCTTTGATAATGGAATCAGAAGATGTATTTCAAACCATAAAAGAACTAAAAATCAGCATATAGGGGAGATTATAATGAGAACGGCATTAACCATAGCTGGATCTGATAGTTGTGCAGGAGCAGGAATTCAGGCAGATCTTAAAACTTTCTATGCACATGGAATATACGGTATGAGCGTTATAACAGCAGTAACAGCTCAAAATACTAAAGGAGTTATGGCAGTTGAAAATATTTCAAGTCATATAGTAGAAAAGCAAATAGATGCAATATTTTGTGATATAAAAGTTGATTCTGTGAAAATAGGTATGCTTTCAGAAATAGATATAATAAAAGCAGTAAGTAGCAAATTAAGACAGTATTCTCCTAAAAATATTGTGTTAGATCCTGTTATGATTTCTAAGAGTGGATATAACCTATTAAATCCAGATGCAAAAGATGTACTGATAAAAGAGTTGTTACCATTATCTACTGTAGTTACACCAAATATTCTAGAAGCGCAAGTTATAACAGGTATTAATATTAAATCTATCGACGATATGAAAAAATCTTGTAAGGCTATGCTTGAAATGGGATGTAAAATAGTATTAATAAAGGGAGGACATTTAAGTACGGATCCTATAGATATACTATTTGACGGAGAAGATTTTAAGTATTTTGAAGGAAAGAGAATACATACAAAGAATACACATGGAACAGGATGTACATTGTCTTCTGCTATTGCTTCAAATCTTGCAAAGGGATATGCTATCGAAAAATCTATAAAAAATGCTAAAGAATACATAAATGTAGCAATACAAAATTCATTATCTATCGGTGAGGGAATTGGTCCTACTAATCATTTCTATAGCATATATGAAAAGTGTAATATGATTGAGGAGATTGATTAAATTGAAGATGAATGTTGATTTTTCACTTTATCTGGTAACAGATAGAGAGATACTTAAAGGCAGAGATCTATTTAACAGTATAGAACAAGCAATACTTGGTGGGGTTACAGTTGTACAAATTAGAGAAAAGAATGCATCGAGTTTAGAATTCTATAACATAGCTAAAAAAGCTAAACTTATAACTGATAAATACAATATTCCGCTTATAATAAATGATAGAGTAGATATAGCAATTGCAGTAGATGCATCTGGAGTACATCTTGGTCAGAATGACCTTCCGGCTAAAGTCGCTAGGAATTTGATAGGTAAAAACAAAATTCTAGGTATCTCAACATATAATCTAGAACTTGCATTAAAAGCCCGAGATGATACAGCTGATTATATAGGTGTTGGAGCACTATTTAGTACTAATACTAAAAAAAATACAAACAAAGTATCTATAGACACATTATCTAAAATAAAATCATGTATAAATATACCTGTTATAGCTATAGGTGGAATAAATGAAACAAATATAGGGAGCATAGTAAAAACAAATGTAGATGGTGTTGCAGTTGTATCATCAATATTAGGAAAAGAGGATATCAAGGCTGCATCACAAAATATATATAGTAGCATAACTAGAAATTGAATGTATGTAAAACCTAATGTCAATAATATAAAGGGCAGCTAAAGCTGCCCTTTTATAATTACCCTTTTAAATTATGGTATTATCTGATAATATATAATTTGTAATTTTTTCTGATAAAGGTAATGGAAAGAGGTGAGGAATATGTTAAAGTACTCTGAGAAAAAAAGGCATAGATACACTCCATCACAGATAATAGTTGTAGGATTTGCTGCTGTTATATTGTTAGGAGCTATTCTACTTAATCTACCAATAGCTTCAAAAAGTGGTGAAAGTATAGGATTTATAAATGCACTGTTTACATCAACATCAGCAGTATGCGTAACTGGGCTTGTTGTTGTAGACACTGGTACATATTGGAGCACATTTGGAAAAGTAATAATACTAATGCTTATACAAGTAGGCGGGCTTGGCTTTATGTCTATGGCAACCTTATTTTCAATGTTAATAGGAAAAAGAATATCTCTTAGAGAAAGACTTATAATACAAGAATCACTAAATCAGTACGACTTAGAAGGGCTTGTTAGGCTTACAAGACATGTTTTAGTGGGAACATTTATTATAGAAGGGGTAGGAGCTTTATTTTTAGCTACTGTTTTTGTTCCAGAAATGGGGCTATTTAAAGGATTAGGGTATGGTATATTTCACTCTGTTTCAGCATTTTGCAATGCTGGATTTGATATAATTGGAAACGGAAGATCACTTACTCCATATGTTGATAATGTCACTATAAATATAGTTATAATGAGTATTATAATACTTGGTGGGATAGGATTTACGGTTATACTTGATGTAATGAGAAAAAAGAAATTCTCAAGACTTACTCTTCATTCTAAAATAGTTATAACCACATCTGCTATATTGATATCTATAGGATTTGTACTTTTCTTTATATTTGAATATAATAATCCTGATACATTAGGTGAATTATCTTTAAGTGGAAAGATGCTAGCAGCATTATTTCAAGCTGTAACTCCTAGGACTGCAGGATTTAATACGATAGATTTATCTAAGATGCAAGATAGTTCAAAGTTTTTAACGATGATATTGATGTTTATAGGTGGATCTCCAGCGTCTACAGCAGGAGGAATTAAAACAGCAACAATAGCAGTATTAGTATTTGCTGTTTTAGCACTTATAAAAGGTAGAGAAGATGTTGAAGCTTTCAAAAGAAGAATATCATATACAGCAGTAAATAAAGCTTTAGCAGTTCTTGCTATAGGATTATCACTGGTTATATTTGTAACTATGGGATTAAGCTTAACTCATCAATTTGATTTTATGGATATATTCTTTGAAGCTATATCTGCATTTGGTACAGTTGGATTAAGTCTAGGAATAACATCAGATCTTTCAAATATCGGAAAGGTATTTATAATTTTTTCAATGTTTGCTGGAAGAGTTGGGGCACTTACTATATTATTAGCTCTTGCTGTTAGACAGAAGAAAAGCGTTATAAGATATCCGGAAGATAAAATACTAGTAGGTTAGGAAGGAGATATAGTTATGAAACAGTTTGTCGTGATAGGGTGTGGAAGGTTTGGATCTTCAGTTGCTACAACTTTATATGGATATGGGAACGATGTACTTGCTATAGATAAATCCGAAGAAAGAGTTCAAAATATCTCAAACTTTGTTACTCATGCTGTTCAAGCAGATGTAACTGATGAAAATTCTCTAAAATCACTAGGAATTAGAAATTTTGATGTAGCTGTTATTAGTATAGGATCAGATATACAATCTTCAATAATGGCAACACTTATAGTAAAAGAGCTAGGTATTAAGTATGTTCTTTGTAAGGCTCAAAATGAACTTCAAGCAAAAGTATTATACAAAATAGGTGCAGATAAGGTTGTATTTCCAGAAAGAGATATGGGAGCAAGAGTTGCCCACAATCTTGTATCAAAGAATGTTATAGACTATATAGAGTTAGATCCAGAGTATTCTATACTAGAAATTGTATGTCCAAGAGCCTGGATAGGAAAGAGCATAAAGGATCTTAACTTAAGAGCAACTTATGGGATAAACGTCATGGCTATAAAACAAGGTACAAATATAAATATATCTCCAGCACCTGAAGATAATCTAAGAGAGAATGATATTCTCATAGTTATAGGCAAAAATGAAGATATAAACAAAATAGAGCAGAAGGATAAATAATTATGATATTAGAAATAACTAGCAAAGAAAATGATAAAATAAAGTATACTAAATCTCTTCTTAAAAAGAAAAATAGAATTGAAGAGAAGAGATATATAATAGAAGGATATAAAATAGTAAAAGATGCCATTAAATCAAATGAAAATATTGATTACGTATTTATTACTGATACCTTCCTACAAAAGCAAGAATGCATAGATACTATAGAAAGTATAAAAAATAAAAATATAAATATAAATATATACAAGGTTAATGATAAGCTATTTAGAGAAATTACAGATACAGAAAATCCTCAAGGAATAGTAGCCGTTGTAAAATATGAGATGCATTCACTTGAAAATATCATTAATAACAAAGATCTAAATTTTGTATTGATATTAGATAGAATACAAGATCCTGGCAATATGGGTACTATAATTAGAACAGCTGATGCTAGCGGAGTTGATTGTATAATATTATTAAAGGGATGTGTAGATATATACAACCCTAAAGTTATAAGATCTACCATGGGGTCTATATTTAATATACCTATAATAGAAGGAGAAGAAGATATAATAAATATCCTAAAAGAAAGCAAATTTAATGTTGTATCTAGTACTTTAGATACTGACAATTACTATCATAAAGTAGACTATGGGCAAAAGGTAGCCTTAGTTATAGGAAATGAAGGAAGTGGTATAAGTAAGAGTATTATAGATGTATCTGATATTCTTATCAAAATACCTATATATGGAGGGGCAGAGTCTCTTAATGCTGCTATAGCATCAGGAATATTAATGTATGAGATAAAGAACTCATTATCTTGTAAATAATGTGTTCCTATGCTATAATTTTTTGGAAAAGTTAATATCAAAATGCTATGATAGAGAAAAGTACTTTGACTTACTTTATAACAGAGAAGGATATATTAGCTGAAAGTATCCTATAAAGTAGCAAGGGAAGTTCACTCTGGAGCTTTAGGGTCGAAATAGCAGTAGGCCTTAACGTTAAGATGCGTTAATTCTTTTAAAGTGGTCTTTTAGACTATTAGGGTGGTACCGCGGAATACAAACTTTCGTCCCTACTTGGGATGAGAGTTTTTTTATTTATAAATAGAAAGGGTGATTTATTTGAAAGAACAATTACTGAATATAAGAGAAAATGCCCTAGCAGAGATAACAAGATGTACTAATATAGACGAGATTGAAAATGTAAGGGTAAAATATCTAGGAAAAAAGGGCGAGGTTACAAGCATACTTAAAGGAATGGGTAAATTATCACAAGAAGAAAGACCACTGATTGGAAAAATAGTTAATGAAGTTAGAGAAGAACTTGAGGATAAAATATCTCAAAAGAAAGAAGAAATAAAGAAAGAAGAAAAAAATAAAAAATTAAGCTTAGAAACTATAGATGTAACTATGCCAAGCAATAAGTTCGTAATAGGAAAGAAACATCCTATAACTCAAATAATGGATGAACTTAAATATATATTTACTGGTATGGGATTTAAGGTTGCAGAAGGTCCAGAAATAGAAACTGTTTATAATAATTTTGATGCACTTAATGCACCTAAGAACCATCCATCAAGAGAAATGAGCGATACATTTTATATAGATGAGAACTTACTTTTAAGAACTCAAACTTCTCCAGTTCAAATAAGAGCTATGAAAGCTATGCCTCTTCCTATAAAAATAATATCTCCTGGAAGATGCTTTAGATTTGATGCTCCAGATGCTACACACTCTCCAATGTTCCATCAGTTAGAGGGATTAGTAATAGATAAAAATGTAAATATGACACAACTTAAAGGAACTTTAGATGCGTTTGTAAAGCAGTTCTTTGGAGAATCCACTAAAACTAAATTTAGACCACACAATTTCCCATTTACAGAGCCTAGTGCAGAAGTTGATGTGACTTGCTTTAAATGTAAAGGAAGTGGATGTCCTATATGTAAAGGTGAAGGATGGATAGAAATACTAGGTGCTGGAATGGTACATCCAAATGTTTTAAGAAACTGTGGAATAGACCCGAATGAGTACAGCGGATTTGCATTTGGTATGGGAATAGATAGAATAGCGATGCTAAAGTATGAGATAGATGATATAAGATTATTATTCGAAAACGATATGAGATTTTTAAATCAATTCTAAAGGAGGAGTCTTATGTTAGTACCTTTAAAATGGCTGAGAGACTATGTTGATATAGATATAGATGTTAAAGAATTTGCAGATAAAATGACTATGACTGGATCGAAAGTAGAGAAGATTGAGTTCTTTGGAGAAGAAATAGAAAAAGTAGTAGTAGCTAAAATATTAGAAATAAAACAGCATCCTAATGCAGATAAGCTTGTAGTTACACAAGTTGATATTGGAAGTGAAGTAATTCAAATAGTAACAGGAGCTAACAATATAAAAGTAGGAGATTACATACCTGTTGCATTAGTTAATGCTAAGCTTCCTGGAGGAATAAAAATAAAAAAAGGAAAACTAAGAGGGGAACTTTCACAAGGCATGATGTGTTCTTGTGAAGAGCTAGGAATTCCAAACAATATGGTAGAAGAAAGCAAAAGAGATGGTATATATATATTAGATTCAAGTGAAGAACTAGGAAAAGATATAAAAGAAGTCCTAGGAATAAATGATGCTTTGATAGAGTTTGAAATAACATCTAATAGACCAGATTGCTTATCTATTATAGGAATAGCAAGAGAAGCAAGTGCTACACTTGGTAATAAAATAAAGTATCCACAAATAAGTATCAAAGAAAGTGATGAAGATATAGATTTTGATGTTCAAATAGAAGATGATGAGATTTGCAGAAGATACGCTACTAAAATAGTTAAAGATGTGGTAATTAAATCTTCGCCGTATTGGATGCAAAGAAGACTTATAGAAGCTGGAATAAGACCGATAAATAATATAGTAGACATAACAAATTATGTTATGCTTGAAATGGGTCAACCTATACATGCTTTCGATTTATCAAAAATAAAAGGAAGTAAGATAATAGTAAAAAAAGCAGAAGCTAATGAAACTTTTGTGACACTTGATGATGTAGAAAGAAAGCTAGATGAAAATATGATAATGATAGCAGATGAGGAAAAAAATCTAGCTATAGCAGGAGTAATGGGTGGACTTAATTCTGAAATAGATGAAAATACTAAAGAAATATTAATAGAAAGTGCGAACTTTAATCCTGATAATGTAAGATATACATCTAAGAGATTAGGTCTTAGAACTGAAGCTTCGTCTAGATTTGAAAAAAGAGTAGATATAAATTTAGTAAAAACAGCATTAGACAGAGTATGTCAATTGATAGAAGAAACAAATTCAGGTAGAGTATTAAGAGGATGTATAGATAAATATAAAAATCCTGTTAAAGAAAATAAGATGATTATAGACCCATGCAGAATAAATAAGCTTTTAGGAGAAAGTCTAGAAGTAGATGAAATGATTAGCATACTAGAAAGCCTTGAATTTAAGTGTATCAAAGCTGAGGATAAACTAGAAATAATCATTCCTTCATATAGATTAGATATATCTCAAGAAGCTGATATTTTAGAAGAAGTAGCAAGAATGTATGGCTATGACAAAATTTCTTCACAGCCTATATATGGTGAAACTACTATGGGACTTAGAACCATAGGACAGTTATTTGAAGAAAAAATAAAAGATTCTCTTGTAGCTATGGGACTTAATGAAGTGCTTACATACTCATTTGTAAGCCCGAAAGGATTAGACAAAATAAACTTACCAGAAACATCAATTAAGAGAAAGCTTATAAAAATATTAAATCCTCTTGGAGAAGAAACTAGTGTTATGAGAAGCACTCTTATACCAAATATGATGGATATAATGAGTAGAAATAACTCTCATAAAGTTCCTCAATTTGCTGGGTTTGAAGTAGGAAATATATTTATACCTATGCAAGATATAATACCTACAGAGAAAAAGTCTATAGTTGCAGGAATGTATGGACAATATGACTTCTTTGATATGAAAGGTATATTAGAAGAACTATTTAATAACATAGGATTTAAGGAATATGAAATAGTGCCTGAAAAAAATCACCCTACATTCCATCCAGGAAGATGTGCTAATATAATACACAATAGCAATATAATAGGGGTATTTGGAGAAGTGCATCCTGATGTTCTAGAAAACTACAATTTAAATAAAAGGGCTTATATAGCAGAACTTGACTTTGAACTTTTACTACTTCTTTCAAGAGATAATAAGGTATACAAATCACTACCTAAATATCCTGCAAGTAGTAGAGATATAGCAGTTGTTGTTAAAGATGAAATATTTGTAAAGGAAATAGAAGATATAATTAAAAATAATTCAAATGGAATAATAGAAAGCTTTAAGCTATTTGATATATATAAAGGAAATCAAATAGAAAAAGGCTATAAATCTGTTGCGTACTCTATAACGTATAGAAGTGAAGATAAAACTCTTACAGATGAAGAGATAAATACTGTTCACGAAAATATAGTTAAAGAATTAGAAACAAAATTAGATGCTAAATTAAGATTGTAAAAATATAAAAAAAAATGTACAATGTATTTAATAGGACGAACTGAGGGGCTGAGGTAGTATGAATAAAGTTACAGTGAAAATAAATGGCCATGAATATACGATGGTAGGATCAGAACCCAAAGAATATTTGTTAACAGTTGCTAATTATGTAGATGAGAGAATGCAAGAAGTAGCAAAAGCTAATCCAAAGTTAAGTACTGCAATGATAGCTGTACTTACTACTTTAAATATAGGTGATGAGCTTTTCAAGTGTTCTTATGAACTTGATAAAGTAAAACTACAATTAGAAAAGCCACTTCAAAATCTACAAGATGCCAATATTGCTGTGAATGATTTAAAAGAAGATATTAAATCTAAAGAAAGCCAGATACAAAAAATGCAAGAAGAACTTTCAAAGCTCAATGAAGAAGTAAAAACCTTAAAAGAGCAAAATGAAAAATTAGAAAAAGAGCTAGAAGAAAAAGAAATAAAGATAAAAGATGCTGAAGAGATTGTCAGTGTTTTTCAAAATAGGTTATACGACTACCAGATGAAAATAGTAGAGTTAGAAAAAAAAGAATAAAGCAAAATACCTCCAGGGAAAAATAAAAAAAATAACCTGGAGGTTTTATTATGTATGATTTAAAGGATTTTTATTCAGATACTATGTATGCAGTAAGAACATTTGGTGGATACGCAGTAGCCCTTATAGCTGCAAGGCTTATGGGAAAAAGAAGTGTTGGAGAATTAGGTATATTTGATTTAGTTTTGATGACTGGAATAGGTCATATAATGAGCTCAGTTGCTCTTGATAAAGAGGTTCCATTTCACGATGCCGCATTAGTTTTAGTAGTTTTGATTTTACTTGAAAGATTAATATCGTATATAGCACTAAAAAGTAAAAGAATCGGAGAGATAATAGAAGGAAAGCCAATGCACCTTATAAGAGATGGAAAGCTTTTATTTGATAATATGGCCAAAGAAAAATTCAACGAAAGAGATCTGTTACAAGAACTTAGGAAAAAAGGTATAAGGAAAGAAGAAGAGGTAGATCAGGCAATAATAGAAGCTTGTGGAAAATTTAGTGTAATATTAAAAGAAGAGGAAGAACCTCTAAAGAGAAAAGATCTAGGTATAATAAAAGAAGGACAAAGTCCAAAATATCTAGATCATAAATTTAACGAAATAAAGCAAGAACTTATAAATTTAAGAAGAGAAATAGAAGATATAAAAAGAAAAGTTTAGGAGATGATGGTTTGAATACAGAATTATTAGCACCAGTAGGATCGTTTGACTCACTAAAAGCAGCAGTACAAAATGGAGCAGACGCAGTTTACTTAGGCGGTAAGGAGTTTAGTGCAAGAGCATCTGCTAGCAACTTTGATAGAGAAAATTTAAAAAAAGCTGTAGAGTATGCACATATAAGAGATGTGAAAGTATATGTAGCATTAAATACACTTATAAAAGAAAGTGAGATAGAAAGATGTATTGAATATGTAAAGTATTTATACGACATAGATGTAGATGCAATTATACTTCAGGATATAGGAATAGCATCTATAATAAAAGAAAATTTTCCAGATTTTGAAATACATGCAAGTACACAGATGGTAGCTCACTCAATAGAAGATGTTAAGTATCTAGAAGATATGGGATTTAGCAGAGTAGTTCTAGCAAGAGAACTTACAATAGATGAAATAAATTATATTTGTAATAACACTTCCGTAGATATAGAAATATTTGTTCATGGAGCTTTATGTGTTTGTTATTCAGGGCAATGTCTTATGAGTAGTATGATAGGTGGCAGATCAGGAAATAGAGGAAGATGTGCTCAACCGTGTAGAATGGAATACGATTTAGTTGATTTAAATACATTATCAAGAATAGATGTAAAGGGCAAATACCTTCTAAGTCCTAAGGATTTAAATACAATAGAAAACTTAGATAAAGTAATAAAGTCTAAAGTATTGTCACTAAAGATAGAAGGAAGAATGAAAAGACCTGAGTACGTAGCAACGGTTGTGTCTGCTTATAGAGAAGCTCTAGATAATTACATAAAGAATAAAGATATGAATGTAAAAAAAGAAGTTAAGGATGATTTATATAGTATATTTAACAGAAAGTTCACAGGAGGATATATATTAGGAAATCGAGGAAAAGAAATAATGAATCCTCAAAAACCAAACAATATAGGACTTTATATAGGTAAGGTTTTAGATTATGATAAAAAAGCTAAAAGATTAACTATAAAACTTGAAAACACTTTAAGAAAAGGTGATGGAATAAATCTAGGTGGAGGAATAATAGGAAGAATATTAATAGGAGATAAAATCCTAGATGAAGCTCATAGCAAAAGTATAATAAAGCTTGATTTTACAGGAAATGCCAAAAAGGGTCAAGAAGTATACAAGACATTAGACAGTCATCTACTAGATAAAGCAAGAAAAAGTTATGAAAATGATATAGAAAACAAAAAGATAAATATACAGTGCAATATAACACTTAAATTAGATGATTATCCTAAATTACGTATAGTAGATAATAGAAAAAATGAAATAATAGTTATATCAGACAAAAAAGTTGAAAAGGCTATCAAAATTCCAATTGATGATGAAAAAATAAAAAAGCAATTATCTAAGCTAGGAAACACTCCGTACACTCTAGAAAATATAAATATACAAAAGGATGATGATATAAGTATTCCAGTAAGCATACTGAATGAAATGAGAAGGTCGGCAATAGAAAAGCTAGATAATAAAAGAAAAAAGCTCAATCAAAGAGAAGATGTAGAAATAAGAATTGACGAAGATGCTAAAACTAACAAAGCTATTAGGGATATAAAGATAAGGATAAAAATTAAAAGTATAGATGTCCTAAAAGAAATAATAAATGAAGATATAGATTTAATATATTATGAAGATAGTGATACATTAAAAGAAGCTATAGAAATTTGTAAATCTAAAAATAAAAATATAGCTTACTCTTTACCTAGAATAGTTAGAAACGATCAATATAAGATCATAAATAAAGTTTTTGATGAAAATATAGAAAATATACAGGTTTGCAATATAGGATCTATAAATAAATTTAAAGATAAAGTTAATATGTATGGAGATTATTCTTTAAATGTGTTCAACTCTAATTCTATAAAACACTTAAAAAACAAAGGATTAAAAGCTATAGCTATATCGCCGGAGCTTAATATATATGAAATAGGAGAAGTTCTAAAGAATAGTCAAGACATAGATGTAGAAGGAATAGTTTATGGAAGAATACCGCTTATGATATCAGAATACTGTCCTTTAGGTACTTTAACTGATAATTGTAACAGAGGCTGCAAAAATAAAAGATATGGACTAAGAGATTCTAGAGGAGAGATTTTTCCAATATCTAAAGACGAATTTTGTAGAGGTATAATATACAATTCTAAAATACTATGTGTTGTAGATGAACTTGAGAAAATTATAAAAAGTGGAATAAATGTGTTAAGACTAGATTTTACACTCGAAGAAGTAAAAGAGATAAAAGATATAGTAAAAATGTACACAAGTGTAGTTAAAAATGATTTTGAAGTGACTAAAGAATATTTAAAAGTATATGAAAAATTAAAAGATAAAGGTATTACTAATGGACATTACTTTAGAGGAGTAGAGTAGATTTGTTTTAACCCCTTATAGATGATATAATAGGTATACGAATATAATTATTTATTCTAAAGGGGTAGATTTATGATAGTTAAAGAAAATAATTTCTTAAATAAATCTGAGTTAAAATTCCACAAAAATCTTATACAAGATATATTTAATGGAATGGTAGACTGGGTAAGAGTTGTTGATAAAACAGGAACAGTTATATATGTGAATGATGAAATGAAAAGAAAGATAGGGGAGCAAATAATAGGGTCAAGATGTTACAATTCTTTAGGGAAAGATTGTTCTTGCGAAAACTGTATAACTGAAATGACAATAAAAACAGGAAGAATGCATCATAAGGAAGAAATAGTGAATGGGAGAATTTATTCTGTTGTAAGCTCTCCGATAAGAGATGTAAACAACAAAATATATGCAGCTGTAGAAGTATTTAGAGATGTTACTGAGGAAAAAAGATTAAAGAAAGAGATTATGCAAAAGAATGATAAAATGAGTAGGGACCTAGAATTTGCAAAAGCTCTTCAAAAAAATATGCTTCCTCGTAAAGGAATATATGAAAATATAAGTTTAGATTATGTTTACAGACCATCTGAAATGTTAAGTGGAGATATATTCGATGTATTCAAAATAGGTGATAATCATATAGGTATGTATATAAGCGATGTAGTAGGTCATGGAGTTAAAGCTTCTATGCTTACTATGTTTATAAGACAAATGATGAAGTGTGTTGATGATAATAATTTAAGTCCAAGTGATGCTTTAACTAAACTTCATAAACATTTCTTAGATCTTAATCTAGATTATGATAAATACTTTACTATATTCTTTGCAATACTAGATACTAGAAGTAATGAGCTAAGATATGTAAATGCTGGTCATAATAGTTTGCCTATACTATTTAATAATGAAAAAGTAAATATGTTAAGTGCAAGTGGAAACTTAATATCTCCTTTCTTTGATAAAGTAGAGTATGAAGAAAAGGTTGTAACTCTTTCTAAGGGAGATAAAATACTATTTTATACAGATGGTATAATAGAGACAAAAGGCCATGGTGGAGAAGAATTTGGAATGGAAAGATTGATAGATATAGTTAAAGGAAGAAATGATAATATACTAGAAAGTATTCAAAAAAGTGTAGATGAATTTAGACAAAGCAAGCAAGAAGATGATTTGGCTGCATTTTTGATAGAATTATTATAGGAAAGCTTAAGGGCTTTCTTTTTTTCTACCAATATATGATATAATTATTAATGTTTAGATAATAATATATTAGTACTTAGGCGGTAAATTTTCAGGAGGAAATATATGAACGAAAGGTCTTTGAGGGTTTTAGAATATAACAAAATAATAGATATGCTAAAGGATAAAGTAGCATGTTCTTTAGGGCTTAAACACATAGATAAATTAGTACCTTCTTCAAATTATGAAGAAGTTATAAATATGCAAAAGGAAACAAGTGAAGCAGAGAGTATCTTAATAAAGAGAGGTTCGTTTCCCTTAGGTGGAATACACGATATAGAAATTTTAGTAAAGAAAGCTAGTATAGGATCATCTCTTGATCCAGGGCAACTATTGATGGTTGCCGATACATTAAGAGGAGCAAGACTTATAAGGAACTTTATGAAAAATGAAGATGGAGAATCAAAATATGAAATTATAGAGGGGCTAGTTTCTTCCCTTAATGTGTTTAGAGATATAGAAGATAGTATATATAACAGTATAGCAAGTGAAAGCGAAGTGTCAGATAGTGCAAGTCCAGAGCTTAGAAGTATAAGAAGAAAAATAGTTCAGAAAAACGAAGGAATAAGATCAAAACTAAACTCTATAATATCATCAACTACTTATCAAAAATACTTACAAGAAGCTATAGTTACTATAAGAGGAGATCGTTTTGTTGTTCCCGTAAAACAAGAATATAGATCAAGTGTACCTGGAATAGTTCATGATCAATCTTCATCTGGAGCTACTTTATTCATAGAACCTATGAGTGTAGTTGAGATGAATAATGAGTTAAGAGAGTTAAGAATAAAAGAAAAAGAAGAGATAGAAAAAATATTAAAAGAGCTTTCAAATCTTGTAGGAAGTGTAAGTAATGAGCTTATATCTAATGGGAAGGTATTAGGAAAGTTAGATTTTATATTTGCAAAAGGGAAATTGTCCATAAGTATGAGGGGAATTTCTCCAGAAATAAACAACGATAAATATATAAATATAAAAAATGGAAGACATCCATTACTAGATCCTAAAAGTGTAGTACCTACTAATATATGGGTTGGTAAAGACTTTAATACACTAGTTATAACAGGGCCAAATACAGGTGGTAAAACTGTTACACTAAAAACAGTAGGATTATTTCAGTTAATGGTTCAAAGTGGTCTTCATATTCCTGCAGATTTTGGAACCGTTATGAGCGTATTTGATAATATATTTGCTGATATAGGAGATGAGCAAAGTATAGAACAGAGCTTATCCACTTTTTCATCTCATATGACTAATATAGTAAATATATTAAGAGAAGTTAATGAAAACTCTTTAGTTTTATTTGATGAACTTGGAGCAGGAACTGACCCTGTAGAAGGAGCTGCTCTTGCAATATCAATACTTGATTACTTATACAATATAAATGCTAGAACAATAGGAACTACTCATTACAGCGAACTTAAACACTATGCCTTAACTAAAGACGGAGTTGAAAATGCATCTGTTGAATTTGATTTAGAAACATTAAGTCCAACTTACAAATTGCTTATAGGGGTTCCAGGAAAGTCTAATGCTTTTGAAATATCTAGAAAATTAGGACTTGATGAATATATAATAGAAAATGCTAAAAGCTTAATAAGTAGAGAAAATATAGAATTTGAGGAATTGCTTCAGAATATAGAAAAAGATAGAATAAAAGCACAAGAAGAAAGAGAGGAAGCACAAAGGTTAAAGACGCAAATACAAAGACTTAAAGATGAATATCAAGAAAAGGTTGATAAACTAGCAAGCAACAAAGAAAAAATGATACAAGAAGCTAAAAGGGAAGCACAGAAAATAATAAGCCAGGCAAAAGAAGAAGTAGAAGAAGCAATAAAAGAAATAAGAAGGTTAGAAAAACAAGAGTATAGCAAAGATAAAAATAAAGAGATAGAGAATATAAGAAGTAAAATAAACAAATCTATGGGAAGTGTACAAACTAGCGTAAAAGATATGATAATACCTAAAGTATCAAAGAAGGTAATAAAGAATATAAAAGCTGGTGATGAAGTAAAAGTTGTAAGCTTAAATCAAGAAGGTACCATATTATCTGTTGATAATGATAAGAAAGAAGCTTTAGTTCAAATAGGTATAATGAAAATGAACTTGCCATTTGCATCTCTTGAGAAGATAGATTCTATAAAGAAAGAATTATCTAAATCAGGTACTGGAAAAATACTAAAATCTAAAGCTTCAAATATAAAAAGCGAGATAGATTTAAGAGGAATGAATTTAGAAGATGCTATGTCACAGGTAGATAAATACCTTGATGATGCTTACCTTGCAGGGCTTCCTAAAGTAACTATTATACATGGTGTTGGGACAGGAGTTCTGAAAAGTGGTATTAAACAAATGCTAAAAAAACATAAGCACGTAAAAAGCCAAAGAGATGGAGCTTATGGAGAAGGTGGATCAGGAGTTACAATAGTTGAAATAAAATAGGAGTGATATATTTGATATTAGTATCTGCCTGTCTTTTAGGCGTTGATTGTAAATATAACGGAAAAAATAATGAGGATCATAAGGTAATAGATTACTTGAAAGATAAACAGTTTGTATTAGTATGCCCAGAACAATTAGGAGGCCTTACAACTCCTCGTGTCCCAAGCGAAATAGTTGAAGGTTGTGGAGAAGCTGTTTTAGATAGAAAAGCAAGAGTTATAGATAAAGAAGGTAAAGACGTAACTAAGAACTTTATAAAAGGGGCTTATGAAACACTTAAAATAGCTAGGCTGCTTAATTGTAGTGAAGCTATACTGAAGGAAAAAAGTCCATCTTGTGGAACTACTATTATATACGATGGAACATTTAATAATAATTTAAAGCAAGGTCTTGGTGTTACAGCTGCCATTTTAAAAAGAGAAGGAATAAATC
Organism: Alkalithermobacter paradoxus; assembly: GCA_002029295.1. GTDB lineage: Bacteria > Bacillota > Clostridia > Peptostreptococcales > Peptostreptococcaceae > Alkalithermobacter > Alkalithermobacter paradoxus. Next base: position 44,988 of record MZGW01000007.1, on the reverse strand, counting down.
TAAAAAGTGAAAATAAATTATAGGGGGTCAGATTATGAATTTGAAAGAGGTAAAACAGTTAGCAAGAGAAAGAATGAAAGGATACTGTAGGGTTTGTAAAGAATGTAATGGGATAGCCTGCGCTGGTGAAGTTCCAGGAATGGGTGGCTGTGGAAGTGGAGATTCTTTCAAAAGAAATTATGAAAGCTTAAAAAATATAAAGTTAGTTTTAAAAACAATACATGACGCTAAAAATCCAGATACATCAATAGAGATATTTGGAAGAAAATTAGATTTACCTTTAATTACTGCTCCTGTAACAGGAAGTTCTATAAATATGGGTGGATATTTAAGTGAAGAAGAATACTCAGATTCAGCAGTCATAGGAAGTATAAAAGCAAATACTATAGCTATGACTGGAGATAGTGCAAATCCTGATTTTTATATAGCTGGACTAAATAGCATTAAAAAGGTAAATGGGGAAGGAATAGCTATAATAAAACCGAGAGAAAATTCTAAAATAATAGAGTGTATAAGAAAAGCTGAGGAAGCGGGAGCAATTGCAGTAGGTATAGATATAGATGGAGCAGGTCTTGTAACTATGGCACTTCATGGTCAGCCTGTAGGACCTAAGACGTTAGAAGAATTAAAAGAGCTTAAAGAATCTACTAAACTTCCTTTTATACTAAAGGGGATAATGTGTGTAGAAGATGCACTTTTAGCAGTTGAAGCTGGTGTAGATGCTATAGTTGTATCTAATCACGGAGGTAGAGTCCTTAATCATTCATTAGGAGTTGCTGATGTTCTTTCTGATATTGTTAAAGCTGTAGGTGGAAAAATTACTATATTAGCAGATGGAAATGTTAGAGAAGGTACAGATATACTAAAATATATAGCACTTGGTGCAGATGCTGTACTTGTAGCTAGACCTATAATATGGGGAGCTTATGGTGGATATGATGAAGGTGTTAAGTTAGTTATAGACAACTTCAAAAATGAATTAAAACAGGCTATGATACTGACAGGATGTAAAGATATAAAATCTATAGATAATACCAAAATAGTAAACTTAAACAGATAAACTATAGTATTCTCAAAACAAACAATATATGATAACATATATTAATGTAAAAAAATATATAAAATCCGATGAAAGGAAGAGTAAGTATAGCAACTATTTCAGCGAGCTAGAGTTTGGTGTGAGTCTAGTATTAGTCTATATTGAAAAGAGTCCTAGAGGATATTTTCTGAAATATTAGTAAGAAAATACGGTAGCCACCGTTAAAGGTCAATGAGTGGGCAATATGCCAATAAGAGTGGTAACACGGGATAAAATCTCGTCTCTTAATTTTTTAAGGGGCGAGTATTTTTTTGTTTAAATTAGTTATATTTATAAAATAATATAATTATAACAACTTTACATATGAATAAAAATCAGGAGGTATTTATATGAAGGACTTCAAATTAGAAGTTGCTAAGAGCATTCATTCTCAAACTACAGATCTAAGTTTAGAGGATATAATTTCTTTAATAGAGATTCCACCAAATAAAGAAATGGGAGATTATGCTTTTCCTTGCTTTAGATTTGCTAAAGTATTTAGAAAAGCTCCAAATTTAATCGCACAAGAACTTGCATCTAAAATAGAAAAAGTAGGATGTATTGAAAATGTAGAGCCACTTGGGGGATATGTAAACTTTTTCATAAACAAAAAAGCTCTAGCTGAGTCTGTTATAAAAGAAGTTTTAGAAAAAGAAGATAGGTATGGTAGTAGTGATATCGGAGAAGGAAAAAGTGTAATAGTGGAGTTTTCATCTCCTAATATAGCAAAACCATTTCATATAGGTCACATAAGAAGTACAGTTATAGGAAGCTCTATAGAAAAGATTTATAAATTCTGTGGATACAATACAATAAGCATAAATCACTTAGGTGATTATGGTACTCAGTTTGGAAAACTTATAGTAGCATTCAAAAAGTGGGGAAGTGAAGAAGAAGTTAAAAACAATCCTATACCTACTCTTTTAAAACTGTATATTCAATTCCATGATGAAGTAGAGAAAGATCCTTCTTTAGAAGACGAAGGAAGAATGTGGTTTAAGAAGTTAGAAGATGGAGATGAAGAAGCTACTAGATTATGGCAGTGGTTTAGAGATGTTAGTTTAGATGAATTCAATAGAGTATATGATATGCTTAATATAAAGTTTGACTCATACGCTGGAGAAAGTTTCTATTCTGACAAGATGCCTAGAGTACTAGATATGATGGAAGAAAAGAACATATTGAAAGAATCAAAAGGAGCTCAAATAGTAGACCTTGAAGAATATGGAATGCCACCAGCATTAATAAGAAAAAGTGATGGATCTACACTATATATAACAAGAGATATAACAGCTGCTATATACAGAAAAGAGCATTATGATTTTTATAAGAACATATATGTAGTTGCATCTCAGCAAAACCTACACTTCCAACAATGGTTCAAGATTATAGAACTTATGGGATTTGAATGGGCTAAAGACTGCGTTCATGTTCCTTTTGGACTTGTTAGCTTAGAAGAGGGAACAATAGCTACTAGAAAAGGAAGAGTAGTATTCTTAGAAGACGTACTTAATAAAGCTATCCAAACTACTAAAGATATAATAAAAGAAAAAAATCCTAATCTTGAAAATATAGATGAAGTTGCAAAACAAGTAGGAATAGGAGCAGTTGTGTTCCAAGAATTATCTAATAATAGAATAAAAGATTATACGTTCTCTTGGGATAGAACACTTAATTTTGATGGAGAAACAGGTCCATATGTTCAGTATACTCACGTTAGAACATGCTCTTTATTAAGAAAAGCAAATGAAGAAGTAAATTGCGATATAGATTTTAGCTTACTTACTGATGAAGACTCTATAAATGTAATAACAGTACTTTCAGGGTTTAGTAAAGCTGTATTAGATGCTATGAGAAAAAATGAGCCTCACATAATAGCAAGATATGTTGTAGACTTAGCTCAAGCATTTAATAAATTCTATCATGACAATGCAATAATAGTTGAAGATAAAGAGTTAAGAAAAGCAAGACTTGCGTTAGTTAAAGCAACTAAGCAAACTATAAAAAATGGATTAGCATTACTTGGAGTAGCTTCACCTGAAAGAATGTAGTTTGTCGAAAAATAAGTATTTACATCTAAAAAACAAATATTATATAATAAACGTATGAAAGTTAATGTAGAACATTGTAGCAAGAAGGCTATAGTCTGTTGCTACTACCCCCCCATCATATAGCAGCGTATAGCTGCTATTTTTTTTATAATGAATAGGAAATTATAAACTTTTTGAATTGTGGATAATTTATAATTTCTGTTATGAATTTCAAAAAAGTCTACCTTTAAGATCTTTCAAAGAAAGACTTTTTTATAATGAATAGGAAATTATAAACTTTTTGAATTGTGGATAATTTATAATTTCTGTTATGAATTTCAAAAAAGTCTACCTTTAAGATCTTTCAAAGAAAGACTTTTTTATAATGAATAGGAGAGGTATCTATGGAAGAAAGATTAAGGAACTCTTTTATATACGCTTTTTTGTGCGAAAGTAAGTATCTTAAAGATATGATAGTGTTAAATACAAAATCAATGGTTGATGATAAAAATAAAAGACTAAATTATATAGATTATAATAGACTTAAAGATGAGTTATTGCTTTACAAATGTTATGGAGAAAAAAATAATAGATCTATATATAATCTTAATTATATACTTCCAATAATACTTTGTAATACAAATTTAATAAAATGTGAGGAAGAAGTTTCAAAAAATATAAGTTTTTATACTGATAAATATGAATATATATTTGCGGGTATTATATACAATTATGTAATGCAAACTATAATAAAAGACAAAGATATCAGTATTAACGATATTATAACTAAATTGAAAGAGTATATCATAGAATTTAATATGGATAACATTGATATTATAAATTTCAATAAATGTAAAATATACGTAATGCAAAAACTTGATAGATTTCTAAAAAAAGATATAAATCTTATAAAAGAAGAAAATATAATAGATGGAGTTTTAAGGGTTTTATATCAGGTGTATATAAAAGACTACAATGAGGAAATTGAAGAGCTTAAAAGCGTAAAAAATTCTATGCTTGCACTTTTAGGATTTGAATTTGATAATAAAAATATCGAAGGATTTTCTTTTATAAACTCACTTTCACAATATATACTAAAACTTAGAAAATATGAAATAAATAAGAAAATATATAATGAAAAAGTAAATCCAAAAGATTTAATAAAACTAAATATAGGGGATATGGTATATAATCCGATACTTAACAATATAAAAGTAATAGATAAGAAATTAGATAATGATATTTTATATATAAAAGTACTTTCAAAGTCCGGTGAATATAGTTTTAAATTTAAAAGAGCCTAGTGGCTCTTTTAAATTTACTCTAAAGATTTAAGGAACTCTTCTTCTGTTTTTTCAGATAAGAAGCATAATTCTTTAAGAATATCATTTTTTAGATCCTTAAATTCTTCAATTTTAGTATTTTCAAACGTATATTCTAATGCTTTTATTATAAGAAGCATATCTCTTTTTGATATTTGGTTGATTGATATTTTGTCGAATTGGTCCATTGAAAATCCCCTTCCTACTGTATTTAATATATAACATATAACTTTCTATAAAATAATCTAAAAACCTTCAAAAATAAACAAATTTTTTACTTTTTCATGCAGTGACTTTTTCAGTTAAAGTCATAATGGAATTTTCAACTATAACCATACCTACAGCAGAAGATATATTTATTGATCCATGTATATCATTTTCAAATCCTATAGGTTTATTTTTATAAGTATCGTATAATTCCTCTATAAAAGCTCTTATGCATTTAGAGTTTACATCTTCTAAGTAAGGAATTTTTATTTTGTCTATTCCTTTGAAATCTTTAAATTTATAGTGTAAATCATTTTCATATTTTAGGTGCTTTATAAGTTTATCATGATAATAATCTCTATCAAAATGAGGTAGACAGAAAAAATCAGATAAAAAGTGACTAATAACGCCTAATCTAGTAGAAAATCTATTAATGGAGATTAAATTTTCACTTAGTCCATCATCAATGAGAGACATTATTTCATCAAGTACAAAGTTAAAACTCTCGTTTTTATAGTGTTTCTTAAGAGCGAGTCTTGGTGAAATGTCAGGCTTCATAGACCCGTAAATTAAACAATTTCTATTTAGGTCTATATCTAACTTGTTTTTGATATTATCATAGACGTGATATGCTATTATCTTATGGGTATGCATTAACATAATTGGCCTCCCAAAGACAAGCTTATATTAATATATTAAACTGAATGAAAATTAATTTCAAATGGATAAATATTACTGTACAAATAGATATTTATTTGTTTTTGTGATAATATATACTGATGCAAAAGAAAGGACTGATGTAATTGAAAATACTACTTACAACATTGAACTCTAAGTTTGTGCATACAAATCTAGCTATAAGATATTTAAAGTCATGCACTAGCCACTTAACTCAAATAGATATAAAAGAATACACAATAAATAATACAATAGATTATATATTAAAAGATATGTACAATGAAAATGCAGATGTAATAGCCTTTTCAACATACATATGGAATGTAGATGAAACATTAAAAATAGCTAAAAACATGAAAAAAATCAGTCCCCATATAAAGATATTATTAGGAGGACCAGAAGTTTCTTACGATTATGTTAAAGTTATGGAAGATAACCCATATATAGATTATTTAATATATGGAGAAGGAGAAGTAACCTTCAGAGAATTTGTAGAATATATGTTAGGAAAAAAAGATATAACAAACATAGATGGTATAGTGTATAGAGAGAATGAAAATATAATAGTTAATAAAGAAAGATGTCTTTTAACCTTGCTTGATGAAATACCTAGTATTTATGAAAACATAGATATAAAAGAATACGAAAATAAAATAGTTTATTATGAAACATCAAGAGGTTGTCCTTTTAACTGTCAATACTGCTTATCATCTACAATAAAAGGGCTTAGGTTCTTTGACATAGAAAGAGTAAAAAAAGAGCTAAAAATACTCATAGATGCTAAGGTAAAGCAGGTTAAATTCGTAGATAGAACATTTAATGCAAATAAAAAATATGCTCTTGATATAATGAATTTCCTTATAGAGCATGATAATGGATATACAAATTTTCACTTTGAAGTTACAGCTCATTTAATAGATGAAGAAATGCTAGAGTTTTTATCTAAATGTAAACAAGGATTGTTTCAATTTGAGGTTGGAGTACAATCTACAAATCCACTTACATTAAAAGAGATACAGCGAAATTGTGATTTTGATAAACTATCATATGTAGTAAAAAAAATATCGAGCTTTAAGAATATACATCAGCATTTAGATCTAATAGCAGGACTTCCTTATGAAAATTATGAAAGTTTTAGAAACTCGTTTAACATGGTATTTAATCTTGGGATAGATCAATTACAATTAGGATTTTTAAAGATGTTAAAAGGATCTGGTGTTAGAAATAATGCAAAAAAGCATGGATATTTATACAAAGATTATCCACCGTATGAAGTATTGTGCAATAATTATATGACATATGGAGAACTCTTAAGAATAAAAGATATAGAAGAAATGTTAGAACTTTACTTTAACTCTGACAACTTTAATTTATCAATTTCGTATATAATCAAAAACTATTATGGAGAAGATGCTTTCAAATTCTTTGAAGATATATCAAGCTTTTGGAATGATAGAGGATATTTTAAAACATCTCAAGGTAAAAATGAACAGTACAAAATACTTTTAGAGTTTTATGAAAACAAGATAAATAAAAAAATAGATTTATTCAAAGAAATATTAAAGTATGATTATGTTTCTTTAGGAAGAACTTCAAATATACCTAATTTCTTTAATAAAATAGAGATTGAAGACTTTAAGAACAGATGTCATAAGTTTTTACAAGAGGAAGAAAATATAAAAAGATTTTTGCCACAATATAAAGATGTAAGTGCCAAAAACATAATAAAATATGTAAATTTCGAAGTGTTTAGATATAATATATCAAAACTTAAACAAGATATATGTTGTGACTTAAAAGAAGAACTAACAATAATGTTATTTATATATGATTTAGATAAGAAGGTATTCGAAAAATCCAAATCATATAATGTAGAAATCTAGGAGGGGAAATATGAAGTACAGAATAGATAAATATCTACTTAAAAAAACACAAGATCTTTCTTTTATAACTATAAAATCTGATGCAGATATAAATTTAAAGGGATATAAAATTCCAGAAGATGGAATAGATGTTCCCATACTTAATGACGAACTTATAAAAAACATAAAGAATAAATCAGAACCTTTGACATTAGCTGCTATAGCAAGAGGAATGATATATATAATAGGTATAGATAAGGATTTTAAATATAATGAAGAATATAAGAAGTTCTTATACTCATTTGATGAAAAAATAGAAGACTATATAGGTTACATGGGAATAAAGAAGTCACAAGATAAAGAATTGACAGAAGGGTTGATATACTTCAAATCTCTTATAACCTTAAATCCAAGAAATGTAAATGCTCTGTATAATTACGCCGTTATATGTCAAGATATAGCTAAAAGGTACGAAAAAACTAAGCAAACAGAAATAATAGAAGATTATCTTTTAGAAGCATTAGAAAAGCTTGAATTAATAATAGATATAGATGAAGAATTTGCACTAGCTTATTATCAATTAGGATATCACTATCATAATCAAAAACAATATTTAAAAGCAAAGCTAACCTGGGAAGAAGGTATAAAAAGAGGGTTAGATGATGATAAATGTAGTGAAATAAAAGAGCAAATCAATAAAATTCAATATAAAGTAGATTATGAAGAGGGATATAATTTAGTTTTACAAGGACAGCCAGAAAAGGGCCTTGAAAAGTTACTCCCATTAGTTCAAGATTATTCTGATTGGTGGAATTTATTATTTTTCATAGGATTAGCTTATAGGCAGCTAGGAAATATAAATGAAGCCATGGAATACTTTGAGAAAATACTTATACTAAATCCAAATCAAGGAGATACAGTAGCTGAAATAGCACTTTGTAATGGTATACTCGGTAATTATGAGAAATCTATAGAAAATTATAAAAAAGCGATAGATATAATAGGAGAAGATCCTGAGCTTTTATGTAATTTGGGCATGACATATCTACAAACTAGAGATTTAGAAAAAGCTAGTGAATATATAAACAAGGCTTATGATATAAATCCAAACGATGAAATAACTGTAGCGTGTCTAAATGAGTTAAGAAAATATAACTAAGCTAGAAAATACTAGCTTGGTTATATTTTTTTTGCATAAAATTGTGAAAATATTATATATTTAAATTGTTCAGTAAAAAAATTTATTTTGTAAGAGGAAAAAGTTTTCTTATATAGAATATATTATTTGGGAGTAAAATACATCAATCGATATAAAAAGACAAAATTCAACTTTATGAGAGGTGATTAATTCATGAGAAAGCTAGATGAAGTTGTTAAAAAAGTGCAACAAATATCTACAATGAAGTTAGCTGTAGCTGCAGCTCAAGATATTGAAGTGCTTGAAGCTGTATTCGATGCTAAGAAACAAGGAATAGTTGAACCAATATTAGTTGGAGATATAGAAAAGGTAAAAGAAATAGCAGATAGTTTAGGCGAAAGCTTAGAAAATATTAAATTAATAGAAGAAAAAGATTTAAGTGAAGCAGCTAAAATTGCTGTGTCTTTAGTTTCCCAAGGTAAAGCTGATTTTGTTATGAAAGGTATACTAGATACATCTATATTACTAAAAGCAGTGTTAGACAAAGAACATGGTCTTAGAACAGATAGCTTACTTAGTCACTTAATGGTATATGAAGTTCCGACTTATCATAAGCTTCTTTTCTTAACTGATGGAGGAATGAACATAAATCCTACATTAGATGAAAAAGCAAAAATACTAAAAAATTCAATTCAAGGTGCTAAAGCATTAGGGCTTGATACAGTAAGGGTTGCATGTCTTGCTGCAAAAGAAAAAGTTAGTGAAAAAATGATAGCAACAGTAGATGCAGCAGCTCTTCAAGAAAAAGGACAAAATGGAGATTTTGGTGAAGGAGTTATAGTTGAAGGACCACTTGCATTTGATTTAGCGGTTTCAAAAGAAGCAGCTCAAATCAAAAATTTTAGAAGTGAAGTTTCAGGAGAAGTTGATGTAATATTAGTTCCTAATATAGAAGTTGGAAATGGGGTTGGTAAATCCCTGACATATATGGCAAATGCAAAATCAGCTGGAATAATAATGGGAGCTAAAGCTCCGGTTGTTTTGGTATCTAGAGCTGATGATGCTCAGTCAAAACTATACTCTATAGCTTTAGGTGCACTAATTGCTAATTATAAATAGGAGGGGGAATATATATGAAAAAGCTAATGACAGGTAATGAAGCTATCGCTAGAGGTTTTTATGAAGCTGGTGGAACTGTAGCATCAGCATATCCAGGAACACCATCAACAGAAATACTTGAGAACATGGCTCAGTATAAGGAGAATGTTTACTGTGAGTGGGCTCCAAATGAAAAGGTAGCTTTAGAAGTAGCTATAGGAGCATCTATAGCAGGAGCAAGAGCACTTGGTGCTATGAAACACGTAGGAGTTAACGTAGCTGCAGATGCACTTATGACTTATGGATACACAGGAGTAAATGGAGGATTAATATTAGTTTCTGCTGATGACCCAGGAATGCACTCATCACAAAATGAACAAGACAATAGATATTATGCTAAATTTGCAAAAATAGCTATGTTAGAGCCAAGTGATAGCCAAGAAGCTAAAGATTTTATTGCTGAAGGTTTAAGAATATCAGAAGAGTTTGATACACCAGTTCTTTTAAGAGTAACTACTAGAATATGTCACTCAAAAGGAATGGTAGAATTAAAGGAAAGAGAAAATGTAGCGATAAAGCCTTACGTTAGAAATATAAGCAAATTCGTTGCAACTCCTGCAAACGGAAAAAAACTTCATGTTATATTAGAAGACAAGTTAGAGAAATTAGAAGAATTCAGTAATAATACTCATTTAAATAGAATTGAGTGGGGAGATAAGAAAATAGGTATTATAACATCAGGAGTAGCTTATGAATACGCTAGAGAAGTGTTTGGGGATAATGCTTCTTACTTAAAATTAGGATTTACTCATCCACTTCCATTCAAGAAAATAGAAGAATTTAGAAATCAAGTAGAAACTTTATATGTAATAGAAGAACTTGAGCCATATATAGAAGAGCAAATAAAAGCCCGTGGTATAGACTGCATAGGTAAAGAAAAAATAACAAGAATAGGAGAATTAAATCCAGATATAATAGCTAAATCTCTTTTAGGAAAAGAAACAGCTATGGTAAGAAATTTAGATGCTGCTAAAGAAGATATTATATCAAGACCACCTACATTATGTGCGGGATGTCCACATAGAGGATTCTTCCATGTTTTATCTAAAAAGAAAAATGTAATGGTAACAGGAGATATAGGATGTTATACGCTAGGATCTTCAGAACCTCTTAATGCAATGGATACTTGTATATGCATGGGTGCATCTATAAGTGCAGGACACGGAGCACAGAAGGCATTTGAAGTTAATGGTGTAGATAAGAAGGTAGTAGGGGTTATAGGAGACTCTACATTCTTCCACTCAGGAATAACAAGCTTAATAGATATAGTTTATAATAAAGGAAATGCTGTTACAGTAATTCTTGACAATAGAATAACTGGTATGACAGGTCATCAAGAAAACCCTGGAACTGGATATACTTTGATGGGAGAGAAAACAGTAGCTATAGACATACCTAAGTTATGTGAAGCAGTAGGAGTAAAAAATGTAATGGTTATAAATCCGCTTGACGTTAAGGCATCTGAGGAAGCTTTAAATAAGGCTTTTGAATCTACTGAACCTACAGTAATTGTAACTAAGTACCCTTGTGCACTTAAGAACTTCTCTGAAGAAGATATAGAAGAGTTTGGATGTCAGCCTTCATTATACAGAGTAATAGATGATAAGTGTAAAGTATGTAAATTATGTTTAAAGACAGGTTGTCCTGCTTTATCATACAGTGACACTGTAAATATAAATAAAGATATGTGTGTAGGATGTTCTGTATGTGCTCAAGTATGTCCATTTGATGCGATAGAAAGGGTAGGTGAATAATATGAAAGAGATAAAAAATGTTCTATTAGTAGGTGTTGGAGGTCAAGGTATAATATTAGCATCTAAAATACTTACAAGTGGATTAATAGATGCAGGTTATGACGTTAAAATGTCAGAAGTACACGGAATGGCCCAAAGAGGTGGAAGTGTAACAACACAAGTAAGATATGGTGAAAAAGTATATTCACCTATAATAGGAAAAGGTCAAGCAGATGTTATAGTAGCATTTGAGAAAGTAGAAGCTCTAAGATGGATTGATTACCTAAAGCCAGATGGAAAAATAGTAATAAATGACTATGAAATACCTTCTGCAACAGTAATAGCAGGAAAAGAAAAATACCCTCAAGGTATAATAGAAAAAGTAAAATTACTTTGTGATGATGTTACTGTAATAAAAGCTGCTGATGAAGCTGTGGAACTTGGAAATATAAAAGCTCAAAATATAGTAATGCTTGGAGGACTTATAAAAGCTTTAGACCTTCAAGACGCAGATTGGAATAAAGCTGTTAAAGAAAATGTTAAAGAAAAATTTGTAGAACTAAATACTAAAGCAATAGAAAGAGGAATGAATAGATAAATTAATTGTTGCAAGATAGCTATAAAAAAGGCAAATAGTTAAGCCGATAGCTATCTTGTTTTTATATAAAAATATGCGAATATTAATGTGTGAAATATGCATTTAATTAGCGAAATGAAGCGTACAAAAATAATAAAAATCGACATAATGTTCAAAAAATACTGTGGAAAGAATTTTATGAAAGTGGTACAATATAGTAAATGTTTTCAAAATTTTTCACAATTTAAAATGAGTTTTGAATATTAAACTATAATTAGAGGGGGATGAAAATGAGCTTTAAATCAGACATAGAAATAGCTCAAGAAGCTAAACTTAAGGATATAAGGGAGATAGCAAAAAAGCTTGATTTGAATGAAGACGACTTAGAACTTTACGGAAAGTATAAGGCAAAAGTAGATTATAATTTATTGAAAAATGGTAAATCAAAAGATTCGAAGTTAATACTTGTTACTGCTATAAATCCAACTCCAGCAGGAGAAGGAAAAACTACTACGACTATAGGAGTTGCAGATGCATTATCACGCCTTGGAAAAAACACTCTAGTTGCATTAAGGGAGCCATCTTTAGGGCCTGTATTTGGAGTTAAGGGAGGAGCTGCAGGTGGCGGATATGCCCAAGTTGTTCCAATGGAAGATATAAACCTTCACTTCACAGGAGATTTTCATGCTATAGGAGCTGCTAATAATTTGCTTGCAGCTATGATAGATAATCATATATATCAAGGGAACGCTCTTGATATAGATACTAGAAGAATAACATGGAAAAGAGCTGTTGATATGAATGATAGACAGCTAAGATTTATAACTAATGGATTAAATGGAAAAGCCAATGGAGTTCCAAGAGAAGATGGATTTGATATAACTGTTGCATCTGAAGTTATGGCAGCTTTTTGTTTAGCTAATGATATAATAGATTTGAAGGAAAGGCTTTCAAAAATAATAATAGGATATACAAGAAGTGGTGAGCCTGTTACAGCAGGACAATTAAATGCACATGGAGCTATGGCAGCACTTTTGAAGGATGCTCTAAAACCTAATTTAGTTCAGACACTAGAAGGAACTCCTGCATTTGTACATGGAGGGCCATTTGCTAATATAGCTCATGGATGTAACTCTGTTATAGCTACAAAAATGGCTATGCATTTTGCAGATTATGTAGTTACAGAAGCAGGATTTGGAGCAGATTTAGGAGCTGAAAAGTTTATAGATATAAAATGTAGAATGTCTAATTTAAAGCCAGATGCTGTTATAATAGTTGCTACAATAAAGGCTTTGAAATACAATGGTGGAGTAGCTAAGCAAGATTTAAATGAAGAAAATTTAGATGCTCTTGAAAAAGGAATACCTAATCTTTTGAAACATGTTGAGAATATAACTAAAGTATTCAAACTTCCTGCGGTAGTTGCAATAAATAGATTCCCGTTTGATACAGAAAAAGAGCTTAATCTTATAAAAGATAAATGTAAAGAGTTAGGTGTAAACGTTGCATTATCAGAGGTATGGGCTAAAGGAGGAGAAGGTGGACAAGAACTGGCTAATGAGGTTTTAAGATTGATTGAAGAAGGAGAAAATAACTTTAGCTATGCATACGATCTAGATATACCTATTAAAGAAAAGATAAGAGCGATAGCACAGAAAGTATATGGAGCAGATGATGTAGAGTTTACATCGGGTGCATCTAAAGAAATAGCAAACCTTGAGAAATTAGGTTTTGACAAGCTTCCAATATGTATGGCAAAAACTCAATATTCTTTGACGGATGATCAGACGAAACTAGGAAGACCTACAGGCTTTAAGATTACTGTAAGGCAAGTTAAAGTGTCAGCAGGAGCTGGATTTATAGTTGCACTTACTGGTGAAATAATGACAATGCCTGGACTTCCTAAAGTTCCATCGGCTGAAAAAATAGATGTAGATGAGAATGGAGTAATAAGTGGATTGTTTTAATCTAAAACCAGCTGCAATTTATGCAGCTGGATTTAATTATAAGGGAGGAAGCAGCATGAAAATATTACTAGGAAAGCCTGTTGCAGATAAAATAACACAAGAACTTATAACAGAAGTTAACAAACTAAAAGAAAAATGCGTAACCCCTAAGCTGACTATAGTTAGAGTAGGAAATAAAGAAGATGATATGGCTTATCAAAGAGGGGCAATAAAAAGGTGTGAGAGCATAGGTATACAGGTAGATGTTAAAGCTTTTGATGATGATATAGATGAAATTGAGTTTATAGATGGTCTAAAAAATATAAATGAAGATAAGAGTGTAAATGGAATATTAGTTTTAAGGCCACTTCCTAAACATATAGACGAAGATAAAATAAAAAATATAATCAATCCTAATAAAGATGTAGATTGTCTTAATACTATAAATTTAGGGAAGTTATTAGAAGGAGATAAGTCAGGATTTGCACCTTGTACACCTACAGCAGTAATGGAAATATTAAAATATTATGAAATTCCTGTAGAATCTAAAAATGTAGTTGTTATAGGTAGATCAACAGTTGTAGGAAAGCCTATTTCAATACTTCTATTAAATAAAAATGCTACTGTTACTATATGTCATTCTAAAACTGAAGATTTAGAAAGTATAACAAGAGAAGCTGATATATTGATAGCAGCAGTTGGAAAAGCCAAGATGATAAATAAAAGTTTTATAAAAGAAGATGCTATAGTAATTGATGTTGGAATAAATGTTGATGAAGATGGGAATTTATGTGGAGATGTTGATTTTGAAGACTGCAAAGACAAAGCAGCTATGATAACTCCTGTACCGAGGGGAGTAGGATCAGTGACAACAAGTATACTTGCTAAACACGTAGTTAATGCTGCAAAAATTCAATAAAATATAGTATAAAAAATATTGACATGATGAAACTGCTATGATATTATTATACATGTCAATAGGACGAGCGGGTGTAGCTCAGTGGTAGAGTTCCGGCCTTCCAAGCCGGCTGCGAGGGTTCGATCCCCTTCACCCGCTCCATTTTTTATATATGGAGAAGTACTCAAGTGGCTGAAGAGGCTCCCCTGCTAAGGGAGTAGGTCTCGCAAGGGGCGCGAGGGTTCAAATCCCTCCTTCTCCGCCAATCAAGGAAGATAGCTTATTTAATGCTATCTTTTTCTATTCATAACCACTTATCAAAATTATTTTTCACTAACAAATCCAGCATACTCATTAATATATTCCAGTTTAATTCTTACTCTTATTTAGTTTTTAGATAATTGCTACAGATGAGATTAGGTAATTGAAATTCTATTGAAACTTATATTTTTTTAGTGTATACTACTTACTAGAAAACTTGAGCCTACGTAATCTTATGATACAAAAGTAGGAACATCAAAATATTATTATATATGATTGTATTGAATTCAAAGTAGCACTATAATGTTAAAGTACTTTGAATTTTTTTAATACCTAATTTAGAAATATCAACTAAAAATAACAAGAGAGAGAGATGAAATATGAAACATAAAGCTGTAGTTCTTGGGGCTAATTATTATATAGGTCTTAGTGTAATTAGATGTTTAGGAGTTAACGGAGTACATGTAGTAGCAGTAGATTACTCTGACAAAAACACATACGGTTTTTATTCTAAATACTGCTCTGAAACTTTAGTAGGACCACACTACAAAAAAGATCCTGAGGCATTTTTAGAATTTTTAATAGAATATGCAAAAAAGCAGGACAATCCTCCAGTATTATTTCCTTGTGCGGATCCTTATGTAGAATTTTTAGACAAGTATCTTTCAGTACTGAGAAAATATTTTCTAATTCCTCAAACTGAGGAAAATCTTTATACAAAATTAATGAATAAAGATACTCTTAGAGATTTAGCAATTAAGCATGATGTTTTGGTTCCTGAAACATTAACTACAGATGATGAAAATCTTATAGAAAAAGTAGAAGAGATTATAAAATATCCATGCCTAGTTAAACCAGTAGATTCTCACGCATTTGTTGCTAAATTTAGAAAGAAGCTATTTAAGGTATATAATAAAGAAGAGTTAATTTCATCAATAAAACTTGCTAATAAAGAAAATATAGAAGTTATAGTTCAAAGGATAATTCCAGGCTTTGATGATCATATGTATACATTTGATGCTTATTTAAACCAAGATGCTAAGATTACTCATTGGGTTACTTGCCAGAAAATGCGTCAGTATCCTATCAATTTTGGTGCATCTGTATATACTCAACAAAAATATGTTCCAGAGCTGTATGAAATAGGTTCAAGATTTTTAGAAGGGGTTAAGTTTAAGGGTTTTGCAGAGATAGAGTTTAAAAAAGACTCTAATACAGGAAAGTACTATCTAATAGAAGTAAATGTTAGAACTACTAACTTAAATAATTTATTATATAAGGTAGGAATTAATATGCCATATATTGCATACATGGAGCTTACTGGATCTCCTCTAAGTCCTAAGGCTATCACAAGTGATAAAAATTTAGTATTTTGGTATGCATATGAAGATTTCCTAGCGGTTAAAGGATACATTAAAACTAAACAACTAACATTACTGCAAGTTATTAAGTCATATTTTAGACCAAAGGCGTATGCGATTTGGGATTATAACGACCCACAGCCTTTTATTGTATTCTTAAGATCTTTACTTGATAAAATATCAGGAAAGTTATTCAAATAATTTCATGAATAAGGGCGAATAACTAATAGAAAGGAGAAACCCATGATAAAATTATATGAATTGCTTAAATCTATTGATATCATAGATATGAAAAATGAAAAAAATGTCGATGTAACAGGCATTGCTTATAATTCTAAAAATGTAACACCAGGTGATATTTTTGTATGCATAAAAGGATACAAAACAGATGGCCATAAATATATTTTTAGTGCAATCTCAAATGGAGCAGTGGCGATTGTGGTAGAAGATTTTCAAGAAGGCTGGGATATACCTCAAATCAAAGTAAGTAATAGCAGATATGCACTAGCTGCTTTAAGTGATTATTTTTACGGATGCCCTTCTAAGAAATTGAAAATGATCGGAATTACTGCAACAAATGGAAAAACTACAACTACTTTTATGACTAATTCAATTTTAGAAGCTTACGGAATTGAAACAGGTGTAATAGGAACGGTATCTATAAAAATAGGAAACAATATAATTCCATCTCAGTTGACGACACCAGAATCTTTAGACTTGCATAGATACCTTCATAGTATGAATAAAGAGGGGATTTCTCATGTAGCTATGGAAGTTTCATCTTCAGCACTAGAGCTTTCTCGTGTAGGCAATGTAGAATTTGATATAGTAGCTTTTAATAACATTAGTAGAGAACATATAGATTTGCACGGATCATTTGAAAATTATTTTGACAGTAAAGCAAGTTTAATAAGAAACGCAAGCGAAAAACAATGGGCTATTTTGAATTTAGATTGCCCATACTCAGCTTCGCTAGTCAACCAAACAAAAGCTAAAACTCTTACGTTTGGAATAGAAAATAATACTGGAGATTTATGGTGTAGAGATATAGATTTATCAACTGGTAGAGCAAAATTTATAGTTGAAGTTAGAAAAGAGTTCAAAGTTGATGATATAGTATATAAGCCAACAATGTTTGATATAGAGCTTTCAACTCCTGGTTATCACTCAGTATACAATGCTATGGTGGCTATTATGGCTGGGTTATTGTGCGGTGTTCCAA
The DNA here is from genome assembly GCA_002029295.1 of Alkalithermobacter paradoxus. Lineage (GTDB taxonomy): Bacteria > Bacillota > Clostridia > Peptostreptococcales > Peptostreptococcaceae > Alkalithermobacter > Alkalithermobacter paradoxus. The sequence goes on along the minus strand of MZGW01000007.1, from coordinate 27,517 downwards.
TACCTGTTATCCAGAAAGGTATAAATCAATTTAAAGGAGTGGAAAGACGTTTTGAGATTATTTTTGAAGATGAATTTAAGATAATAGATGACCACTTTGCTAATCCTGGAAATATAAACATAACACTAGAAACTTTACAAAAAATGAAATATAACAACCTAAAGTTAGTATACGCTATTCGTGGAAATAGGGGACCTATTGTAAATAAAGAAAATGCTCAGATGATAGCCAAGTGGGCACCAAAGCTTGATATGAATGAAATAATAGTTACGTTAAGTAAATCACATGTAACTGAAAAAGATAGAGTACAAGATGAAGAATTAATAGCTTTCCAAAGAGTTATGTCAGAACAAGGAATTAAGGTTCATTTATATGAGGAATTATCAGATGCGATTGAGTACGCTCTTTCAGGAATAGGTAACGATGATGTTTTGATGTTAGCAGGTTGCCAAGGAATGGATTATGGAGCTAAAATTGCACTAGAGATATTAAGTAGGCTAAAACCTTATATTGATACAAAAGTTTTATTCAGACCTTTGGAAAAAAGAGTAGCAGGAATGGAATAATATATGAAATATCTAGTTTTTTAGAAAAGAGGTACAATTATGAACGATAAAGTTATAGGTATCATAGGTGGCATGGGGCCAGAAGCGACAGCTAACCTTTATATGAAAATTATAAAAGCTACAAAAACTAAGGCTGATCAAGATCATTTTAGAGTTATAATTGATAGTAATCCAAAAATTCCAGACCGCACTCAAGCCATTTTATATAATGGTAAAAGTCCAGTAGATGATATAGTAAAGACTGCTAAAAACCTTGAACTTATAGGTGTAGATGTAGGGTGTATACCTTGTATGACTTCCCATTATTTTATAGAAAGTATTCAGGAAAGTGTGTCCTATCCTATAATAAATGCATTTGAGGAAGTTAATAAGTATATTTTAGCTAATTATCCTAGAGTTAACACTGTAGGTGTTCTAGCCACATCAGGTACTGTTAAAACGGGACTATTTGAAAAGTATTTAGATAATATTAATATTATTTATCCTGATAATAAAGATCAAGAAGAGAAGGTTATGCAAGCTATTTATGGAGAATATGGTATAAAAAGTGGAAATCTTGGAGAAAAACCACTTATGCTTCTTAAAGAAGCAGCTACGAAACTAGTGCAAAATGGAGCTGAACTTTTAATTTCGGGCTGTACAGAAATAGGGCTAGTACTAAAACAAGAACATTTAGATATACCAATAATAGATCCCATGGAAATAATTGCACAAACTTTAGTTAAACTATAAAAAAGTAGGCATCTTAAAAGGTGCCTACTTTTTATGATTAAACTCAGAATTTATGATGTATTTTCCTAAACTTCTAATGTTGTCTTCAAGGAAGCGTTTATCAAATTTCAATGGAATAATATTCTCTATATTAAAAAAAACTACAGGAACCTCATTTATATCTTTTCCTTTCTTTACATTTAAGTTTATGGTAAGAGTATCTTCACATCCATACAAGGTATAATTGTCATTATAAAGCTCTACATTAAGTGGAAGCTTTTTATTCAGCCTATATTCTAAGGAAAGAGTATTTTTTCTTAATTTAAAAGAGTTAAGTCTTAATTTAAAATGTTCTTTAAATATAAGACAATCAATAAATTCCTCTTTAGAATCTATAAGTTCCTTGATTTTAAAAAGCTTACCTAGATAATATATATCTTCATAATTGTGAAGAAGTATTTTATCCTTAAGACTTGAATCTTTACTTAATACGAATTTTTTATAAAGCTCTACACTTTCTTTTCCAGATATAGTATCCTTTCTATCTATGTTTAATAGTTTCTCTACAGTTTTAAGCTTACAATCAATAAGTCCAAGTTTTTCCTTATGAGGCTTAACTAATCTTAAGATATCTACATCATTTTTTTTATCTATACAATAATCTAGCTTATTATGAGAAAATCTTTCATTTAGAAATGGTATATCAAATGTGGTACCGTTGAAACTAATATGTCCTTTAAAAGTTTTAAAAAGTTCCTTGAAATAAAAAAGTATCTCCTTTTCAAACGAGGGGTCATGAGCAAAAAATTGCTGAATCACAGTTTTGTTATTTTTGATATACAAAACGCCTATAAGTATAACATAGCTATACTTTGGACTAAGGCCTGTTGTTTCTATATCAAACACACAAAACCCCTCAGGAATATCTATTAGTTCATCTAGTGTATTAGTTATAATCTCCATAAAAACCTCCTAAATAAAATACATGAATATATGATTTACTATGTATTATAATATTAGCATGAATATGATTATATCATATGTAAAACGAGGTGGACTAAGTGTTTATTATCCTAATAAAGACATTAATATTTATGGAAAACAAGGTTTTATTAATAAAAAGATCAAATAGTGCATTTGCATCACATAAATGGGATTTGCCAGGTGGAAAATTAGAGTTTAGAGAAAATCCTATAGAATGTCTAAAAAGAGAAGTTCTAGAAGAAACAGGACTTGATGTAGATATATTTGATATAGCTTCAGTGGATAGTGCTTTTGAAATGGATAAAAGACAATATGTAAGCTTAATTTATGAAGCAAAGTACATAAAGGGGAAAGTTAATCTAAGTTATGAACATGAAGATTATATATGGGTAGAACCTGAAAAAGCATTAGATATGGATTTGGTATATTATACAAAGAATGCGATAAAGGCTCATTTAAAGAGAAAGGAAAGATTAATAACTTAAAAAGATTTTGTGATATTATATAAATATTACTAAATCTAAGACTAGGTGATATACATGAAATTTACATACGAGAATTTAAATGATAAACAAAAGCAAGCTGTAGATCATATAAAAGGGCCATGTATAGTATTAGCAGGACCCGGGTCTGGAAAGACTAGAGTTATAACACATAGAATAGTAAATTTAATAGAGAATAATATAAATCCACAAAATATATTAGCCATAAGTTTTACTAAATCTTCTGCACTTGAAATGAAGGATAGAACTATAAGACTATCATCAGGAGCAAGTAGAGTTAATTTTGGAACATTCCATTCTATATTTTTTAACATTCTTAGAAATTTTAGAAACTATACCATGGAAAATATTTTAGACGAAAAAAATAAAAGATATATATTTAAGAACATACTAAAGACATGTCACATAGAAAACTATGAAGATGACGAGTTTATATCATCTATAATAAATGAAATATCATTTGTTACAAATGAACTTATGAATGTAAATGAATTTGAGTCTAGCTTAGTTTCTAATGATGAATTTACTAGAATTTATGATATGTATAGAAAATATAAAATAGATATGAAGAAGATAGATTTTGATGATATGCTAATACATACTTACAACCTCTTAAAAGATAATGATGATGTGCTGAGTATAGTTGCAAACAAATACAAATATGTACTGATAGATGAATTTCAAGACGTAAATAAAGTACAGTTTGAGGTTTTGAAACTTATAGTGAAATATACACAAAATATATTTGTAGTTGGAGATGAAGATCAGTCTATATATGGATTTAGAGGAGCTAGGCCTGATTTTCTCTTACAGTTTGAAAAGTATTTTTCACCAGTAAACAAAATAATATTAGATATAAATTATAGAAGTACTGATAAAATAATAGACGGATCGAATAAGCTAATTTCAAATAATAGCAAAAGATATGAAAAAGTAATAAAAGGACTAAAAAAAAGCAATGAGAATATAGAATATATATCATCAAATGACTCAGAAGAAGAGGGAAGAAAAATAGGAAAGATAATAAACAGTATAGTAGATAACAAAAATCTATATTATTCAGATATAGCAATAATATATAGAACAAATATGCAAGCAAGAGCTGTAATAGATGTATTTATGGATATGAATATACCTTTTGTTGTCAAAGACTCAATGATAACCTTATACGACCACTGGGTAGCTAAAGATATAATAGCTTACTTAAAACTGTGTATAGATATAAAATTAAAAGATGAATTTGCTAGGATAATAAACAAGCCTTTTAGATATATATCTAAGGATAATATAAACTTTGCACTTAAGAGTAATGACTTTATAAATTGTATAAAAAGTAAATTATTACCATGGCAGATAAAAACTATAGAAGACCTTGAAATAGATATTAACTATATTAGTTGTTTGCCTCCTAAGGAAGCTATATCTTATATAAGAACTACTTTAGAATACGATAGACATATACTTGATTATTGCTCGCAGAGAAAAATAAAAAGTACAGGATTATTTGACATATTAAATGAAATAGAAAGCTCAGGAGCAAGCTTTCAAACTATAAATGAATATCTAACTCATATAGAAAAAGTGAAAGATGAAATTACAAGCAAAAGTAATGAAGATAGTGATAGTGTTGTTTTAACTACGATACACAGTTCTAAAGGTCTTGAATTTAAAAATGTATTTATAATTGGAGCTATAGAAGGGGTTATGCCACATGAAAAATCGTTTGAAGATGAAGAACTTATAGAAGAAGAAAGAAGACTTTTTTATGTAGCTATGACTAGAGCTATGGAAAAGTTATATATATCCTATATAAGAAATAGATATGGAAAAAGAGCGTATATGTCTAGATTTATAGAAGAAGTTAGTAGTGTAACATATGATGAACTGAACTCAATAAAACAAGGTGATAATGTATACCATAAGATTTTTAAAGATGGTAAAGTTATAAGTAAAAAAGGTAATATTATAGAAGTTAAATTTAAATATGAAATAAAGACATTAGATTATGAAACGTGTTTAAAATATAATATTCTTCAAAAGTTATAACAATGTATATATATGGATATAATAATATCTAGTAATGTATAACTTTAAAAAGAAATGGGGAATTACATTGACTAACATAAAAGAAAATAAGCTAAAACTTTATGGGTTTAATAATTTAACTAAATCATTGAGCTTTAATATATACGATATTTGCTATACAGAAAGTGAAGAAGACAGAAAGAAATATATAGAATATATAGACGAGCAATATAATGCAGAAAGACTGACGAAAATTTTGACAGATGTAACAGAAAGTATAGGAGCTAGTGTACTTAATATTGCAAAGCAGGATTATGATCCACAGGGAGCTAGTGTAACAATTTTAATATCAGAGGAGGAAGTTCCTTTATATGTGCTAGATACTTCTTGTAATAGAGGAATAATATCTCCGAGTAGAGAAAATATAGTAGGACATTTAGACAAAAGTCATATAACTGTTCACACATATCCAGAAAGTCATCCACAAAATAATATAAGTACGTTTAGAGTTGATATAGATGTATCCACTTGTGGAACCATATCTCCTATAAAAGCACTTAACTACTTAATAGACAGTTTTGATTCAGATATAATAACCATAGATTATAGAGTAAGGGGATTTACTAGAGATGTAGATGGAAGAAAACATTTCATAGACCATGAAATTAATTCAATCCAAAACTATATAAGCAAAGAAACTATTAATAGGTACCATCTAATAGATATGAATATATATCAATCAAATGTATTTCATACAAAGATGAGGGTCAAAGATATAAACTTAAATAACTATTTATTTGAAATAAAAGAGGAAGATCTTAGTGAATTACAAAAGGAAAGTATAATAAAGATGTTAAATAAGGAAATGACTGAGATATTTTATGGTATGGATATCCCAAATGTATAAAAAAATAACCTCTTTAGAAGAGTTAAATTCTGTTAAAGAGGTTTTTTCTATATGTTATAATATTAATAAATTTTATAAAAAATTATAATTTTTGGTGTATAAACGGAGATGATTAATATGAAAAAATGTTCTGTTTGCAATAAGAATGTAGCAATTGCATTTGTATCAAAAATTGAAAATGGAAAAACACAGATGAGAGGAATATGCATAGAATGTGCAAAAAAACTAGGACTTCCAATAATGGATCAAATTCTAGGACAAACAGGTATGAATGAAGAAGATATAGAAAATCTGGCTAAAGATATGAACGCAGCTTTTGAAGATGAAGATTTCGATGATGATAATACTGAAAATGATAGCGTTCTAAATAATATACTTAACAATTTTAAAAGTTTATATAGTGAAGAAAAAGAAAGTATATCAGACACTAAACAAAAACCAGAAATCAATGAAAATAAGAAGAAAAGCACTAAGTATCTAGAAACTTATGGAACAAATTTAATAGATAAAGCTAGAAGTAATCAAATAGATAAAATTATTGGAAGAGATAAAGAAATAGACAGAGTAATACAAATTTTAAATAGAAGAAGTAAAAATAATCCTATATTAATAGGAGAGCCGGGTGTTGGAAAGACAGCTATTGCTGAAGGATTAGCTGTTAGAATAGTAGAAAAGCAGGTGCCTTCTAAGTTATTTAATGCACAAATCTATCTTTTAGACTTAACTGCAATTGTTGCAGGTACTCAATTTAGAGGTCAATTCGAAGGAAGAATGAAATCTATAATAAAAGAAGCTCAAGAGCATGGCAATATTATCTTAGTAATTGATGAAGTACATAATATAATGGGAGCAGGAGAAGTTCATGGAGGAGTTATGAATGCAGCTAATATATTAAAGCCTGCTCTTGCAAGAGGAGAAATACAAATAATTGGAGCCACAACCCTTGAAGAATACAGAAAACATATAGAGAAAGATGCAGCACTTGAAAGGAGATTCCAACCAGTTATAGTTGATGAACCTACAATAGAAGAATCTATAGAGATACTTAAAGGTATAAGAAGTTACTATGAAGATTTTCATAAGGTTAAGATATCAGATGAAGTTATAGAAGCAGCAGTTAAATTATCTGAAAGGTACATAACAGATAGATACTTGCCAGATAAAGCAATAGATATAATAGATGAAGCAGGATCAAAGGTTAATTTAAATAATCACGATCTTTTAGAATTAGAAAAACTGAAAGAAGAACTAAAAGATATAAATGAGAAAAGAGAGCAAGCTGCAATTGATAATGACTATGAAAGAGCCGCTACATACAAAATGAAAGAATGTGAAATAAGTGAAAGAATTAAATCCATAGGTGAAAAAGCTAATCAAACACATGTTACAGTAGAGGATGTTGCTTTTGTAATTGAGTCATGGACAAAAATTCCTATGCAAAAGATAACACAAGAAGAAGCAAGAAAGCTTTTAAACCTAGAAGAAAGTTTACATAAGCATGTAATAGGTCAGCACAAAGCAATTGAAAGTATATCAAAGGCTATAAGACGTAATCGATCTGGATTTAGAAAAAAGAAAAAGCCGTCTTCATTTATATTTGTAGGCCCTACGGGTGTAGGAAAAACAGAGCTTGTTAGAACGTTAGCACGAGAACTGTTTGGAAGTGAAGAAGCAATGATTTCTATAGATATGTCTGAGTATATGGAAAAGCATACGGTTTCAAAACTAATAGGATCACCTCCAGGATATGTAGGATACGATGAGGGAGGACAGCTTACGGAAAAGGTAAGAAGAAAGCCATATTCTGTTATTTTATTAGATGAAATAGAAAAAGCTCATCCAGATGTATTTAATATGCTACTTCAAGTACTTGAAGATGGAAGATTGACAGACTCTCATGGAAGAACTGTTAGCTTTGAAAATACAGTTATTATAATGACATCAAACGCAGGAAGTAGTCTGAGATCTAATAATATAGGATTTGCAAAAGATGCATATGAAGCTTTAGAAAATAAAGCAAAAAATGCACTAAAAGAAATATTTAGGCCAGAATTTTTAAATAGAGTAGACGAAATAATAGTATTTACAAGTCTAAGCAAAGAAGAACTAAGAAAAATTATAGATCTTATGTTGAAAGAAGTTGAAGATGAAGTAAAAGAAAAAGATATGAATATAGAAGTTTCAGAAGAAGTAAAAGACTTTATACTAGAAAAAGGGTATGACGAAAAGTATGGTGCAAGACCTTTAAGAAGAACTATACAAAAGTATATAGAAGATGAAATAGCAGAAAAATATCTACAAAGCAAATTTAAAAAAGGTGATACTATAAATGTAACTATTAAAGAAGGAAAAGTTGTGGTGTTCTAGCCTGTTATAGCTTCCTTGGTGTTTAAACAAATCTAACTTGGGTATTATATATATGAATAATTTAAACTCTCAAGGAGGCAATATATATGAAAATAGCTGTTATAGGCTGTACACACGCTGGTACTGCTTCAATATTGAATATAAATAGATTATACCCAGATTCTCAAATAACTGTATATGAAAGAAATGATACTATATCATTTCTTTCGTGTGGAATTGCACTTTATGTAGGAGGAATAGTTAAAGATCCTAAAGAACTTTTTTATTCATCTCCAGAGCATCTCAAGAGTATAGGAGTAAATACAAAAATGTCTCATGAGGTAATAGATGTAGATATAGATAACAAGAAAATCAAAGCTAAGAATTTGAAAACAAATGAAGAAATTGAGGACACATTTGATAAGCTTATTATAACGACAGGTTCATGGCCTATAGTTCCTAATATAGAAGGAGTAGATTTGAAGAATATACTTCTATCTAAAAACTACTACCATTCTAATGAAATAATAGAAAAGTCAAAGGATGCTACAAATGTAGTTGTAGTGGGAGCTGGGTATATAGGAGTTGAGCTTGTAGAGGCATTTGAAATGAACGGAAAAAATGTTACACTAATAGATACTCAAGATAGAATATTAAGTAAATATCTAGATAAAGAATATACAGATATGGCTGAAGATGAATTAAAAAATAAGGGCATAAAATTAGCTTTAGGAGAAACTGTAACTAAGTTTGAAGGAAAAGATGGAAAAGTTATGAAGGTTATAACTGACAAAGGAGAGCATAATGCAGACCTTGTTATACTTTGTATAGGGTTTAGACCTAGTACAAACCTATTTAAAAATAAAGTTGAAATGCTATCAAATGGAGCTATTATAGTAGATGAGTATATGAGAACTAGCAAAGATGATGTATATGCAGCTGGAGATTGCTGTAGTGTTATATACAATCCTACAAAAACTCATGAGTATATTCCACTAGCTACAAATGCTGTTAGAATGGGAACCTTGGTAGCTAGAAATTTAGTAGAACCTACTACTAAATATATGGGAACTCAAGGAACATCAGGAATTAAAATTTATGATTACAATATAGCATCAACAGGAATTACAGAAAGCTATGCTAATGAGTTTGGAATGGATGTAGAATCAGTAATTGTAACTGATAATTATCGACCAGAATTTATGCCAACTTATGATGAAGCAAAACTAAAAGTAGTATACGAAAAAGACTCAAGAAGAATTGTAGGAGCACAAATAATATCAAAAGTTGATTTAACTCAGTCGATAAATACTATATCAGTTTGTATACAAAACAATATGACTATAGACGAGCTTGCATTTGTTGATTTTTTCTTTCAGCCACATTACAACAAACCTTGGAACTTGCTAAATTTAGCTGGGTTAAGTGCAAACTAGAAGACCTTACAGGTCTTCTTTTTTTTGCATACAAATTTATTTATTGACATAAAATTAAACATGACATAATATAGACTTAACGGTCTAGACTACATAGTCTATAAAATAAGGAGGGAACGAAATGTTTAGAGTAGAGAATTTGACATTTAGGTATCCAAAGAACAAAGAAAATACGATAAAAGGAATCAACTTTGAAATTGAGCAAGGAGAAATATTTGGACTTTTAGGTCCAAGTGGTGTTGGAAAAAGTACGACACAGAAGATACTAACTAAGCTATTAGATAAATACGATGGAAGTGTTATATATAAAGGCAAAGATTTAAAGTTTTATGGTAAAGACTTTTATGAAGAAATAGGAGTAGGATTTGAAATGCCTGTTCACTTTTCAAAACTTACAGCGGATGAGAATTTGAATTTTTTCAAGAAGCTATACAAATCTAATAAAGATACAAATGAACTTTTAAAAAGGGTTGGGCTTCACGAGGATAAAGACAAAAGAGTTAATGAATATTCAAAAGGAATGAAAGCTAGATTAAATTTTGTTAGAGCCCTTATAAATAATCCTAAGATACTATTTTTAGATGAACCAACAAATGGGCTTGATCCTAAAAATGCAAGAATAGTGAAAGATATTATAAAAGAATTTAGACAAAATGGGGGTACTGTTATACTAACTACACATCTAATGAATGATGTTGATGAGCTTTGTGATAGAGTAGCATTTATGGCAGATGGCCAAATAGCAGAAATAGACACTCCTAAGAATCTTAAATTAAAGTACGGACAGAGGAAGGTTGATATAGAATATATAAGTGATAATAATGTAATAAAAGAATCTTTTAAGCTTGATAATCTAGGAGGAAATGAAAAATTTATGAGTATTATTAAAACCAAAGAAATAGTAACTATACACAGTAAAGAAACCACTCTTGATGATATATTCATAAAAGTAACAGGAGTTGAGAAAAATGAATAATTTAGTAGTATTGTTCAACGGTGAACTTGAAAGAATGAAAAGATATAATATTCTTACTGCAAGCTTTTTTGTTTCATTGATGTGGATAGCAGTTCTTCACTTTACTAAAATAAATGATGTAAGTAAAATATTTCCATTACTTATTTATTTAGATGCAACTTCTATGAGTATATTGATGATTGGAGTTACTATGTTCTTTGAAAAACAAGAAGGTGTAATAAAGAGCTTATTAGTTTCTCCTATAAGTAAAGTTGAATATATACTTGCTAAGACTTTTGCTAATGTTTTTTCTAATATTATAACATTGGTTATTTTGTATATATATTCTAAGTTATTTAAGGAAATAAATATCAATATTGTAGGTTTAATTTTTACAGTTATGCTAATCGCTTTTTTACATTCTTTAATAGGATTTATATTAACTTATTACTCTAAAGACTTTACTGAACTGTTGGTTGGAATGATAAAGTATTCTTTTGTATGTATGCTTCCAGTACTTTTACAAGAAGTAGGACTAATTAAAGGTGAAATTATAGAAAAAGCTTTATATATTGTACCAACTAAAGCATCTATGGTTTTACTCAAGGCCTCTACAGGAGGAATAGAAAATATTGAAATAATTCTATGTAGCTTATATTTAATTATATTGTCTATAAGTTTATATGTTATAGTCCTGAATAAGTTTGATCAATTTGCTGTAAAGGAAAGTGGGGTTTAATATGTATGCAAATTTCATAAAAAGTGAATTCAAAAAATATATGAGGGATCCTTTGATGGGATTTATGATGTTTTATCCAATCATATTTGGATTGATAGGTAGATATTTTCTTCCTTGGATTGCAGAAAGTAGCGGATTTGACATAGATGTTTATGCGGATTTAATAGTAGTTATTCTAACACTACTTACCCCTCAAATTTATGGAGCTTTGATAGGATTTTCAATTTTAGATGATAGAGATGATAATATTTTGACATCTATAAGAGTTACACCACTTAATATTCATCAGTTTCTATCTTTTAGATTAGCTATAGTGCTTATTTTATCTTTTATAGCATGTAGTTACGTAATGTATTTTTCAAATATAGGAAGTTTCAATAATATACAAATAATATCTATTGCATTCCTAGCTTCCCTATCAGCTCCTATGACAGGGCTTTTTATAAATTGTTTATCTAAGAATAAGATAGAAGGATTTGCTGCAATGAAAGGGGCAGGAAGTGTTATAATATTTCCTATAATATCATTATTCTTTATAGATAAAAGAGAACTATTCTTTTCTTTTGTTCCAAGCTTTTATCCTGCCAAGGCAATAAGCAGCATAATAAAGGGAGAGAGTATATTACTTTTAAGCTACAATCAGTACTACTTTATAGGGCTTTTATATGTCCTAATCCTAAATTTTGTGTCATACAGACTTTTCTTACAAAGAACTAAGATGTAAACAAATGAAATTATAAAGAGGTGGTATTTTGCAAGAAAAAGAAAAAACTTTCGAGAAAAAAAGCGAATTGATAGATGCAGCTATTAATGAATTTAGTGAAAGAGGATACGAAAATGCCTCTTTAAATAATATCCTGAAACAAGCAGGAATAAGCAAAGGCACTTTTTATTACCACTTTAAAAATAAAGAGGCACTATATATATATTTAATAGGTATATTAATAGATGAGAAAAAAGAGTTTCTTAAGAACAATGTAAGTTATGATGTTTTTTCTAAAGATATCTTTACAATATTTGAAGAGTTAACAAAGGCTGGAATGAAGTTCGCAAACAAAAGTCCTAGTATAAGCAAGTTCTCGGAAAGTTTCATTAAGGAAAAAGAAAATGAAATATATAAGAAAGTATTTGAAAAGTACAATTTTCAAAATGATGATTATATGAATGCTCTTATTGAAAATGCGTACAGCAAAGGTGAATTTAGGGAGGATTTGCCAAAGGAATTTATAAAAAGTATAGTTTCTTATTTATTTACAAACATAACTAATATAACAAGTGTAAGTAAAATGAATGATTATGAGGAAGTTATAAATAATTTGATAAAGTTTATGAAAAATGGACTCTCAAGATAAATACATCAATGTAACCAACACTCAAAATATTCATACCATATATTAAGAAGGTATGAATATTTTGAGTGAGGTGATATTGTGAGTCAGTGTCTAAAAATAGGAATGAAAGCTCCAGATTTTTCTGCAAAAACTACATTTGGGCCTATGAAACTTTCAGATTATAAAGGTAAATGGGTAGTATTATTCTCACACCCAGGGGATTTTACACCTGTTTGTACAACGGAATTCATTGCCTTTACACAGTGCTATAATGCTTTTAAACAAAGGAATACAGAGATAATAGGACTTAGTATAGATAGCAACCCTTCTCATCTAGCGTGGGTTCATAATATATATAAGAACACAGGAATTCAGATACCTTTCCCGATAATAGCAGATAGAGATGGATCTATATCTAGACTTTACGGAATGATATCAGAAAGTGTTAGTGCAACAGAAACAGTTAGAAGTGTATTTATAATAGATGATAAGCAAATAATTAGAGCTATTTTAGCTTATCCACTAACTAATGGAAGAAATATACCAGAAATTCTTAGACTATTATATGCAATACAAACAACAGATGAGAAAAAGGTAGTAACCCCAGCTAACTGGGTGCCAGGTCAACCAGTAGTTGTGCCTCCACCACAAACGTACGAAGGATTGATAGAAAGAGAAACATGTCCAGGAGATTTACATTGTATAGATTGGTATCTATGCTTTAAAAAAAATATAGATAGAAGTTAGGACTTTGGAAAAAGTCCTAATTTTTTGCCATTTACAATAAGCTTTTATTTTATGTATAATATAATGTATTTGATTAATCGAGAGGGCAGGGGGGGTAAAATGTCAACTAATAAGCTAACAGAAGGAAGTATTTTTAAAGCACTTATAAAATTAGCACTTCCTATAATGGGAACATCATTTCTTCAGATGGCATATAACATGACTGATATGATATGGATAGGGAAAATGGGAAGTAGACATGTTGCAGCTGTAGGTGCTGCTGGATTTTTTGTATGGTTTTCTATGGCCCTTATAATGATTTCTAAAATAGGAGCTGAAATAGGGGTAGCACAGAGTATAGGAAAAGAAGACTTAGAATCTGCAAAATCTTATGCACGAAGTGGTATTCAGCTCAATATATCATTAGCACTTATCTACAGTACTTTTATCATAATTTTTAGAAAATACCTTATAAGCTTTTTTAATATGGGAGACATAGAAGTTGCAAATATGTCTGTTGAATATCTAACTATAATTGCAAGTGGAATGGTTTTTCATTTTATAAATCCAGTTTTGACTGGTATTTTTAATGGATATGGAAACAGTAAAACTCCATTTATGATTAATGCTATAGGTCTATGTGTAAATATGATATTAGATCCTGTATTGATATTTGGATTAGGTCCAATTCCGAGTTTAGGAGTAAGGGGAGCAGCACTTGCAACAATAACTGCACAGTTTATCGTTTTTATGGTATTTGTGTATAAGATAAGAGGGAAAATGGTTTTGTTTGAAGGTTTTAACATATTAAAAAAGCCAGAGAATGATAGAATAAAAGGTATAATAAAGGTTGGATTACCAGTGGCACTTCAAAGTGGATTATTTACTGTATTTGCAATGTTTATAGCTAGGATAATATCTAACTGGGGTCCTGTTCCTATAGCAGTACAAAAGGTAGGGTCTCAAATAGAAGCTATTTCTTGGATGAGTGCAGGAGGATTTTCTACAGCTTTAAGTACATTTGTAGGTCAAAACTATGGAGCTAAGAAATGGGATAGAATTTATAAAGGATATTTCGTAGCCTTGAGTATAGTAAGTGTCATAGGACTATTTGCAACTGCACTTTTGATATTTGGAGCAAGAAGTGTTTTTTCTATATTTATTTCAGAGCAAGAAGCTCTAAGTTATGGAATAGTATATCTAAAGATACTAGGACTATCTCAGCTTTTTATGTGTATAGAGATAACAACAGCAGGAGCATTTAATGGACTAGGAAAAACAATACCACCATCTATTGTTGGAATAGTTTTTACAGGGCTTCGTGTTCCAGCAGCACTTATTTTATCATCAGAGAATGTATTAGGATTAAACGGTGTATGGTGGAGCATCAGTATGAGCAGTGTGTTTAAAGGAATTGTGTTAACAAGCTGGTTTATTATTTTCCTAAATAAGAACTACGGTATAAATATGGGAACATTTAAAAAGAGATTTAACACGTGTTAAATCTCTTTTTCTGTTCGAACAAATAGTTAACATAATGAATAATATATAGTAGTGTATAAAAGTGTAAAGGGGGGGGAACATGGATTTTGTTGGAGAAAAAATTGCAAATAGACTAGGAGGAAAGAATTTCGACCCTTCAAAGAAAAGCTACAAATTTATGAAGATAAAAAGTGCAAAGGCTGAGCTAAAATTGAAATATCCAGATGCAAAGATTATAGATTTAGGAGTAGGAGAGCCTGATATACAAGCAGATTCAAAAGTTGTCGATGTTCTTTGTAATGAGGCTGGAAAAATTGAAAATAGATGGTATGCTGACAATGGAATACAGGAATTCAAGGATGCTGCAGCTAAATATTTAAAGAGAGTATATGGAATATGTAATGTTGATCCTAATAATGAAATAATGCACGGAATAGGATCAAAGCCAATTTTAGCAATGATTCCTCTTTGTTTTATTAATAGTGGAGATGTCATACTAACAACGGTTCCAGGATATCCTGTAATAGCAAACCACACAAGATACTTAGGTGGAGAAGTATATAACTTACCTTTGTATAAAGAGAATAACTACTATCCAGACTTTTCGAATATACCCGATGACATACTAAAAAGAGCTAAGCTTTTGTATATAAATTACCCTAATAACCCAACAGGTCAAGTTGCAACACGTGAGTTTTATGAGGAAGTTATAGATTTTGCAAAAAGAAATGATATATTTGTAATTTCTGACGCATCGTATAGTGCACTAACATTTGATGATTATAAGCCCTTAAGTTTTCTTTCTGTAGACGGTGCAAAAGAAGTAGGAGCTGAAGTTTATTCATTATCTAAGGCATTCAATATGACAGGATGGAGGCTTGCATTTATTGTAGGAAACAAAAGATTTATAGATTTATATGCAGATGTAAAATCTACAATAGATTCAGGTCAATTTATAGCAATACAAAAGGCTGGTATATGTGCACTAAATAATGTAGATATAACACATAACAACTGCGAAAGATACTCAAGAAGACACGACTTACTAGTTTGTGCACTAAGGGAAGTAGGATTTGATGTTACAAAGCCAAAAGCAACTTTCTATTGCTATGCTCCGATACCTAAAGGAACAAAATGTGGAAAAATATTCACAAATGCAGAAGATGCTTCTTCATATATACTTGAAAATGCATTTATTTCTACAGTTCCATGGGATGATGCAGGAGCTTTCTTAAGGTTTAGTGTAACATTTGAAGCTAAAGATTATGAAGAAGAAAAGAAAATAGTAGATGAAGTAAAAGAAAGGCTATTAAAATTAGAATTAGTGTTTTAAATTTATAATGAGGGAATATCCCCTCATTATAAATTATTTTGACAAATTGCCTCTCCAAGCTTTCATTCCACCAGTAACATTCTTTACCTTAAATCCTGCTTTACTTAAAGCTTTACAAGCAACAACACTGCTTCCACCAACATAGCATACTACAAGTATAGTTTTACTTTTATCAAGCTCATTCATTTTAAAAGGGAGAAGCTTTATAGGTATATTTATAGCTCCTTTGATATGCCCTTCACTATATGCTTCTTCATTTCTTATATCTATAAGAATAGCACCATTTTGAATCTCTTTATCTATTTCATCTACAGATATATTTTCAAGCTTAGAACCAATGTTAAACATGGATAATACCTCCTAAGAAATTATTTATTTATATATTATGATTTTATAATATAAATGTTACTAAGTCAATATATACCCCCTAGCAACCACTGCTAAGGGGTATTTTCTTTAGTATACTCCATCCTCAAATATACTTCTAATTTCTTCGATATTGTTAGTTTTGCCTAGTGCAAGCATTAATTTTATTCTAGCTTTTTGTCCAGGAAGGTCATTTCCGAGAATACAGCCAAGCTCAACTAAGTTTCTTCCTGCACCTTCATAACCATACGTGTCTAGAACACGTCCTGAATGGCATCTAGAAGCTATTACAATAGGTATATTTTTTTCTTTTGCATATTTTATTCCATCTAACATTTTAGGAGGAATATTTCCTCTTCCCATAGCCTCTATTACAATTCCTTTAGCACCAGAGTCAATAGAGAATTTTATAAACTTAGAATCCATTCCAACACCAGTTTTTATTAAATCTACATTAGGCTCTATTTTATTAGTATGGATGTGCTGTCTAGAAAGTATGTCTCTATGAAGTATAAGTTCATCATTATCAACTATTCCTAAAGGACCATAAGATACAGATTTGAATGTATTCAATCTTAAAGTATCAGTCTTTGTAACTTCTGAAGCTGCATTTACTTCATTATTAAGAACAACCAAAACACCTTTACATTTTGCCTTATCTGATATAACAGTACAAACAGCTGCAGCTAAGTTGCTAGGGCCATCGTATCCAAGTTCTGAACTACTTCTCATTGCCCCTGTTACAACTATTGGTTTATCCGTATATAAGCTTAATTCTAAGAAGAAAGCGGTTTCCTCAAGGCTATCAGTTCCATGAGTTATAACTATTCCATCAATATCATCTCTTAATATTAAAGTATCTATTAATTTTTTTAAATCTAGCATTTTTTCAGGAGTCATGTGTGGGCCAGGAATCTCATCAAAATTGATGATTTCTATATCTGCAAGTTTATCTATATTTGTCACCATAGACATTATCTGTTCACCTGAAAGAGTAGGTATAGCAGCTCCAAGTCTAGGATCTACTGTCATAGATATAGTACCACCAGTGAATATTATTGCTACTTTCTTTTTCATAAATACCTCCCTTAGATATAATAAGTCATAATTATATTATATATGACATTTCATGTATTATAAAGAAAAAAGATAAAAAAAAACCTGCCACATATGGCAGGCTACGCATAATCATATGCGTGAAATCCGTTCAAAAGGGGTATTGGGAATAGAGATTTCATTGAGGTTACCAGGGGGATAACCACTAAACATAGTATAACAAAATGCGACAAATTTTGCAATAGGTATTTTTTACATTTGAACAAAAATAAATTTTTATATTACTACAAAATCTAATATAATATAAAGTGTACATGATTAAAGGAGGTAAAGTCTATGGAAAGAATATTAAAGGTTATAGATGCTTTTTCAAAGAGGAATATAAACTCAAAATTATTTGAAAGCAGAGAAGATTTAATGAGCGAAATAATGGAAGAAATAAAAAATGATGAATTAGTTGCAATAGGTGGATCTATGACTGTCGAAGAACTAGGACTGTATGATAAACTAATAGAAAGAGGTAATAATGTTTTATGGCACTGGAAAGTACCTAATGAACAAAAACTGGATGTACTTAGAAAAGCATTGTTTTCAGATATATATCTAACTAGTAGTAATGCAATAACTGAAGATGGAAAAATAATAAATATAGATGGAGTAGGAAATAGAGTTGCAGCTATGTTCTTTGGACCTAAGAAAGTCAGAATAATATGTGGTGTAAATAAAATATGTAAAGATTATGAAGATGCAATGAAAAGAATAAAGGAGGTTGCATGTCCTAAAAATGCAAAAAGATTGGGTAGAGAAGTCCCTTGTTCAAAAGTAGAAAAGTGTACGGATTGCAAAAGTAGTGAGAGAATGTGCATGGTTACAAGTATAATAGAAACAGCACCTCCACTTATAGACTTTAAAGTATATATACTAAATGAAGAAATAGGGTATTAACTTTACATATAAAGCCAAATAATATAATATGTTATTTGGCTTTAATAATTTTTTCAGTGGGTGATGCAAAATGGAAATATATTTAGACAACAGTGCAACTACTAAGCCGTATAAAGAAGTTGTAGATAAAGTTGTTTATGCACTAACAGAGCAATACGGAAATCCATCTTCGGTTCATAGAAGAGGAGTAATTGTCGAAAAGGAAATAAGAAATGTAAGAAAAGAAATAGCTAAAGTTTTAGGTGTAAATGAGAAAGAAATAGTATTTACATCTGGAGGAACAGAAGCTAACAATATAATTATAAGAGGAATTGCGTATGCAAATAGGAGAAGTGGAAACCACATAATAACCACAAATATAGAGCATCCATCTGTCCTAAATACATTCAAGGATTTAGAAAAAGAAGGGTATGAAGTTACATATTTAAATGTTGATAAAAATGGGGTCATAGATTTTGAAGAATTTAAAAATGCTATAAATGAAAATACTATACTCGTAAGTATTATGCATGTAAACAATGAAGTAGGTAGTATTCAGCCAGTAGATAAAATAGGCAACTATCTAAATAAATTTAAAAGAAAAATTTATTTTCATATAGATGCAGTTCAATCATTCGGAAAGATTGACTTTAAACCTTCTAGATATAACGTGGATTTATTATCTGTAAGTGGTCATAAAATACATGGTCCTAAAGGAGTAGGGTTTATATACATAAAGGAAAAGACGAAAATAAAGCCATTTTTAACAGGTGGTGGACAAGAGTATGACTTTAGATCTGGCACAGAGAATGTTCCAGGAATATTAGGACTTGGTGAGGCTGTCAGAATTACAAGTTCAAACCTAAAAGAAAACATAGAAAAAATTAATAATATGAAATCTTTATTATTAAAAGAAATAAGTGATAATATTAATGATATTAAACTAAATAGTCCACAAGATGGAGTTTGTCATATCCTAAATGTATCATTTAAGGGCATAAAAGGAGAAATACTTCTTCACTATCTAGAAGAAGATAATATATATGTTTCAACAGGATCTGCTTGCTCATCTAAGAAGAAGGGAAGCCACGTACTTATAGCTATGGGATTAAAACCAGAAGAAATAGAAGGTGCTATAAGATTTAGCTTGTCACATACAAATACAGAGCAAGAAATAAAATTAGCTGTAGATATACTAAAGAAAAGAATATATGATCTTAGAAAAATAATAAATAAGAGGTGATAGTTTGTATAATGTAGTTATTGCAAGATACGGAGAAATAGGTGTAAAAGGAAAAAATAGATATGTATTTGAAAATAGACTTATAAGAAATATAAAGAATAATCTAAAAGAAATTGGAAAATTGAAAGTATATAAGGATCAAGCAAGAATATATATAGATATAGAAGACTATGATTATGAAGCTGTAATACAAGAGGTAAGAAAGGTATTTGGTATAGTATCACTAAGCCCTGCCGTGAAACTAGAGCCAGATTATGATAAACTAAAAGATGTTTGTCTAAAACTTACAAAAGAGAAGTTAGAATTTGAAAATGTAAGCACGTTTAAAGTTGAGTCAAAAAGAGCAGATAAAAAATTCAAACTTAAGTCTCCAGAGATGAGTCAGGATATAGGAGGATATTTATTATCTAACTTAGGAGATAGTTTAAAGGTAGACATTCATAATCCAGATTTCGTGGTATATGCAGAGATGAGAGAAGAAAATGCTATATGCTATGTAGATAAGATAGAAGGATATGGAGGTCTTCCTATAGGAACTAACGGAAAGGCTATGATTTTACTTTCAGGAGGAATAGATAGCCCCGTAGCTGCATGGCTTGTAGCAAAGAGGGGAGTTGAGATAGAAGCTATACATTTTCACAGTTATCCATTTACTAGTGAAAGATCTAAAGAAAAAGTAAAAGACTTAGCTAGGATACTATCTAAATATTGTGGAAAGTTTACTATGCATTCAGTAAATCTACTTCCTATACAAAAAACTATAAATCAAAATTGTCCTGAAGAAGAAATGACAATATTATCAAGAAGATTTATGATGAAGATAGCTCAGGAAGTTGCACTGAATAGAAACTGTAATGCATTAATAACTGGCGAAAGTATAGGGCAGGTAGCATCGCAAACTCTTCAAAGTCTTCATGTTACTAATTCTGCAGTAGATATTCCGGTATTTAGACCGTGTATAGCTATGGACAAGACGGAAATAGTATCATTAGCTCAGAAGATAGGAACATTTGAAACATCAATAATTCCTGAAGAAGATTGTTGTACAGTATTCTTACCTAAGAACCCTGTTATAAGACCTAAAATAGAAAAAATATTGAGTTCAGAATCAAAGCTCAATGTAGATGAATTAATTAAAGATGCTATTGATAATATAGAAGTTGAAAGGATTGAATTTTAGTGAGAAAATTCATTTTGAGATGGCTTATTTCAGCTTTGAGTATATACCTTACGGCTAAGCTATTAGGGTATGTGCACGTATCAGACTTTTCAACAACTTTAGTAGCAGCAGCGATCTTAGGAATTATAAACACACTTATAAAGCCTATAATAGTGATGTTTACTATTCCTATTAACTTTATGACATTAGGTTTATTCACATTTATAATAAATGGTTTTATGCTTTATCTTGCATCAGCATTAGTTGAAGGTTTTGTAATTTATGGACTACTAGGTGCTATAGTTGCATCTATAGTATTAAGTATAGTAAATATGATACTTAGTAGTTTGTTTGATATAAAGTAAAAAAAGGAAAGTGGCTTTAAGCCGCTTTCCTTTTTACTTTTAATCCGTACTTTTCAAACACTTTAGATGCTTTTGACACATCTTCATCAGTAGCATCAGGAACACCTTCAAGAGGGTACTGATAACCAAGTTCTTCCCATTTGAATGATCCAGAAGTGTGGTAAGGAAGTATTTCAATATTTTCAACATTGTTAAGAGTAGATATAAATTTTGCAAGGTTTTCTAAATCACCCTCATCGTCTGTAATGCCCGGAACTAGCACATATCTTATCCATACAGGGATTTTTCTATTACAAAGGTGTTTAGCTAAGTTTAAAGTCTTATCATTATATACACCAGTAAGCTCTTTACAAGAATCTCTATCCATATGCTTAATATCTAAAAGAACAAGATCAGTATAGTCTAAAATAGGATCTATAACATCTATATCTACAAACCCAGATGTATCTATAGCTGTATGAATTTCATTAGCTTTAGCTCTCATTAATAGTTCTTTTACAAATTCAGGCTGAAGCATAGGTTCTCCACCAGATACAGTTATGCCACCACCAGAATATTTCATAAAAGGAGTATATTTCTTCACATCATCTATAATAGAAGATACGGTATACTCATTCCCGCCAGACGGATCCCATGTATCTCTATTATGACAGTATTTACATCTTAAAGGGCATCCTTGCAGAAATGTTATATATCTTATTCCAGGTCCATCTACAGTTCCAAATGTTTCTATTGAATGAATTCTTCCTTTAATTTCCATAATACCACCTCACTTTGAATCTTAAAGCCAAGATAAATTTACCTTGGCTTTATTTTTGAATTATATCTTTCCGTGGAATGTTCTATTTATTACATCAAGTTGTTGTTCTCTAGTAAGTTTTATAAAGTTAACAGCGTATCCAGATACACGTATTGTAAGTTGAGGATAAAGCTCTGGGTGATCCATAGCGTCTAGTAAAGTCTCTTTATCTAGTACATTAACATTTATATGGTGACCCATTTGAACAAAGTATCCATCAAGTAATGATGTAAGATTGTTTATTCTTTCTTCTATTGATTTACCTAAAGAGCTAGGTACAACTGTAAATGTGTAAGATATACCATCTTGAGAATCTTTGTATGGAAGTTTAGCAACAGAAGACATAGAAGCTAAGCAACCTTTAGTATCTCTACCGTGCATTGGGTTAGCTCCTGGTGCAAATGGCTCTCCAGCTTTTCTTCCATCAGGAGTATTTCCTGTTTTCTTACCATAAACTACATTTGAAGTTATAGTAAGTACTGATTGAGTAGGTATAGCATTTCTGTAAGTTTTATTTTTTCTTATTTTGTTCATGAATAATTCAACTAATTCAGTTGCTATAGTATCTACTACATCGTCATTGTTTCCATACTTAGGATAATCTCCCTCGATTTCAAAGTCAACAACCATTCCATCTTCATCTCTTATAGTTTTAACTTTAGCATGTTTTATAGCAGATAAAGAGTCTGCACAAACTGAAAGACCAGCTATACCGCAAGCTAATGTTCTAACTACATCTCTATCATGTAGTGCCATTTGTATTTTTTCATAGCAGTATTTATCATGCATATAGTGGATAACATTTAATGTATTTACGTAAAGATTAGCAAGCCACTCAAGACACTGATCGAATTTTGACATAACTTCATCATATTCTAAGTATTCAGAAGTTATAGGGGCGAAGTTAGGTGCAACTTGCATCTTAGTTTTTTCGTCTTTACCACCATTTATAGCGTAAAGTAATGCTTTAGGTAAGTTACATCTAGCTCCGAAGAATTGCATTTGCTTTCCAAGTCTCATAGCAGAAACACAGCAAGCAATTCCATAGTCATCTCCCCAGTAAGGCTTCATTAAGTCATCATTTTCATACTGGATAGAACTTGTATCTATAGAAACCTTAGCACAGAACTTTTTGAAGTTTTCTGGTAGATGAACAGACCAAAGAACAGTTAAGTTTGGCTCTGGTGCAGGACCTAAGTTGTATAAAGTGTTAAGTATTCTGTATGAGTTTTTAGTAACTAAAGATTTTCCATCTAAAGTCATACCACCTATACACTCAGTTATCCAAGTAGGATCTCCAGAGAATAATTCATTGTACTCAGGAGTTCTTAAGAATCTAACCATTCTAAGTTTCATAACGAAGTGATCCATAAGCTCTTGAGCTTCTTCTTCAGTTAAAGTTCCATTTTTTAAATCTCTTTCTATATATATATCAAGGAAAGTAGATACTCTACCTAAACTCATAGCAGCTCCATTTTGCTCTTTAACAGCTGCTAGGTAAGCAAAATAAGTCCACTGAATAGCTTCCTTTGCATTAGTAGCAGGTTTTGATATATCGTATCCGTAAGATAAAGCCATTTCTTGTAATTGTTTTAAAGATTTGATTTGGTCAGCTAACTCTTCTCTTAATCTTATAGTATCTTCATCCATAACATTTACTTCTAAAGATTTGTGTTGATTCTTTTTATCTTCTATCAACATATCTATTCCATAAAGAGCAACTCTTCTATAATCCCCGATTATTCTACCTCTACCATAAGCATCAGGTAAACCAGTTATTATACCAGAATTTCTTGCAGCCCTCATCTCAGAAGTATAAGCATCAAATACACCTTCGTTATGAGTTTTTCTGTATTTTGTAAATATTTCACTAACAGAAGGGTCAAGTTTATATCCATAAGCATCGCATGAAGCTTCAACCATTCTAATTCCACCGTAAGGCATTACAGCTCTTTTAAGAGGTGCTTCAGTTTGAAGTCCTACGATTTTTTCTAATTCCTTTTCTATATATCCAGGTTCGTGAGAAGTTATATCAGAAATAACTTTAGTATCAGCATCAAGAGTTCCACCTTTGCGAACTTCTTCTTTGATTAAAGAAGAAACGTTCTCCCAAAGTTTTTTAGTAGATTCTGTAGGACCAGTAAGGAAAGATTCGTCACCAGTATATTCTGTATAGTTGCTTAGTATGAACTCTCTAACATCTATTTCTTTAGTCCATTTTCCAAGCTTAAAGTTTTCCCATGCTTTCATAATTTAACTACCTCCTTTAAGAAATTATGTATACAATATATTATATGTATATATTAACACAAAATTTACGCATATTGTATACAATATTTCAAAATGTTACAAAAAATTAATAAGTGTCCAAACTATGCCAAAAATTAAACAATTATGCATTAAATATCATTAAAATAGAGAAAATAATCTTGAAATAAAAAAATAAAAAGATTGCAAAATGCGACAAATGTATATATAATTGAAAAGATAAGCGTATGAAAGGAAAGTGAAACTTAATTATGGAAAACAACCAAAAAATTAGATTTGAAGATTTAAATTTGTCACAGGAGATTTTAAGAGCTATTGCTGACATGGGATTTGAAGAACCATCTCCTATACAAGCACAAGCTATTCCTTATATATTAGAGGGAAGAGATGTAATCGGTCAAGCACAAACAGGAACTGGAAAAACAGCATCGTTCGGAATACCTATATTAGAAATGGTAGATCCTACAGACAACTCACTTCAAGCTGTAGTATTATGTCCTACGAGAGAACTTGCTATTCAAGTGTCAGAAGAACTGAGAAAGCTTTCAAAATATAAGCATTCAATCAAAATCCTACCTATCTATGGTGGACAACCAATAGATCGCCAAATCAAAGCACTAAAAAAAGGAATTCAAATTATAATAGGTACACCAGGTCGTGTTATGGATCATATGAACCGTCGTACCCTGAAAATGGAAAATGTTAAAATGGTAATACTAGATGAAGCTGATGAAATGCTTGATATGGGCTTTAGAGAAGACATAGAAACTATATTAGAAAAAGTCCCAACTGAAAGGCAAACAACATTCTTCTCAGCTACTATGCCTAAAGCTATCCTAGATCTTACTAAAAGATATCAAAAAAATCCAGAGCTTATAAAAGTTGTAAGAAAAGAATTAACTGTCCCAAGTATAGAGCAATTTTATCTTGAAGTAAAAGAAAAGTCAAAGTCAGAAGTATTATCTCGTTTAATAGATATGTATAATCCTAAGTTATCAGTTGTATTTTGCAATACTAAAAAGAGAGTTGATGAATTAGTAGGAGATCTTCAAGGAAGAGGGTATTTTGCTGATGGGCTTCATGGAGATATGAAGCAAAGTCAAAGAGATAATGTTATGGCTAAGTTCAGAAATGGAACAGTTGAAATACTAGTTGCTACAGATGTAGCAGCAAGAGGTCTTGACATAGATGATGTAGAGGCTGTATTTAACTATGATATGCCACAAGATGAAGAATATTATGTTCATAGAATAGGAAGAACAGGAAGAGCAGGAAAGACAGGAAGAGCTTTCACATTTATAGTAGGAAGAGATATATATAAATTAAAAGATATACAAAAGTATACTAAAACTAAAGTTAAGATACATGAAATTCCTTCTATGAGTGATGTAGAAGAAATTAAGACTAATTTATTCTTAGAAAAAGTAAAAAATGTAGTAGAAGAAGGTCACCTAACTAAATATGTTAATTGGATTGAAAGACTGTTAGATGAAGAATATACATCTTTAGATATAGCTGCTGCACTTTTAAAGCTTTCTATGGGAGAAGACTCTGTAAAAGATGAAGTGAAGATAGAAGATGATTTTGAAAATACTGGTGCTGAACCTGGAATGGTAAGACTGTTTATAAATGTTGGTCGTAAGCAAAAGGTTTCTGCAAGAGATATAGTTGGAACTATAGCAGGAGAAACAGGAATTGCAGGAAAGTTAATTGGAGCTATAGACATATACGATAAATATACATTTGTTGAAGTTCCAAGAGAACATGCAAAGGATGTACTAAATATAATGAAAAACAATAAAATAAAAGGTAATAAAATTAATATAGAACCAGCAAATAGAAAATAAACACTCAAAATTTTGAGTGTTTTTTTATGAAAAAAATTCACAATATTCAAAAAAATAATTTTACAATCTTCAGCTTTAATAATAAAATTATAAATTAATAAATATTATATATGGGGGGGATAAATTTATGAGAAAAATTTTAGTTACAGGGGGACTAGGTCAGATAGGATCTGAACTAGTTATACATTTAAGAAATATCTACGGAGATGACAATATAGTTGCAAGTGATATCCATAAAAATGGAGATGAAAGTGTTATATATGGAGGTCCTTTTGAAATAGTAGATGTTCTAGATGGAAAAAAAACATCTGAAGTAGTATCTAAATATAATGTAGATACAATTATTCATCTTGCAGCACTATTATCTGCAGTTGGTGAAAAAAATCCAGCTAGGGCTTGGGATATAAATATGAACGGGCTTTTTAATATGCTCGAAATATCAAAAGAAAGAAAGCTTTCTCTATTTACTCCAAGTTCAATAGCTGCATTTGGTCCAGATACTCCAGCAGATAATACTCCTCAAGATACAATTCAAAGGCCAACTACTATGTATGGAGTAACAAAGGTTGCAGGGGAATTACTTTGCGATTACTACTTCAAAAAATATGGAGTAGACACAAGGGGAGTTCGTTTCCCGGGACTTATCTCATATCAAACTTTACCAGGTGGTGGAACTACAGATTATGCAGTTCATATATATTATGATGCAATACAAAAAGGAAGATATACATCATATATAGATAAAGGAACATATATGGATATGATGTATATGCCAGATGCATTAAATGCTATATCAACTCTATTAGAAGCTGACCCATCTAAACTTATACATAGAAATGCCTTTAATATAACTGCTATGAGTTTTGAACCGGAACAAATAGCAGCAGAAATAAAAAAACATATACCTAACTTTGAAATGGATTATAACGTTGATAGTGTAAGGCAATCAATTGCAAACTCTTGGCCAAATTCATTAGATGACAGTGCTGCAAGAGAGGAATGGGGATGGAATCCTAAGTATGATTTATCTTCTATGACAAAAGATATGCTTGAAAAATTAAGAACTAGATTAGGAAAATAGTTACAAAACCTTAGGGTTATAGCCCTAAGGTTTTCAGACTGTTGACAAATTATATTGTAGAAAGCCTTTTTGTAATTCAAAAAGAGCTTTCTTTCTTTTTGTAGTAAAATATAAATATAAATTAAAGATATAATATGCGTCCTCTAATGGAATGAGCGGCCTTTAAATTTCACCTTGAGATTTCTAAAATCTCCATACATCCTAAATTCTAGGAACTTTGAAACTCGCAAGCTCAAACATTTTTCTAAAAATACATATTTATATTGGAGTGATTTTTATGTTGCGAAAGCAAGATATGATAAATAGAGACCAACTTGTTTTATTTACACTTGATGAACTTGTGCCTAGTGATCATTTACTGAGAA
>MZGW01000006.1 GCA_002029295.1 Alkalithermobacter paradoxus | reverse complement strand
ATTTTGTTGTTCCAAGCTCTGTTTCTATAGTAAATGCAAAAGTTACAGATTCAAACGGAAATCTTCTTAATGTATATAATACAACTACATTTACAGAAAATAGAACTCTTCAAAAAGCAAATGGAGAGCTTGCATCTTATATTGATATACCAGTTAGATTTAGAGCACCAGATAATGTTTCAGATATAAACTTTACTTACAGAATAGGTGACACTCACTTTAATAGGGGAAATAACTGGTACACAGGAAATGATACTTATAATAAAAATATAGGAAGAACAACTGTTCCTATAAATATAATAGCTAGAGATTTAAAGATAAGTCCATCTAGTACAGTGGTAAGAGGAAGTGGATTTTTAGTATCATATATAGTTCAAAACACAGGAAGTCAAGCTACTAGACCATTTAATGTAGTTTTAAGAGATTTAAGAACTAATCAAATTTTAGGAACGCAAACAATAAGTTTAAATGCATTTGAAACACGTGAAGTTGTATTAATATAAAGAATACTGTTCAGAATGTTGAAAAATTATATTAAATCAAGCCTACGATTGAAAGTGTATTTGCAGATTTAAAACAAAAGCATGGATTGCGTTATACAAATCTTAGACGAATTGATAGAGTTCGAATATAGGCTCTGCTTGCTTTCGCATATCTGAATTAAAAAGCTGGTAAACTAGAAGTGGAAAAACTCCAAAAGCCAGCTCTTTTTTTCGATTTTTCTTGTCATACAACATGATTTTTCTAAGTTAAGGTATAGATCATATCCAAGATAAAATATCTGCCCTTTTGGGTGAATTATTTTGCCTACAAACTGGGCACTATCAGAAACTTGATAGTGCTTTTATTTATGTGCGCCCGGCATGAGCGTAATCTTGTCGGTGAAAGTCCGATACGGGGGTTGATAGTGCCAACCGTTAGCTTAAGACAAGGGTTTCCACCGCGGGGTGGAATCTGAAGGAGGTCGGCGACAAAGCTCTGGTCTGACGAACAGAAACTACATATAAGGCATACGCTTGAAAGTGAGTTTGCACAACAAAACAAAGCCCAAAGACTATCCGAAACAGGCGGTGTAAATGTAGCAGATATATAGAGTGGAAGATTACGCTCTTACCCGGGGAGGTCTGATAGATAAGTTATGGATATGAATTTAGAAATAACAACCCATGCAGTAATGTATGACTGAACTATCAGAAGTCACCAGAGGTCATAGTACCACGTAATACGCGTTAGTGTGGGAATGACTGAACAATAGGAAGTTTTGGAATTTTGAAAGATACGAAGAAATATGATGAAAGCAGACAACTTCACAAAGAAGGCTATATACATAAAAATAGAGTGGAACTCAAAGATAATGTAAAAGTGCATAGTATCTCTTCCATGTCTGATAAAGGAAGAAACGATGTCAATGAATATGGTAGTGACTTACTTGAGCAAATATTATCAAGAGATAATATGAATAATGTACATAAGAGAGTAAAAGCCAATAAGGGAAGTCATGGTGTTGATGGTATGACAGTAGATGAACTTCTACAATATCTAAAAGAACATGGACAGGAATTAAGGCAATCACTACTAAAAGGAAGATATATATCACAACCGGTTAGGAGAGTGGAAATACCAAAACCTGACGGAGGAAAGAGATTACTTGGAATACCTACTGTAGTAGACAGAGTTATCCAACAAGCTATCGCTCAAGTTTTAGCACCTATATATGAACCGCCGTGTACCGAATGGTACGCACAGTGGTGTGAGAGGACGCTGAATAAAATAATTATTCAGCTCCTACTCGATAAAACTCACTAACAAGAGCTTTAACACCATTATCATCAAGAACATAATAAGAAATATTATTTATATAAGCAGGTCTTCCAGGTAAAGTAGCATTTTTCATATTCTCTGGATTTACATCTCTAAGCTTTAGACCTAAAGACATCATATCCTTCTTAGACATATCAGAATCAACATATCTATTGAAAGTATCTATATAGTTAGGAGCTTTAAGTATAGATGCAGGAGATAACATCTTCTTAAAAAGTGCCTGCATAAACTGTTGCTGTGCTCTAGTTCTCCCTATATCTTGATCGTTATATCCTTTTCTAAATCTAACAAATTCAAGAGCTTTCTTTCCATCTAACAAATGTTCACCCTTAGAAAACACTACTCTGTTACCTTCTCTCATATCCTGTGGTATATTAACAACAACACCACCAACATCATCAACTGTCTTTTGAACAGCTTCAAAGTTAAGCCTAATATAATGGTGGATGGGAATACCTAAAAGATCTCTTACAGTCCTTACAGCTAAATCTACACCACCGTAAGCGTGGGCGTGATTTATCTTGTCATACCCACTTCTTCCACTAATCACAACCCTACTATCTCTAGGAATAGAAAGTATAGAAGTGTCATTAGTCTTAGGGTCAAAGCTTAGAACCATTATAGTATCAGTTCTACTTCTATTTTTGTTTTCTGAAGATCTAGCATCTATTCCAAGAAGTAATATATTAACTCTTTCGCTACCGCTATCATCAGCACTTGGCTTATCTAAAGAAATATCCTCATCAGATACACCTTCTTTATCTAGCCAAATATAAGTCCCAATGCCTAGCAAAGTAACCATTATCAATAATGCAGCTAAAATACGTTTCAACATTTTACCCTCCCTTTGTATATTTTTCTACATCATATTATATCACATTTTTTGCCAAGGATAAATAAATGTATATACAATTTACTGGTAAATTTCTTGAAAAATGACGAAATATACTATAGAATATAAAACATATATAAAAATTATTAAGGGGAGGATAACGATGGAAGAAACAATTGAACTAAGGGAGTATATCGACATAATAAGAAAAAGAATAGGAATGATCGCTGCAATTACTATTGTGGCTATAATACTAAGTGCTGTGGTTAGTTATTTTATACTAGATCCACAATATGAAACAAGTACAACACTTATAGTAAATAAAGCATATGAAGAAGACAGAATAAATCACAACGATATAATATTAAATCAAAGATTAGTTTCAACATATGGAGAAATAGTAAAATCAAGAGCAGTACTTGAAAAAACTATAAAGGATCTAAAACTTGAAAATGCATATGAACAACTTGAAGGAAGCATAAAAGTAACACCAGTTAAAGATACACAAATAATGAGAATAACTGTATCGGGAAAGGATCCAGCTTTGATAGCAAGAATAGCAAATACCACAGCTAAAAACTTCATAAATGAAGTGACTAGAATAATGAACATAGAGAATGTACAAGTTATAGATGTTGCGAAGATACCTAAAAGTCCAGTTAAGCCTAGACCAAGTCTTAATATGGCTATAGCTGCAGTCTTAGGAATTATGGTAGGATTATTCATTACATTTGTACTTGAATATATGGATAGCACAATAAAGACACCAAAGGACATAGAAAGACACCTAGACATACCAGTAATAGGAGTTATACCATCGAGCAAAGAACTAAAAATATAGAGGTGAAAAAATGAAAAGCTTAATAGTCCACAACAATCCAAAATCTCCAATAGCGGAAGCGTATAGAAATGTAAGAACTAATATATTATTTTCTAACATAGACGAGAACTTACAGACGATATTAATAACAAGTGCAGGACAAGGAGAAGGAAAATCTACAACAATATCTAATATAGCACTTTCTTTATCAGATCTTGGGAAAAAGGTACTTCTCATAGATTGCGACTTCAGAAGACCGTCAATTCATAAAAAGTTTGGCATAACAAATTCTAAAGGAATAACAGATATACTCCTAGAAAATATTGAATATCAAGCATATACACAAAGAACAAACAAAGAAAATCTTGATATAATAACAGCTGGACAAATACCACCTAACCCTTCTGAGATGATAAGCTCAAACAAAATGAAAAGATTATTAGAAGAAATGAAAAAAGATTATGAGTATATACTAGTAGATACTGCACCCATAGGGGTAGTCACAGATGCTGCTATATTATCAACATTCATAGACGGTGTTATACTTCTTTGTGCATCAGGAGAAGCACAGATAGAACATGCAAAGAAAGCTAAAGAAAACTTAGTGAAAGTAGGAGCTAATATACTAGGAGTAATTCTTAACAAATTAGAAATTGAAAAAAATAGGTCATATGGATATTATGCATACTCATATGAAGATGATAGCGATAAAAACACAAGAAAAAAGAAAAGAAGTAAAAAATAGGTGATACTATGATAGATATACACTGTCATATAATTCATAATGTAGATGATGGATCAAGCTCTATAGAAGAATCTATAGAAATGGCAAAAATTGCAGAAAGAGATGGAATAAAAAAAATAATAAATACATCTCATTACCACCTATATTCACATTATGTAACAGGAAAGAGCTTAGAAGAGAAAGTCAATGAATTTAATAAACTACTACAAGAAAAGAATATAGATGTAAAGGTATATGTAGGAAATGAACTGTATTATAGTAAAGAGCTAATATCAAAACTTGATAAGCTAGATTATTATTCACTAAACAATAGTAAATATGTACTTATAGAGTTTCCACCAGATAATCTACCAAAAGACATGGAAGATATAATATATGAATTCAAAATAAGAAACTATATACCAATATTAGCTCATATAGAAAGATATAGTGAAGTAATAGATAACCCAAATCTTGCAAGTGACTATATAAATCAAGGCGCACTAATTCAGGTAAATGCAAGTAGTATATTAGGGAAATTAGGCAGAGAAATTCAAAGCACATGCAAAATATTATTACAAAATAACTGCATACACTTTGTAGCATCAGATGCACACGGATCTAAAAAAAGAACACCTAGATTAAAAGAAAGCTACAACTATATTAAAGATATAATAGGAAAAGAAAAAGCAGATAAGATATTCTTCGAAAATACACAAGCGATAATAGAAAATAAAGATATACAAATAACAAAACCGATAAAACATGAGAAAAAAAGCATAATGAAAACAATAAAGAGCATATTTATAAAGGGCCGCTGATATATCAGCGGTCTTTTTGTTCATACTCAATAAAAAAGGAGGTAAATATGAAAAAAATAATACTAATAATATTAGCACTAGGGATTATATACACATACTCATTCATTACAAGCACTGACTTAAATTATAAAAAAGACCAAATAAGCACAAAAACACTAGAAGATATGGTAGATGAAAAAGAAATAATAACAAACTACAAAGAAAAAATATCGAATATACAAAACAAATACACAGAAAAAATAGAAGCAATAATATCAGGTGCCTTGCAAGAATACAATCAAAATCAGAAAAATAAAACTAGTATAGCCCTTAAGTATTACAACAAATTCAAAAATATCGAGAAGCAATCTGATGAAGAAGTGAAAAAAGTCCTAAAAGACATGGAAGAAGAATTACGATTTAGTAATTATTCAGAGTATATAATACATCTCATGAAACAATATTACGAAGAAAATAAAAACGCTAAGAAGGATTACTATATAGAAAAAATAAGATATTAAGATTGAAAGAACCATAAGTAACAAAATATTAAATGCAAAAATTTTCAGAATTGGAGCATATAATCGAAAAATGGCATAAAGTGTCGTCAAAAAAATGGGAAAAATGTGGCAAAAGGGTTGAAAATATAGGCCCAAGGTATTATACTTAAATAAGTATAAGGAAATAGTGCGGTATTTTGTCATAATGTGTTAATGTAAAGGGGGGAGAAGTTTGGAGCTAATAATGAATAAAATAAGGTTTAGACAAGGGATATTACTGATACTTGATATAATACTAGTTAACATAGCAGCAATACTATCTTTAGAACTTATATTCAATTTTAATACTTCAGTGCAATATGTTACTTTTCTTAAACAGTCAAGCATAATATACACATTCATAATAATAGCTACATTCTATATATTCAAATGCTACAAAAGTCTTTGGAGATATGCAAGTATAGAAGAAATGATATCAATAATAATATCATCCGTATTATCCATGATAGCTATATATAATGTATTCCATTTTACCAAAGCTACACTACCAATTAACTTTTATATCTTAAATACCTTAATGCTCATAGGTCTAACAGGAGGGCTTAGATTCTCATATAGAGCAATAAGAAAGCTAAAGATAAAATACTCTCTAAAAAATGGATCAAGAGTGTTAATAATAGGTGGTGGAGTAGCAGGGGCACTAGTCATCAAAGAGCTGTTTAACAATCCGCAGATAAAGAAATTTCCTGTTGGTATAATAGATGACGATAATACCAAATTAGGAAGAGCTATACATGGAGTACCTGTATTAGGAGATAGACAAAGAATAAAAGAAATAGTAGGAAAGAAAAAGGTAGACGAAATAATAATAGCTATACCTTCAATGAGCAAATCAGAAAAAAGCAAATTAATAGAAATGTGTAAAGAAACAAAATGTAAACTAAAGACACTTCCTGGAATGTACGAAATAATAGATGGAAGAGTAGATATAAAGAATATAAGAGATGTAGACATAGAAGATCTATTAGGAAGAGAACCAATAAAAGTAAATCTAGAAGAAATATCAGACTATATACAAAACGAAGTAGTACTTGTAACTGGTGGTGGCGGTTCTATAGGATCAGAACTATGTAGACAAATAGCAAGATTTAATCCTAAGGAGCTTATACTACTAGATATATACGAAAACAATGCATATGAAATACAACAAGAACTAATAAGAAAATATAAGGACAAGCTAAATCTTAAAGTAATAATAGCATCTGTAAGAGACAAAAAAAGAATGGAACAAATATTTATTGACTATAATCCGAAAGTAGTATTTCATGCAGCAGCGCACAAGCACGTTCCACTAATGGAGGATAGTCCTACAGAAGCTGTAAAGAATAATGTATTTGGAACACTTAATGTAGCAGAGCTTTCAGACAAGTATAATATAAAAAGATTCGTACTTATATCTACAGATAAAGCAGTCAACCCTACAAATATAATGGGTGCAACTAAGAGAATGGCAGAAATAATAATTCAGACACTTAATAAACACAGCGATACAGAATTCGTAGCAGTAAGATTTGGAAATGTACTAGGAAGTAATGGAAGTGTAATACCACTATTCAAAAAGCAAATAGCAGAAGGTGGACCAGTTACAATAACACATCCAGATATAATAAGGTACTTTATGACAATACCGGAAGCAGTGCAACTAGTTATACAAGCAGGAGCAATGGCAAAAGGTGGAGAGATATTCGTACTAGATATGGGAGATCCAGTCAAAATAACAAATCTTGCAAAAGACCTTATAAAGCTTTCAGGACTAGAGCCAGATGTAGATATTGAAATTAAATTCACTGGACTTAGACCAGGAGAGAAGTTATACGAGGAACTATTAATGGCAGAAGAAGGACTAACAGGAACAAAGCATAAGAAGATATTTGTAGGAAAACCAATAGATATAGATGTAAAGGCATTATATAATGAGCTAGAAATATTACAAAATGTAGTAAGGAATGAAGAAAATGAGCTTGTGGATATAGTAATAAAGAAGATGGTGCCAACATACACAAAGTCTGTTAGCTGATGGAATATTTTAAAGTAATACGCAAAGCTTAGTCAAAAAGGTAGTAAAGGAGTATTAAAAATGGAAAGCAAAAAAATATATCTTTCATCCCCGCATATGAGTGATGAGGGTTATGAAATGGAGTATGTTAAGGAAGCTTTTGATACAAACTGGATAGCACCACTTGGACCGAATGTAAATGGATTTGAAAATGAATTTGCAGCAAAAATAGGATCAAAAGCAGCGGCAGCACTTTCATCAGGAACAGGAGCCATACATCTTGCACTTAAAGCTTCAGGGGTTGGCAAAGGAGATATTGTATTCTGTCAAAGTCTTACTTTCTCAGCCACAGCTAATCCGATTATATATCAAGATGCGATACCAGTATTTATTGATAGTAACTATGAAACTTGGAATATGTGTCCTAAAGCGCTTGAAAAGGCCTTTGAAAAGTATCCAGAAGTTAAGGCTGTTATAGTAGTTCACCTTTATGGATTATCAGCAGATATGGATGAAATTGTGGAACTTTGTAAGAAACATAATGTAGTACTTATCGAAGATGCAGCAGAAAGTTTAGGAACTTATTATAAGGGAAAACACACTGGAACATTTGGTAAGTATGGGATATTCTCTTTTAATGGAAACAAGATTATTACTACTTCTGGTGGTGGAATGCTTGTTTCTGATGATGAAGAAAGAATTGAAAAGGTAAGATTTTGGGCTACACAATCCAGAGATACAGCAAGACACTACCAGCATAGCGAATTAGGGTTCAATTACCGTATGAGTAATGTCGTTGCTGGGATTGGTAGAGGACAGCTTAAAGTTTTAGAGCAAAGGGTTGCCAAGAAGAAATATATATTTGAATTTTATAAAAGAGAACTTGGTGATCTTGAAGGTGTAGAGTTCATGCCTGTTAATGAGTGGAATGAGCCGAACTATTGGTTGAGTTGTATGATACTTAGCGGAAAAGTTAAGCCAATTGATATAATGGAAGCACTCGAGAAAGAGAATATTGAGTCAAGGCCTGTATGGAAGCCAATGCATATGCAGCCATTCTTTGCTGAATATGATTATGTTGGTTCTGATGTGGCTGAGGAGTTGTTTAAAAATGGAGTTTGCCTGCCATCTGATACGAAGATGATGGATGAAGATCTTGAGAGAATTTGTGAGATTATAAAGGAGTTGTGGAAGTAGATGAAGCGAAAGAAAGGGTTCTATGAAAAGTTCATAAAAAGACCACAGGATATTATTCTTTCTTTGACTGCACTAATATTGCTTAGTCCAATACTTATCATTGTTGCCATTTTAGTGAGAACAAAGCTAGGTAGCCCTGTATTATTCACTCAAGACAGACCAGGACTAAATGAAAAGATATTCAAAATGTATAAGTTTAGAACTATGACAGATGAAAGAGATGAAAATGGAGAATTGTTGCCTGATTCAGTGAGGCTTACTAAGTTTGGAAAGATGTTAAGATCCACTTCTTTAGATGAACTTCCTGAGCTATTTAATATTATTAGAGGAGACATGAGTATTGTAGGGCCGAGGCCACTGTTAGTTCAGTACTTAGAACTTTACAATGATCATCAAAAAAGAAGACATGAAGTAAGACCAGGTCTTTCAGGTCATGCTCAAGTCAATGGTAGGAACGCTATTAGTTGGGAAGACAAGTTTAGATTAGATATCGAATATGTAGATAATATTAGCTTTGTAGGTGATTGGAAGATTATTCTTCTTACTATTAAGAAAGTGTTTATCAGAGAAGGTATTAACTCTGATACATCCGTTACTATGGAACATTTTAGAGGAAGTACGCTAGAGTGTTAGAACTTCAAGATTATTTTCAATAGGAGTATGTTTACTATGAAAGAAAAGTTAATTATAATTGGTGCTAGTGGGCACGGAAAGGTTATTGCTGATATTGCAATAAAAATGAATAAGTGGCAGAGCATCGCATTCCTCGATGATGACGAGGCTATTAAGACATCTATGGGGTTAGAAGTTATCGGTAAAACCGCTGATGCTTTTACATATAAAGATGAAGCTGATTTCTTTGTTGCTATAGGCAACAATGCAACTAGGGAGAAGGTACAAGAAAGGTTGATTGAAGAAGAGTTAAATGTAGTTAGTTTGATTCATCCAAGTGCGGTTATTGGTATTGGTGTTGAAATAGGCATTGGAACTGTTGTAATGGCGGGAGTCGTTATAAATAGCTCAAGTAGAATTGGAAAAGGATGTATTATCAATACAAGTTCTAGCTTGGATCACGACAATGTCATAGAAGAGTATGTGCATATATCCCCTGGAGTTAATATAGCTGGAACTGTAAGCGTTGGAAGGGGAAGTTGGCTTGGAATTGGAAGTATTGTAAGCAATAACGTAAACATCTGCAGTGGTTGCAAAGTAGGTGCAGGGGCTGTGGTGGTTAAGGATATTACTGAACCTGGGACGTATGTTGGGGTTCCGGTGAGGAAGATAGATTAAATAATATTTGATTGGAGAATTGGGAATGAAGATATTATATGTAACTACAATTTCAAATACAGTAAATGCATTTTTGATTCCCCACATCAAGATGCTTATTGATGAAGGACATCACGTTGATGTTGCTTTTAATATAGAACAGGAAGTTAAACCAGAAATATATGAGATGAGATGTAAAATACATCAACTACCATTACAGAGATCACCACTTAAGAGAGATAATTTTAGAGCTTATAAAATGCTAAAAAATATTATCATCTCTGAAGGATATGATTTAGTACATACCCACACACCAGTTGCTTCAGCGATTGTAAGGTTTGCATGTAGAAATTTAAATAATGTAAAAGTGTTTTATACCGCTCATGGTTTCCACTTTTTTAAAGGGGCACCTATTCTTAATTGGCTAGCCTATTATCCAGTTGAAAAATGGCTTGCTAGATATACAGATACTTTAATTACTATTAACAAAGAAGATTATGAGAGAGCTAAAAGTAAATTTAAGGCTAAAAGAGTTGAATATATACCAGGCGTCGGGATAGACTTGGAAAAGTTTAACACATTAGAAGTTGACAGAGACTTAAAACGTAGTAAATTAGGTTTACCCAAGGATGCATTTGTTATTTTGTCAGTAGGGGAACTTAATAAAAATAAAAATCATGAGGTTATTATTAGAGCAATTGCTAAGATAAATAATCTTGATATTCACTATGTTGTTTGTGGCGAAGGTCAATTAAAGAGATACTTAAGAGACTTAAGTAAAGAACTAGGCCTAGAAAATCAAGTGCATTTATTAGGGTTTAGGAAAGACATTCCTGAGATATGTAAAATATCAGATATATTCGTTTTCCCTTCATATAGAGAAGGTCTATCGGTTGCTTTAATGGAAGCTATGGCAAATGGATTGCCAGTAGTGTGTTCTAAGATCAGAGGGAATTCAGATTTAATAGAAGATGGAAAAGGTGGATATTTGGTTGAACCTAGGGATATAGAAGGGTTTGCTAAATATATTAAAGAGTTGATAGAAAATAGCAGGTTAAGAAGTGAGTTTGGTGAATTTAATCTTAAAAAGATAGAGAATTATTCTATTGAGAATGTTTTGAAAGAGATGGAAAATATTTACAAACTATATGATGAAGGTGTTTAAATGAGGTTATCTATAAAAAAATTAAAACTAAATGACTTGCTGATATACATGTTGATACCAATTAGTTTTTTTTCGTATGAACGTAGTTTATATCGAAATTATTACCAAGTAATGATAATGAGTGTTCTTCTTTTAGGAATTATTGCGTTATTTTTTAATTCAAATAACTTTAAGATATCTAATATATATGGGAGAAATTTAAAAAGAAATATTGAAGTTCATTTTCTATCGATATTATTGATATTTTCAACTTTAATTGCATCAATAAAATATGGGATGATTACATTTACAGGACTAATTATAGTGATTTCGACGATATTGAGTCTATATGTTTTTTATCTTTTCATACCTATATTAATTTATTCAGATTTAGACAATAAAACCCAAAAATTGATTAAGTTTATAACTTTTTTTTCATTAGTATCAATTGTTATAGGAATTCAAGGAAGCTTTCTAGGCTACAATCCAACTCATTATAAAAGAATTGCATCAATTTTCTTTGACCCAAATTACTTTGGTACAATAGCGTCTATTGGATTTATACTGTCAATTAATCGTAAAGGGAAATATAAGATTTATGCTTTACTTAATATGTTAGCACTATACTTTAGTGGATCTCGTGCAGCAATGATTGCTTTAATTTTTGTTATGATAATTTTCTTTTTTTATAACAAAAAAATAAGATCTAAAACTATTTTTAAATTTCTTTTACTAGGAATTATCACGTACTTTGCAATAGGATTTTTAGCGGATATTAATTTTTTTAGGATATATCATGGGTTGAGTTCAAGAGACTATTTGTGGAGATTATCATTTGAACTTATTCTTAACGAACCTATATGGGGCTATGGTTATGGTTCAGTAGCTGATTTAATTAGATCAATGGGCGCTCAAAATGCAAGTTCACATAATTCATATTTAGATTATATAATAATGTACGGCATACCAGCCTTTGTAATTAATGTATTCATTATTTTAAAAGCTACTTTTTTAGGCATTAAGAATAAACTACCCCAAGAAATAACTAAGTCTATTTTATTTTTATTAATTGTTGCTAACTCAATATCTATAAACCTAGGTGGATTAGGAGTATTATCTTTATTATTAACATTGTTTTTAGGATTAAGCAATATGGCATCTTGTGGCAATATGTATGAGTTGAATGCTAAAGATGATCCCCCAAAAACGTTAGAAAAGAGTGAGGAGCTATGATTAAAATACTATTTATGCGTAGTGAAAATGCATTCCTTCCAGAAGTAGATGCTTACATAGATTACTTTAATAAAACTAAAGAATTTAATGCTTATGACTCATCAAAAATTAAAGATTATAAGTTGGAAGATTTTAATGTAATATGGGAGTTCAAAGGCTTTGGTGGCGTTAAGAAAAATAAAAATCAAATACTTATTCATGAGTATGCTTCCTTGTCTACTGGTAGATTTCCAATACCTAAAAACTTAATAAAATCAAAATTTAATCCTAAGCCTGATTTAAGAATTTTTCTAAATGAAAATGTCAAAGAAGGATTTAATTTTAATGACAGTGTGGATTTCTGCTATAGAGATATGGGGATTGACGAGCAATTTATATCACAAGTTGAGGTTGAAAAAGAATACGATTTTGTTTATGTAGGATCTATTTGTAAAGAAAGAGAAATGGACAAGTTCTTAAAGTTATTCACAGAGAAAGACAACGGTAAATTATGTTTAATAGGTAATGTAGAAGATGAAATATACAGCGAGTACAAAGATCACGAGAACTTAATTTTCACAGGAAAAGTTTCGTATTCTGAAGTACCTAAAATTGCAGCTAAAGCAGAGTATGGAATTAACTTCATGCCTGATAAATATCCATTTAACAT
The DNA here is from genome assembly GCA_002029295.1 of Alkalithermobacter paradoxus. Lineage (GTDB taxonomy): Bacteria > Bacillota > Clostridia > Peptostreptococcales > Peptostreptococcaceae > Alkalithermobacter > Alkalithermobacter paradoxus. The sequence continues at coordinate 86,834 of MZGW01000006.1, read as the reverse complement.
TCAAACATCAACAAAATTATTGGAGTACTTAGCCTTAGGGTTAAAAGTTGTAACAACAGATTATAAATGGGTAAGGCAATTTGAGGAAAAACATAATTGTTCTTTTTATAAATTAGATTACAACAATTTGAGTTTTGATAAGGACAGTATCGAAAAACATGACTTTTTTAGTGGTTTTAAAGCACAAGAGTATTTATGGACGAAAGTTATTGAGGAGTCGAGAATAGTTAAGAACATAATTGAAAAATACAATAGTAGAGTGTAGTTTTTTAAATTTGACAGGGGGATATAGGATGAAACCAAAAGTTTCTATAGTGATTCCAGTATATAATGGAGAGAAAAGTATAGGAATATCGTTAAAATCTTTGTTAGAACAAACAGATAAAAATTTTGAGGCTATTATAGTTGATGATGGAAGTAAAGATAAAACCAAAGATATAACTTTAGAACATATAAAATTAGACAGTAGATTTAAGTATTTTTTTCAAGAAAATGCAGGAGTATCAGCAGCAAGAAATAAAGGAACGCAATTAGCAACAGGAGAATTTATTACATTTCTAGATTCAGACGATTTTTATGAAAAAACTTTTATCGAAAAAATGGTTAATAAGATAGAAAGCGAATCAGCAGATGTGTGCTATTGTGGATATAATATAGTTTCCCCGAATAAATCAAAAATTAAAAAAACAAAATTTAGATCAAAAGATTTATTACTAGATTATATTTTAGGGAGAGTATCAATTCATACAACAGGATGGATGATTAGAAAAAAACTAATTGAAGAATTTGACATTAAGTTTCCTGAAGGTATATCATGGGGAGAAGACTTTGAGTTTTTTTGTGAAGTTTTATCCCATTCAAAAAAAAATACTTGTGTAAAGGAATATTTAACAAACTACAGAGTAGAATTTGAAGAAAATCGTCTTTCAAATTTTTCTATGGATAAGTTAGATAAAGATTTTATTTCTATTCAACGTATTGCTGAAAAACTTGATTTTATGAATGATAACATAATAGAAAAAGCACTACTTAGTTATAGGCTTCAAGCTTTGTTAGTATATAGGTTATTATTAGCATTTCAATTTAATGTAAGTAAAGAAGAAATTTTAAACTATTATGAAAAATATAAAATATATCTTAAAAACAATAATTGGAATAATGGAATTAGAAGCGTTAAATTAAATTTCTACAAAAGAAAGCTTTTCATGAAAATAGGAGAATTAAACTAGGGAGGCTAAGATGAAGAAAATAGGATTATTTACAATTAATGATTATAACAATTATGGAAACAGGCTACAAAATTATGCTACTCAGGAGTATCTGAAATCTCTTGGCTTTGAAGTTGAAACGGTTAAAAATTTCACTGCATATTCTAAGTATGTCAACAAGCCTAATTTTGTTAGTAGGACTAAAAATTTGATATCTATGCCACCTGGTAAAGCATATAAAAAGATAAAAGACAAATTATTCGAAAAATTCAATAAAAATCTAATAGATAATTTAGAACAACAAAGAATTAATAACTTTAAAAAGTTTACAGAAAGTTATATTTTTGAAACAGATTTTTTTATTACCGATGCTGATATTCCAAATGATCTAGGAAGATTATATGACTGTTATGTAACTGGAAGTGATCAGGTTTGGAATCCATATAACTTTAGAACATCAGAAATAGACTTTCTGACTTTTGCTCCTAAAAATAAAAGAGTTGCTTTATCTGCAAGTTTTGGAATATCTAATATACCAGACAATCAAATTAATAGGTATAAGGAGTGGATTTCAGGAATAGAATACTTATCTGTAAGAGAAGATGATGGTGCAAAAATAATAAAAAGGTTGACAGGAAGAAGTGCACCGGTACTACTTGACCCAACTATGCTCTTAGATAAAAAAGAGTGGTTAAAAGTGGCGAAAGCTGCATCAAATGAACCTAAAAAAAACTACTTACTGACATATTTTTTAGGAGGAGTCCCAAAGGAATTTAATAATCAAATTAACCGTTTAGCAAATAAAAATAATTTAGAAATAATTAATTTGTGTGATATAAGTGATAAAGAAGCTTATATTGCTGGTCCGAGTGAGTTTATAGACTATGTTGCAGATTGTAAAATATTTTGTACAGATTCATTTCATGGTGCTGTTTTTTCTATTTTATTTGAAAAGCCTTTTATAATATATCAAAGGGAAGGCTCAATCTCAATGTATTCTAGAATTAATACACTTCTTGAAAAATTTAAGTTGAACAATAGAAAAGCAGAAAATATATTTACAGATGAAGATGCCTTTAAAGTTAACTACTCTCATGTGCCAGAAATATTAGAAGTAGAAAGAAAAAAAATCCATAATTTTTTAAAAAAAGCTTTACGTGTTGAGGATGAAGATTAAGATATGAAAGTGAATCAATTAAAAGTAGGAGCTGCTTTATCGTATATATCAATGGTGATAGGATATGTTGTGTCAATAGTTTATACTCCTATAATATTAAGGTTGCTAGGGCAAAGTGAATATGGGCTTTATAATTTAGTAGCATCAGTTGTTGCTTATTTAGGAGTACTAAACTTTGGTTTTGGTAGTGCTTATATGCGTTACTATTCAAGGTATAGAGTTCAAGAAAATAAAAACAAGATATATAAGCTAAACGGGATGTTTTTGATTATTTTTTCTATTATGGGTCTTGTAGCAGTAGTGGCAGGTAGTATATTGGCGTTTAATACTGAATTGGTTTTTGGAGAGGAGTTTACTAATACTGAACTATCGAGAGCTAAAACTCTGATGGTTATTTTAGTGGCAAATTTAGCCATATCTTTTCCTAATATGGTGTTTTCTTCTTATATTACAGCAAATGAAAAATTTGTTTTTCAGAAATTAATTCAAATGCTTAAAGTTATTGTAACTCCATTTATTGTTTTACCTGTTTTGATAATGGGTTACGGTTCTATAGGAATGGTAGTTGCTACGACTTTTCTTAACATGTTTATTGAAGTTATCAATGCAATCTATTGTATTAAAAAGCTAAGAATGAAATTTTCATTTTCTAGTTTTGATTTTAAGTTGATGAAAGAAATGACCGTATTCTCATCATTTATTTTTATCAATTTAGTAATAGATCAAATCAACTGGAATGTAGATAAATTTATTTTAGGAAGATTTCATGGTACTACATCAGTTGCTATTTATGGGATAGCTGCACAACTAAATACTTATTATTTGACTCTGTCAACTGCTATATCTAGTGTGTTTATCCCTAGAGTACATACAATAGTAGCAAGTTCTGATGATAATGATGAATTAACAAAACTATTCACAAGAATAGGAAGAATTCAATTTATTATACTTTCATTAATATTAACAGGGTTTATATTTTTGGGTAGACCATTTATTAATATGTGGGCAGGTAATAATTATAGTGACTCATATCTAATAACATTATTGCTAATAATTCCTGTTACTATTCCTTTAATTCAAAATATAGGAATTGAAATACAACGAGCAAAGAATTTGCATCAATTTAGATCTTGGGTTTATTTTTTTATTGCGCTTGCAAACTTAGGCATAACTATACCATTAGCAAAAATATATGGGGGTATTGGAGCCGCAATGGGAACTGCAATTTCACTTATTATTGGAAATGTAGTAATCATGAATATTTACTACCATCTTAAAGTTGGTTTAGATATGAAGTTCTTTTGGAAACAGATATTTAGTTTTACTCCTGCATTGATAGCCCCAGTTATCGTGGGAGGATTAATAAATTACTTTTTTAACCTATATAGATTATTTAATTTTTTAGGATTTGGAATAATTTATATTACGGTTTTTAGCGTATCAATGTGGTTTATTGGTATGAATCAATATGAAAAGGGTTTAATCCGTAAACCGATTAAAAGGTTGTTTATTAAACTAGCGATTGGTGGTATTAATTATGATAGATAAAAAAATTAAATTAAACAGAGATTGTATGGGGTGTCACGGATGTTTAAACATATGTCCTGAAAACTGTATTTCTATGGAAGAGGATAAAGAAGGTTTTTTGTATCCTAAGGTTGATTATGGTATATGCATTAATTGCAATCATTGTATAAATGTATGTCCAATAATTAACAAGACTTTAGTAGAAAATAACCCATCAGCATATGCATGCATAAATAATAATGAAGAAATAAGACTTGCGAGTTCTTCAGGAGGGATATTTACTCTAGTTGCGGAATATGTGATTGATAAGGGTGGTATTGTTTTTGGAGCATGCTTTAATAATAGATTTGAGTTAGAGCATGATTACGTAAAAACGAGAAAAGAACTTAGTAAACTAAGGGGTTCTAAATACTTACAGAGTAAGGTGGGAAATTCTTATAATAAGGCTAAATACTTTTTAGATTCAGGAACAAAAGTATTGTTTACTGGAACTCCTTGTCAGATTGAAGGGTTTAAGGCTTTCCTAGGCAGAAAAAAGTATGACAATTTAATAACTATAGATATTATTTGTCATGGTGTACCTTCGCCAAAAGTATGGAGAAAGTATGTTGAATTTCGTGAGAGGAAAGCCGATTCACTTACTCAGAGAATCTCTTTCAGACTGAAAAATGAAGGCTGGAAGAGATACTCTGTATCATTCTCATTTAAGAATAATACAGAGTATCGCAGAAATTTAAATGAAGATTTATACATGAAAGCATTTTTAAAAGATGTCTGTTTAAGACCATCTTGTTATGACTGTGAATTTAAGACACTAAATAGACAAAGTGATATTACCCTTGCAGATTTTTGGGGAATTGGAAACATATTACCTGAAATGGATGACGATAAAGGAACTTCATTAGTATTTATTAATAGTGAAAAAGGACGAAAGATTTTTAATAGTATTTCAGGAGATATGAAATTTAAAGAAGTAGATATATATGAAGCTGTTAAATATAATTCAGCAGCAATTAAATCAGTTCAAAAAAACCCTAATAGGGAAAAATTTTTTGATGATTTATATAGCTTAGAATTTGACGAATTAGTAAAAAAGTATTGCGCTGATAGTCTAAAGGTTCGTATAAAAAATAAGGCGAAAGCAATTCTTATAGGTATATTGAGTAAAATAGGGATGCTTGGTGTAGCGAAAAAGATTGTTGGAAGAAATTAGTTGGATTATGGAAAACGGGAGGTAGCCGTAATAAATATGAACATATTAGTAACCGGAGGCCTAGGCTTTATAGGTAGCCATACAACAATAGAACTTATAAAAAATAATCATACAGTAATAATCGCTGATAACCTTATCAATTCAAAAATTGGAGTACTAGACAAGATAGTTACCATAACAGGCATCAAACCAACTTTCTATAAGATAGATGTGACAGATGAAGCAAAGGTAGAGGAAATCTTCAATAACCATAAAATCGATGGTGTGATTCACTTTGCTGGCCTTAAGGCAGTAGGCGAGTCTGTTTCTAAGCCACTTGAGTATTACTATAATAATCTAGTATCTACTATGGTGCTTAGCAAAATGTGTGTGAAGTATGGAGTAGGTAAATTTGTCTTTAGTTCATCAGCAACAGTCTATGGTGATCAACCTTCACCACTCAAAGAAGACATGGAACTAAAAAAGACAACCAATCCATATGGTGAAACGAAGGCTATGAGTGAGAGAATCTTAACTGATACATCTAAGGCTAATGAAGAATTTGCAGTTAGTCTATTAAGATACTTCAACCCAGTAGGCGCTCATGAGAGTGGTTTGATTGGCGAGGATCCTAATGGTATTCCAAATAATCTAATGCCTTTTGTAACCAAAGTAGCTAAAGGACAGTTAGAAAAGCTAAATGTATTTGGCAACGATTATGATACCATTGATGGAACAGGTGTTAGAGATTACATTCATGTAGTGGATCTTGCGAAAGGTCATGTGAAGGCTATTGAGAATTTGAATAGTGGAGTGAATATTTATAATCTAGGAACTGGTACAGGCACTTCTGTCTTAGAACTTGTAAATACTTTCATAAAAGTTAACAAGATCGATGTTCCTTATGAAATTGTTGGAAGACGTCCTGGAGATATAGCTATATGTTTTGCTGATGTAAGTAAAGCTGAGAAAGAATTAGGATGGAAGGCAGAGTTAACTATAGAAGACATGGTTAGGGATGCTTGGAACTTCGAGAAGAAAAATATATAGATCAGAAAAAAATGATGCTAGGCACTTAATTCGCTTTAGTAATAAACAACTGTTTACAAATGTAAAATATAAGAAATATTATTTGAATATACAAAATAAATGTTATATTAGAAAGAGCTTAATTTTAGGTATTGAATAAACACGGTATTTCAAGAATTTAAATAAGGTGTTTTCTAAAGGGGAGTAATAATGGAAACTTTCTTAAAAGAAGTAATAAACTTTTTAACCATAGAAATAACAGTTTTATTAACTGCAGCAATGCCAATAATAGAATTAAGAGGAGCCATTCCAGTAGGTATATCCCTAGGAATGTCTCCGCTTCATGCTACTATAATAAGCTTTTTGGGTAGTATGATTCCTGTTCCATTTATATTATTTGCAATAAGACCTATATTTAATGCAATGAAAAAGACCAAGTTATTAAGTCCTATTGTAGATAAACTGAGTAGTAGATCAATGTCAAAAAACTCACATAAGATACAAAAGTATGGTGCATGGGCACTTATTCCTTTGGTAGCTATTCCTTTACCTGGAACTGGGGTTTGGAGTGCAAGTCTTGGAGCAGCATTATTAGATATAAGGTTTAAATGGGCATTTCCTGCTATTTTGGTAGGTAACTTAATGGCTGCTATTTTGATAATGACTTTAAGTGATACAGCATTTAGATTTTTTGTATAGAATTTAGATAGCTTGAGAAGAAAAAGGAGGAAGATACATGAAAGTACGTAAAGCCATAATACCTGCGGCGGGCCTTGGAACTAGATTTTTGCCAGCTACTAAAGCTCAGCCTAAGGAAATGCTTCCTATAGTTGATAAGCCAACACTTCAATACATAATAGAAGAAGCTGTAGAATCTGGCATTGAAGAAATACTTATCATAACAGGTAGAAACAAAAAAAGTATAGAAGATCACTTTGATAAATCAGTTGAACTAGAACTTGAGCTTGAAACTAAAGGAAAATACGATTTATTAGAAGAAGTTAGAAATATATCTGATATGGTAAATATCCACTACATAAGACAAAAAGAACCTAAAGGACTTGGTCATGCTATATACTGTGCTAAAAGCTTTATAGGAAATGAGCCGTTTGCAGTTTTATTAGGAGATGATATAGTATATAATCCAAACAAGCCTTGTCTAAAGCAGATGATAGAAGCTTATGATAAGTACAAAACATCCATATTAGGTGTTCAACAGGTGAAAAAAGAAGATGTATCTAAATATGGTATAGTTGATGGAAAGCACATAGAAGATAGGATATATAAAGTTGAGGGGCTTGTTGAAAAGCCATCTATTGAGGATGCTCCTTCTAATGTAGCTATTTTAGGTAGATATATAATTAATCCTGCTATATTTGAAATATTAGAGCATACAAAGCCTGGAAAAGGTGGAGAGATACAGCTTACTGATGCTTTAAAAGAGCTTGCAAGTAAAGAAGCTATGTATGCATATAATTTTGAAGGAAGAAGATATGATGTAGGAGATAAGTTAGGATTTTTAGAAGCTACTGTGGAGTATGCTTTAAGAAGAGAAGATCTTAAGGATGAGTTTCTAAACTATTTACTAAAAATTACAGGTGAAAAAGTTGATAGCAAGTAGAGGGATAAAAATCCCTCTTTTTTAGTAATGAATAGGAAATTATAGACTTTTTTATTCTGTGAAAACATTTTCAATTGCTTGAATAGTTTTTATGTTATAATAATATATGACATAAAAAGTATATGAAAGGGGAATGAAAATGAGAAAAGTGAAAGCTGAACCTTTTAAAATTAAGATGGTTGAGCCTCTTAAGGAAATATCTAGAGAAGAAAGAGAAAAAGCTTTAATTGAAGCTGGATACAATCCATTTTTACTTAAAGCTGAAGATGTGTATATAGACTTATTAACCGACAGTGGTACTGGTGCTATGAGTGATAGACAGTGGGCTGGTATTATGATGGGTGATGAGTCTTATGCTGGTAGTAGAAACTACTATAACTTACTTCATACAGCTCAAGATATATTCGGGCATGAATACATAATACCAACTCATCAAGGAAGAGGAGCAGAGCAGGTACTATTTCCTCTTTTAATTAAGCCTGGTCAATATGTTCTTGGTAATATGCACTTTGATACTACTAAGGCTCATATAGAGTTAGCTGGAGGAAAAGCAGTTAACTTTATAACTGATAAGGCTCTTGATACTATGACTTATGATCCTTTCAAGGGAAATTTTGATCTTGAAGGTATGGAAAGTTTCATAAAGAATAATGATGTTAAAGATATAGCTTTCATACTTATTACTGTAACTTGTAACAGTGCAGGTGGGCAACCTGTTTCTATGGAGAATATAAAGGCTGTTAAGGAAATGGCTGATAGATATGGAATTAGAGTGTTCTTAGATGCTGCTAGATTTGCTGAGAATGCTTACTTTATAAAGGAAAGGGAAGAAGGATATCAAGATAAGAGTGTTAAGGATATAGTTACTGAAATGTTCTCTTATGCTGAAGGATTTACTATGAGTGCGAAAAAGGACGGTATAGTAAATATCGGAGGACTTTTAGGTGTTAAGGAAGATGAAAATCTTTATATAGAAGCTAGAAGTAGGCTTGTTCCACTTGAAGGTTTCCCAACTTACGGAGGACTTACAGGTAGAGATATGGAGGCACTTGCTATAGGTCTTCGTGAAGGGGTTCAAGAAGATTATTTAGCTTACAGAATTGATCAGGTCAAGTATCTTGGTGACAGACTTATAGAGGGTGGAGTTCCAATTCAGTATCCAACTGGTGGTCATGCTGTGTTTGTTGATGCTAAAAAGATGCTGCCTCATATTCCATATCATCAATTCCCTGCACAAGTTCTAGCAAATGAGCTTTATCTAGAAGCTGGAATAAGAGGTGTTGAGATAGGTTCATTCCTTTTAGGACGTGATCCAGAAACTAATGAGCAGCTTGAATCTCCTCTTGAGCTTGTTAGACTTACTATTCCAAGAAGAGTGTATACTTACAATCATATGGATGTTATTGCTGATGCACTTATATCTATTAAAGAAAGAGTTCATACTCTAAAAGGACTTGAGTTTACTTTCGAGCCAAAGGTATTAAGACACTTTACTTCAAGACTTAAGCCAGTTGAATAGTATTTTTGGCCCTAAGGATTATCCTTAGGGTTTTTTGATATTTTTTTGAGAATGAGGTATTATATTTTATATAGTTTATAATTATAACAAGGAGAAGGATTGATATGTATTTATCTTATGAATGTAAAAAGAAAATAGTAGATTTTTTAGTTAGAGAGTTAAGCCCAAGATTTATTTATCTTTTTGGCTCCTTTGCTAAGGGAGAAGGTAGAGAAGATAGTGATATTGACTTAGCCCTTTATACTGATAATCTGGTAGATACATATGAACTTTTGTTACTTGCAGGTAGTCTTTCTTTTGAAGTAAAAAAAGATGTGCAAATTGTTCATCTAAAAGATATAAGCACTGTGTTTGCAGCTCAGATTGTTGGAACGAAAGAAGTTTTGTATTGTGATGATGAAAATCTTATGTGTAATTATGATATTCGGGTTTTGAAAGAGTATGCTAAATTGAATGAGGAGAGAAAGGTTATTTTAGATGCTATCGAAAGGGATGGTAAGATATATGGTTAAGGACGTTATATATAACAAGATTGCTATTATTGAAAGGTGCTTGATAAGAATAAAAGAAGTTTATGATCAAAATCCAGATAATCTAAAGGATTATACTAAGCAAGATTCAATAGTTTTAAATATTCAAAGGGCAGTTGAAGCAGCGATTGATGTGGCTATGCATATTGTTTCAGCGAGAAAACTTGGCATCCCTCAGAATAGTAGAGATGCATTTGAGGTTTTAAATAGCAACGATATTATAGATGACGATATGTTAAAAAAACTGAAAGCTATGATAGGATTTAGGAATATAGCTGTTCATAATTATCAGAATTTAAATATAGATATTTTAAGAAAGGTTATAGAGAATCATTTAGTAGATTTTGAAGAGTTTATATATGCTATTAATAAGCTATTATAAGGGTATTTATTGATTTTAACCCAAGGAATATTGTTCCTTGGGATTTTGTGTTATAATTTAATACAATATTCATATAATTTAAAAAATTGATTTTCAGGGGGTGGATATTTTGGAGAAGAGAGATCAATGGAACTCCAGAATTGGTTTTTTGATGGGGGCTGTAGGTGCTGCTATAGGTCTTGGAAATCTTTGGAGATTTCCTTATCAAGCTTATTCAAGTGGTGGCGGGGCTTTCTTGATTCCTTACTTTTTTGCACTTTTAACTGCTGGTATTCCTCTTATGATTATGGAGCTTGGCTTTGGTAGTAAGATGAGGGGGGCTGCACCACTTGCTTTTAGAAAGCTAGGAAGAAAATGGGAGTTCTTGGGCTGGTGGCAGGTTATGATACCACTAGTTGTTATGACTTTCTATTCTTGTGTTATTGCTTGGAGTTTGAATTATCTGTTTATGTCATTTAATCTTGGCTGGGGAAGTAATCCTGGTGGATTTTTTATCGAGGATTTTTTAAAGCTTTCTTCTTCTCCATGGGAGTTTGGTGGTCTTAGGGTAAATATATTAATAGCTGTTGTTATTATATGGATTATAAATTATATGATAGTTAGAAAAGGTATCTCAGGTGGAATAGAGAAGGCTTGTAGATTTATAATGCCACTTCTTGCTGTATTGATGATTATTATGACTGTAAGGGGAGTTACTTTGCCAGGTTCTAAGTATGGGCTTAATTATCTGCTTAATCCTGATTTTTCTAAGATACTTGATCATAGAGTTTGGATTTCTGCGTATAGTCAGGTATTCTTTTCTACTACTTTGGCAGTTGGTGTTATGATTGCATATTCTAGTTATTTACCAGAAAAATCTGATATAGTTAATAATGCTCATATCACTGTTTTTGCAAATGCTAGTTTTGACTTTTTAGCGGGCCTTTGCGTATTTGGACTTTTAGGGTACTATGCTTATTCTTCAAATACTAATTTTAGTGATGTTATGACTAATGGAGCAGGCCTTGCTTTTGTTGCTTTTCCTACTGCTATTAGTAATCTTCCTATGAATGACTTTTTAAAGAGTCTATTTGGATTTACTTTCTTCTTTGCTTTAATTATTGCAGGTATATCATCTAGTGTTTCTATGCTTGAAGCATTTGCATCAGCTATACTTGATAAATATAATATAAAAAGAGATAATTTAATTAAATTCATATGTATATTTGGGTTCTTTGGAAGTGCTATGTTTGCAACTCGTGCTGGTGTGTTTTTGCTTGATATTGTTGATCATTTTGTGGGAAATTATGGTATAGCGCTTATTGGCCTTGTTGAGACTATAGTTCTTGGATATATATATACAGCTGAGAAGATGAAAGATGATGTTAATGAATATTCTGATATAAAGGTTGGAACTTGGTGGGTATTTTGTATTAAATATGTAACTCCTGTTGCCCTTACCTACCTATTTATTCAGAATATAGTTTCTGAATTTAAGTCTCCTTATGGAGGTTATCCTATAAGCTCTCTTGTTGTATTTGGTGGAAGCATTGCTATAGGTATATTTATTATATCTCATATACTTGCTAGAAAGCCTTGGCAAAAGGGAGTGTTCTATAAAGAGGACGGTGAGCTTAATGATTGATAAGTTATCATCAGAAAGTGTGTTCATGCTCGTGTTTGGATTTGTTTTACTCTATGGAGGACTTAGTTATTATATTAGTATAGCTTTTAAGGATAAAAAATAAGGCCTCCATCGAGGCCTTTTATCATTGAACTTATATCCTATTTTTCTTTCTTTTAAGCATAGCTATATTAGCCATGTTGTTTGCAGTTACATATTCAATCATATTTAAGTCATTTTGAACTAAAGACACTTTACCATAGACTTTTGAGATTTTCAATGCTAGGTCTTCTATATCGTTGCTGTTAGTTTCACTTGAGTGTTGTAAAGCTTTCAGAATTTGAGTATGTTCATTTTGTTGGATCTTAATTAACTCAACATCAGATTTAAGAGATTTTATATCTCCCTTCATCTCACTCATATCACTTTGCATTTGTTGTAATATAGAAAGTATTTTATCTTCCATAGTCTACCTCCAGGTATTATTAATATTATTATTTTATCATAAAAGTGCAGATTTTGAAATATTGGGCTATGTTGAGAAGAATATATTGAGTTTTTTGATAGCCTTAGATTTTAGTGACTTTGTGTATTTATAGGATATATTCAGGTTCTTTGATATATTTACCAGTGTATCTCCATTTAGAATATGCTGAGTTATTATATACCTTTCTTTATCATTTAGCATAGAAAGACATTCTTCTATGTCTATGAATGAATAGTCTTCTTCATACGAATGCTCTATACTGTCATCTATCAGCATTTCATTTTCACTTTCTTTTAGTAATTTTCTTTTTTTATCCCAATAAAAACAACTTAGCATATATTCCATATATCCTAGAAACTTAGTGTTCTTTTCAAAGTCAAAATTCTTTATGAGTTCTATAGATCTTAAAATACCATCACTATATAAATCTTCATTAACATATCCAAAGTAATGCTTGCACTTTGAGATAATAAGTGGTTTTAATGTGGTTATTAAAGACTCTAGCGAAGTTTTACACCCCTTATTTGATAGCTTCACTAGATTATTTATTTCTTCATAAGTACACAAATGAAATCTCCCCCTAGAATTACAAAACATACGTTTTATATAATTATATCGAACAAGTGTTCTGTGTTCAATATATATTTTGCAGAAATTCTTCTGTTTATTATAGTTTTGATATGGAATTATTTAGATGATTTATACTCTCTGTAAGTCTTTCTAGCTTGTCCTCTATTTTGGTAAGCAAATAAATAGAAAGGACAATAGGAAAACCTACATTAGATACTAAGCTCAAAATATCTCCCATGAAATTCTCCTCTCTACATCAAAAGGCCCGAAAGGGCCCTTAATTAATCTAAGTATATCTGCTCAGAGTGAACATTAACAATTCTAGCATCTCTTTTTTCGGATACACCTACTCCTTTGAAAGAGAATATATTCTTAGTTACTATAAAATCCATCAATGCATTAACATCAGAATCATTAACATCTGCCTTAATATCATCAAAAGATATAGTAACACCCTTACCATCTTCCTTCAAAAACCTCATCTCAAGAACTCTCTTCACAAAAACACCCCCAAAATTTAATCACTATTCAGTAAAAACATCTGACTTACAAGCTCACTTGACAAAGCTAATTGATAAGAATAAGCACCATCTATCAATAGCCATCTACAAAGTACTAATAATAAGAAGAGATTAAGTTATATAAAACAGCTGACTTACAAGCTTGCTTGTGGAAATTAATTTGTGAGAATAAGTATCATATATCAATAGCCACCTACAAATTATTAATAATAAGAAGAGATTAAGTTATATATAACAGCTGACTTACAAGCTTGCTTGTGGAAGCTGAATATATAACTAATCGATTCTACTCACTAAGCAAGCTATCATCAATCCTATTAACCTCAACTAAGAAACTATCCTGAAGACTTGCTAACATAGTTGCAAACTGATAAAGATCATTATCTAAGATATTTACTCTAAAATTTCTTATAGTTCTGTTTCTAAATCTTTCAACTCCTTTCTCATCAAGACCTAGAGAATACTTAAGTTTTAAGCTTGTTCCATTTTTAATAGAATTTACTGACATATTATCAACCCCTTTCGCTTATATATATGGAGTATATGGATAAAAAGGGGAACTAAAAAATGGTATAAATATGATAAAGAAGGTGGTTATTTAATGAAGATATTTGATGCACACTCAGATATATTTACAGATATTATTCAGAAAATCGAAGAAGGAGATAGTGATATACTTGCAAAGAGCCATATAAATAACTTTATAAAAGGAGATGTATTTGGATCTATATTTGTTGTCTGGACTGAGCCAAAGTATAATTACTCAAGAGAAAGAACGCTTAAGATACTAGAAAGTGGAATGAATGAGATAAATTTATGCAGTGATTATATAAAGCATATAAAATCTTATAATGACTTTGAAATAGCTAATAAAGAAGGGAAATTAGCTATAATGTTAGGGATAGAAGGTATGGCATTTATAAATTATGATGTAGATTATATAAATACCTTATACGATTTAGGAGTTAGACATATAGGTTTAACATGGAACGAGGAAAATGAATTGGCAACCGGAGTAAGAGGAAATAAACATAGGGGACTTACTAAGCTTGGAATAAAAGCTATAGATACTATAGAAAAATTAGGAATAGTACTAGATGTATCACACCTTAATGAGAGAAGTTTTTGGGATGTATGTGAGCATTCAAAGAAACCATTCATTGCATCTCATTCAAATGTGTATAGTCTTTGTGATAATCCTAGAAATTTAAAAGATGATCAGATAAAGGCTATAAAGAATGTAAATGGAGTTATAGGTGTTAATGCATGGCCACATTTTGTTGACAAAAAAAGTCCAAGTGTTGAAAAAATGGCAGATCATATTGATTATATTGTCAATTTGATAGGAGTAGATTATGTTGGGCTTGGATTTGATTTTTGTGAGTTTATAAGTAATGAAGCTACTCCTGTTTTTAATCAAAATGCTAATATAATAGATGGTCTTTATCATCAGGGGCATGTACAAAGCATTATGAATGTGTTAGCAGGTAGAGGATATACAGAAAGTGATTTAAGGAAGATAGGATATGAGAATTTCTTTAGGGTTTTTAAGGAGATATTGTAATCTTTACATTGACTATAGGATAATATGGAGATGAATTTAAAAGCGTATGAAATTACGCTTTTATTTTTTAATTTATACTCTAAAGGAAAGTATAAGTATACGTCGAAATATACATATATACTTTGTATTAGGGGGAGGAGTGTTATAAAATGTCATATGTGTTGCTAGGTTCACTTGCTTTTGTTCTCTTGACCATTTACGATTATCTCAAACTTAAGAATAAGGGGAGTGTTAAAGACATTTTTAGTATATGTGGTCTAGGTCTTATTATAGTTTCTGGGATTATGATACTTATTACATCTAACAAAATATATATACATATTCTTATAAGAATACCTTCAATAATATTATCTTTTTTGTTCCTAACTTTGCTTATATATTCTCTTTTTATAGAGCTGCCATTTAAAAGTACTTACACGAGTAATAAATATAATGAAGATTTAGTAAATACAGGGACATATGCACTGACAAGGCATCCGGGAGTTTTGTGGTTTTTTCTATTTTTCTTATTTTTATTTCTTGGAACGGGATATACGCTTTTAGTGCCAGCTTGTATAGTTTGGACAAGTTTAGATGTTATTCATGTATATATACAAGACAAAATATTCTTCGTGAAAATGTTTAAGGGGTACAAAAATTATCAAAAAACTACGCCTATGCTAATACCAAATAAAGAAAGTATAAAAAAATGCATTAATACTATATTTATAGGGGGGAAAACACATGCCAACTTTTAAGGAAATGTTTAGAGAAGGCAAGCGTGATGAGATATGGGAAAAATATTGCGGATTTCTAGATTTAAATATTGATGAATTCATGAAAATACAAGAAAGGCTTCTAATGGAGCAAATAGAATTATTATCTAGTTGTGAGTTAGGAAAAATGTTAATGGGCAATATAAAACCTAAATCTATAGATGAATTCAGAGAACTTATACCACTAACTACTTATGATGATTATGCAGATACTTTGTTAAACAAAAAAGAAGAACTTCTCCCACAAAAGCCTATGTATTGGATAAAAACAACTTGGAAAGGTGGAGAACACCCTGTAAAGTTAGCTCCGTACTCAGAGAGTATGGTAAAGGAGCACGCTAAAGCATTCATAGCAAGTCTGATATTATGTACAAGCAAAAAAAGAGGAGACTTTAAACTTGCTGAGAATGACAAGTTCCTGTATGGAATGGCACCACTTCCTTATTTAACAGGGCTTGCACCTTATGGATTAAAAGAGAAGATTACTTTTGATTACTTGCCTACTATTGAAGAAGCTGAGAGTATGGGTTTTAAAGAGAGAAATGAAAAGGGATTTGAGCTTGGTTTAAGGAAAGGTATAGATATTTTCTTTGGATTATCGAGTGTACTTGTTAAAATAGGGGAAAGTTTCTCAAATGAAGATAAGAATGGCAAATCTAAAATGGTTATACCTTCAAACTTTGGCATGGCTTATAGACTTGTAAATGCTTTAATTAAGAAAAAATTGTTGAAGAAAACTATACTCCCTAGGGATATATGGAGTATGAAGGGGATAATATGTGCAGGGACTGATAGCTCTGTATTTAAAGAAAAAATTGAGTATTATTGGGGAATAAAGCCAATTGAGATATATGGAGGAACTGAAATAGCTATTGCTGCAACAGAAACATGGAGTAAAGATGGACTTACATTCTTTCCAGATGTTAATTTTCTTGAATTTATACCAGAAAAATATGCTATTAGAGATTCTAATCAAAAAAAGCTCAAAACTCTATTATTAAATGAGATAAAAGCAGGTGAAAGATATGAACTTGTAATTACAAAATTCAAAGGTGGTGCTTTCATAAGATATAGAGTAGGTGATATAATAGAGTGTATATCTTTAGATGACAAGAAAAATGGTATAAATATTCCACAGATAAAATTTGTAGACAGAGTATCAAACATAATAGATATTGCAGGATTTACAAGGATTACGAAAGATACAATAAATAATGCTATAAATAATTCAAGTTTAAATGTAAATAATTGGGTTGCTAGAAAAGAATATATACAAAATGAGCCTAAGTTACATATTTATCTAGAAATGAATGAAACTGTGCCTGAAGATTATGTAAAAGAAAAGTTAAATATGAGTCTCAAGAAATTAGACAGCGATTTTGAAAGTATAGATTCATTACTAGGAAAAGATCCTCTACATATTACAATCTTACGAAAAGGAACTTTTAGTAAGTTTGAGAAAATGAAAAATATAGCTTTAAATCCTATAAATCCTAGTGCAGATGAGATACAAATGCTTATTAGTATCAGTAATGAATAGGAGGTAATTAATGTCAATACTTAGCTACAAAACGCTAGCTCCAGCACTATCCTTGATGTGTTATTTAATAGTACTGTTAATATTGATTAAAAGTAAGAGAAGTAAAATAATAAAAGCTTACTCAATTTATATAATAACCAATATTGTATGGAGTTTTGGGTCACTTATGATGAGGACAGGGATATACCCAGGTCCACTTTTCTGGAATAGAATACTTTGTATAGGTCTTATAAGTATGCCTATAGCTTTTTATAAATTTACTTTAATATTTACACAGACTCATAGTGAAAACAAAAAGCTCTATTCAGGCTATGGGATGTGGTTAATTCTAATTATGCTTAACTCTTTGGGGTATATAGTTAAAGAAGCTTATATAGTTGAGGGAACTCTTTATTATAGGCTTGGCCCTATAGCACCTATTGTTGCTGTTTGGAGTCTTATTTATTTAGTTCTGGCACTTATAAATGTAATTCATAAAATCAGAGCAAATATTATAGTATTTGATAAAGTAAAATTCGTATTTTATGGACTTATACTAGTTATACTAGGTGGAATTTTAAATTTGATACCACAGGTAGGAAGATATCCAATAGATTTACTATCAAATACTATCAATGCTATATTAGTTGCATACTCTATGTATAGATATAAGTTTTTGGATATAAAACTAATAATAAGAAGAGGACTAATTTATTCTATATATACGTTTATACTTGCAATATTTTATGTATCTATAGTATTTATTGTAGAGAAGTCAATAAGAACATATATAGGATATGAAACTATTATAGCAGCAGTAATAACATCAATAGTTATAGCAGTTGTAATACACCCTTTTAAATATAAGCTCCAGGATATTATAGATAAAGCTTTTTACAAAGATGAAGTTGCAAAGAGAGAAGCATTAAAAGATTTTAGTAATATAATAAATAATACACTAGATATAGAAGAATTATCTGATTCTTTCCTTGGTATTGTAATAAAAGGTATGAAATTAAAACATGCTTCTTTAATGCTAAAAAAAGAAAATAAATATATAACACTTCAAGCAAAAGGTGATATAGAAGGCTTAGGATACTTTGAATTAAAAGAAGATAGTCCTGTGGTTAATTGGTTTTGTGATAAAAATAAATTCCTAACTATAGATCATATAGATAGATTATCTAATTTTCAATCTCTTTGGAACTATGAAAAAGATTATTTTCAAAAGAATGATATACAGCTGTTTATTCCTATAAAATTAAGAGATGAACTCATAGGAATATTGCTTTTATCTAAGAAGAAAAATGATGAAAATTATAGTGAAGATGATATAGATCTTTTACTTATAATAGCTAATAGCAGTGCAGTAGCTATAGAAAATGCAAGGCTTTACTCAAAGGTAAAAGAAGATGCTATAACAGATGGTCTTACAGGGTTATATAATCATAGATACTTTCATGAAGTACTTTCCAAACTTATAGATACAAAGATTATGGATGTATTTTCTGTTGCTTTGATAGATGTAGACCACTTTAAGCTATACAATGACCTATATGGCCACTTTGAAGGAGATAATGCCTTGAGTAGATTAGGAGAAATCCTCAAAAAATGCACTAAAGTAGGCGATATAGTAGCAAGATATGGTGGAGAAGAATTTGCAATAGTATTTCCTAATTTATCAGAAAATGAAGCTGTAAAAGAAGCAGAAAAGATAAGAGGATATGTTGAAAAGGAATTTAATTCAAGTAAAGATATGAGTAAATTTCTTACTGTCAGTATAGGAATAGCAAGTTCAAACTCTGGAATAACTAAAGAAGAGATAATAAAAAATGCAGATGATGCACTTTATGAAGCTAAAAGAAAAGGAAAAAATCAAGTTGTTCTTTATACAAATACAAGAGAAAAAGTTATTGAAACAAACCATGTTGAAGAAAAAATACAAGATGCTTACTTTTCTGCTATTCAGGCTTTAGCTGCGACAATAGATGCAAAGGACCACTATACATATGGTCATTCTGAAAATGTATCAAAATATGGAGTAAAGTTAGCTAAAGCAGCAGGGTTAGATAGTGAGCAAATTGATATTGTAAAGTATGCAGGACTTTTGCATGATGTAGGAAAAATAGGTATTCCAGAGCATGTACTTACAAAAAAAGAAAGACTTACAGATGAAGAAATGGAAATAATGAAAAAACACGTAGATATGTCTATGACTATAATAAAGCATATACCAAATTTAGTTAAAGTTCTTCCTGCTATACTTTCACATCATGAAAGATATGATGGGAATGGATATCCAAGAAGAATTAAGGGAAAAAGCATACCTATAGAAGGAAGATGCTTGTGTATAGCAGATGCTTTTGATGCAATGACTACAGATAGGCCTTATCGTAAAGCTATGAGTATAGATGAAGCTTTAGATGAAATAAGAAACAATAAAGGAACACAATTTGATCCAAAACTTGTAGACATATTTTTATCACTATTTGAAAATGAAAAGATTGAAGCGTAGCAAAGCTAGTGTTAGCTTTGCTATTATTTTTTTTGAAAACAATTATAGTCTATATTTTTTATGAAAATTACATATCCTAATATAGATATAGCAGAAAAAGGAGGAAAAGCATGAACAAAAAAGGATATGTTATTTCAAAATTTTTTATATTAACATTTCTTCTAGGTATATTGTTCTTTACACTTACTGTTTCTAATTTAAACAATTCAATTACTGTATTTAATAATATAAATTCAAATGATAAATATACTTGGAACCTTAATAATATATATCCATCAGATGATCATTGGGAGAGGGACTATAAAAAACTAGAAAGTATGATACCTAAGATGGAAAAGTATAAAGGAACATTATCAAATTCATCAAAACAAATGTCTCAGGCATTTAAAGATGCAGAGGATATAAGTAGATTAAATGAAAAATTATATTTATATGCACATCTTAAAAGCGACGAAGATAAGAGCAATGATAAATATATAGCACTAAGAGATAAGGCTAGAAATATAAATATTAAGGCAAGAATGGCTACTAATTTTATGGAGCCAGAGATTTTAAATATTCCTAAAGAAAAAATAAATCAATTTATGGCTGAAGATGAATTTCTTAGACAATATGATTTCTATTTTAAGGAACTATTTAGATTAAGTGATAGATATTTATCTGTAGAAGAAGAGAATATATTGACCTTAGCGGGATTTATGAGCAACACTACTAGTAATATATATGATATATTCAGAAATAGCGAGAGAAATTTTGGAAAGATAAAAGATAAAGATGGAAATGAAATAACTTTAACTCCTGGTCTTTACAGTAAGCTTTTAGGAAGTGAAGATAGAAATTTAAGAAAAGAAGCCTTTGAAAAAGAATTTGAAAGCTTTAATCAAAGCATAAATTTGCTAGCTGCCAATTTAGCTGGGGAAGTAGGAAAGAATATATTTTATTCTAAAGCTAGAAGATATAACTCAGCACTAGAAGCAGCACTTGATAAAGATAATGTAACTCCTAAACTGTATGAAAATATAATACAAACTACTAGTAAGCACTTAGATTCACTTCATAGATATGTATCTTTAAGAAAGAAAAAGCTTAATATACCTGATAAAGTATATCTTTATGATATGTATATACCTATCTCAAGCTATGTAGGAAAAGAAATACCATACGAAAAAGCAAAGGATATGGTTGTAGATTCACTAAGACCTTTGGGAGATCAATATATTAAAGATCTAAAGATGGGATTAAGTAGTGGATGGGTAGATGTGTATGAAAGAAAAAATAAAAGAACTGGAGCTTATTCATTTGGAGTATATGATACTAATCCTTATGTATTACTTAACTATAATGGAGGACTTGGAGATGTATCTACACTAACACATGAGATGGGGCACGCTATGCATAGTTATTACTCAAATAAGTATCAGCCTTATGCTAAAGCAAATTATCCTATATTTACAGCAGAAGTGGCATCTATAACTAATGAAGCATTTTTATTTGAATATTTAATAAGTAATTCAAAGAACAAAGAAGAAAAAATATATTTAATTGAAAGCTATATAGACCTTATAAAGTCTTCTGTATATACACAAGTTATGTATGCAGAATTTGAGAAAATAATTCATGAGAAAGTAGAATCTGGAGAGATGTTAAATGCAACTACATTCAATAATATCTGGGGAGATTTAATGAAGAAATATTATGGAGAAGACTTTGGAGTTCATGAATTATCTAAAACATGGTGGAGCAGAATTCCACATTTTTATAGAAACTTTTATGTATATAAATACGTTATAGGTTGTAGTGGAGGAATTGCTTTATCACAAGATATATTAAATGGAAAAGAAGGTGCTAAAGAAAGGTATTTAGAATTTCTAAAATCAGGTGGATCAGATTATCCCGTTAATATTTTAAAGAAGGCAGGGGTAGACATGAATAGCAGTGAGCCACTTGAAAAAACTCTTAAAAAATTTGATATGCTTGTTGATGAATTAGAAAAGTTAATTAATGAATAGGGGGTAGTTTATGAAAAAAATACTAATCTTAATAGTATCTGTTGCGTTAGCATTTACTATACTCAGTGGATGCGCTAACCAAAAACCTAATGAAGATGATATTAAGGAAAAGGTTGAAGAAAGAGAAAGTAGTGATGAAACTGAAGAAAAGGAAAATACAAGCAAAGAAAACAAAAGTCCAAAAGATATAATAGGTGAAAGATCATATGAAGCTATAAAAGCACTAAAAAACAAAGATATGAAGACTCTTTCAGAAATTGTTCACCCTACAAAGGGAGTTAGATTCACTCCGTACACTTATGTAAATGTAGAAAGAGATTTAGTATTTGATAGAGAAAAGATTGCTAACTTCTTTAATGACGAGAATGTATATATGTGGGGATATTTTGATGGAACTGGAGATGATATAAAGTTTAATCCATCACAATACTACGAAAGATTCATATATAGTAAGGATTTTATAAATGCCGAAAAAGTAGGCTACAATGAAGTTTTAAGTTTTGGGAATATGCTAGAAAATCAATTTGAAGTATATGACAATCCTATAGTTGTTGAGTATTATTTCTCTGGATTTAATCCAGAATACGGTGGAATGGACTGGAGAAGTTTGAGACTTGTATTTGAAGAGCATGAAGGTAAGTGGTATTTAGTTGGGATAATTAATAATGAATGGACAACATAAAAAGAGCAGCATATGCTGCTCTTTATATATTGAATAAGTTTCTTTTGTATCTCATATATAGTTTGTTTATCTCTTTAATTTTTTCATACATTTCAAGTTGAAGTGAAGATGCAAGATTATAATCCTTATCATCTAAAGCTTCTCTAAGTCTTGTGAATAAACATTTATTATCTAAGCTGTTTTTCATCATGTAATATCTTAAATTGTTTATTTTTTCCCATCTAACTACATCAAGGTCTGTAACTTCTTCCATATTGTGAACTTTCTTACATTCTCTTATAAAGTTTATATTATCAAGTAATATTCTATCCTTAAGCTCAGTTTCCCATCTTTCTAATGAACTTGCTATAAATGAGTTTATTATTTTTTCATTAAATACATCTCCATCAAGTAATATTTTTCTCTTTTCGTGGTATTCCTTTAGATTTTTCATATTTTCATAAACTGTAGCAGGTGGTTTTCCAAATAATTTATTTCTTTCATCTTCAGTATAGTGCTCAAATACATCTTCCTCGCTTCTGTAAGTTCTATCTTTTTCTAGATAAAAGCTTTCTACTCCAGATTCTTTTGATATCTCAGCTTCAAGCTCTTTTGAAGTTTTATTTGATTTAGCTGCTGCTAGTATCCCGTCTAACATAGATTGATACAAGCTAGCCAAAACTAAATATGTGTTTGATAAAGGATTTGGGGATCTAACTTCGAACCTAGTTGCTAGATGATTATCTATATCTCTAACTACACCTACAAGTACAGATCTATTTCTAGTCGGTGTTTTTACATCTATTCCTAAAGATGCTACTATACAAACTGGAGCTTCAAATCCAGGCTTTAGTCTATTGAATGCGTCATTTGATGATGTTACAAATGGGCTTATAACCTCATAATTTTTTAGTATGCCCATAAGTGATCCGTATCCTATTTCGCTTAAATAATCACTTTTCATATCTAAAGGTGAGAAAAGGTTCCTTATCTTTCCATTTTTTAGTTTTACAGCAACTCCAACGTGAGTGTGTTCTCCGTTTCCAGCAACTCCTTCAAGAGGTTTTGCTGCAAATGTTACTTCTAGTCCATAGCTTGCAAATATATCTTCAATTAGTTCTCTAACTATTAGTTCATTATCTGCAGCTTGTAGTGCATTTGAGTACTTCCAATCTATTTCTAGCTGTTCCATAACGTGATCTGTTTTTCCATTTGTAGCTATTTTACTACTTACTCCTCCCACTTCTTTATGGCCCATTTCAGGTTCAAGTCCATACTTTTGTAATAGTATAAGTGTCTTTTCAAGAGCGGTTCTAACAGTTCCGTGAGTTCTTTTCCAGTATTGTTCTTTAAGCATTTGGGAAGTTGAAAGTTTTTCTATATCTGCTTTATCATTAGGAGTTTTTACCCAAAATTCTAGTTCAGTAGCGGAAGTTAGTAATATATCTTCTATATAATAAGGATCGCTTATTCCTATACTGTGCAGTATGTGAGGATATGTTTTGAGTATATCCATAAGCTTTGTTTTGAAGTTATCTATAGCTTTAATAAGCACAGATCTTGAGTCTACCCTTTCTCCATTGTGAATTAAAAATGATGGTATTTCAAGTGTTCCAACAGGAAGATTATTATCTATGTGTTCATAGTTATAGTCAACGAACCAGTTTACATTAAGGTCTGGAACCAAATCAACTCTTGCATTATTTAAATGTGCAATTTCGTGTAGAACAACACTAGATCCATCTGTTTGGATGCCATAATTTAAAAAGCTATCTAAATCATCTAACATCACTTCAATTGGTATTTTTTCATCTGTAGCATTTCCTCCTAAATCTACTCCGACTAAAGATACAAATTTTATTTCAGGGTGTTCTTTTAATATCTTTATAAGGTTTTCTTTATCATTCTTATCTTTAGGTATTACATATACTAAATTGTCCATATCCATACCCCCATTAAATTTCTATCTTAACATTATATTCTTTAAGCCACGTATTTATTTGTATTAGATATGCTATAAGTTGTGGACCTGTCATAAGCTGGCCAAACCATGGTTTCTTAAAAGAAGTACCTCCACTTGCAACTATTTCATTAACAACATTTATATCTATAAGATTTAGAATAGGAGATGACTTATCATTTAATATTTGAGTCATTATATTTTGGACAGCTCTTGTATACTCTATATGATGAGTCTTTGGATATGGGCTTTTCTTTCTATCAATTATATCATCTGGTAAAATACCTCTGAGAGCTCTTCTTAATAGTCCTTTTTCTCTATTATCACAAAACTTCATTTCATTAGGAATATTAAATGCATATTCAACTAGTCTATAATCGGCAAAAGGAACTCTAACCTCTAAGCTGTTTGCCATACTCATTCTATCTTTTCTATTTAAAAGTGTAATCATAAACCACTTTATATTTAGATAAAAAAGTTCTCTCATTCTACTTTCTTCTTTAGATTCTCCAGGTAATTTAGGAGCTTTATTTATAGTATCTAAATACATCTGATTTACATATTCATCTATTGGTAGATATTTAAGACTATTTGATAGTATATATTTTCTTTGATCAAGTGATTTTGACCAAGGGAATGTGTTGCAATTTATATCTTCTGGTCTTGTATACCATGGATATCCTCCGAATATTTCATCGGCACACTCGCCTGAAAGAGATACGGTTGCCATTTTTCTAACTTCTTTGCAGAACAGATAAAGTGATGAATCAACATCTGCCATTCCAGGAAGATCATTTGATGTTACTGCATATTTTAGAGCTGATACTAAATCATTGTTGTCAATTAATATATTGTGATGGTTGCTACCTAAGAATATAGACATTTTTTCTGCCCACTCTTTATCTGAGTTAGGTTGATATTCATTGGATTTAAAGTATTTATCATTATCCTTATAATCTATTGAAAATGTGTTTAAGCTTCCTTTTCCTTCTCTTTTGAACGCATTTGATGTTATTGCAGATATTGCACTCGAATCAAGTCCTCCTGATAAGAAAGTACAAACAGGTACATCTGATACGAGTTGTCTTTCAACTGCATCTATTAGTAAGTTTCTTACGCTTTGTATTGTAGAATCTAAACTTTCGTTATGATATTTAGGTGTTAGTTTCCAGTATTCTTTAAGGAAAGTAGTGTTGTCCTTAAATAAAAGGTAGTGTGCTGGTTGTATTTCTTTAATATCTTTAAAAACTCCACTACCTAAAGATCTTGCAGGACCTAATCCGAATATTTCTAAAAGTCCTGTTTCATCTATAACTGGATCTATTTGAGGGTGTTTTAAAAGTGACTTTATTTCAGATCCAAATATAATATTATCTCCTTTGATAGCATAAAATAAAGGCTTAACACCCAGTGGATCTCTTGCTAAGAATAAACTTTTTCTTTTCTCATCCCATATTCCAAATGCAAATATCCCGTTAATATGATCTAGGCATTTAGCTCCCCATTCTATATAAGAAACTAGCAAAACTTCAGTATCCGAATATGCTTTGAATGTATATCCTTTAGATATGAGCTTTTGCCTAACTTCTTCAGTATTATATAGCTCTCCGTTATACACAATTGTATATTCATTATTATAAAAACTTCTTGTCATTGGCTGTGCTCCGCCCTCAGGATCTACTATGGTAAGACGTCTGTGTCCGAGTATAGCATTTGGAGATATATAATATCCAAATGAATCCGGACCTCTTTTGCTCAAGGTTTCGGTCATATTTTCTATTACTTTGACTTTCTCACTAATATTTTCCTTAATATTTACCCAACCAACTAGTCCACACATTATATCCTCTCCCTTGATAACGAAACTCATTATCTATATTTACTTACCTAATATATTAATATGGAAATATAGAATGGTTGGATACTATCTATAGTGTAAAGTTATTGTTAAAATGGTATAATGTAGTGATGTAGAGCATACTAAAAGAAAGTGAAGGTGTGAATTGTGAATAGACAAGTAAGTGATATTAAGTCAAATAATAGGTGGATATATGTATTTTTAGGAATTATTATTATGATGTGCTTAGGTACTGTATACTCATGGAGTGTTTTTAGATTACCTATAGAACAGCTATTTAATGTAGGAACTACAAAAAGTGGACTTCCATATATGGTTTCGCTCGCATTTTACTCATTATTTATGTTTTTAAGTGGTAAGCATTTAGATAAATATAGCCCTAGATTAATTATGCTTATAGGTTCATTACTGGTATCTGTAGGGTGGATACTATCAGCAATTGCATCAAATATATATGTTTTGACTATTACGTATGGAATTATAATTGGCACGGGTGTTGGTATAGCTTATGGGGTTCCAATGACGGTGGTTGCTAAATGGTTTCCAGAGAGGAAGGGGCTAGCTGTAGGTCTTGTACTTATTGGATTTGGATTATCGCCGTTAGTTACAGCCCCACTTGCAAGAAATCTAATAGAAGTTTATGGGGTTACCAAAACATTTATTATATTAGGGATATCCTTTGGTACAATAATACCTTTATTATCATATACATTTAGATATCCTGGTGAATTAGATAATACAAATTTGTCGACTACTTTAAATAAAGGAAATCATATAAATACTAAAGAAATGCTTAAGTCTCAAAGTTTCAAGGTATTATATCTAAATTTTACTATAGGGACAATGATTGGGTTAATGTTAGTTGGAATGACAAGTAATATAGGTATAGAACTGATAAAATTATCACCAAAACAAGTTGCTTCATTTATGTCTATATTTGCAATATTTAATGGAATAGGTAGACCTATATTTGGATGGATTACAGATAAGCTATCGTACAAAAAAGCTGCACTAATTTCGTATTCATTAATTACTATAGCCTCAACTATAATGGTTACAGTAAAAGAAGGAAACTTAATATTGTTTGGGATAGCTTTTTCGATTTTTTGGTTTAATCTAGGTGGGTGGTTAGCTATTGCTCCAACTGCAACTCTTGCTATGTATGGAAGTAAGCATTATAGTCAAAACTATGGTGTTTTATTCACTGCATATGGTATAGGTGCTATTTTAGGAGTATTAAGTTCAGGAATGCTAATAGATATACTAGGGAACTATAATTTTATATTTTATCTAATAATAGCTTTATGTATTATAGGTATTGTATCATCTCAGAGTATGAAAAAATAATAGCTTATGTCTTGTAGGAGGAAAGGAATGAATAATCAAATATATAAAGATAGAAAAATAGTACTGCTCACAAAGCATAAAAAAGAAGAGGTAATTAAGCCAATATTAGAAGAAGCTACTGGATGTAGTGTTATAGTTGAAACTAGATTTGATACAGATAAGCTAGGTACATTCGCTAGGG
Organism: Alkalithermobacter paradoxus; assembly: GCA_002029295.1. Classification (GTDB taxonomy): domain Bacteria; phylum Bacillota; class Clostridia; order Peptostreptococcales; family Peptostreptococcaceae; genus Alkalithermobacter; species Alkalithermobacter paradoxus. Next base: position 59,099 of record MZGW01000006.1, on the reverse strand, counting down.
ATGTAGAAAGAACTAAATCTCAGTTAGACACAGCTAGATTAAAGATTGAAATAGGAATGGAGCTTTCAAATACTGATATAGGTATTGCAAGTGAAGGAAGTTTTGGGTCACATCCATATATTCCTATACCATGGAATGTAGAGATAGTACTTTTATATGATAAGAGAGAGAATTTTGAGATATATGGAGTATGTGAAAATGGAGAAACAAATTTTGATCATATTACAACGGATAAATTTGATGATGTAATCAATTTTGCAAATAAAATTGGATTTCCTGAGCACTATTTGATTATTAGGCCTGATAACAGCTCATCTAATCAAGTTATTAAGGGAATTAACAATTATGATTGGCTGAAAGAGGCATTTGATTTATGTTTATCCAATTCAAAGTCAGGAAATGTTTTTTTAGAAACTGATATGAGAGCTCATGCTAATCCAACAAGAATGAAAAATATAAAAAAAGCTACTGAAGATTTAATTTCAAAATTGAACAAATGCTGTCCAAATTGTGGAGCACCAGGATTTGTTGTTAGTGAAGTAGAAAAGGGGTTACCGTGTGAGTTATGTAATTTACCTACTGAAAGAATACTAAAAAACATTAGCAAATGCTATAGATGTAGTTATATTAGAGAAGAAATGTACCCTAAAGGAAATACAGCTTCAGCTCAATATTGCAATTATTGTAATCCATAAAAGTAAATAGGAGATGACTTAATTATCATCTCCTATGTTAAACTAAGATTTCTATATTTATTTTTTTCTTCATACATTTTTTTATCAGCAAAGGATAGTATTTCCTCCATGGTTTCACCTTTTTTGCATTCGTGAGCTCCATGACTTAAGCTAAGATTATAGGGTTTTATCTTTTTAGAATTGTACTGGTTTATATTTTCGCATATTCTATTCCAAACTATCTCTGATTGATTTAATGAACAGTATGGAAGTACGACTAAAAATTCATCTCCTCCAATTCTACATACAAAGTCATCTCTTCTTAAGCTTTCTTTTAGTATATTTCCTACAATTATTATTAATTCGTCTCCTTCTTTATGTCCGTACATATCATTAACTATTTTTAGATTATTTATATCTATGAAAAATACAGATAATTTAATATCTTTTTCTTGAAGTAACTTGAGCTGTTCTTCTAGAAAGCTAAGTCCAGTTCTTCTATTATAAAGTCCTGTCATATCATCTGTTGATGCACATACACTTAAAAGTTCATTGTTATTTTTAAGTTCTTTATATTGATAAAATAAAGTTGCAAAAGCAACTCCAACTAATCCACCCATTAAAAGATTGACAATAGTAAATGGAGTATTATATAAATATTCACTTGATATAGGTAAAGTTATGTAAAAGGCTATTAGTCTGAATGATATTCCTATAATTAGTCCAGTAAGTATAACTTTAAATATATGTTTCCTGTCTATATTCAACACCCCCTAAAACACATGACGATTTATAAGATATAATATAATTTATATCTATAAATTATATTAAAATAGTACTAAAGGCTCAATACTTTTGACAAAAATAGTTAAAAAAATCTATTTTTTTCTATTAAAATTGTGTTAATTTATTCTATAATTTTAAGTTAATAATAAAATGAAGTATTATAAGTGTATGCAAATATGTTTAGGGTTATGATAATATAGGGTTATGATAAAAAAGGAGGGAATTGTGTGAATAAAAGATTCAGTTTATTTTTTATGGTTATTTTGATGAGTGTGTACATACTTTCTGGGTGTAAAAGTGAAGAGGAAGTAAAAAATGAGGAAACTATAGTTAGTGTTGAAACTTATGAATCTAAGGTTATGGACATAGATATTAAAACTAGCTTGTCTGGAAAGGTAGTTCCTTTTGAGAGAGCTAATTTAAGTCCTAAGATGCCTGGGGTTGTTAGCGATGTGAAAGTAAAGGTTGGCGATGTTGTTAAAAAAGGAGATGTACTATTTACATTAGACCAAAAAGATGTAATGAATGCTGTAAGACAGGCACAAGCTTCTTACAATTTAGCTGTTGCTAACTATGAAAATGTAAAATCTCAGATAAAAGCTTCAAATGAGAATTACGAGAAAATGAAAACTATGCTTGAAAAAGGAATAATATCTAATGAAGAATTTCAAAAGTATGAGATGAGCATGGGAAGTATGCAAAATACTGAGGTTTTGAAACTTCAAGTTGAGCAGGCTAGAGTAATGCTTGATAACGCAAAATCTAATATAAATGACACTATAATAAAATCGCCTATATCAGGAGTTGTAACTTCTGTTAATGTAAATATTGGAGAAGTATCATCTGCTGGGGTTCCTGGTGTTACTGTTGTTAATATAGATAGGGTTTATGTTGATGTAAATGTGTCAGAGCATCTTGTAAACAATATAAACTCAGGAGATAGTGTTGATATTCTTATTAGTTCATTAGGAGATGAAGTTTTGAGTGGAAAAATAACAAATTTATCTTTTGCTCCAGTAGGAAACTCGATGACTTATCCTGCAAAGATAGAGCTTGAAAATAAAGATAATAAAATAAAACCTGGGATGTTTGCACAGGTTGATTTGATTACCCAAAGAAAGGAAAATGTAGTTGTAGTTCCAGCTTCAGCTATAGTGGTTAAGGAAGGTAAAAATGTAGTGTTCGTTATTGAAAGCGGATTGGCTACTATGAAAGTTGTTAGAGTTGGAATAGATAATGGAGAATATATTGAAATAGTTGAAGGTTTAGTAGAAGGAGAAGAAGTTGTTATTAAAGGTCAAAACTACTTAGAAGAGGGAAGTAAGGTTAAGATTGTCAAATAAAGGAGGATATAATGAATATAGCTAAAATATGTGTTAAAAGACCTGTTACAACCCTCATGTTCATGCTTATAGCGATACTAATTGGGGTTGTTTCGATATTTCAGCTTCCAGTAGATCTTTATCCTGAGATAGAGGTTCCTGTTGCTATAGTTTCTGTTGATTATAGTGGTGTTGCACCTGAGGAAATAGAGACATTAGTTACAAGACCTATAGAGCAGGTAGTATCTACTGTGAGTAATTTGAAAAATGTAACTTCATACTCAAGAGAAGGGAACTCAATAGTTGTAGTTCAATTTGAGTATGGAACTGATATGGATTTTGCAGCACTGGAAATGAGAGAAAAAGTTGATATGGTAAAGTGGGCACTTCCTGATGGAGCGTCTAACCCACTAGTTCTTAAGATAGACCCAAATGCACAGCCTATAGTTCAAGTGGGTATATCAAGTGATATGGAAATCCACAGACTTCAAGGTATTGTTGAGGATGAAATTGTTTCTAGATTCGAAAGGATAGAAGGGGTAGCATCTGTATCAGTATCGGGTGGTACAAAGCAAGAAGTGAAAATTGTTGTAAATAGTGAGAGATTAAGTGGATATGGATTAACATTATCTCATATACAAAATATATTAAGAGCTGAAAATATAAATCTACCTGGAGGTAGGGTAAACAAAGGAAATACAGAGCTTTTAGTTAGAACTATGGGAGAGTTTAAGACTATAGATGATATAAGAAATCTTCCTCTTGCACTGAGAAGTGGAGATATAATAAGGCTTTCAGATGTAGCTGATATAGATTTTTTATATGGAGAAGAGAAAAGTATATCAAGGCTTAACGGAAAAAATAGTATAGGTATATCTATAACTAAGCAATCAGTTGCAAATACAGTAAAGGTTGCTAGAAAAGTTATAGATGAAGTATCAAATCTTAATAAAGAGTATTCAGATCTTGAGATAATAGTTGGTATGGATCAATCTGACTTTATAAATAAATCTATACAAAATGTTGCTCAAAGTGCAATATTTGGAGCTATACTTGCTGTAATAGTTCTTTATTTATTCCTTAGAAATATAAGATCTACTTTGATAGTTGGTATAGCAATTCCAGTTTCTGTAATAACTACATTTGCTCTTATGTATTTTGGAAAATTGACAATAAACTTGATATCTTTAGGTGGTCTTGCACTAGGAATAGGAATGCTTGTTGATAACTCTATAGTTGTTCTTGAAAATATATATAGATTCAAAGAAGAAGGATATTCTAGTAATGAAGCGGCGATTAAAGGAACTAATGAGGTTATAATGGCTGTATTTGCTTCAACTATGACTACTGTAGCTGTGTTTTTGCCTATAGTATTTGTAAAGGGATTTACTGCTATAGTATTTAAGCAGCTTTCATTTAGTGTGGTGTTTTCACTACTTTCATCCCTAGTTATAGCAGTTACTGTGGTTCCTATGTTATCTTCTAAAATACTCAGGTTAGATAGTGAAAGCAATAAAAGTAGATTTAGTGAAAAGGTACTAAGTTTATTTTCTAGCATAATAAATAAGCTACAAAATTATTACGAAAAAATACTAAGATTTGCTCTAGATAAGAAAAAAACAACTGTATTTATCGCTTTATCTATATTCATATCTTCTATTTTCTTAGTTGGTATGGTAGGAGGAGAATTCTTCCCGCAGCAAGATGAAGGTACATTTGTTGTTAATATAGAGATGCCTTTTGGAAGCAGTCTTAAGGATTCTGATGAGGTAGTTAAGGAAGTTGAAAAAATAATAGATAGCATTGATGAAAAAGAAAAAGTGTTTACTCAAGTTGGATCTACAGGAGGATTCTCAGGAACTGCTGAAAATAGATCAACTGTTACGGTAATGCTTGTAGATCAAAAGGATAGAAATAGAAAAACTGAAGAAATAGTAAGTGATATTAGAGAAAAAGTTAAGAAAATAGCCGGAGCAAAGATAACAGTTAATCAAACATCTTCAATGCAGGGTGGAGGACCTGAAGGATCTCCTATAGCTATTGAGATTAAGGGTGATGATATAAATAAGCTTAGAGAAATAGGAGAAGATTTTGTAGATATAATAAAGGAAGTACCTGGAACTTCAGAGGTTAATGTAAATGTTAGATTAGGAGATCCAGAAGTTAGGATATTTGTAAATAGAGATAATGCTTCTTTTTATGGAATAAGTACTTTTGAAATTGCAAATACAATAAAAGCTTCTATAGAAGGTGTAAGAGCAACTAAGTTTAAGGTTGAAGGTGACGAGTTAGATGTTAACTTATCTTTAGATAGTAACGTTAGAAACTCAATAGAAAATATGAAACAGATACTTGTAAGATCTGCTATAGGAGATATGATTCCTTTAGGAGAGCTTGTTAGAATTGAGTATGGAAATTCACCAACTCAAATAACTAGAATAAATCAATCTAGAGTTATAACTGTAAGCTCAAAATTAAAAGGAAGAGATTTAAAGTCTGTAACTGATGATATAAATAAAAAACTTGAAAAATATAATCTTCCATCTGGATATAGCTATACATTCACGGGACAGCAGCAGGATATGATAGATGCATTTAAGGGGCTAGTGCTTGCCTTAATTCTTTCAATAATCATAGTTTATATGATACTTGCATCTCAATTTGAGTCTTTAGTTCACCCATTTACAGTAATGCTTTCTGTTCCATTTGCATTATCAGGTGGATTTATAGGATTGTTCGTGACAGGAAGAACACTGTCTGTTCCTGCATTTATAGGAATAATAATGCTATCTGGAATAGTTGTAAATAATGCTATAGTTTTGGTTGATTATATAAATAAGCTAAGAGAAAGTGGAGTTAAAAGAAAAGATGCAGTTATAAAAGCAGGATTTACAAGATTTAGGCCTATACTTATGACTACTCTTACAACAGTTCTTGGTCTTATTCCTTTAGCATTTGGAATAGGAGAAGGAGGAGAAACACAAGCACCACTTGCCACTGTTGTTATAGGGGGATTAATTCTTTCGACACTTTTAACATTAGTATTTATACCAGTTGTATATATAATGCTAGATGATTTTGTAGTCAGAATAAAAAGAAAATTTAGAAATGATAAGGTAGAAAGCTAATTTCTACCTTTTATTTTGCATCAAAAAGAATTATAATTATTATGGGGAAGCTGAAAGGAGATGAGTAGTTGTGAAAAAAAGTTGCTTATTGTAGATGATGAGATAGGATTAAGATCTCTTCTAAAAAGTATATTTGAAATGGATTATGATGTTTATTTATGTGAAGATGGAGATTTGGCTATAAGCACTATAGAGAAAGAAAAAATAGATGTAGCCATCTTGGATATGAGGCTAAAAAATATGGACGGGCTTGAAATATTAGAAAATATAAGAAAAATAGATCAAAATATAAAAGTTCTTATACTGACTGCATTTACTGATCCTAGAAAGATTGATAAGTTATATGAGCTTAATATAGAGGAGATAGTTCAAAAGCCATTTGACATATTCGAGCTTAAAGGAAAAGTAGATAAAGTTGTAAACTAAAAAGTGACTTGGAGGATTGGGCATGAAAGTACCATTTAGAAAAAAATTCAGTACTAAGCTTACTATGCTTTTTATATTTTGTATTTTGCCAATAGTCTCAATATTATCTACAATTACATACAATAGGACCTATAATATGGTGGTTGAAAGCTTAGGAGAAAAATCAATATCTATTGCTAAAACTGTTGCAGGAAAGATAAGCGTATACGACTTTGATACCTTAAGAAGTATAGAAGATGAAAGAAGTAATGCGTATTTGAGAATTCAAAGAGAGCTTAATAATATAAGACAAATATCAGGTGCTAAATATGTATATACACTGAGAAAAAATGAAAGTGGAGAATTTGTATACGTTGTAGATGGAAATGATATAGGTAGCAAAGATATGTCTCATATAGGAGATGTTGAAGATCAGGCTCAAGAAGGATTTTTTAGAGCTTATGAAGGTGAAAGTTATATAGGGAACCATATAGATAAAACTGATTGGGGAATTCATGTATCCTCATTTTACCCTATAAAAAATGGTAGTGGAGATGTTATAGGTATAGTTGGTGTTGATTACGATGTAGAAAAAGAGTATCTAGCTATGAAAAAGCTGAGAAATGCAGTTATATATTTATCTTTGATATTAACTGCTATAGCTGTGATTATAATAGGCTATATATCTAGAAAATTTACTAAATCTTTAGAAAATATAGCACATAATGCAAGCAAAATATCTAATTATGATTTGAATGTAGAGAAATTGAATATTAAAAGTGATGATGAAATAGGAATACTTGCAAATGGGTTCGATATGATGATTGATAACTTAAAGGGAATTATACACGAGATAAAAGATATGTCCAATTCTTTAAGTCAAAATAGTAATTATGTAACTGAGATAACTTCAAAAAGTGTAGAAGCTGTAGAAAATATAATTTTTAATATAAATGAGATTGCCATGGGATCGGCAAGTACTTCTGAAAGCACTATAGAGCTTAATAATAGCATTTGTGATATCAATGCCTTTTCTCATGAAGCTGTAGAAAATGCCAAAGAAACAGAAAATGTGGCAAACGATATGAAAAGAGAAGCGACTCTTGGTGAGCAGTATATGGATAATATAATATCAAAGATAAATGGCATAAATGAATCTATGATAAGCATGGAAAGTATAATAAGTAGTTTAAGCAGCAGAACGAAGGATATACACAATATAATAGAAGTTATAAACAGTATATCAGAACAGACGAACTTGCTTGCTTTAAATGCTAATATTGAGGCTGCAAGATCTGGTGAAGCTGGAAGAGGATTTGCTGTTGTTGCAAATGAAGTTAGAAAACTTGCAGAAGAAACTAAAAAGTATTCTAGCGAGATATATGAAATGATATCTAATGTAACAGATAGCACTGATAAAACAGTTGAAAGTTTGAATATTGTTAGAAAATCAGTTAATGAGAGTATAGATGTATCAAATATTACTAAAGATATGTTCAGTGGTATTATAAATAAAATAAATAATACAACTGTATTAATAGAAAAAATATCAAATGTAATACAAAAGCAGGCTGATAACAGCGAATTTATACTAGGTAAGTCATCAGAAGTTTCGGGTATATCACAGGAAACCACTGCAACATGTGAAAGTGCTACATCTATAGCGCAAAGTACGCAAAGTGATATTAATGTTATAACAAGTGCTACTAATGAGCTAAATGAAATGGCAAGCAAGCTTGACGAATTAGTCAGAAAATTCAATATATAAAGGAGATGTATTTATGAAGTTATTTATTGACACTGCTAATGTGGAAGAAATAAAAGAGATAAATTCTTGGGGAGTAATAGAAGGAGTTACTACAAATCCTTCTTTAATTGCTAAAGAAGGAAGAGATTTCGTTGAGGTTGTTAAAGAGATTACATCTATAGTAGATGGTCCTATATCAGCAGAAGTTATTTCTTTAAATTCTGATGAAATGGTAAAAGAAGCATTAGAGCTTTCTAAGATTCATTCTAATATAGTTATAAAAATTCCTATGACTAGTGAAGGATTAAAAGCTGTAAAAGAGCTTTCTAAAAAAGGAATAAAAACTAACGTGACTTTAGTGTTTTCTGCAAATCAAGCACTTTTGGCAGCTAAAGCAGGAGCTACTTATGTTAGTCCATTTGTTGGAAGACTTGATGATATAGGACATGAAGGATCACATCTTATATCTGAAATAGCTCAAATATTTGATATACATGGAATAGATACACAGATAATTTCTGCTAGTATAAGAAATCCTCAGCATGTTATATCGTCAGCTATAGCAGGAGCTCATATAGCTACAATTCCTTATAATGTGTTTAAGCAAATGCTCAATCATCCATTAACTGATAGCGGAATAGAAAGATTTCTAAAAGACTGGGAGAGTGTTCCTAAGTAACAAAGCGTGGATATCCACGCTTTTCTTTTTTGACATTTAATATATCACATTTTTAAAAATATAACACAAACCTTTACAGAATGTACAAATATGACATATAATTAATGGTGTAATAAATTAATTAGGAGGTACTAGACGTGGATAGAAACTTAGCACTTGAGCTTGTTAGAGTAACAGAGACAGCAGCATTAGCCTCTGGAAGATTTATGGGTAGAGGAGATAAAAACGGTGCAGATGGAGCAGCCGTTGAAGGAATGAGACTTGCATTTGGAAGTATGAAAATAAGAGGAGAAGTTGTTATAGGAGAAGGGGAACTTGATGAAGCTCCTATGCTTTATATAGGTGAAAAAGTAGGATGTGGAACACAAGAAGATATGGAAGTAGATATAGCTGTAGACCCACTTGAGGGTACAACTCTTATAGCAAAGGGACTTCCTAATGTTATATCTGTTATAGCTATGGCTGAAAAAGGATGTCTTTTGAATGCTCCTGATACATATATGAAAAAGATAATAGTAGGTCCTAAAGCTAAGGGATGTATAGATATAGATGCATCTGTTGAGGAAAATTTAAGAAATGTAGCTAAGGCTCTTGATAAAGATATAACTGATTTAACAGTTATAATACAAGATAGAGAAAGGCACGCTGATATAATATCAGATATAAGAAGAGTAGGAGCAAGAATAAAAATGTTTGGAGATGGAGACGTAGCAGCAGGTATTGCAACTTGCTTTGAGGATACAGGAGTAGATATTCTATTAGGTATAGGAGGTGCTCCAGAGGGAGTTATAACTGCAGCTGCAATAAAGTGTATGGGTGGAGATATGCAGTGCAGACTAAATCCTATGAGTGAAGAAGAAGTAAAAAGGTGTTATCAAATGGGATTAACTGATGATGACATAAATAAAACACTATACATTGATGATTTAGCAAAGGGTGAGGATATATTCTTTGCTGCAACTGGAATAACTGATGGAGACTTGCTAAAGGGTCTTGTTCACTACGATAAAAATATCGCAAAAACTCACTCTGTGGTTATGAGATACAAAACAGGAACTATAAGATTTGTTGATGCAATTCATAGATTAGACAAAAGTGAGATACTTAAAAATCTTATGAAAAAGTATGGCAGAAAATAATATTACTTGGGGGGATAGTAATGGATAGAAACTTAGCGATGGATCTTGTTAGAGTTACTGAAGCTGCAGCACTTGGAGCTGGTAAGTATCTTGGAAGGGGAGATAAAAACATAGCAGATCAAGTAGCTGTAGATAGAATGAGAAAAATGTTTGACACTATAGACATTAATGGAGAAGTTGTTATAGGAGAAGGAGAAATGGATGAAGCTCCTATGCTGTATATAGGAGAGAAAATAGGAAGCAAAAGAGGAGGACTTGAGGTTGATATAGCTGTAGATCCTCTTGATGGAACAAATTGTGTCGCTAAGGGACTTCCTAATGCTATAGCCGTAATTGCTCTAGCGCCAAAAGGACATTTACTTAATGCACCGGATATGTATATGGACAAAATAGCTGTAGGACCAAAAGCTAAGGGACATGTGAGCTTAGACTTTCCTCTTAAAGCTAATTTAAGTATATTATCTAGGGCACTTGATAAAAGTATGGACGATTTAACTGTCACTATGCTAGATAGAGAAAGACATTCGCAATTAATAAAAGAATGTAGAGAAGCAGGAGTTAGAATAAAACTATTTACAGATGGAGATATAGGTGCTGCTATGGCTACTTGCTTTGATTATTCTGGAGTTGACATGATGATAGGAAGTGGAGGAGCTCCAGAGGGAGTATTAGCTGCAGCTGCTATAAAATGTATGGGGGGAGATTTTCAGGGAAGACTTGCTCCGCAAAGTGAAGAAGAAATACAAAGATGTATAGCTATGGGACTTGATCACAAAAAGCTTTTAACTCTTGATGACCTAGTGAAAGGAAATGAAGTATATTTTGCAGCTACAGGAGTAACTGATGGAGACTTTTTGAGAGGCGTAATTTACAAAGCTAATAAAGTAGCTACAACTCACTCTTTAGTTATGAGATCTGAAACTGGAACAATAAGGTTTATAGAAGCTATTCATAAGCTAGACAAAAAACCTGTATATGCTAAATAAAGTACTTTGGGAATACCCAAAGTGCTTTTTCTTGACCATGTTATATATAGATGATATTATATAGTATACGAAATTAATTCTTTTAACTGCTCACCTTGTATTTTTCCCGTGTGTATTTTTATTTTAATCATGGAGGCGATATTTTTTGAATGAAGATTTAAAGAGCATGAAGCTCGTTGAATTAAGACTTTTGGCTAAGGAAAAGGGTATAAAATCTCCTTTAAAGTATAAAAAAGATGAGCTTATAGATATGATTTTGGAACTAGATAAAACTAAAGAAGATGAAAAAACTGAATTAAAAGCTCTTCCTGAAAAGTTAGCAGAAGAAGTAAAAGATGGAAATGAAGAGAATATGGCACAGGGAATTCTTGAGATACTTCCTGATGGATATGGTTTTTTGAGAGGTAAAAACTATTTATCTACAGATCAAGATATATACATATCGCCATCTCAAATAAGAAGATTTAATATGAAAACAGGAGATAAAATAACAGGAAATACAAGACCTCCTAAAAGCGGTGAGAAATTCAGAGCTCTTTTGTATGTGCAAAAAATTAACGATGAAGACCCTGAGAAAGCTTCTAAAAGACCTTCCTTTGATAAATTAATTCCTGTATACCCTGATGAGAGAATGAATCTTGAAAGAAAAAATCAAGATGTGGCTACAAGACTTATAGACCTTATATCTCCAATTGGAAAAGGACAAAGAGGGCTTATTGTTGCTCCACCAAAGGCAGGTAAAACAAGTCTTCTTAAAAATGTTGCAAATAGTATATCTGAGAATCATCCTAATATTGAGCTTATAGTACTTTTGATAGATGAAAGGCCTGAAGAAGTTACAGATATGAAGGAGTCTATAAAAGGAGAAGTTATATACTCTACGTTTGATGAGCTTCCATCTCATCATATAAAGGTAGCTGAAATGGTTCTAAATAGGGCTCAAAGACTTGTAGAACAAGGTAGAGACGTTGTTATACTTTTAGATAGTATAACAAGGCTTGCAAGGGCATACAATCTTACTATTCCTCCAACTGGAAGAACATTATCAGGAGGTATTGACCCTGGAGCACTTCATGGACCAAAAAGGTTTTTTGGAGCTGCGAGAAATATAAGACAAGGTGGATCGCTTACGATACTTGCAACTGCACTTGTAGAAACAGGTTCTAGAATGGATGATGTTATATTTGAAGAATTTAAAGGTACAGGAAACATGGAACTTCATCTTGATAGAAAGCTTGCAGAAAAGAGAATATTCCCAGCTGTTGATATATATAAATCAGGAACTAGAAAAGAAGAGCTGTTATTAAAAGAACAAGAAATTGCAGCTTTATGGAAAGTAAGAAGAGCAATGTCAAATAATACTGTTCAAGAAGTAACAGAAAAAATAATAACTCTATTAGGACAAACTAAGAACAATAGTGAATTTGTGGAATTAATAGGCAAGAATATTTAGTCTTGAAGGCATGTAAAATCTATGTTATAATGGAGCAGTTGAATAATGAAAAGTACTTAAACTAATATAATTAATGTAACGAAAGAGGTGAAATCAAATGAGAAAAGACATACATCCAAAGTACGAAGAAATAACAGTGCATTGTGCATGTGGAAATACTTTTACTGCAGGATCTACTACAGATGAGATAAAAGTGGAAATTTGTTCTCAATGCCATCCATTCTTCACTGGAAAACAAAAAAGCGTTGAAAAAGGTGGAAGAATCGATAAGTTTAAGAAAAGATTCAAAATGGACTAATAACCTAAGGAGTTGGAAACCCCAACTCCTGTTTTTTTGCATTAGAGTGAAACAGGAGGGTTAAAAGTGTATAGACCGATTCATCATGGATATATAGAAGTTGTTATAGGACCTATGTATAGTGGTAAAAGTGAAGAACTCATAAGAAGATTAAAAAGAGCAAAGATTGCAAAGCAAAATGTAGTTGCATTCAAACCTCAGATAGATAATAGATATAGTAATGAAGATGTTGTATCTCATAGTGGAAATACAATAAATGCTATTCCAATAAGTAGTGCAAAAGAAATTTATGAACATGTAAAAGATAATGTTCAAGTTGTTGGAATAGATGAAGTACAGTTTTTTGAAGATGATATAGTAGATGTTGCTATAAATCTTGCAGATCAAGGTATAAGAGTTATCGCTGCTGGGCTTGATATGGATTTTAAGGGAGAGCCTTTTGGACCAACTCCAAAACTTTTGGCTGTAGCGGAATTTGTGGACAAGCTTCAGGCTGTGTGTATTGTTTGTGGAGAACCTGCACATAGAACTCAAAGACTTATAAATGGAGAGCCGGCAAGATATGATGATCCTATTATATTAGTTGGAGCAACAGAAAGTTATGAAGCTAGATGTAGAAAATGTCATGTTATAGATAATGATTAGGCTGCTAAATTAGCAGCCTTTTTCGATTTCTAAAAAATAGTCAGAGTAAACATACTACTTTTTGTGATATCATATTATTATGAAAAGGAGATGAGGGCATGAGGAAACTGAATGTAGGGGGGCAGGCTGTAATAGAAGGAGTAATGATGAAAAGTGAAAATAAAGTAGCTGTTGCGGTCAGGAAGCCTAATAAAGAAATTGATTTGAATAAAAGAAATTTAAATAGCTGGGTTAGAAAAAAAGGGCTTAACAACATACCTTTTATTAGAGGTTCTTTTATACTTATAGAATCTATGCTAGATGGGGTTAGATCTTTAAATTATTCAGCTGAGTTCTTTGAAGAAGATGAAGAAGAGCCGTCTAAATTTGATGAGTTTTTGAATAACATATTTAAAGAAAAAACTAATGATGTAATAATATACTTTTCTATATTTTTGTCGCTTATTTTTTCTGTAGGTTTATTTATACTTTTACCTACTTTTTTAGGTGGAATACTTAAAAATTTTACTCAAAATATACTGATACTCAACTTGTTTGAGGGTATTATAAGGATACTTATATTTATTGGATATGTTTCGTTAATATCTATGAATAATGATATTAAGAGAGTATTTCAGTATCATGGAGCTGAACATAAGGCTATACATTGCTATGAAAAAAATCTTCCGTTAGATGTTGATAATGCTAGAGATTTTACAACTCTTCATCCAAGATGTGGAACGAATTTTATGTTTATAGTGATGATAGTTTCCATGCTATTATTTTCTTTATTTGGATGGCCTAATCCGTTTTTGAGAATGGTATATAGACTATTGTGCCTTCCGATAGTTTCTGGGATTGCTTATGAAATAATAAAGGTGGCAGGAAAATATGACAACTCATTTGTAAAAGTTTTGGCACTGCCTGGTATGTATCTTCAGAAGATAACTACTAAAGAACCAGATGACGAACAGCTTGAGGTTGCATTAGTTGCACTAAAAGCTGTAATAGGAGATAAGGAGAATGGAAATGACAATAAAGGAGATATTGATAAAGTCGATTGAAGAACTCAAAGATGAGAATAATATAAAATTAGATATAGAGCTTATTTTGTGTGAAGTTTTGGGTGTTGATAGATTATATATTCACATGAATTTAAATAAAAAACTGAATGAAGACGAGATTAGAAGATATCAAAAGATGTTTGATGATAGAAAAAAAGGAAGACCTGTCCAGTATATATTAGGGAAACAAGAATTTATGGGTATGGACTTTTTCGTAAAAGAAGGGGTTTTGATTCCAAGGCCTGATACAGAAATTTTAGTTGAAGAAGTAATAAGGTTAGCTGATAATTTAGAAAGTCCGATACTACTTGATATCGGAACAGGCTCTGGTGCAATATCTGTATCTTTAGCTAAATATATAAAAAATTCTAGGGTATATTCTCTAGATATTTCAGATACAGCATTAGAAGTTGGGAAGATAAATGCAGTAAATAATGGAGTTGAAAAGAATATAACATTTATACATTCGGATTTATTTTCTTCCCTTGAGAATGTTGACATAAAATTTGATATAATAGTTTCAAATCCTCCTTATATAAAAGAAGAGGATTTGAAAGATTTAGAAGTAAAGGTAAAAGAGTATGAGCCAAAGCTAGCTTTAGTCGGTGGAGAAGATGGGCTTGTATTTTATAGGAATATATCTAAGCATGCTCCTAAGTATTTAAAGGAAAATGGAATACTAGCTTATGAGGTAGGTCACGATCAAGCTGAGGATGTAAAAGATATAATGATTGAAAATGGATTTAAGGATTTAAGGATATTAAAGGATCTTCAGGGTATAGATAGGGTTGTTATTGGAGTGAAAATTTGATATAATGGAAAATTGATACGCTTAGGAGAGGTGAAAAACTAATGTTTGATAAAGTAGAACTTATAGAGCAAAAGTACGTTGATTTAACTGAAAAAATAGGAAATCCAGAAATAATAAACAATCAAAGTTTGTGGCAAAAATATATAAAAGAACACGCAGAAATAGAACCAATAGTATTAAAATATAGAGAGTATAAACAAATTGTTGGCGGAATCAAAGAATCAAAACAAATACTTCAAGAGTCTTCAGATGAGGATTTAAGAGAGCTTGCTAAGATGGAGCTTTCAGAACTTGAGGACAAAATAGAAGATGTTGAAAATGAGCTTAAGTTACTACTTGTTCCTAAAGATCCTAATGACGAAAAGAACGTTATTATAGAGATAAGAGGTGGAGCAGGAGGAGATGAAGCTGCTTTATTTGCTGGAGATCTTTTCAGAATGTATACAAGATATGCAGAAAGAAGAAGATGGAAAGTTGAATTTTTAAGCATAAATGAAACAGGAGTAGGTGGATATAAAGAGGTTTCGTTTATGATAAAAGGTAAGGGAGCTTACTCAAGACTTAAGTATGAATCTGGAGTTCACAGAGTTCAAAGAATACCATCAACTGAATCAGGAGGTAGAATACACACATCTACTGCTACTGTTGCTGTTTTACCTGAGGTTGATGATGTTGAAATTCAAATCAATCCAAATGACTTAAGAATAGATGTTTTCCGTTCTTCTGGAAATGGAGGACAAAGTGTTAATACTACTGACTCTGCTGTTAGGATTACACATATACCAACAGGTGAGGTGGTATCTTGCCAAGATGAAAAATCTCAGCTTAAAAATAAAGAAAAATGCCTTAAAATACTTAAAGCTAGATTATATGACAGAGCATTAGAAGAACAAAATAAAGAGATTGCTCAAGAAAGAAAAAGTCAGGTTGGTACAGGAGATAGATCAGAAAGAATTAGAACTTATAACTTCCCACAAGGAAGAATCACTGATCATAGAATAAATGTAACTTTATACAAGCTTGATAACTTCTTAGATGGAGATATAGATGAAATGGTAGATGCATTAATTACCACAGATCAATCAGAAAAACTTAAAGTAGTAGAATAATTAGGGAGCAAAAGCTCCCATTTTTGCATAAATAAACAAATCCACTCATAAGTACTAATATAGAGGTTATGAGGAGGAATTTGTATGATACTTAGAATTACCTACATAGGTTTTCTTGCAGGAATACTAGGAACATTACTTGGAGGGGTTATATCTTTAATATTTAGAAAAAAAGCAGATAGATATTTAGATATGTTTATGGGACTTTCTGGAGGAGTCATGCTAGCTGTTGTAGCTTTTGATTTGATATCAGAGGCTATAAATCAAAGTGGAATGGTAAATACTATAATATTCGCTTTTATAGGAGCTATATTTACATATTTTATTAAGAGTCTTTTTCGCTTTGATGGTATACTTAGAAGTGGATATCTAATATTTGTTTGCATACTTATGCATAACTTTCCAGAAGGTCTCGCTATAGGTTCTTCTTTCTTGCTTGAAGAATCTCTAGGAATAACATTAGCTATAGTTATTGGCCTGCATAATATCCCAGAAGGTGTTGCTATGTCTCTTAGTTTAATAAAAGGAAAAATGAGTACAGTAAAGGTGATTTTGTTTGCTTTTATAGCTGGGCTTCCTATGGGTATTGGAAGCTTTATTGGAGCACACTTTGCAAATTTATTTAGTGAAGTTATAGGAATGTTCTTGGCTATGGCAGCTGGAACAATGCTTTATACTACACTTGATGAGATTTTTCCAAGATCTAAATCGATATATTCTGTTATAGGCTTTTTAATTGGTATGGTTATAGTTAATATGTAACTTAATAGATTGAATGATGCGGAGTTGGTGTGAGTGAATACTCTTGTTACTAAGATAGATAAGGATAATATAGATATACAAAAGATAAAGGTGCAAGCAGATATTTTAAGAAATGGTGGTACTGTTATATTTCCAACTGAAACTGTTTATGGACTTGGAGCTAATGCACTTGATGAAAATGCTGTTGATAAGATATACAAAGCTAAGGGTAGACCAAGTGATAATCCTTTAATAGTTCATATTTCTAATAAAGATGATGTATATAAGCTTGCTAAGGATATAAATGAGAATGCAAAAATAATAATGGATAAATTTTGGCCAGGGCCAATTACTATAATACTAAACAAAAACGATAAGGTTCCATACAAAACGAGTGGTGGACTAGAAACGGTAGCTTTAAGAATGCCTTCTCACCCTATAGCTTTAGAATTAATAAAAGAAGCTAATGTACCAGTTGCTGCTCCTTCAGCTAATATATCAGGAAGACCATCTCCTACTGATGAAAGTCATGTTATTGAAGAGATGGAAGGTAGGGTTGATGGAATAATTCTCGGAGGAGATTGCAATGTTGGGTTAGAATCTACTGTTATAGATGTAACTAGTGATATCCCAATTATATTAAGACCAGGAAAAATTACATATGAAGACTTGTTAGATGCCTTTTTAGAAGTTGAAATAGATCCATCTATATTAGAGAAAAATGATAATATAATTCCTAAATCTCCAGGGATGAAGTATACTCATTATTCTCCAAATGCAGATGTGTATATAGTAAGAGGTAAGGAAAGCGATGTGATAGATAAAATAAATGATTTGATAGATAAAAATAAAGAAATAAAAGTTGGGGTTATGTGTATAAATAAAAATGCACACAAGTATAAAGGCGAAGTAATACCTCTTGGAGAAAGTATAAATGAAGTTGGAAAAAATCTATTTAAGACTTTAAGAGAGATGGATAAAAGGAAAGTAGATGTTATTTATTCTGAAAGTTTTGATACTAAGGGGATTGGACAAGCTGTTATGAATAGATTAAATAAAGCAGCTGGATATAAAATTATAGATCTTTAAGGAGGACTACCTTTGAGATACGATATTGAGGTAATTTTAAGGTATATAAATATCCTTTTACCAATTGTATTTTTCTCTTTTTTATTTTTCGTAGCTTATAAATTTCCAAGAAAAATTTCTAATATATTTAGAATAATGGAAAAAATGGAGAAAGATTTAGAAGAGAATAAAAAAATAAATTAGGGATATTTCAAAGTAAATAGGGCAACATATATATGGTTTTTATAAAAAAATAAAAATAAAGAAGGAAATTGTAATAATATGTAGAAGTATTATAAGGTTTGGGCTAAATATAAAAATGGAGGTAGTTTATGAGAATAGCTTTAGGTAGCGATCATGGTGGATATGTTTTAAAAGAAGAAATAAAAAGACATTTACAAGAAAAAGGACATGAAGTTGTTGACTTTGGAACAAATTCTACTGATTCGTGTGATTACCCAGATTTTGGACTAGCTGTAGCTGAAGCTGTAGCAAGTGGAGAGTTTGAAAATGGAATTCTTTGCTGTGGAACAGGAGTAGGGATATCAATAGCAGCTAATAAAGTAAAAGGAATAAGATGTGCTGTTGTTTCTGATACTTTTTCTGCTAGAATGACAAAAGCACACAATAACGCAAATATATTATCACTTGGTGAAAGAGTAGTTGGAAAAGGTCTTGCTCTTGAGATTGTAGATGCATATTTATCTACACAGTTTGAAGGAGATAGACATTCAAGAAGATTAGATAAAATATCTAAGATAGAAGAAAAATACTCAAAATAAATTATAGGGGGTAATACTATGGCAGTTGTAGTAATCGATCATCCATTAATTCAGCATAAGTTAACTTATATTAGAGACAAAAATACAGGATCTAAAGACTTTAGAGAGATGGTAAAAGAAGTTGCTATGCTTATGGCTTATGAAGTAACTAGAGATCTTCAACTACAAGATGTTGAGATAGAAACTCCAGTTACAAAAACAAAAGCGAAAATGATCTCAGGAAAAAAATTAGGTATAATACCGATATTAAGAGCAGGTATAGGTATGGTTGATGGAATACTTCAATTAATTCCGGCTGCTAAAGTAGGACATGTTGGGCTATATAGAGATCCTGAAACATTAACACCTGTTGAATATTATTCAAAGCTTCCTGCAGATGTACACGAAAGAGATCTAATTGTTGTCGATCCAATGCTAGCAACAGGAGGTTCTGCAGTGGCTGCTATAGATGTTTTAAAAGCTAAGGGAGCTACTAGTATTAAGCTTGTTAATTTAATAGCTTCTCCTGAGGGAATAGCTGAAGTTGAGAAATACCATCCAGATGTAAATATATATGTTGCAGCAGTTGATGAAAAATTAAATGATCATGGATATATAGTTCCAGGTCTTGGAGATGCAGGAGATAGATTATTTGGTACTAAATAGTTAATTTAGATAGCATTCATTTTCTTTTGAGAAAATGAATGCTATAATATTATTTAGGGGGTGCCTTTATGAGACCATCATGGGATGAATACTTTATGGAGATTGCAGAAATAGTAAAAAAAAGATCAACATGCCTTAGAAGACAAATAGGAGCAGTTATAGTAAAAGATAAGCAAATATTAACAACAGGATACAATGGAGCTCCAAAAGACCTTACACATTGTAATGATCTTGGATGCGAAAGAGAAAGATTAAATATTCCATCTGGAGAAAGGCACGAGCTTTGTAGAGCCCTTCATGCAGAGCAAAATGCAATTATACAAGGAGCATATAATGGTGTTAGTGTTAAAGACTCTACTTTATATACAACTACAAGACCATGTAGTTTATGTGCAAAAATGTGTATAAATGCTGGGATAAAGAGAATAGTATTTAAAGGTGACTATCCTGATGAAATGTCTATGAAGCTCCTTATGGAAGCTAATATAGAACTTGTTAGCATTGACAGCAAATAATATAAAATGACCTAGACAAAAATTATAGAGGTGGATTAGATGTATAAAAATATTTTAGTTTTTATTACTGCGTTTGGAATATCTTATTTTTTTACTCCAATTGCTATAAAAATTGCTCATAAAGTAGGAGCAATAGATGTTCCAAAAGACAATAGAAGAGTGCACAAAACTCCTATACCTAGACTTGGAGGAATAAGTATATTCTTAGGTTTTTTAGCTTCCCTTATTTATATAGATGCTATTACACCTAAAATTACAGGAATATTGATTGGAGCACTTATAATTGTAGGTATAGGTATAATAGATGATATCAAAGAAATAAATGCAAAGGTTAAGCTACTAGGTCAAATATGTGCAGCTTTAGTAGTTATATTTTCTGGAATAAGAATATCGTGGATAACAAATCCATTTGTCGCTGGAAATGGACTAATTACACTTGGTATATTAAGTGTACCATTCACTATAATCTGGATAGTTGGAGCTACTAATACAGTAAATCTTATAGATGGACTTGATGGATTAGCTGCAGGAATATCAGCTATATCTTCAACGACTTTAGCCTTCATTGCTTATGTGAATGGACAACAAACTTCTGCGATTTTACTTATGGCACTAGCTGGAGGAGCTATTGGTTTTTTACCTTACAATTTTAACCCAGCTAAGATATTTATGGGAGATACTGGATCTTTATTTTTAGGATATATGATCTCAGTAATTGCAATAGAAGGAGTTATAAAATCAGCTGCGGCACTAGCTGTTGCACTGCCTGTTATAGCACTAGGTCTTCCTATATTTGACACTGCATTTGCAATAATAAGGAGATTAGCTAATGGGAAGCCTATAATGCAGGCTGATAAAGGTCATCTTCACCATAGACTTTTAAGTAAAGGATTATCTCAAAAACAAACAGTTCTTGTGCTTTATGGTATAAGTTTATTTTTAGGATTAAGTGCAGTTATTTTGCGTGAAGCTGATATGTTTTTATCTGCACTAGTGCTTTCCTTGAACATAGCACTTATGTATTATGGAATAACAAAACTAAAGCTTTTATCTGTGGATGATAATAAAATTAAATAAGAGGTGCTTTTATGAATAAGATTAAAGTAATGACGGTATTTGGAACAAGGCCAGAGGCTATAAAAATGGCTCCGCTTGTAAAAAAGCTTGAAGAAAAAGATGAATTTGAAAGTATAGTTTGTGTTACAGCTCAACATAGAGAAATGCTTGACTCGGTACTAAATTTATTTCATATAAATCCAAAATATGATCTTAATATAATGAAACATGGACAAACCATAACTGATATAACAAATAGAGTGTTAAAAGGGCTTGAAGAAGTTTTACAAAGTGAAAAGCCAGATATATTATTAGTTCATGGTGATACTACAACTACTTTTGCAGCATCTTTAGCAGCGTTTTATAATAAAATACCAGTTGGACATGTAGAGGCAGGACTTAGAAGCAACAATATATACTCTCCTTATCCTGAGGAAATGAACAGAAAGTTAACTAGCAATATAGCGCTATTTCACTTTGCACCTACTACTGGAAATAAAGAGAACTTATTAAAAGAAAATGTTAATGAAAGAAATATCTTTATAACAGGAAACACTGTAATAGATGCCCTTTTATCTGTGGTGAAAGAAGATTATAAATTTAACAATAATCTCGACAATATAGACTTTAAAAACAAAAAAGTCGTTTTATTAACTTGCCATAGAAGAGAAAATTGGGGAGAACCTATGGAAAACATATTCAGAGCTGTAAAAAAATTAGCACTAAAAAACAGTGATATAGAAGTTGTTTTTCCTATGCATATGAATCCAATTATAAGAGAAACTGCAAAATCTATAATGGAAGGTGTAGATAATATACATCTAATAGAGCCGCTTGATTATGAACCATTTGCTAATCTAATGAATAAATCTTATATAATAATGACAGATTCAGGTGGAATACAAGAAGAAGCTCCAGGACTTGGAAAACCTGTTGTTGTATTAAGAACAGAAACGGAAAGACCAGAAGCTGTAGAGGCTAAAACTGTTAGGGTTGCAGGTGTGAAAGAAGACGATATATTTAATATAACTAATGAACTTATAAACAATAAAGATGAGTATTTAAAAATGTCAAAAGCAATAAATCCTTATGGAGATGGCAAAAGTAGTGAAAGAATAGCACATCATATATTACAATATTTTTACAAATAAGATATATACAAAATCTGTCGAATAGTGTAAAATAATATTGATAGAAAATACACATAATAGCAATACCACTTTAGTATACATAATAATATATTTAACGAGGCTCACTAGTGAGCCTTTAATTTTAACATAACCGAATATAAAATTAACAAAGACAAAAACGACAATTCTAAATAATTAGAATTTAATAAAAATTTAGAAAATAAGAAGGTTTATAAAAACGGGTGGAGAATATTAATTATGGATAAAAAAAATAAATGGCTAGATGCCCTCGAAAATTTGAGCTTGATATCTCAAATAGGTATTTCCATGGTTTCACCTATAATAGTTTGTGTTCTTATAGGGAATTTTTTAGATAAAAAAATGAATACTCAACCTTTATTTCTTTTCATATTCATAGTACTTGGAGTTGCGTCATCTTTTGTAAATTTATACAAAATAGCCTTAAGGGATAAGAAAAAAAGGAAGTGATTTCTTGAAGAAAACAGGAGATATTCCTATACAAATAATCAAAATGGTTATAATACTAAATGGTGTAGCCATTATGGGATTTTTGACATTTAACAGATTTGCTTTAGATATTTTGTATGGACTTGCTTTTGGAAGTATATTTTCACTACTAAACTTTAGGTTATTACATATAACTCTTCGAAAAGCAGTTCTTATGAGCCCTGAAAAGGCTCAAATTTATGTATTCACAAGATATCTTATAAGAATGGTTTTAACCGGGGTTGTTTTGTTTATATCAATTAAAGGTGAATATATAAATTTATTAGCAGCTATAATAGGTTTATTAATGCCAAAGATAAGCATACTCATTATAAACCTATTTGGTATAAATAAAATATCTAAAGGAAAGGAGGCGTAATATGAACGGTCCTAAGATAATGTTTACTCTTCCAATATTTGGAGGAATTCCAGTAACTGAGACAATTACTACATCTTGGATTATAATAATTTTTCTTACTTTGTTTGCATATTTTGGGACAAAGAATTTTGAGAAACTTCCAAAAGGAATCCAAAGCTTTGTAGAACTAATAGTAGATGCAGTGAATAGTTTAGTAAAACAAACTATGGGTGAAGATAAGGTAGAATTTGCACCTTACATAGGAAGTATATTCTTATTTTTAATATGTGCAAACCTTGTAGGGCTTTTAGGTCTTAGGCCACCAACAGCAGATCTTAATACTACTGTAGGTATGGCTCTAATGACATTTATACTTGTTCAACTTAATGGTATAAGAGTTAAAGGATTAAAAGGATATTTAAAAGGATTCTTAGATCCACTACCATTCTTACTTCCTCTAAACATAATAGGTGAGCTTGCAAACCCAGTATCACTGAGTTTTCGTCTTTTTGGTAATATAGCTGGAGGTATGGTTATTACAAGTCTTTTATATGGATTTTTATCTTTTTTAAGTGCAAGATTTTTAGGATTATCTATACCTATACTTCAAGTAGGTATTCCTGCAGTACTTCATATATACTTTGATTTATTTACTGGAGTATTACAGGCGTTTATATTCGTAATGCTTACGATGGTATTTATCTCCATTGCGATGGATTAAAAAGAATTATACATAATATAATTTAAAATTAAAAGGAGGAATCTTTTATGGAAAAGGCAATAATATTAGCAGCTTCAGCTATAGGAGCAGGACTTGCAATGATAGCAGGTATAGGACCAGGAATAGGACAAGGATTTGCAGCTGGTAAAGGTGCAGAAGCAGTTGGGAAGCAACCTGAAGCACAAGGAGATATACTAAGAACAATGCTTTTAGGAGCAGCTGTTGCAGAGTCAACAGGTATATATGCTTTAGTTGTTGCTCTTATACTTTTATTTGCTAACCCATTACTTAACTTATTATAATTTTTTAGGAGATGATTTTCATCTCCTAAATTGTAACTAAAAGATATGGTTAGTAGAAGGGAGGACTAAGATGCAGTTTGCAAGCTTTATAGGATTAGACTGGGGAATAGTGTTTCAGATTGTAAATACTATAATAATGTATTTGATACTTAAAAAGCTATTATTTAAACCAGTAACTAAGTTTATGCAAGATAGACAAGAAAGAATAGCTAAGTCCTTTGAAGAAGCTGAGAATGCTGTTAAAGAAGGTGAAAAGCTAAGAGAAGAATATGAAGCTAAAATAAGTGCTTCTAAAGAAGAAGGTCAAGAAATAATAAAAGAAGCTTCTAGAAAAGCTGAAATGAGAGCTGAAGAAATAGTTAGAAAAGCTCAAGAAGAAGCAAATAGATTGATGGATAAAGCTCACACTGAAATAGAAAGAGAAAAGCAAAAAGTTATGAATGAACTTAAAGATGAAATATCTAGTGTGGCAATTCTTGCAGCTTCTAAGATAATTGAATCTGATATTGATAAAGTTAAGCATGAAAAGTTAATTGGCGACTTTATTAAAGAGGTAGGGGAAGCTAGATGGCAAAGTTAGTTGCTACGAGATATGCTAATGCTATATTTGAAGTTGGTGTTGAGTCAAACAGAGAAGAAAGTTTTTATAATGAGTTAAGTATTATACTTGATACAATTAATCAAAATGAAGACTTCTTTAAGATATTAAAAGCTCCATTGATTTCAAAGCAAGAGAAAAAAGCATTAGTTGAAAATGTATACAATGATAGAGCTTCTTTAGAAATAGTAAACTTTTTGAAGATACTTATTGATAAAGATAGAATAGGAATAATAGATGAGATTGTTAGTGTATATAAAGAGTTGTTAAATGAAAATAACAATATATTAGATGCAGTTGCAATTACTGCTATTCCTATGAATGAAGATCAGATTAATGAGCTTAGAGAAAAGCTTTCTAATAGTACTGGAAAAAATATAAATCTAAAAAATGAAGTTGATAGCACTATCTTAGGTGGAGTACTTATTAAAATGGGCAATGAGGAAATAGATGGTACGCTAAAAACTAAGCTTGATAAATTAAAAGAAGAGTTACATCAAATAATTGCTTAATGAAAGGCGGTGAACCCCATGAATTTAAGACCTGAGGAAATAAGCTCAATCATAAAAGAGCAAATAAAAAGATATGAAAATAAAATAGAGCTTAAAGATATAGGTACAGTTATTCAAGTTGGAGACGGTATCGCTAGAATTCATGGACTTGAAAAGTGTATGTCAGGAGAACTTCTAGAGTTTCCTGGACAAATTTATGGAATGGCACTAAATCTTGAAGAAGATTTTGTAGGTACGGTTTTATTAGGTTCTGATGAAAATATAAAAGAAGGAGATACTGTTAAAAGAACAGGAAGAATAGTTGAAGTTCCTGTAGGGGATGCACTTTTAGGTAGAGTTGTAAATGCTTTAGGACAACCGATAGATGGTAAGGGTCCTATAAAAACTGATAAGTTCAGACCAATAGAAGCAGAGGCTCCTGGTATAATAGCTAGAAAATCAGTTCACGAACCACTTCAAACAGGTATAAAAGCTATAGACTCTATGATACCTATAGGAAGAGGACAAAGAGAGCTTATAATAGGTGATAGACAAACTGGTAAAACATCTATAGCTATGGATACAATAATAAACCAAAAAGGAAAAGATGTTATTTGTATATATGTAGCTATTGGACAAAAACGTTCAACAGTTGCTCAAATAGTTGATAAGTTAGAAAAAAATGGTGCAATGGAATACACTATAATAGTTTCAGCTACAGCATCAGAGCTTGCTCCGCTTCAATACATGGCTCCATATAGTGGTTGTGCTATGGGTGAAGAGTTTATGTATCAAGGTAAACATGTACTTATAATATATGACGATTTATCTAAGCATGCAGTTGCATATCGTGCAATGTCGCTACTTCTTAGAAGACCACCGGGACGTGAGGCATATCCAGGTGATGTATTCTACTTACACTCAAGACTTCTTGAAAGAGCAGCTAAGTTATCTGATGAATTAGGTGGAGGATCTTTAACTGCACTTCCAATGATAGAAACTCAAGCGGGAGACGTTTCTGCTTATATCCCAACTAATGTTATATCTATAACAGATGGACAGATATTCCTAGAGTCAGAGCTTTTCCACTCAGGAGTTAGACCTGCCGTTAACCCAGGTATCTCTGTATCAAGGGTTGGGGGTAATGCTCAGATAAAAGCTATGAAGAAAGTTGCTGGTACATTAAAGCTTGGATATGCACAGTATAGAGAACTTCAAGCATTTGCTCAGTTTGGATCAGATCTTGATAAAGATACTAGGGAAAGACTTGCTCAAGGTGAAAGAATAGTTGAAGTTTTAAAGCAAGCTGAAACTAAGCCAGTTGATGTTGAAAAGCAAATAATGATAATATATGCAGTTACAAATGGATATTTAAAAGATATTCCTGTAAATCAAATAAAAAGATTTGAAGAAGAGTTCTTCAAATTCATGGATGATATGCGTTCTGAAATTGGTAAATCTATAGTAGAAACTAAAGATTTAAGCAAAGAAAACGAAGAAGCTTTAAAAAATGCCATAGAGGAATTTAAATCTAAATTTATAATCGAAGAGTAATCCTCTTTAGCAGGAGGTGATATTATGGCAGGCGTTGGAATGAAAGATATAAAAAGACGTATGAAAAGTATCAACAACACAAAGCAAATAACAAAGGCAATGGAGCTTGTTTCTTCTGCTAAATTAAGAAGAGCTAAAGAGCAAGTAGAAAAATCAAGACCTTATTTCTTGACTTTGTATAATACTATAAAGAAGATATCTCAAAATACAAAGGAAGTTTCGTCTTCATTTTTAGAGAAAAGAGAAGTTAAGAATAGAGGATACATTGTAATTGCTGGAGATAGGGGCTTAGCTGGTGGATACAATTCAAACGTTATTAAAGAAGCCCTAGCACATATGAATAACAAAAAAGAAAGTATTATAGCTGTTAGTAGAAAATCTTCGGATTTCTTTACTAAGAGAAATTATAAACTTTTGGGAGAATTCTTAGGTGTTGAAGATATGGGATTTTCTTCTGCACAAGAAATTACAAAGGTTGCTATAGATGCATATAAAAATAAGGAAGTTGATGAGGTATATCTTGTTTATACTGAGTTTAAATCAACATTAGTTCAAGAACCTAAAGTAATAAAACTTCTTCCACTTTCTTTTGAGCTTGAGGAAGAAACTACTAAAAGAGAAATTATAGAGTATGAGCCTTCTGCAGAAGCTGTACTAGATTACATAGTTCCAAAGTTTGTAGCAGGAACTGTATTTGGAGGAATTGTTGAGTCATTTGCTTCAGAGCAGGCAGCTAGAAGAACTGCTATGGAATCTGCATCTGATAATGCTGATGAAATGATAAGTAAACTAGAGCTTAGCTACAATAGAGCAAGACAATCTTCTATAACACAGGAAATTTCTGAAATTGTTGCAGGAGCAGAGGCCTTAAAATAAGGAGGTATGAAAATGCCAGATAGAAACATTGGTAAAGTGGTTCAGATAATTGGACCAGTACTAGATGTTAAGTTTAGTTCAGAAAACTTACCTAATCTATTAAATGCTATTGAAATAAATTATGAAGGTAGAAAAATAGTTGCAGAGGTTGCTCAACATATAGGTGATGATACTGTAAGATGTATAGCTATGAGCTCAACTGATGGACTAGTAAGGGGAATTGATGCTATAGATACAGGAAGTGCTATATCTGTTCCAGTTGGAAGAGATACACTTGGAAGAATATTTAATGTTCTTGGAGATCCTGTTGATAATAAACCACAAGTTGAGGGAGCTCCGAAACTTCCTATACATAGACCAGCACCTTCTTTTGATGAGCAAGAAACATCCACTGAAATTCTTGAAACAGGAATAAAGGTAGTTGACCTTATCGCACCATATTCAAAGGGTGGTAAGATAGGTCTGTTTGGTGGAGCAGGAGTTGGAAAAACAGTTCTTATAATGGAGCTTATAAATAATATAGCTAAAGAGCATGGTGGTCTTTCTGTATTCTCTGGAGTTGGAGAAAGAACAAGAGAAGGAAATGACCTTTATCATGAAATGATCGATTCTGGAGTTATAGACAAAACTACGCTTGTTTATGGTCAGATGAATGAGCCGCCAGGAGCGAGAATGAGAGTTGCGTTAACTGGACTTACTATGGCTGAACACTTCAGAGATAAAGAAGGCCAAGATGTATTATTATTCATAGACAATATATTTAGATTTACTCAAGCAGGTTCAGAAGTTTCTGCACTTCTTGGACGTATGCCATCTGCAGTTGGTTACCAGCCAACACTAGCTACAGAGATGGGTGCACTTCAAGAGAGAATAACATCTACAAAGAAAGGTTCTATAACTTCTGTTCAGGCTGTATACGTACCTGCTGACGACTTAACTGACCCGGCACCAGCTACGACTTTCGCTCACCTTGATGCTACTACAGTTTTATCAAGACAAATAGCATCGCTTGGTATATATCCAGCTGTTGATCCACTAGATTCTACTTCTAGAATACTAGATCCTAATGTAGTTGGAAGAGAGCATTATGAAGTTGCTCGTGGAGTACAGTCAGTTCTTCAAAGATATAAAGAACTTCAAGATATAATAGCTATACTTGGTATGGATGAATTATCTGATGAAGATAAGTTAATAGTTGCCAGAGCTAGAAAAATACAAAGATTCTTATCTCAACCATTTAGCGTTGCAGAACAGTTCACAGGTATGGCAGGAAAATATGTACCATTAAAAGAAACTATAAGAGGATTCAAAGAAATACTTGAAGGTAAGCATGATGATTTACCAGAATCTGCATTCTTATATGTTGGTACTATTGATGAGGCAGTGGAAAAAGCTAAGAAGGGAGAGTAGATTATGGCATCCCTATTCAATTTAGAAGTAGTAACTCCTGAAAGTAAGTTCTTTGAGGGAGAAGTTGAGATGGTAGTGGTTAGAACAACAGAAGGTGATGTTGGTATAATGAAAAACCATATAAATTACGTTGCTCCTTTAGCTAAAGGACTACTTAAAATAAAAAAAGATGGAAGTTTCAAGCACGCATCTATAGAAGGTGGTTTTATATCAGTAGATAAGGAAAAGACTACTATAGTTACAGATGCTGCAAATTGGAATGAATAAGGACTAGATTTATCTAGTCCTTTATTGTTTTTATTTCATTTAAGTTATTTATAAGTATAGGTGCTTTTATATTTATAATTTTTAAATCTTTGTCTTCTATAGATTTTTTGAGATCTTCTATTGCATACTTTATTTTAAAGAAGGTATCTTTATTTTCTTTTTGAATAGCTTGACTCATTTTATTCAAATCTTCCATTATACTATCTAAGGTCTGGATAGCTTCATCAAATCTATTTAAATGACATAAAAGAACAGCTTTCCTAACTGAATATTTCATTTTTTCAACTGTATTGTTAGTTGGAGATTTGTAATACATTTTAAAATCTGACATATATTTAGTTAAATTATTTGCGTACACTAGAGAATCTAATACGCTGTGCTCTTCTATAGATTTTGTAAGAGAAATTAAATCACTTTCAAATTTTTCAGTAAGGTCCTCGCTAACTGATACAGAAGTTAATTTAGCCTGTACTTCATTCCAAGTTTCATGAATTTTGTTTACTTCTTTTTTTATCTTATGCCACCACTCATCTATTTCAAACGGCAAATCTTCATTTTCAAGTTCATTTATTTCCTTTATGTTCTCCTTTTTTAGTAGTTCATATAGTGTACTATTGTCTAGTGTAAATGATGAAATCTTAACTTTAATCTTTTCTTCATCATGTTTTTTACGATCCTTTTCCGCAAGTCTATCATCGCTTACATCTGATATTTCCTTTTCTTTTTGAGCTGCCTTTTGATCATTTTTTTTCTTTTCTTCAAGAGCCATATTAGTGCTAGGAATTATATCTATCTTTGCCATCAATATAAGTAAATCAGTAGATAATACTTGAATTACTTCAGGTTGTTTTGGTAGTGAGCTTTCTTTTTCTTTTTCTTCCTTTTTAGGTTGACAAGCAGATATTAAAATAATACATAAGAATAAAACAGCTAATTTTTTCATGACATCACCTCGTATAAATATTTTTTCCAAACATTAAAAAATAATTCAATAGATAAAATATCATTAATTATAAAATAATCAGAAAAATTGACGATAAATAATTATAAATGTATCTTAGATGAGAAGGTGATTTAGTATGTTTTTTTTGAAAAAAGATGTGAATATAGATTTAGAAGAAGATATATTAAAAAAAAGTAATATATCCTTGTTAATAGAAAATGTTCTTTGGAAAAAGCTGTTTAATAATGGACATAGTAGCGATATGGAAAGGCTTTCAGATGAACTTAAGGAGATTGCTAAAAGAAAAAGGCAGATAGAAAATGAAATAACCAAAATACAAGCTTTAAAGAGAAAATATATGGCCAAGATAGTTTATGTATCTAATGAACTTAATATAAATGAAAGTATTGTAGCAGAAAAAGAATTAGAATCATTGAAAGAAGAAATGGAAAAAATGAATGAAAGAATAGAAAGTTTATTAGAAGAATTACAAAACATATCAATAAATATAAAAGAAAAGAATTTACTGCTTTTAAAAGCTACTGTAAAATATTCATATGAAGGTATAAATAATGGTGAAAAGAAATTAAAAGAACTAGATAAAATTATAGACGATATGAGAAAAAAATTAAATGAAGCTAGAGAAGAAAAAGAAAAGACACAGCAAAGCATAACACTAACCTATAATTTTCTACATTCACTATTAGGATACGAAGAAACAGAAAAGCTTGATAAGGAACTATTAAAATAAGAAGGATATCCTTCTTATATTTTTTTGGAGGTAGATTATGATAATTGGATTAGGAATAGACATAGTGGAAATAGATAGAATAAAAGAAGCTATTGATAGGAATAATAAATTTTTAGATAGAGTATTTACAGAAAATGAAATAATTTATTTTAAAAGTAAAAACTTTCATTCAAATACTATTGCAGGAAACTTTGCAGCTAAGGAAGCTATATCTAAGGCATTTGGAACAGGAATTAGGAATTTTAATTTAAAGGATATAGAAATATTAAGAAATGAACTTGGAAAACCCGTAGTAAATGTGTATAATAATTTGTATGAATTATCTAAAAATTTAAACGTAGGGAATATAATGGTTTCAATATCACATAGCAAAAACTACGCTGTTGCAAATGCTATTATAACTAAGGAGGAGATTTAATGAAAGCTAAAGATATAATGACTTGTGATGTAATATCAGTAAAAAAAGATACGCCAATTGAAAATATAGCTAAAATTCTTATCGAGAAAAGAATTAGTGGTGTTCCTGTGGTAGATGAAGAAAACAAAGTTGTAGGTGTTGTTTCTGAAACTGACATAGTTAAAAAAGAAAAGAATATTAAAGTACCTTCTTTCATAACAATATTACAGGGAGTAGTATTTTTAGAGAGTATAAAAAATATGGAAGAAGATATAAAAAGAGTTGCAGCATATAAAGCAGAGGATATTATGTCAGATGATGTTTTGACGGTAAATGAAGAAGATGACTTAGAATATATAGCAAACTTAATGATAGAAAAATCTATAAACAGGGTACCGGTAGTTGATGACGAAAGAAAGATAAAAGGTATAATATGTAGATATGATATTATCAAATCTATGTTTAATAGATAGTAGATTGGAGTGATGTTGTGAAGAAATGGATAGCTTGCTCCCTATTATTTTTATACTTATTAACAGGGTGCAGACAGTCCACAGATGAAGACGTTTATTACAAATTACATAAGAAAATATCAAGTATTACTTCCTATTCGTGTATAGCACAGGTTACAGTTATAGGTAATAGGTCTCCTAGTGAGTACACGTTAAGACATTACTTTAAGGCTCCAGATTATTATGAGCTTGAAGTTTTAGAACCAGACAATATAAAAGGTAAGATTACAATTTATCAGAATGAGAAAGTAATAGTAAAAAACCCTAATGTTCCAGATGAATACAAGTTTACACAGAAAGGAAAAGAAAATAAATACTTATTTGTGGGAGATTTCGTAAAAAACATATTACAAAATGAAGATCTAAATGTAAGTTCAGATAGCAACTTTCTTATCTTAGATACACTGATACCAGATAGATCTATATATTTCCATAGATCAAGGCTTTATATAGACAAACAGACATTAAAGCCACATAAAATGGAGATAGTAGATATAAATGGAAAGGTAAGGTTCTCTGTTATTTATAGAGAGTTTAAGTACAACGTTGAGTAAGGGGGAGACTAAACGTGTATATTGAAAGTAGACCCACTTGGGCAGAAATAAACATAAATAACCTAAGAGATAATTTTAGGAGTATAAAAAAAATAGTCAAGAAAGATACAAAAATATGTGGAGTTGTTAAAGCTAATGCTTATGGTCATGGTTCAGTTCATGTGGCAAATGTATTGATACAGGAAGGTGTTGATTATTTAGCGGTTGCTACTTTTGAAGAGGCAATTGAGCTAAGAAACAATAACATAAACATACCAATCCTTTGCTTAGGATATATAAAAGATAGCGATCTTGAGAAAGCAATATCTAATGATATAGATATTACTGTATACTCATATAGTATAGCAAATGAGCTAAGTAAGGTAGCTATAAACTTGGAAAAAAGCGCAAATGTACATATAAAAATAGATACAGGAATGTCAAGGCTTGGATTTAAGGCTGATGACAAAACTGTAGACACAATAGAAAGAATACACAACCTTCCTAATATAAATATAATTGGGATATATACACATTTTGCCAGAGCTGATGAGATTGATAAGTCTTTTACTCATAGTCAATTTAAAGAATTTATGTATATAGTAGAAAAATTAGAAAATAAGAATATAAATATTCCTATTAAACACGTTTCAAATAGTGCAGGAATAATAGATTTTCCGGAGTATCATCTAGACATGGTAAGAGCTGGAATAGTTCTTTATGGACATTACCCATCAGAAGATGTGAATAAAGAAGCTCTTTTATTAAAGCCTGTAATGACTCTAAAAACAACTGTTTCTAACATTAAGACATTAGGAGAAGGAAGAGGAGTTAGTTATGGTCACACATACAAAGTAAATGAAACTACAAAGGTAGCTACATTACCTATTGGATATGCAGATGGATTTACAAGGATGTTAAGTGGAAAAGTAGATGTAAAAATAAATGGATATAAATCACCTATAATAGGTAGAATATGTATGGACCAATGTATGGCAAAAGTAGATGTAGATGATATCAAGGTTGGGAATGTAGTTGAGATATTTGGAGAAGATGAAGATTTAAGAATAGAAAGATTTGGGAAAGTGCTTGGAACCATTAATTACGAACTACTTTGTATGATCTCAAGAAGAGTCCCGAGAGTATATTTGGAAGGAAATAGGGTTTTACATATCTTAGATTATTTGGTAAAATGAAATGGTAAGTAGACTCTGGGAGGCGATTTTGTGGCTAATTCTAATGAACAAAAAAAAATACTAGTAAGTTTACCTAATGGCTTACTTCAGGAAATAGACAAAATAATAGAAGTAGAAAATAAAAACAGATCTGAATTTATCAGAGAAGCTATGAAGCTATACCTAAGAGAAAAAAGAAAAGTCGAAACTAGAGAGACTATGATAAAAGGATATAGGGAAATGGGAGTCATAAACCTAGCTTTAGCGGAGATGGGACTAAGCATTGATGTATCTGCCTTGGAAGGATATGAAGGGAAGATGGCAGAAGGTGAATAATTTAGAAATAAAACGAGGTGACATATTCTACGCTGATCTTAGCCCAGTTATAGGCTCAGAGCAGGGTGGAGTAAGGCCTGTTTTAATAATTCAAAATGATATAGGAAATAAATATAGCCCTACTGTCATAGTTGCGGCTATTACCTCTCAGATAAATAAAGCTAAATTACCTACACATATAGAAATAAAAGCGAATGAATACGGTCTTAATAAAGATTCGGTAGTACTACTTGAGCAAATAAGAACAATAGATAAGAAAAGATTAAGAGAAAAAATAGGTCACTTTGATGAAGATAGAATGGAAAAAGTAGATCAATCCATTCAAATAAGTTTAGGATTGTTTGAGGTTTAGCGAGTTTAAAAAGCTCGCTTTTGTTCTGACATACTTTGAATTATATTTTGACAAAATAATACTATTTCCTAGGAAATATACCAAAGATTAAAGGGGGAATTGTAAAATGATGAAGAATATTATTAAAAACAAGACTGCTATGGCTGTTTTAGTAGGATCTTGTATAGTAGCCTTGAGTTATATAACTCAAGCTTCAACATTTAATCCAGGCACTAATGAAGACCCACTTGTGACAAGATCTTATGTAGATACCAAAATATCACAGATAAATACATCAGGAATAAATATAGTGAATACTATGCAGGTTATTACGTTAAATAAAGGTGAGAAACTTATATTAGAAGCAGGATCACAAATGATTTTGAGAAATGGAACTGCTAGAATTATAGATTCTCCATCTGGGGGTATATCAAACTTAACCACAGGAGTTGATATGATAAAAGATAGCAATATTCCTAGAAATAACCTTTTGCTTGCTCCAAGATCTGATGGAAGAGGGGCAAGAGCAATAACTGACTGCATTTTTACCGTTACAGGAAACTATAGAATAGAAAAGTAATGTTTATGCTGTTGGATTAGCCTCTAACAGCATTTTTTCTGCAAAATCTGACATAAAACAGTAAATATTAAGGACAATTTAATGGATTTGGTGTATAATTTTATTGTCAACAAAGAAAATGAGGTGAAATTTAAATGAATATAAGAAAGTTATATATGTTTTGTTTAATAATAGGTATAGTATTTGCGTCATTCTTTGCTTTAGATAGATATAAACTTGAAAATCAAAATAAGACTGTAGATATAGTACTTGATTTAGAAGAGATGAAAATAATGGCAAGTCAAAGTGAAGAAGATATAGAATATTTTCTAAGTGAATTTAAGAATATAGGGATAGAGACAGTAGCCATAAGCGAAACTACACTGAGTATCCTAAAAGAAAATAGAGAAGATATAGAAACAGATTTAGATGAGAAAGATTTAGTTGTAACATCTTCAGATAAGAAAGTATTAAATTTTATAAGAGTAGGTTTTGAAAGAAAATTAGGAAAGGAAAATGTAGAGGTAATATCGGAAAACAAAATAAAAGTAAAAGGAAAAGCTACATACATAGTCTATGAAGATATACCACTTATGAATACACAAGGCAGAGTAGTGTCAAGACAAAGAGTTCCTAAGAGCACAATGCTTGAGCACATAGGGATAGGTTTCTTAGATACAGATTTAGAACTTGTAAAAAGTATGGGGTTGAATGCAGTTTTAAGGCCTTTATATATTTCTGCTTATGAAGATGAACAAAGCATAGAAGCATATTTTGAAAATCTAGATTATACAGGCATAAATCCTCATTATATCATATTCTCAGGTGGAGAGGTTTTAGGTTGGGACAAAGATATAGATTATCTAGCTGATGAAATACAAAAAAGAAAAATGGTAGTAGGAATGATTCAGAATGTAGGACAAACTCGCCCAGATCAAAGTGGAATGAATGATCTTGTTAAAAGTTTAGGGTATCAAGGGGTTAGAGTATTGCCTATAAATAGCTATATACAAAATAGATACGATCTTGAGACCCAAAACTATAGACACGGTGAAGAAATAGTAAATATTTTATACAGGGCTATTACAGAAAGAAATATGAGGATAATATATTTTAGACCGTTTATAGATGCACAGGGTAATTATGTAGAAGATATGGATATATATTCACAAAGATTGCTAGACTTAAAAAACAGATTACAAAAGGGTCATAATATAAAGATAGGCAAGGCTTCTCCTATGAATGCATACCACCCTAATAGAATAATGCATATTCCTATCGTGGTAGCGATAATAGCATCTTTATTTATCCTAATAGATAATATTCTAAATTTAAATTACAAAATACTGAAATTATTATTTATTAGTTTATCATCAATTTCATCTATTATTTATGCACTAGGAATAAAGATAGATTTGATTGAAAAACTGCTAGCGTTGTTATCTACTATAACATTGCCTTCTATAGGAATGATGTATGCGCTATTTTCATTAAAGAGAATATTAAATGTAAATAGTAAAGAAAATATATTTAAGATTTGTATTAACTGTGTAAAAATATTAATAGTTACATCCGCAATATCTTTGTCAGGGGCATTGTTTTTAGTGGCTATTTTATCAGACATAAAGTATTTGATAGAATTAGATGGTTTTATTGGAGTTAAAATATCTCAAATAGTACCTATAATATCAACTGTGCTTATTTATATGTCTGCATTTGGATATAAGAGAATGAAAGATAGAAAAGGTATAAGTTTGGAAGAATTTATGGATCTCTTAAATACTAATATAAAGATTTTGCATGTGGTTACGCTAATATTAATAGCGGGAATAGGTATTATATTTATTGCAAGAACTGGTCACCAAACTAATATAAAGCCATCTAATATAGAACTTTTATTTAGAAATGTTCTTGAAAATATACTTATAGCAAGACCAAGGACAAAAGCGTTCTTAATAGGAAACCCTGCATTTATATTAATGGTTTACGTAGCATACAAAAATATTAAGCTATTGATACTTCCTTTAAGCATAGTAGCAGTTATAGGACAATCTAATATACTTAATACTTTTTCGCACATAAAGGCACCAATATATCTATCTGTTATAAGAACCGGTTATGAAATAATATTCGGATCTATAATAGGCATATGCTTATTAGTATCAATAGAGTATGTACTTAAAAGGTGTAGAAGGAGGAAAGGATATGAGTAAAATCTTAATCTCCGGGTACTACGGATTTAACAATATAGGAGACGAGGCAATACTTAAGTCTATAATAGATCAAATAAAACACATAGATAAAAACGCAGATATAGTTGTATTATCTAGTAATCCAGCTTTTACATCTAAAACATATAATGTAAGAGCTATAAAAAGGACAAATGTATTTAAAATAATATCTGAAATGATGAGTGCTGATTTAGTTATAAGTGGTGGGGGTTCACTTCTTCAAGACATAACATCAAAGAGGTCAATTATATACTATTTATCTATAATAAATATAGCTATTATGCTCAATAAAAAAGTTGCTATATACGGTCAAGGCATAGGCCCTGTAAATTGTATAGATAATAGAAATAGAGTTAAGAAGGTTTTGAATAAAGTAGATTTTATAAACGTAAGGGATAAAGATTCAAAAGACGAGCTTATTTCAATGGGTGTAAATAAAGATATAAATGTAACAGTAGACTCTGTATTTGGAATGGACAAACCAGACTTGGACATTTCACAACATATAATATCTTCTATGAACATACAGGATAGCAATAAAATTGTAGGGATATCTGTGAGACCTTGGAAGAATAGAGATAAAATAATAGTTCAAGAGATAAGTAATGTATGTAAATATTTAGTTGAGAAGTACAAATATGAAATTATACTTATACCATTTCATTTTGAGTCAGATATAAATATAATAAACCAGATAACAACTTCGTTGGATGAAAATACGAAAAAGAAAGTACACACTTTAAATAAAAATATATCTGTACATGAGTATATCTCATTAGTAGGGAATTTAAAATTTCTTATAGGAATGAGACTACATGCACTTATATTCGCAACACTTATGAATATACCTGTTATAGGTCTTTCTTATGATCCTAAAATAGATACCTTCTTAAGTATGTTAGGGAAAAAAAATGCTATATCTGTTCTAGAAATAACATCACAAGATGTAATAAAGGAAATAGATGATATGGTAGAAAACTATGAGAATATTTTACAAGATGTAAATGAAAAGTGTGAAAATATACTAAAACTATCAAATCAAAACAGAGATATACTAATGAAACTTCTTAAAAAGTAAGGGGTGTTAATTTGGAAAAGATAAATGTTTTGGGAGTTAAAGTTCATAGAGTTACTATGAGTGATGCAGTTAATAGGGTTATAAGTTTCTTAGAAAACAAACAAAAATCAATTGTGTATACTCCAAATAGTGAAATAATTATGGAGTGTCAAACAAATGAAAAACTTTCACTTGCTATGAAAGAAGCAGACTTGGTAATTCCTGATGGTATAGGAATAGTTCTAGCCTCTAAAATAATAAAAAAACCACTTTCAGAGAGAGTTACAGGTATAGACCTTATGGAAAAAATATTGAATTATGCTAATGAAAAAGGCAAATCTATATTTATATTAGGTGGAAGACCTGGAGTTGCACAAAAATGTGGAGAAAATATACTAAAAAGATATCCAAATATAAAACTTAAAGGTACACATCATGGATATTTTAAAGGTCAACATATTGGTATGGAAAATCATTCTGAAGAAGTACAGGTATTAGAATTAATAAATTATCTAAAACCAGACATACTATTTGTTGCCTTTGGGGCACCAAAGCAAGAACTATGGATACAAAGGTATAAAGATGAATTAGATGCAAAATTATTTATGGGTGTTGGTGGAAGTGTTGATGTATATGCAGGAGAAGTCAAAAGGGCTCCTAAGATATATCAAAATCTGGGATTAGAATGGTTTTATAGATTAGTGAAAGAACCATGGAGATACAAAAGAATGATGGCTCTTCCAAAGTTTGTTATAGAAGTTATTAAAAGAGGACAGAATTAGAACGGGAGGCTATATATGAAAAAACATTGGTATAATCACTTTTTAGAATATTTAACTATAACGATAGGTTGTGCACTTATGGCTATAGCATTAAATATGTTTCTAGAGCCTAATACCATAGCTCCTGGTGGAGTTACAGGTCTTGCTATAGTAATTAAAAAGCTTACAGATATACCTGTGTCTGTAACGAATCTTGTTGTAAACATACCATTATTTATAACTGGTCTTATGATATTAGGAAAGATGTTTGGAGCAAAAACTGCTTACGGAACAATTGCTTTGTCGTTTTTTATAGAAATATTCTTAAGAATTTTTAAAGACTTTGTTCCTACTACAGACTTAGTTTTATCAGCAGTTTACGGTGGTGTTATACTAGGGATAGGTATAGGACTTGTATTTAAAGCAGGTGGAACAACAGGTGGGACAGATCTTGCAGGTGCAATTTTAAACAAATTTTTCCCAAGTTTAAGTACTGCTAAACTTATGATGGTTTGTGACCTTGTTATAGTAGTACTAGCAGGAATTGTTGACAAAAACATAGAAACATCGTTATACT
The DNA here is from genome assembly GCA_002029295.1 of Alkalithermobacter paradoxus. Lineage (GTDB taxonomy): Bacteria > Bacillota > Clostridia > Peptostreptococcales > Peptostreptococcaceae > Alkalithermobacter > Alkalithermobacter paradoxus. The sequence continues at coordinate 19,690 of MZGW01000006.1, read as the reverse complement.
CTACTATAGCACTTTACATAATAGTTAAGATAGCAGACTTTATAGTAGAAGGTATGGGATATGCAAAGGCATTTTTTATAATATCTAATAAAGAAGAAGAAATAAGTAGAGAAATAATGGAGAAACTAGAAAGGGGAGTTACTGCACTTAAAGGAAGAGGAATGTACAGTGGTCTAGACAAAGAAGTTCTACTAGTTGTAGTAGATAGAGCTCAGGAAGCAAAATTAAAAGAAATAGTTAGAAATGAAGATCCTAGTGCATTTGTAATGGTTGCAGGAATTCACGAAGTTTTAGGACAAGGGTTTAAATCTATCTAATATAAATGTGTTAAATTTGAAGGAGGTAAGTCATGAGAGATCATAATGAACTAAAGAAAGTAGCTAGAAATGTTAGAAGAAACATCTTAAAAATGATCCATGAATCTAAATCAGGTCATCCAGGAGGATCATTATCATCAGTTGAAATATTAACTGCACTTTACTTTGATGAAATGAATGTAGATGCTCAAAGTCCAAAGAAAGAAGATAGAGATAGATTTGTACTTTCAAAGGGACACGCAGCTCCTGTACTTTATGGAGTACTTGCAGAAAAAGGATACTTCCCTAAAGAAGAACTTATGAAACTTAGAAAGATAGATTCTATGCTTCAAGGACACCCTGACATGAAAGGAACTCCTGGAGTTGAAATGTCAACAGGATCTTTAGGGCAAGGTCTTTCTGCTGCTTGTGGAATGGCAATGGCTTCAAAACTCGATAATGCTCCTTGGAGAGTATACGCATTACTTGGAGATGGAGAAATTCAAGAAGGTATAATATGGGAAGCTTGTATGAGTGCTGCTCATTACAAACTTGACAATTTAGTAGCTTTCTTAGATTACAACGGTCTTCAAATAGATGGAAAAAATGAAGATGTTATGAATATAGGTCCAGTAGCTGACAAGTTTAAGGCTTTTGGATGGAATGTAATAGAAATAGATGGACATGACTATGATCAAATATTTGCTGCTTTAGATAGTGCAAGAGAAAGCGTTGGAAAGCCTACTATGATAATTGCAAAAACAGTTAAAGGTAAAGGTGTATCTTTCATGGAAGATGTAGCAGGATGGCATGGAACTGCACCAAGCGATGAAGATCTTAAAAAAGCTTTAGATGAATTAGGAGGCGAAGATAATGAGTAAAATAGCAACTAGAGATGCCTATGGTAAAGCACTTGTAAAACTTGGAGAAGAAAATCAAAATGTAGTAGTATTAGATGCTGATCTTTCTAAATCAACAAAGACAGTAGATTTCTCTAAAGCTTTTCCAGAGAGATTCTTTAACATGGGAATAGCTGAACAAAACTTAATGGGAGCTGCAGCTGGTCTTGCAGCAGGAGGAAAAATACCATTTGCAAGTACTTTTGCTATGTTTGCTGCTGGTAGAGCTTTCGAAATAATAAGAAACTCAGCTTGCTATCCAAAACTAAATGTTAAAGTATGTGCAACTCACGCAGGAATAACAGTTGGGGAAGATGGAGCGTCTCACCAATCTGTTGAAGATGTAGCTATAATGAGATCTATACCTAACATGACAGTTATAGTACCAGCTGATGGAGTAGAAACAGAAAAAGTGATATTTGAAATAGCTAAATACTACGGGCCTGTTTATGTGAGACTTGGTAGATCAGCAGTTCCTACACTATTCGATGAAAGTTATGAGTTTCAGATAGGAAAAGGTGTAACTTTAAAAGAAGGACAAGATGTAACTATAGTAGCTTGTGGAATAATGGTAGCTGAGGCTATGACTGCAAGTGAAATGTTAAAAGAAGAAGGAATAAGTGCAAGAGTTATAAATATGTCTACAATTAAGCCAATAGATAAGGAAATATTGATAAAGGCAGCTAAAGAAACTGGTGCTATAGTTACAGCAGAAGAGCACAATATAATAGGTGGACTTGGATCTGCTGTTGCAGAGGTTTTAATGGAAGAAGCTTTAGTTCCATTAAAAAGAGTTGGAGTAAATGATACTTTCGGAGAATCTGGAACTCCAGCAGATCTAGTTAAGAAATACGGATTAACTGCAAATGATATAGTTAATGCTGCTAAAGAAGTAATAAAGAAAAAATAATATCAACTCCTCACTGCGTGAGGGTTCAGACTGTTGACAAATTATATTGGAGAAAGCCTTTTTGAAATTCAAAAAGAGCTTTCTTTCTTTTTATAGTAAAATATAAACATAAATCAAGACTATTCATTTCACTCGGAGCGTGCTTTATGAAAAATATACTGATATTGGGGAAATCTTAAAGTGGAGATAAGTTGGCAGGAGCATCTTTTACAACTCAAGATATGAAAATAAATCAAAGTAATTACTAGGTAAGGGTTTTTTATTGTTATAAATTCAATAAAAGGGGTAACTATAGAAATGAAAGGAGAAAGTATATGATAAAACATATAATAAATATTGCTATCAGCAGTGCGAAAAATTCATTTCTACAAGCTGAAGTGTTATAGATGCTGCATTTGTTATTGTATCAACATGGGTATATGTGGCATATCCTGTTTATGAGATTGAGATATTCTCGTTACCAAAAGGAAATTATTGTGTAGACTAATGAGTATGAATATTGTATAATTTGAATATAGATATACTGGTAGGGGGTATGACTAGATGTTTCTAAGTAAATGCAAAGATATAGAAAGTAGTATAGATAAAATACTAAATGGAAATTTCGAAGAAATAGTATCAGATGAGAATATAAGAAATAGATTTAAAAATATAGCTTTATTAGCAGATGAAAACATAAAAAACAGAGAGATTGTAAGACAAATTATAAAAGATATATTTTTATTAGCAGGATCTATGAGTAATTTTTATCTAAATCTTGATTATGAAGGAGAAAAGATAAAAGAAAATACAAAGTCTCTTAGGGAAATCTCTGAAGTTTTGGCTTCTAGTTTTGTAGAAATATCTAAAAGTCAAGAAGAGGTTGCCAGTGCATCATCAGATGTAAGTCAATCTCTTCAAAGTATAGTATCAAGAGTAGATGTTATGGAAAAGAATGCAATAGATAACGCAAATAAGATATTAGAAATAGATAAAAAAATAGAAGAAATACACAATGATGCAATTAATATGAAACAGAATGTAAGAGATTTAATAGAAACTTCAAAAAGTGTAATGAATGCATTAAGTGGAATTTCTGATATAGCAAATCAAACAAATTTATTAGCATTAAATGCTTCTATAGAAGCAGCAAGGTCAGGAGAAGCTGGAAGAGGGTTTGCAGTTGTAGCTGATGAAATAAGGAAGCTTTCAGACAATACTAAGAAACTTCTTGAAGATATACCAGATTATTTAAATAATATAAATAGATTCTCTAAAGAAAGTGAAAATAGTGTTGAATCAACAACTAAAAATATAATAAGCATAAAAGAAAATATAAAAGATATGAATAAATCTATACTAGATGATAAATCAAGTATAGAAGATATAGCTAGCAATATATCCCAGATATCAGCTTTTTCGGAGGAATTTACAGCTAGTGCACAGGAAGTTAGCAGTACTATTCATCAAATTACAGAAACTGTAGAAAATGTAGCTGCATCATCGATACATCTAGATGAAATAGGAAAAGGGATTTTGAATGTATCAAAAACTTTAAAAGAAGTCGAAAAAATAGCAGATAGATTAAGTGAAAAATCTGGACTGCTTTCAAATAATCCTTTCTACAATTTAGAGAATGAGGACTTTATAAATATATTTAGTGGAGCTATGAATGCTCATAAAAAGTGGATGTCAAATCTTAAAAATATGGTAGATGAAATGAAAGTGGTGCCGCTTCAAACAGATCATACAAGATGTCAGTTTGGGCATTACTATAGTAATTTAAATCCTGTTCATAGCGAAGTATTAAAGCTTTGGGAGAGGATAGATATCTTTCACCTTAATGTTCATAAATCTGGAGATGGAGCAATAGATGCTATAAAGAGAAATGACAAAGAAAAAGCAAATTATTACTATAATGAGGCTAGAAAAAATTCGTTAGAGCTTTTCAAAATATTTGATGAACTTACTAAGAAAGCTAGAGAAATAGATAGCAAAAAAGAATGCATATTCTGTATTAGGTAGAGCTATAGAAATATAGCTCTTTTTTTGTGCAAATTTATTTCATAAACTTATCAACTACAAAATAAATTAAAGTGAGGGGAGGTAGTTTTGTGCATATATCATCAGTATACAATACGGATAGAAAAGATAGGTCTAGAGAATATCCACTATTTTTATCTAAAGAAGAAGTTAAAAATGTAAGAAGATTTCATAAAACATTTAGAGGCTATGAAAGAACACCTCTTAGTAGACTTAACAATCTAGCAAAAGAAATTGGAGTTAAGGAGATTTTTGTAAAAGATGAATCTTTTAGATTTAATCTAAATGCATTTAAGGTGCTTGGTGGGTCGCTAGCAATAGGAAAATTACTTTGTAAAAAACTTGGGATAAATATAAATGAAACTACATTTGAATACTTAAAATCAGATGGAGTCAGAGAAAAAATAGGTCAGATGACATTTGTTACAGCAACCGATGGGAATCATGGAAGAGGAGTTGCGTGGGCAGCTAAGGAGCTAAATCAAAAGGCAATTGTATATTTGCCTAAAGGATCTGCAATTAGGAGAGTTGAAGCAATAAGAGAACTTGGGGCAGAGGCAATAGTTACAGATTTAAATTACGATGATGCTGTAAGACTTGTTATGAAAGTAGCACAAGAAAATGGATATGAAATAATTCAAGATACTGCTTGGAATGGATATGAAGAAATTCCAAAATGGGTTATGCAAGGCTATACAACAATGGCAGATGAAGCAATAGAGCAGCTAAATGAGATAGGGATTGAAAGGCCTACTCATGTATTTTTACAAGCAGGAGTAGGATCTATGGCAGGAGCAGTTCTAGGATATTATGCTAATGTATTTAAAGATAATCTTCCAATAACTACTATACTAGAACCAGATAACGCAGCATGTATATTTAAATCAGCAATAATTGGAGATGGCAAGCCTTATGGGGTTAGTGGAGATCTTGAAACAATAATGGTAGGTCTTGCTTGTGGAGAACCAAACCCAATAGGTTGGAATATATTAAGAGATTTTTCTGATATGTATATATCAAGTAGTGATCATGCCGCTGCTAGGGGTATGAGAATTTTAGCTAATCCAATAGGAAATGATGAAAAGATAGTGTCAGGAGAATCAGGAGCAATAGGTATAGGGATACTTTCCCTTATTATGCAAGATGAAAATTACAAAGAAATAAAAGAAAAACTAGGATTAAATGAAAATTCTACTGTTCTTGTATTTAGTACCGAAGGAGATACTGACCCTGTTAATTATAGAAAAGTGTTGTGGGATGGAAAATATGAGCTTTCTTTATAGAGGGGGATACACAAATATGGATTTTAGTAAAATATTAGAAAAAGCAAATTCGTATAAGGAAGACATCTCAAAGTTCCTTAGAGATATGATAGCAATCCCTAGTGAGAGCTGCAATGAAGAAAAGTTAGTTTATAGAATAAAAGAGGAAATGGAAAAAGTAGGGTTTGACAAAGTTGAAATAGACAATATGGGAAACATACTAGGATATATAGGTCATGGTAAACACATTATAGCTATGGATGCTCATATAGATACAGTAGGAATAGGGGACAGAAGTTTATGGGAGTATGATCCTTATGAAGGATATGAAGATGATGAAATTATAATAGGAAGAGGAGCAAGTGATCAAGAAGGTGGAATGGCATCTATGGTGTATGCAGGAAAGATAATAAAAGATCTCAACCTTGAGGGAGATTATACACTTATAGTAACTGGAACTGTTCAAGAAGAAGATTGTGACGGGCTTTGTTGGCAATACATAATAGAAGAAAATAATATAAGACCTGAATTTGTAGTTCTTACAGAACCTACATCTTGTAATATATACAGAGGTCAAAGAGGTAGAATGGAGATAAAAGTAAGTACAAAAGGACTTAGTTGCCATGGGTCTGCTCCTGAAAGAGGAGATAATGCAATATACAAAATGGCTCCTATAATAAGTGAACTTAAGGAATTAAATGAAAGATTATTAGAACATGAATTTTTAGGCAAGGGAAGTTTAACAGTTTCTGAAATATTCTTTAGCTCACCTTCAAGATGTGCAGTTGCTGATGGATGCTATATATCTATAGATAGAAGATTAACTGCAGGCGAGACATTTGAAAAGGCTCTTGATGAGATAAGAAATTTACCTTCTGTTAAGGCTTGTGGTGCAACTGTTGAAATGTATCATTATGAAAGGCCATCTTTCACGGGACTTATATATCCTACAAAATCCTACTTCCCAACATGGTTAATTGAAGAAGAACATCCTGTGTGCCAGACTGTAGTAGACACATATAAGGAATTATTCAATAGCGAGCCTTTAGTTGACAAATGGACTTTCTCAACAAATGGAGTATCTATAATGGGAAGATATGGTATACCATGTATTGGATTTGGACCAGGTCATGAAGATCAAGCACATGCTCCTAATGAAAGAACATGGAAAGATGAACTTGTAAAAGCAGCTGCAATGTATGCTGCAATACCATCTGTATATATAAATAAGTACTGCAAATAAAGGGGGATAATTATGCAAACAATATTTAGGGGTAAACACTTTATAACTCTTGAGGACTGGACTAAGGAAGAAATCGATACGCTTTTGGATGTATCATTCGATTTAAAAAGAAAATTTGCCATGGGAGTTAACACACCTTATTTGGAAAATAAAACTATGTTTCTTATGTTCTTTGAGCAATCAACTAGAACTAGAAACTCTATGGAAGCAGGAATAGCACAGCTTGGAGGCCATGCAAACTACCTAGATACTAGTACTATGCAAATAGCTCACGGAGAAGTTGCAAAGGATACAGGTATTATACTATCTAGGTTTGGTCATGCAATAGCATGTAGAAACTGCTTCTGGGGAGAAGGAAACAAGTATCTAAGAGAAATGGAAAAATACTCAAGTGTTCCTATAATAAATATGCAATGCGACTTATATCACCCTCTTCAGGCTATAGCAGATCTTATGACTATGCAAGAAAAAGTTAAGGATGTAAGAAGAGCTAAGGTTTCTATAATATGGGCATATGCTAAAAGTCATAAAAAACCTATATCAGTTCCTGTATCTCAAGTTCTTTTATTCCCTAGATATGGAATGGATGTTACACTTGCTTATCCAAAGGGATATGAACTACCAGATTGGGTAATAGAAAAAGCTAGAAAAAATGCAGAAAAACACGGAGGAACATTAACAATTACTCATGACATGGAAGAAGCTTACAAAGATGCTGACTTTGTTATTCCTAAGAACTGGGGAAGCTGGGTAACTAACGATAGTAAAGACGTTATAGATGATTTATTAGAATCTAATAGACACTGGAAGTGTACAGAAGAAATGATAGCACTTGGAAGTAAAGATGTAATGTATATGCATGCACTTCCTGCAGATAGAGGAAATGAAGTTGAAGATTCTGTCATAGATGGACCTCATTCTATAGTTTATGACGAAGCAGAAAATAGACTTCATACATCAAAAGCAGTCATGACTCTTTTGATGGGGGGAAAATAAATTATTATAAATCGCTAGTGAATTCACTGGCGATTTTTTTGTAACAATTATTATCCATGTGAATAGATTAAATATAAAGGTAGAACTTTTTTAAAATATTATAAGAAAGAGGTGTTCTAATGAATCCTATAGCTTTGAGTATTGTTATTATTTACCTTGGAATCATGCTTTATATTGGATGGTACTCGTCAAAGAAAATTGAAAGCAACGAAGATTTTATGGTTGCAGGAAGAAGACTTGGACCTATAATGATGGCAGGTACACTTGCAGCTACTGAAGTTGGCGGAGGAAGTTCACTTGGAGTTGTTGAGAAGGCTTATGGAGAATGGGGAATGAGTTCTATATGGTATGTTCTAGCAATGGGAGTAACATTTGTGATACTTTCATTCGTAGCTCCAAAGCTGAGAAACTCACTTGTTAAAACTGTTCCAGAATACTTCAGAAGAAGATACGGAGAAGCACCTGGATTTATAACAGCAATAATTATGATTCTACCTTTGATAGGTCTTACAGCTATACAGTTTATAGCTTCTGCCGTAGTATTATCTGTTATGACGGGAATAAGCTATAAGACAGCTGTTGTAATAGTTGCTATTATAGTTACTATATATTCAGTTTTAGGAGGATTATGGAGCGTTACGCTAACAGACTTTATACAAATGTTCTTAATAGTAGGTGGAATGATGCTTGTAGTTCCATTTGCATTAAACTCAGCAGGAGGATGGAGTAATGTAGTTAGTACACTCCCAGCAGAAAAGCTTAGCTTGACAGAGGGTATAGGATGGAAAACAATAATATCATTAATAGTTATGTATACAGCTTCTTTTGCAGTAGGTCAAGAAGCAGTTCAAAGGTATTATGCTGCTAAAGATGAAAAGGCTGCAGTCAAAGGATCATTAATAGCAGCAGGAGTATATTTAGTATTTGCATTTATTCCAGCAATACTAGGACTTATCACTTTCTCTATGGTTCAAAATGGAACTATAGATGCTACTAACATAATGACAAATGGAGCAAGATACGCACTTCCAACACTTGCAGTTCATACTATGCCACCTGTATTAGTTGGATTACTATTTGCAGGACTAATATCTGCTACAATGTCAAGTGCGGACTCTGACCTGTTAGGAGCTGGATCTATATTTGCAAATGATATATACAAAATATATATAAATAAGGATGCAGATGATAAGAAAGTTTTAAGAGTAACACAATATGTTATGGTTGTAATAGGTATTTTATCTATGATAGTTGCTTTAACTAATACTAATAGTATAATAAATGTTTTAATGTTCTCCTTTACATTAAGAGCAGGAGGAGCATTCTTCCCATATATACTTGGTCATTATTGGAAAAAGGCTAGTTGGATTGGAACCATATCATCTTTACTAGTAGGAAGTATAGCTGTAGTTTTAGTTGAAAAAAATATAGTATCATTCTTTGGACTTGACCCAATATTCCCTGGATTGTTATTTAGCTTAATAGTATTCGTATTATTTAGCACATTATATCCAAATAAGAGTGATAGTACAGAATTATCGTCAGAATAAACTTAGATCCCTACATTGTGTAGGGATTTATTTTATTATAAAATATGTTCTAACAAAATATATCTTCTCATATAATTTGTTATAGGAAGCAGGAGGTGATATGTTTTGAAAATTAATTGGAACACTAAAGCTGTAATGTATGGGTTAATTGCAATTTTTCTTGTAGTTGGTGCATTTTTAATCATGCCTAAATTCCTAGGACAAAAATCAGATGTTGTTGAATTCACAATGGTTGAAAGAAATGAAATACCACAGAAGATATTAGATATAATGCCAAAATACATAGATGAAGAAAGAGCTTTATCTTGTAAAATTGACGAAGAAATATATGTTATAGTTACAAGAGGGCAAAATAAAGAGCATGGAGTTGAAATAGAAAGAATAGAAATGGTAAATGAAGAAGATAAGGTTGTGATGAAAGTTTATTCAGTGTATAAATCTCCAGAAGATGCACATCCTTATGTTGTAGTTAAAACTACTTTAAAAGAACTTCCAGATAAGATTGAACTAATAAATAGAGTTGAAGAAAAATAACCTCACATGAGGTTATTTTTTTCGTTTTTGGGAAAAATTAAATCAAAAGATTAAAATACAAAGGTGGAAAATATGGAAATGTTAGATAGATATAAAGTGCCTATTGATAAATTAAAATATGACTGTAACTTAGAAGACCTAAACTTTAAAGCAACTGATGATTTAAAGCCTTTAAAGGGAATAATAGGTCAAGGTAGAGCTGTCGAAGCTTTGAACTTTGGACTTAAAGTTAAGAAAATGGGATACAACATATATGTAGCTGGTATAAGTGGAACAGGAAGGACCAGTTATACTAATTCGTTAGTAGAACAAGTTGCAAAATATGAAAGAAACAATCGTGACTGGGTTTATGTATATAATTTTAAGTCGCCTGATGAACCAATAGCTTTATCATTTGATAGTGGAGTTGGTAAGAAATTCAAAAAGGATATTGAAGAAATATCTGAGAAATTACAAAGTGAAATACCTAAAGCTTTCGAATCTAAAGAATATGAAACTAGAAATAGAGAAATAATAGAAACTTTTGAAAAAATGAGTCATGAATTAGTTGCTCAATTAAATGAGTTTGCAAGAGGTAGAGGATTTGTATTTCAGCAAACATCAAGAGGTTTATTTAATATACCTACAAAGGCTGACGGAACTCCTATGAGTGATGAAGATTACAAAGCCTTAACAGATGAGCAAATGAACGAAATAAGGGAAAGATCAAACGAGCTTACTAAAGACATAACTGAATATCTAAACAAAATGAAAATGTTAGAAGAAAAGTTCAAAGATAAAATGAAAGAACTAGATAAAATTACAGGTGAAAGAGTAGTAAGTTTTTATATAGAAAACTTAATTCAAAACTATGGTGATAGCGAAAAAACTTTATCTTATATACATGATCTAAAAGAAGATATAGTTGAAAATATATCTAAGTTTAAAAGAAAAGAAGATGAACTGCAAAAAGGTATGTTATCATTCTTACAAAAGGATGATACTAAATTTTTCTTAAGATATAAAGTAAACTTATTCATAGATAATAGTCAACAAAAAGGGGCTCCTATCATAACAGAAACCAATCCGACATACTATAATCTAACAGGTATGATAGAGTATAAGAATGAAATTGGAGTTTTAACAACTAACTTTTTAGAGCTTAAACCTGGAGCACTTCACAGAGCTAATGGGGGATTTTTGATATTGAATGCTAAAGACGTATTTAGTCACCCATTTGCATGGGAAGGTCTTAAAAGATCCTTAAAGTGTTCAACAGTTACAATAGAATCACTAAATAAGCAATACGGATATATAGTTACATCTACACTAAAGCCAGAACCAATAGATTTAGATGTTAAAGTTATACTTATAGGAGATCCGTATACTTATAGTCTTTTATATGCTTACGATGAAGATTTTAGAAAACTATTTAAAATAATGGCAGATTTTGATATAGAAATAGATAAAAGTAAAGAAAATGTATATAAGCTAGCAATGTTTATAGCAAGTCATTGTGAAAAGGTTGGGCTTAAGCATTTTGATAGATCTGCAGTTGAGAAAATAGTTGAATATAGTTCAAGAATATGTGAGAACAAGAACAAATTAAGTGCAAGATTTAATCAAATAGTGGAAATACTTTATGAAGCAGATGCACTGAGCGATCCAAATGATAGATATGTAACAGCAGACGATATAAAAAGAGCTATAAGTGCTAGAATATATAGAAACAATAAATACGAAGAGAAATTAAATGAAATGTTTAATGATGGAACACTTCTTTTAGACATAGATGGAGAGAAAATAGGTCAGATAAATGGACTTGCTGTTATGGGAACAGGTCAGCATAGCTTTGGAAAACCATCTAGAATAACAGCATCCACATATAAAGGGAAATCTGGAATAATAAACATAGAAAGAGAAATAAAGCATAGCGGAAGCATCCACGATAAAGGGGTATTGATATTGAGTGGATATTTAGGAGAAAAATATGCAAAAGAAAGAGCTCTTTCTTTAACCACGTCTATAACATTTGAACAAAATTATTCTGGAATAGATGGAGATAGTGCATCAAGTACTGAACTTTATGTAATATTATCAAGTATAGCTCAAATACCTATAAAGCAGTATATAGCAGTTACTGGTTCAATAAGCCAAAAAGGTGAGATACAGCCAATAGGTGGAGTAAATGAAAAGATAGAAGGATTCTTTGACATATGTAAATCAAAAGGATTAACTGGAAAGCAAGGGGTAATGATACCAAAGCAAAATGTAAAAAATCTAATGTTAAAAGATGAGGTAATAGAAGCAATAAAAGAAGGGAAATTCCATGTATATGCTATAGGTCATGTAAATGAAGGTATTGAAATACTAACAGGTCTTACAATAGATGAAGTTGATAGAAGAGTTAAAGAAGCATTAGATAAATTCCATGAAGAAGATGATGAAGACAAAAAAGAAGATAAGAAAGGAAGAATTTAAACTCCTCGTACGAGGAGTTTACTTTCTTAAAGTTGATAATTTTGAGCAACGGAAGTCGTAGACTTCGTTGGTGACATGAGCGGAGCGAATTTTTATCACTCTCTTTTCACTTACTATATAATCAAGTTTTATATCATGATCTTCCTTAGGTATACAATCAAATATCTGAAATTCAAATGCAATTCCTACAGTAATGCAGTTTAAATCACTTAAGAACTTATCGTAAAACCCTCCCCCATAACCTAGTCTATAACCATTCTTATCAAAAGCAACTCCTGGAACTATTACAAGATCAATTTCATTTTTATTTACCTTTCTTATAAACTCTCTCTTAGGTTCTCTTATACCAAATGTTGAAATAAATGTTTCGTTTTCTATATCCATTATTTGAGAAGGTATAAGCTCTTTAGTTTTAAGTATTGTTATAGGAATTAATACTCTTTTATTTAAGCTTAAAAGATGCTTGATAATCTTATCAGTTTTCACTTCATTATTAAAATCAAGATAAACCATTACTGTATTGCTATCTTCAAATTCCCTTATACTGCATAAATTGTCAAAAATTAAAGAAGAGTTTTGAGTTATTTCATCGGCATTCTGTTTTTTTCTTAGAGCTAGAACTTTTTTCCTAAATTCTTTTTTCAAACTTATCTCCCCCTTGTATTTACTTATCTATACAGTTATACAGATATAGTATTTTTCCTCTAAATTTGTTATATTTACTTTATGTTAATTGAAGTTTTTGTAGATTTATTGTTATAATAGGGTATGTACAAAACGAATGAGTGGAGTTGGTAATGTATGATAGAGTTTATAAATGCTACTAAGTGTTATAAAAATGATAGGATTGCTCTTTCAAATATAAATTTAAAAATAAACAAGGGAGATTTTGTTTTCCTTATAGGGTCATCAGGAGCAGGTAAGTCTACTTTTATGAAGCTTTTATTGAAAGAAGAAGAATTAACATCTGGAACTATAATAATAGATGGTGTAGATATCACAAAGCTTCCAAAGAGAAAAATACCAAAACTTAGAAGAAGTATGGGTATAGTATTTCAAGATTTCAGACTTTTACAAAACAAGAACGTATATGATAATGTAGCTTTTGCTATGCAGATAACAGGTCATAGTTCAAAAGAAATAAGAAGAAGAGTTCCTTCTGTTTTATCGCTTGTAGGCCTTAGTGATAAAGCAAAGTCATATCCAAGTGAGTTATCTGGTGGAGAGCAGCAAAGAGTTAGTATAGCACGTGCTATAGTAAATAATCCTACTTTGTTGATAGCTGATGAGCCAACTGGAAATCTCGATCCACAAACAGCTTGGGAGATTATGAATCTACTAGGAGATATAAATAAAAGAGGAACAACTATAATAATGGCAACTCATGCTAAAGATGTAGTTGATAAGCTAAAAAGAAGAGTTATAGCCTTAGAAAAAGGAGTTTTGGTAAGAGACGAAGAAAGGGGAAGTTATGAGAATGATGAACAGTATGATTTATAATATAAAGGAGGGTGTAAGAGGGATATTAAAAAATGGAACTATGAGTATAGCTTCCATAGGTTCTGTTGCAGCTTCGCTATTTATATTAGGAATAGTACTAAGCATTGTCTTGAATATAAATAACATTATGTTATTAGCTCAGCAGCAATTTGATAAGGTACAGGTTTTTTTACATGAAGATATAAATGAAAAAGATATATTGGCTATGAGAGAAAGTATAAAAGATATAGATGGAGTAAGTAAAGTAGAGTTTGAATCTAAAGATGATGCACTTAAGAAATTAAAGGAAAGATGGGGAGAAGATGCTTATCTTTTAGAGGGAATAGACAATCCACTTCAAAATTCATTTATAATAAGCATTGAAAGTCTAGAGGACGCAGACTATGTTGTGTCTAGTCTTAGAAATTACACTGAAATAGAAGATATAAAGTATTACAAGGATATAATAGACAAGCTTATTAATATATCAAATACAATAAGAACTGTAGGGCTTATTCTTATAACTTTATTATCTATGCTTTCTTTATTTATAATATCTAATACAGTAAAACTTGCATTACATGCTAGAAAAAAAGAAATAAATATAATGAAATATATAGGGGCTACAGATTGGTTTATAAGATGGCCGTTTATAATAGAAGGTATAGTACTTGGAGGGTTAGGGTCAGCTTTAGCCTTTGGTATTATATACTTTTCTTATGATGGTATATACGAAAAACTGGGAGATCCTACGTATTCTGCGTTTGCAGAGTATGTACTTCCTATATCTCAAATATCAAGCACTTTAGCTACGATATTTGTAGTTATGGGAATAAGTATAGGAGTTTTAGGAAGTATTTTTTCACTTAGAAAATATCTTAGAGTTTAGGGGGCTATGATATGAAGAAGATTGCACTTATACTGAGTTTATTGCTTTATATATCTAGCTTGAGTGTATTTGGACAGAGTGTATCTGATTACCAAAAAAAGCTTAATAATGTAAACCAAAGCATAAATAATATAAATAAAGCAATAAATGAAAATAAGAAAGAACAAAAAAGTGTTGAGGAGCAGATAAGAGCATTAGAAGTAGAAATAAATGAAAGAGAAAGAGAAATAGCTAAGATAAATTCAGAGCTTAAAGAAACAGAAAGGCAGATTAGATCTACTCAAAAGGAAATAAACGAGATAGAAAAAAATATTGAAGAAAATAATGAAATGCTAGGTAGAAGATTAAAGGTTATGTATAAAGTATCTGATGTTGGATATCTAGATGTACTTTTTTCATCTAAAGATATAACAGAGCTTCTATCTAATTTAGATATGATAAAGAAAATAGTAAATCATGATAAAGAATTGCTAGAAGAGCTTAGAAAAAGTAAGGAAGTAGTAGAAGCTAAAAAGCTTAGGCTTGAAAATGATCAAAAGAAAATAGTAAATCTTAAAAATTCTATCGAAATAGAAAAAAATAGACTTTTAGTATCAAGAGGAGAGCAAAATAGGCTTAAAAAACAATTAGAGTCAGAGCAATCAAAGCTTTTAGCTCAAGAAGACGAATTACTGAGGTATGCAAAGAGCTTAGAAAAAGAAATACAAAAGATGCAATCAAAAGGAGATTATGCAGGAGGGGTTCTTTTATGGCCTGCACCTGGATATACAAGAATAACATCACCGTTTGGAAATAGAATTCACCCAATATTTAATGTTCCTAGAATGCATACTGGTATAGATATAGCAGCACCTATGGGAGCTACAATAGTTGCTGCAAACAGTGGAACGGTACTTCAAGCAGATTGGTTAGGTGGATATGGAAAGACTGTTTTAATCGATCATGGTGGAGGAATAGTAACTCTTTATGCACACAACTCTACTTTACTAGTATCACAAGGTCAGAAAGTAGAAAGAGGACAAGCAATAGCAAGAGCAGGATCAACAGGAAACTCAACAGGTCCACATCTTCATTTTGAAGTTAGAAAAAATGGTGCATATGTAGATCCAATGTCGTGGCTGAGATAAGGTCTAGGATTTCCCTGGACCTTTTATCATAAAAGAATGTTTTTAACATATAATAAAGATATAAACTACATAAAAGGGGATGCGTATTATTGATTTCTAAAAAGAAGTTTTTATATGGTTTTATAGGAGTTGTATTAACAGCTTCGTTAGCTTTAAACCTAGCTTTATTTACAGGGAATGTAGCAGTAGTTACAAAGGCTAATTATGAGGAGTATAAGCAGTTTTCAAAACTAATATCATTAAAGAAGGCCATAGAAGAAAATTATTATACACAGGTTAATGAAGAAGAGTTAATGAATTCAGCTATTAAGGGATTGTTTGAGGGATTAAATGATCCATACTCTCAATACTTAACACAAAAAGAGTTTCAGGACTTAATGGAATATACTAAGGGAACTTACAGTGGAGTAGGAATAATAGTAACTCCGGGTGAAGATGGATTAATAACAATAGTTTCTCCTATAGAGGATACTCCTGGATATAGGGCAGGACTTAAAGCGGGGGATAAAATAATAAAGGTTGATGAAAATGAAGTTACAGCAAGAGAAATGGACAAAGCTATAAGTATGATGAAAGGTCCTGCTGGAACTAATGTGAAATTAACTATATTAAGAGAAGGTAAAGAAATTTCAGTAGATATAAAAAGAGAAGAAATAAGACTTAAGACTGTAAAATCAGAAGTATTAGAAGATAATATAGGTTATATAAGAATAACTACATTCGATGAAAAAACTGCAGACGATTTTAAAAGTAATCTAAAAGAGCTAAGATCTAAGGGTATAAAAGGTCTTATAATAGATTTAAGAGGAAATCCTGGAGGGCTTTTAGATCAATGTAAGCAAATAGCAGATGAAATACTAGGCAAGGGAACTATAGTTTACACAAAAAATAACAAAGGTAAGAAGGATTACCTAAAGTCAGATGGAAATCAGATAGATATACCTTTAGCAGTTTTAGTTGATAAAGGTTCTGCTTCAGCATCAGAAATTCTTGCAGGAGCTGTGAGAGATAATGAAGCGGGAGTATTAATCGGAACTACTACTTTCGGTAAAGGCCTTGTTCAAAGAGTAAAACCTCTTAATGATGGATCAGGATTTAAACTTACGATAGCACAGTATTTCACTCCAAATGGAGAGTATATACATGGTAAAGGAATAAAACCTCACATACTTGTTGAGAAAGAAGAGGATCAGCTAAAAACGGCTATAGACTATCTAAAAGGGAAGATGAAGTAATTCATCTTTCTTTTTTCTTGATTTTGAAAAAGTATAAAAGTAAAATTATTATATAAACAGTTTTAGGAGATGATACTTATGAAAATAGGAGTTAATGACTATATACAGAATATGTGCGACAATATATCTAAAGTGTTAGATGTTGAAGTTACTTTAGTAGATAAGAATCTAAAAAGAATAGCAGGCACTGGAAGTTATTTTTCTAAAATAGGTGAAAGTATAGATGAAAACTCTATATATTCTGAAGTTCTTAGAACTGGTGAGAGCTATATAATGCATGAGAAGTACTCTAACGAGAAATGCAAAAAATGCAATAAAAAAGATTATTGCGAAGAAGTTGCTGATATTTGTTCTCCTATAAAGACTGAAGATGAAGTTATAGGGGTAATAGGGCTTGTAGCTTTCAGTGAGGAACAAAAGGAAAATATGCTTTCTAAGAAAGATGAACTTATGAGTTTTATCGAAAATATAGGAAAGCTTTTATCTATACAGATGCAAGAATACTCAGAAGTTAAGACTTTTGAAAATCTAGAAAAAGAAGAAATAGTAAAGGCTATAAAAAAATATGGATCTACTACAGAAGGAATGAAAAAAATAGCAGATGCACTTAATATAGGAATAGCTACTTTATATAGAAAAGTAAAGAAATACAAAATAAAGGATGATATAGGAACAAATTAAATAAAACAGTTTATTTTATATACAACTAAATGTTATAATCATATTGATAAACTAGAACCATATGGTTCTAGTTTTTTCATAATGAATAGGAAATTATAAACTTTTTGAATTGTGGATAATTTATAATTTCCGTTATGAATTTCAAAAAAGTCTACCTTTAAAATCTTTCAAAGAAAGACTTTTTTATCTAATGTAAATACTAATAATTAAATTTAATTTAAATATAAGAGGTGTCAGTATGTTACATGAATTTTCAAGAACAGAGATGTTAATAGGAACAGAAGGACTCAATAAATTAAAGAAAAGTACTATAGCTGTGTTTGGAATAGGTGGAGTAGGTACATTTGTTGTTGAAGGTCTGGTTAGAAGTGGAGTTGAAAAATTCGTGCTTGTAGATGACGATGACGTATGTCTTACTAATATAAATAGACAAATACATGCTACTAGAAAAACAGTAGGAAAACCTAAAGTTGAAGTTATGAGAGATAGGATATTAGAAATAAATCCTAAAGCACAAGTTATAACTTACAAGGAACTTTACAACAGTGAAAGTGCGCCAAGACTTCTTTCAAAGGATTATTCTTATGTAGTAGATGCTATAGATATGGTTTCTTCAAAGTTAGATTTGATACAAAGATGTAAAGAGATGAATATTCCTATTATAAGTTCTATGGGTGCAGGAAATAAATTAAATCCAACGATGTTAGAAGTTGCTGATATACACAAAACTTCTGTATGTCCTCTTGCAAGAGTTATGAGATACGAGTTAAGAAAAAGAGGGATAAAGAATTTGAAAGTTGTATATTCAAAAGAAGCTCCTATAACCCCTAAAAATATAGGTGGAGATTGCAAGACTGAATGTATATGTCCAAGTAAGGATAGAACTTGTGTAGATAGAAGACAGATACCAGGAAGTGTTTCATTTGTTCCATCTGTTGCAGGTCTTATTATTGCATCAGAAATAGTTAAGGATATTATAAATAGTTAACAAAGAGCTGGGGGATGGGTATTTATGAATTTAGAGACTAAATATGAGAACTTGAAAGATATAATAAGAAGCTTAGAAAGTGTTGCAGTTGCTTTCTCTGGAGGTGTTGATAGTACTTTTTTATCTAAAGTATGTAGGGATGTATTAGGAGATAATGCAATAGCAGTAACTGCTACTTCTTCTACTTATCCAGAAAGAGAGTTTAAGCAATCTATAGAATTAGCAAAACAAATAGGTATAAAGCAAATAGTTATAGAATCAGAAGAAACTGAAATAGAAGGATTTAGTAAAAATCCTCCAAATAGATGCTATTATTGTAAGTATGAATTATTTAGCAAGGTAAGAGAAGTTGCTAATGACAATAATATAAAAAATGTTTTAGATGGATCAAATTTTGATGATCTTAAAGATTATAGGCCTGGAAGTAAGGCAGCTAGAGAGCTGAATGTTGTAAGTCCACTTAAAGAAGCTAAGCTTACCAAAGAAGATATAAGGATATTATCTAAAGAATTAAATCTCCCAACTTGGGATAAACCTGCATTTGCTTGTTTATCATCTAGATTTCCATATGGAGAAGAAATAACTCCACAAAAACTAACTATGCTAGATAAAGGAGAAAATTACTTAAGAGATTTAGGATTTAAACAGTTTAGAATAAGACACCATGGCCAAATTGCTAGAATTGAAGTAGCTCCTGATGAAAGAGTAAAATTATTTGATATAAGCCTTTTAAACGATATAAGTAAGAAGTTAAAGGAATTAGGGTTTGCTTATGTAACCATGGATTTAGAAGGATATAGAACTGGAAGTATGAATGAAGTTTTGAGTGAAGAGGAAAAAATCTAATGCTGCCCAATTTGGGTAGCATTTTATCTTAATATCGACAAAATAAAATATTTTTAAAGAAAATTGTAAAATAGTGTTGACTCATGTAGAAAAAGCTGATATAGTATTACTTGTCGTTAAGACAAACCAAAATGAACTTTGAAAACTAAACAGCAGACGAATAGTAATTCAATTAACCATAAAGTCAGCTCATATGAGCCAAATTATTTTTGAGAGTTTGATCCTGGCTCAGGATGAACGCTGGCGGCGTGCCTAACACATGCAAGTCGAGCG
>MZGW01000005.1 GCA_002029295.1 Alkalithermobacter paradoxus | reverse complement strand
TCACCCTCTCAGGTCGGCTACCCATCGTCGCCTTGGTAGGCCATTACCCCACCAACTAGCTAATGGGACGCGGGTCCATCCTGTACCGCAAAAGCTTTGATCAAAAGAAGATGCCTTCCTTTGATATTATCTTGTATTAGCACACCTTTCGGTGTGTTATCCAAGTGTACAGGGCAGGTTACCCACGCGTTACTCACCCGTCCGCCGCTGAGAAAAATTAGCAAGCTAATTTTTCTCCGCTCGACTTGCATGTGTTAGGCACGCCGCCAGCGTTCATCCTGAGCCAGGATCAAACTCTCAAAAATAATTTGGCTCATATGAGCTGACTTTATGGTTAATTGAATTACTATTCGTCTGCTGTTTAATTTTCAATGTTCTTTTGTCCTTTTCTCAAGGACAAGTAATACTATATCATCATTTTAAACTATCGTCAACACTTTTTTAGGTTTTTTCATATTCTTTTTTAATTTTAGAAAGTATCTTCTTTTCCATTCTCGAAACAGTCATTTGTGATACCCCCATTTCAGATGCTATTGTCATCTGTGTCTTATTCTCCACAAATCTACTTACTATCATTTTTTTCTCAGTATCATTTAGTTTTTGCATTACTTTTTCTAAGAAATCCTTGTTTTCTATAAAGTCAAAATTTCTATCTTCATATCCTATAGAGTCTACTATTTGAACTTCTTTTCCATCTTTTTCAGATTCATAGTTAGCATCTAGTGATTTTAGAGAATATACATAAGATGCATCCATAGCTTCTAAAACTTCCTCTTCAGTACACCCTAAAAAGTTAGCTATATCTATAATCTTAGGAGTTTTTTGATTTTCTTGTTCAAGGTGGTTTTTTGCTTGGGTTACTTTTCTTGATAATTCTTGTATTCTTCTTGGTACTCTTATAGCCCACCCTTTATCTCTGAAATATTTCTTTATCTCTCCAATTATTGTGGGTGTTGCAAAACTTGAGAATTCAAATCCCTTATCTATATCGAATCTTTCTATGGCATAAATTAGTCCTAAGGATCCAACTTGGTGTATATCTTCATATTCAACACCCTTATTTATATATTTTTTTGCGAGTATATCTACTATATATAAATATCTCTCCACCAATATATTTCTTATATTTTTATCATTTTCTTGCCTATAAAGTAGAAATAATTCTTTATCACTCAAGCTCTCAAGTGGTAAATTACCTTTTGTAGCCCCTGCTACATCTCTCATCAAATATCAACCCCTAAATATTTAATCATTTTAACTTCAGTTCCACTATCAACATTAGATATAATCTCTACCTCGTCCATAAGACTTTTAATTATAAATATACCTAGTCCACTCTCTTTTGGATCAGATAAGTTAGGTTCCTTTATTTTTTCTACTTCATATCCCTTCCCATTGTCTTTTACTTGTATTTCTAATTTATCTTCATATATTCCAAATACAACTTTAAATTCGTTAGATCTGCTATGAGTTATTACATTTGTACAGGCTTCAGCTACAGCAACTTTTATATCCTCTATTTGCTCAATATCAAACCCCATTCTATTTGCTATCCCAGAAACAGTAAGTCTTATAACTCCAACATATTCACCCTTGCTAGGCGATATTATAGTTAATGAATCTAATGTGTTACATTTAAATTCATCGGTAGTCATTAACATTTGAATTATCCCTCCAGCCTAAATATTTTATCTAATCCTGTTATAGAAAGTAATTTCTCTATATTCTTCTTAGGACTAATTATATATATATCCTTTTCTTCTTCTTTTAATCTTTTTAGTATTCCAATTAATATTCCTAATCCTGTTGAATCTATATAATCAAGACTAGATGCATCTATTCTTATATCTACTTGTTTATCTTGAATCATTTCGATAAGTGAGGATTTAAATTCTGAAGAAGTATATATATCAACTTCTCCTATCAAAGATACATTCCAGACATTATTGTTATTATCGAAACTTTTATTTATTATAAGAGACATTCTTTCCACCCCTATTCTTTTTGGTTTTGTCTATAAATCCAGCAAATAATCTAACTCCTGATATAACATTTACAGTACCAGGAACTATCCTCATAATAGTAGTTATTATTCCTGTTATACTTTCTATTCCATCTAATATATTTTCTATATTTCCTTCACTACTTTGTAGTATTTTATCAATTCTTTTTATTACAATGTCTGCACTTTTCAAAGTCATTGCAAATTTTATAGATACTATCAAAAATCCTATTCCTATAAGAAGCACTCCTATTTCCCATATATTCAGTATCATATCTATTCAACTTCCTCTTCTTTGAATTCTTTGCTTATTATTATTTCATTCTCAGAACTAACTATTTCATTTTCAAAATAGATGCTTCTTATTATGTTTTTTAGTTTGTACTTTAAATTCATCTTGAAATCTTCAGGATTATTTACAATATCTCTTGTTTTTTCCATTATAACTTCTCTTGTTTCTTTTCCAGTTTTAGGTGTGAGTAGCAATGCTATCAATGATCCTACTATTCCACCAAATAAAAAATATCTACATCTTCTGGACATAATTTTCACCTCTTTATTTGTTTTATAATATTTTATCATAAATACTAATTTTTTCATAATAGTAACAAAAAAAAGAATAGGATATATACCCTATTCTTCAGTGACTATTTTAGCTACAGATACAATATATGTTTCTTCTTGAGTTCTCATTAACTTAACTCCACTTGTAACTCTTCCTAAAACTGATATATCTTGAACTTTAAGTCTTATTAAAACTCCATCAGTATTTAAAAGCATAATTTCATCATCTTGTTTTACCATCTTAGCTCCAACTAAAAGTCCAGTTTTATCTGTAACATTATAAGTTTTTAGACCTTTTCCACCTCTATTTTGTAGCTTATACTCAGATATGTCAGTTCTCTTTCCATATCCTTTTTCGCTTACTATTAAAAGTTCATTTCCTTCTCTACATAAATCCATAGCAACTACATGGTCTTTACTATTTAGGTTAATACCTTTAACACCCATAGCATTTCTTCCCATGTCTCTTATGTCTTTTTCATCAAATCTTATAGCTAGTCCATTTCTAGTAACTAATACTATTTCCTCTTTTCCATTAGTAAGTTTTACTCCTATAAGTTCATCTTCTTCTCTTAAGTTTATTGCTATCAATCCATTTTTCTTCATCTTTCCAAATTCTTCAAGGTCTGTTTTCTTTATAGTTCCGTTTTTAGTGCATAAAACTAGGTATTTATCATTTTGGTTTTCTTTTACAGGTATTAAAGCTGTTATCTTTTCCTCTTTATCTAGAGGAATTAGATTTACAATAGCTGTTCCTTTAGCTTGTCTTTTTCCTTCACCTATTTCATACGCATTTATTTTGTATACTCTTCCTTTGTTAGTGAAGAATAGTATACTGCTATGTGTAGATGTTATTATAAGGTGTTTTACAAAATCTTCTTCTCTAGTTGTTAATGCAGAAATTCCTTTTCCGCCTCTGTTTTGAGTTTTGTAAGTGTCTGCTGGAAGCCTTTTTATATATCCTAGGTGTGTCAAAGTTATAGCTATTTCCTCATCTTCTATAAGATCTTTTATATCTATTTCACCTTCTGAAGCTTTTATATCAGTTCTTCTTTCATCACTATACTTTTGCTTAACACTTAGTATTTCATTTTTTATTACAGAAAGCAGCAAGCTTTCATCTGCAAGTATTTCTTTTAATTCTTTTATCTTTTCTATTATTTCTCTATACTCTGACTCTATTTTTTCTCTTTCTAAACCTGTAAGTCTATGAAGCCTCATATCAAGTATTGCTTGTGATTGAACTTCACTCAGTTTGAACTTATTCATAAGCCCTAACTTAGCTTCTTGAGAATTTTGAGAGCTTCTAATTAAGCTTATAACTTCATCTATGTTATCTAAAGCTATTTTAAATCCTTCTAATATATGGGCTCTTTCCTCAGCTTTCTTTAATTCAAATTTAGTTCTTCTAGTTACAACATCCTTTTGATGCTCTAGATAGTGGTAAAGCATTTTCTTTAGGTTAAGAACCTTAGGTTCTCCATCAACTAAAGCAAGCATTATTATACTAAATGTATCTTCTAGCTGAGAGTGCTTATATAGCTTATTGAGAACTATGTTTGAGTTAGCATCTCTTTTAAGCTCTATAACTATCCTCATTCCTGTTCTATCACTTTCATCTCTTATATCTGATATACCTTCTACCTTTTTGTCTCTAACTAAGTCTGCTATCTTCTCTATAAGTTTAGACTTATTTACTTGATAAGGTATTTCTGTAATTACAATCTGACTTTTGCCTTTTCCTAATTCTTCAATATATGCCTTTGCTCTTATTTTTACTTTTCCTCTACCTGTTTTATATGCAGATACTATATTCTCTTTACCCATAATAGTAGCACCAGTAGGGAAATCAGGGCCTTTTATATGCCTCATTAAATCTTCTACTTCACAGTCCGGATTGTCTATAAGGTGAACAACTCCATCTATAACTTCTCCTAGGTTGTGAGGTGGTATTGACGTTGCCATACCTACAGCTATACCATTTGATCCGTTCACTAATAAGTTAGGATATTTAGATGGAAGTACAGATGGCTCTTTTAAAGTTTCGTCAAAGTTAGGAGCAAAATCTACTGTTTCTTTATCTATATCTCTCAAAAGCTCAAGTGCAAGCTTTGACATTCTAGCCTCAGTATAACGCATAGCTGCTGCTCCATCGCCGTCTATAGATCCGAAGTTTCCGTGACCATCTACTAAAAGATATCTAGTTGAAAAATCTTGTGCCATTCTAACCATAGCATCATAAACGGCTGTATCTCCATGTGGGTGATACTTACCTAAAACGTCCCCAACAAGACGAGCAGATTTTCTGTAAGGCTTATCTGGAGTCATGTTAAGTTCATTCATAGCATAAAGTATTCTTCTGTGTACAGGCTTAAGTCCATCTCTTACATCCGGGAGTGCACGTCCTACAATTACACTCATAGCATAGTCTATGTAGGACTTTCTCATCTCGTCTTCTATTTCGATAGGGACTATCTTTTCATTTTCTTCAATCACTCAAATATCCCCTTTCTATGAATATTTTTCAATATAACTAATAACTATACGTCTAGATTTTTCGCATATTTTGCATTTTCCTGAATAAAGTTTCTTCTAGGTTCTACCTTATCTCCCATAAGCATAGTGAATATTTCATCTGCTATTGCTGCATCCTCTATAGAAACTTGAAGTAATGTTCTAGTTTCAGGGTTCATAGTAGTTTCCCATAATTGTTCTGGGTTCATCTCTCCAAGACCTTTATATCTTTGAAGAGTTATACCATCTCTTCCAATTTCAGATAATAGTTTGTTAAGCTCTTTATCTGAATAAACATAGTGTTCAGATTTACCTTTTTTGACCTTGTATAACGGTGGCTGGGCTATATATACATATCCATTGTCTACAAGCGGTCTCATATACCTAAAGAAGAACGTAAGTAATAATGTTCTTATGTGAGCACCATCAACATCTGCATCTGTCATTATCACTATTTTATGATATCTAAGCTTATCGTGGTCAAACTCATCTCCAATTCCACAGCCAAATGCAGTTATCATATTTCTTATTTCTTCTGAGGTTAGTATTTTGTCCAGTCTAGATTTTTCAACATTAAGAATTTTACCCCTTAGTGGAAGTATTGCTTGAGTTTTTCTATCTCTTCCTTGTTTAGCAGAACCTCCCGCTGAATCCCCTTCGACTAAATAAACCTCACTTTTAGCAGGATCTTTTTCAGAACAATCTGCAAGTTTTCCTGGCAGTGAAGTACTTTCTAAAACCCCTTTTCTTCTTGTTAATTCTCTCGCCTTTTTAGCAGCTTCTCTAGCCCTTTGAGCCCTTAGACCCTTGTCAACTATTATTCTAGAACTTTGAGGATTCTCTTCAAGGAATGATCCAAATTCTTCAAACGTTATACCTTCTACTATACTTCTAGCTTCAGTATTTCCAAGCTTAGTCTTTGTTTGCCCTTCAAATTGAGGGTCTGGAAGTTTTACTGATATTATGGCAGTTAATCCTTCTCTTATATCTTCACCACTTAGGTTGTTATCTTTTTCTTTTATATAATTATTTTTTCTAGCATAGTCATTTACTACTCTAGTTAAGGCAGACTTAAATCCACTTAAGTGGCTTCCACCTTCATGAGTGTTGATATTATTTGCAAATGAATATATATTTTCTGTATATCCATCTGTATACTGCATAGATATCTCGACATGATAATCATCTACTTTCTTTTCAAAGTAAATAACCTCATCTTGTATTGAATCTCTATTTTTATTGAGGTGTTTTACAAACTCTATTATTCCACCGTCATAAAGAAATTCTTTTTTCTTTTCTAATCCTTCTCTTTTGTCTTCTAAAGTTATCTTTATTCCTTTGTTAAGGAATGCTAACTCTCTAAGCCTATGTTCTAGTGTTTCATATTTGAATTCAACTTCTTCAAATATAGTTTCATCTGGCTTGAATCTTACCGTAGTTCCTCTTTCATCAGTTTCTCCTATAACCTCAATATTTGTCATAGGATTTCCTTTTTCATACCTTTGGAAATGAATTTTCCCATCTCTTTTTACTGTAACTTCAAGCCAATTTGAAAGTGCATTAACAACTGAAACCCCAACACCATGAAGTCCTCCCGAAACCTTATAACCTCCAGCTCCAAACTTTCCTCCTGCATGAAGTACAGTAAGTACAGTCTCAACTGTAGATTTTCCTGTTTGAGGATGAACTTCTGTAGGTATACCTCTACCATTATCTGATACAGACACAGACCCATCAGATTCAAGACATACATTTATGTCTGTACAGTATCCCGCTAAAGCCTCATCTATACTATTATCTACAACTTCATAAACTAAATGATGAAGTCCTCTAGGCCCTGTTGAGCCTATATACATTCCTGGTCTTTTTCTTACAGGATCTAGACCTTCTAGTACCTGTATCTGACTTGCTCCATATTCTTGACTCATTTACTAACCTTCCTTTCTAAGGAAATATATATTTTAAGAAATTTGTCCATTTTCCACTCTAAAAATATCGTATTGTTTATCTTCAAAAATCTTTTTATGTCCTTCTTCTGCACTAGTTATAAAAATCTGAATTTCACCTAAGCTATCTATTAGGAGTTTTTGTCTTTTCTCATCTAATTCACTGAAAATATCATCCAGTAAAACAACTGGATATTCTTTTACTTCCTCGTTTATAAGCTCTATTTGTGAAAGCTTGAGTGAAATAGCTGCAGTTCTTTGCTGTCCTTGAGATCCATATAATTTTACATCAAGATCATTTATTATTATTTGAATGTCATCTCTATGTGGCCCAATTTTTGTAACTTTATTCATTATGTCACTTTGAATATTGTTTTTTAGTTTTTCATAAAATCTAGACTTAATACTCTCGTGACTATCATCTCTTTGAATATCTATCTGAGATATATATTTTATATCTAGATTTTCAACACCATCAGTTAACTTATCATGTATTTGTTTTGACAACATTTTTATTTTATCTACAAATCTTCTTCTGTAAATATATATCCAAGCACCTTCATTTGAAAGTGAATCATCAAAAACATCTAGCAAAGCTGCATCTACATTTACATTTTTCAAAACTTTGTTTCTTTGCCCTAATATTTTATTGTAGTTATATAAATGATTGTAATACTTTGGAATTATTTGGCTTATCTCTCTATCTATAAATTTTCTTCTTTCAGATGGTCCCTCTTTAACAAGCCTAAGGTCTTCTGGAGAAAAAACAACAACATTAAACTTTCCTAGTATATGTCCTATTTTATCTATTGAAACTTTATTTATCTTTATACCTTTTTTGTTATTTTTCCTTAATCCTATCTCTATAGTGTTGTTCCTAGAATATTTTACATATGATCCGCCAATATATGAGTTTTCCTTTCCAAATTTTACAATTTCACCATCTTTATTAGTTCTAAAAGATTTTCCTATTGACAGCATATAAATAGCTTCAAGTATATTAGTTTTTCCTTGTCCATTTCTTCCAAGCAATAAATTTATGTGCTTGTTGAATTTTAAATAAGCTTCATCGTAGTTTCTAAAATTTATTATTCTTAAATTTTCTATATACACAAATAAAGCTCCTATCTAAATAACTTTTATGGTTCTACCTTCAACTTTTACAATATCCCCAGATTTTATTTTTTTTCCTCTTTGAGTTTCTACATTTCCGTTTACAGATACTAATTCTTCTTGTATCAATATCTTAGCTTCTCCGCCAGTTGATGCAATATCTGCTAATTTCAGAAGTTGGTCTAGCTTTATAAACTCAGACGTTATCTTAATTTCAATCATCAACAAATTCCTCCTATATTTTATCATAACTGATATTATACCATAAACAATAATATAAAACCCAACAATATTGTTGGGTTTATCTACTTGATGATATTCTAACTGGAAGTAATAAGTATATATATTTTATGCCATCTTCAGGCTTTACGATGCAAGGGCTTACATTCGTAGTAAATTCTATATATATTTCTTCACTTTCTATAACTTTTAATCCCTCTATAAGATATCTTGAATTAAATGCTATATCAAGATCCTCTCCCTCTAGAGTTATAAATATTTCTTCTTGAACATTTCCTATTTCTGAATTAGATGTGGCTATCATAATATCATCTCTTATCGAGAATTTGACTAAATTATTCTTTCCTTCTTTTGCAAGAAGAGAAGTTCTTTCAATACAGTTTAAAAGTGTTTTTGTAGGTACTTTAACTCTTAAGTTGTACTCCTTTGGTAACAACTGTTTGTAATTTATGAACTCCCCTTCTAAAAGTCTAGTAATTATTTTTGTTTCATCTATCAAAAATAATGCATGTTTGTCTGTAAATGCAACTTTTATATTTTTTCCTTCATCTCCTGAAAGAATTCTATTTATTTCATTCAAAGCTTTGCCAGGTATTATTACCTTTATATCTCCAATATTGTTAATTATTTGACCACTTCTTATAGCTAATCTGTATCCATCAATAGCAATCAAACTAATATTATTGTTTTCTATTTCTAGAAGTTCTCCCATCAGTATAGGTTTGGTTTCGTCTTGAGATATAGCAAACACTGTTTGTTTAATCATATTTTTGAACAAATCTTCAGGAATTTCATAAAATCTATCTTCATCAAGATCTGGTAGTTTAGGATATTCATCTGAACAATGCCCTTTTATTTTAAAATCTGAAGATTCGCATTTTATATGAATCATATTGTCGCTATCTACTTCTATAACAACTGATGAATCTGGTAGCTTTCTTATAATATCTCCAAACAGCTTAGAATCTATAACTATAGATCCTTCTTCTATTACTTGTCCATCTATATAAGATTCAATTCCTAACTCTAAGTCATTTCCAACTAGTTGAATTTTATCATCTACTGCTTGAATAAGAATTCCTTTTAGTAGTGGTAATGTACTTTTACTTGAAACAGCTTTTTGAACAGTATTTATAGCAGTGGATAACTTTCTTTGGCTAGATATAAGCTTCATTGTGGATAACCTCCTTTGTCATAAAAATAAACAAATAATATAAAAAAGATAGTAGTAATAGTAATAGGGCCTGTTAATTTGTGAATAAGTAAATAAACAAGCCCAATATCAATATGTTCGCGTGTGAACACATTGTGAATAATACAATAAGAATTATTAACATATTAGTATATGAAAAAAACAATAAAAATATGTCCACAATCTATTAAGATGTTATCAACGTATTTATGTGAATAATTATCCCTTCAGATCTCTTATTATCTTTTCGATTTTTTCCTTTAGCTCTGTACTTGTTTCCATGTCTTGAGATATTTTTTCGTGAGCATGAATTACAGTCGTATGATCTCTTCCCCCAAACTCTTCACCTATTTTAGGTAAAGATAGGTCTGTAAGTTCTCTACATAAGTACATAGCAATCTGTCTAGGAAATGCTATTGCCCTTGTTCTTTTTTTAGAATCAAAGTCTTCCATTTTTATATTAAGATGCTCTGATACTTTTTCTTTTATAAACTTTACTGTTATTTCTCTAGGTCTAGATAAAGACATGATATCTTTCAATGCTTCAATTGCAAGATCAAAAGTAATAGCTCTATTTGTAAGAGATGAATAAGCAACTACTCTTGTTAAAGCTCCTTCTAGCTCTCTTATGTTGGATTTGATATTTTTTGCTATATGAACTGTAACTTCATTTGGTATATCTAAGTTTTCATCTTGAGCTTTTTTTCTTAAAATAGCTATTCTAGTCTCAAAATCAGGAGGTTGTATATCTGTTATAAGCCCCATCTCAAATCTAGATCTTAGCCTATCCTCTAGTGTAGGTATTTCTTTTGGTGTTCTATCGCTAGAAATAATTATTTGTTTATTTGCCTCATGAAGTGCATTGAATGTATGGAAAAATTCTTCCTGAGTTCGTTCTTTTCCAGCTATAAACTGAATATCATCAACTAGTAGGACATCTACATTTCTGTATTTATTTCTAAATTCTTCATTTCTATCATCTTTAATTGAGTTAATAAGTTCATTTGTAAACTTTTCAGATGAAACGTATACAACATTTGCATTTTTATTGAATTTCAATATGTGATGACCGATAGCATGCATCAAGTGAGTTTTACCAAGACCAACACCACCGTATATAAACAAAGGATTGTACGCTCTAGCAGGGGCTTCAGCTACAGCAACACATGCAGCATGAGCAAATCTGTTACTATTTCCTATAACGAATGTATCAAAAACATATTTAGGATTAAGATTTGAGTATTTAGGGGCTTCACTCTTTGAACTTTCTACTGACTCTACCTTTATATCCTCAGAATATAAAATAAATTTAACCTTATACTTACAAGAGGATATTTGATTTATAGAATTTTCTATAAGGTTCATATATCTAGCTTCTAAAATACCCCGTGCAAAATCATTAGGTACAGATAGAATTATTGTATTATCTGTTTTTTTGACTGGTTCTATGGGTTTAAAAAAAGCATTAAAACTGGCTGGAGTTAGTTCAGTTTTAATAAGTTTAAGGGCATGTTCCCATAAGGTAAGTAAATCCATAGAATATCCTCCGATCTAATAAATATTTTATATAGTTTAATTTTCTATTTTTACTATTACATATACACAGAATTATCAACAAATTTAGAGTATAAATGCAGAAATATGAATATAATAGCACTAATTGTGGAAAAAAAAATAATTCATGTGGGTATGTGTGTATAAAAATGTAAAAATGAGAAAAAAAATAAAATAATTTTTTGGTTGTTGATAACTTTATAGTAAATATAAACAATGATAAAATAGGAAAATAAGCAAAATATCCATAAAAACCATAGAGTTATACACAGAATTATCAACAGGTTGTGGATAAGTAAGATAAAATTAATGCAGTTATACAACTTATCAACAGGCAAAAAATATAATATCAAATATTCCTTCAAACTTCAATAGATTATCAAAAATTATCCACAATATAAACAGATGTATATAAATATATCCACAAGATAAATATAGAGGTGTAAGAGTATTTATTCACAGATATCTTTATAAATTCTAATTGACAACGCTTTTGAATACCTTTATAATCTATTTGTGGTATGCTCACTTTTAGTGAAGTAACATTAAAATAATGTATAATAAAATAGAAACATTAGCAGAAAGGTGGTGTCTTAGCAATGAAAAGAACTTATCAACCAAAGAAAAGACAAAGAAAGAAAGAGCATGGATTCAGAAAAAGAATGAAAAACAAAAACGGTAGAAACGTATTAAAAGCTAGAAGAGCAAAAGGCAGAAAAAGATTAACTGCTTAATTATATAAAGGTCGCTTTCTTAAGTGGCCTTTTTATATAATTTTTTTGAAGAGATGCCGTGGAGGAAACATTGATGAATTTAAATAATAGTGGAATCCTGAAAAAGACTTCTGATTTTACTAAAGTATATAAGCTTGGAAAATCATTTGCTAATAGATCTTTAGTGATATATATATTAGAAAACAATTTAAATCAAAATAGAGTAGGTTTTTCTGTTTCTAAAAAAGTTGGTAATAGCGTTGTAAGAAATAGAGTAAAAAGGCTTATAAGAGAAAGCTTTAGATTAAATAATGATAAAATAAAAGAAGGTTATGACATTATATTCATATCCAGAGTAGGAGCAAAAGACTTAGACTACAAGGGCATAGAAAGTTCAATGTACAATTTATTTAAAAAGTCTAAAATATTAAAGTAGGAGATAACTTAATGATAAAATACATACAAATATTTTACGTATTTATAGTGAGGTTTTATCAAAAATTCATATCTCCGTTAAAAGGGAGAACTTGTAGGTTCTATCCTACTTGCTCTGAGTACTCTATACAAGCAGTACAAAAGTATGGAATCCTTAAGGGGCTTTATATTTCTTGTATAAGAATACTAAAGTGTAATCCACTTCATAAAGGTGGATATGATCCATTAGATTAAAACATATAAAAACGATTTCTACCTAATAAATATGAATAACTAGGAGGGTTTTAGTTTGAATATAATTCCACAAACACTAGGAGCACTACTAAAGTTAGTATTTGATATAGTAGGAAATTATGGACTAGCTATAATAATATTTACTGTGATAGTAAAGCTAGCACTTCTTCCGCTTACTTTAACTCAAAGCAAATCTATGAAAGTAATGCAGGAGATACAACCTAAAATAAATGAAATAAAAGAAAAATATAGAAATGATCAACAAATGATGAACCAAAAAGTAATGGAAGTTTATCAAGAAAATAAGATAAATCCTATGGCAGGTTGCTTGCCACTTCTTATACAGTTTCCTATACTAATAGGGCTTTTTAGTTCACTTAGAAGTCCTGAAGTTTATGTATTTGGATCAGAGGAAGCTTATAGAGCTATAGATACTACATTTTTATGGCTTTCAAACTTAGCAGATCCAGACGTTATTATGTTAGGTGGGATACAGCTTCCATGGATATTGCCTATATTAGCAGGTGCAACAACATATATATCATCTGTTATGATGACTACTGGTCAATCTAAAAAAGACCCAACTCAAGCGATGATGACTTACCTTTTCCCTATAATGATACTTTGGTGGGGTAAGAGTTTTCCAGCAGGTTTAACTTTATACTGGGTTGTAAGTAATATATTCCAAATTGCTCAACAATATTTTATAATGAAGCCTGGAGCTGTTAAGGAGGAATAGGGTAATGAGAGATTTGCAGGTGACAGGGAAAACTATTGAAGAAGCTGTAGATAAGGCCTTATCAGAGCTTAATGCAAAAAAAGAAGATGTAGATATTCAGATATTAGAAGAACCTACTAAAGGCTTTTTAGGTATAATAGGAGGAAAGTTAGCTAAAGTTAGGGTTATACTTAAAGATACTCCTAAGGATATAGCCAATAAGTTTTTAACTGAAATACTAGAAAGTATGAGTATAGAAGGAAAAATAAATATAACTCAAGAAGAAGATATACTCAAGATAGATTTAAATGGAGAAGATACAGGAATTTTAATAGGAAGAAGAGGAGAAACCCTAGACTCTCTTCAACTTCTAACAAATTTAGCTGTTAACAAAAGTAGTGAAAAACATATAAAAGTTCTACTAGATATAGAAAACTATAGACAAAGAAGAGAAGAATCTTTAATTAGATATGCAAATAAGATGGCTAGACAGGCTGTAAAAACTAGAAAAGATATAAAACTTGAACCTATGAATCCGTACGAAAGAAGAATCGTTCACTCAGCTCTTCAAAATGATAGATTTATAAGAACTATTAGTGAAGGTGAAGAACCAAATAGAAGAGTAGTTATATCTGTTAAAAGATAAATTGTATAAATATCCCCTACGCATTGTAGGGGTTTATTTTTGCTTTTATTGTGTATATAATATTGATACAAATTGGAGACTAATAATTATATAAACAACAACCGTTAAAGAGGTGATTAACTTGTATATAGATGATACTATTGCTGCTATTGCAACATCTCCTGGAGAAGGTGGTATAGGAATAGTTAGGATAAGTGGAGATAAGTCATTAGAAATATCTAATGAAATATTCAAATCAATATCTGGAAAGAAAATAGAAGAATACAACACAAGAACATTAGTATATGGACATATATTTGAAGGTGATAAGATAATTGATGAGGTTTTAGTTGCATATATGAAAGGGCCTTATAGTTATACAAGAGAAGATATAATAGAGATTAATTGTCATGGAGGATTTTTATCAGTAAAGAAAATACTAGAGCTTGTTTTAAGAAAGGGAGCTAGAATAGCAGAACCTGGAGAATTTACCAAAAGGGCGTTCTTAAATGGTAGAATAGATCTTTCTCAAGCTGAAGCTGTAATAGATGTAATAAGATCCAAAACAGATTTAAGTTATGATATGGCTCAAAGGCAGTTAGAAGGAAGTCTTTCTTATGAAATTCAAAAATTTAGAACTAAAGTTACGGAATTACTTGCACATATAGAAGTTACTCTTGACTTTTCTGAGGAAGAAGAAGTTGAAAGTGTAACTTACGATACTTTATATAGTAAGGCACAAGAACTGAAAAAAGATATGATGAGTCTATATGAAACTGCTGAAACAGGCAAAATAATGAGAGATGGATTAAAAACAGTTATAATAGGTAAACCAAATGTAGGGAAATCATCTCTTTTAAATGCAATACTTAAAGAATCTAGAGCTATAGTTACTGATATTCCTGGTACAACTAGAGATATAATAGAGGAGTTTGTAAACATAAAAGGCATACCTCTTAAAATAATAGATACTGCAGGAATAAGAGAAACAGAAGATATAGTAGAAAAAATAGGAGTAGAAAAATCCAAAGAATTCTTCGAAATAGCTGACTTAGTTATATTGATGCTTGATGCTTCAAGAGAGCTTTCAAAAGAAGATATGGATATAATTGAGAAAATAAAAGATAAGAAAGCAATAATTATTATAAATAAAACGGATTTACCATCAAAAATAGACGAAGAAAAGATAAAAGAATATATAGAAAATAAAAGAATAATAAAAACATCTATTAAAGAAAGAATTGGAATTCAAGAGCTAGAAGAACAGATAGTCAATATGGTTTATAAAGGAGACGTAAGACAAAACAATAGTCTAATGATTACTAATGTTAGACATAAAAATGCACTTGAAAAAGCAATACAATCATTAGATGATGCGATGGTTGCTATAAAAGATAAAATGTTTTTAGATTTTATTAGCGTAGACTTTAAGAACGTATGGAGCTATTTAGGAGAAGTTACAGGAGATACAGTATCGGAAGATCTGATAGATGTAATATTTAGAGATTTCTGTATAGGAAAATAGTATGTTTTTCGTGAAACATTGTAAAACGTAGGAGGAAAATTATGAAGTTTAATGCAGGTAACTACGATGTAATTGTAATTGGAGCAGGCCATGCAGGATGTGAAGCAGCATTAGCTAGTGCGAGAATGGGATGTAAAACTCTTGTTTTAACAATGTCTTTAGATGCTATAGCGTTAATGCCTTGCAATCCATCTATAGGAGGAACAGGAAAATCTCAACTAGTTAGAGAAGTAGATGCTCTTGGGGGAGAGATGGCTGTAAATGCTGATAAGACATTTATACAAAGTAAGATGCTAAATACTGCAAAGGGAGCTGCAGTTCACTCTTTAAGAGTTCAAACAGATAAATATAAATATCATAAAGAAATGAAAAACACATTAGAAAATCAGCCAAACTTAGACTTAATAATGGATGAGATAGTAGAGATAATATCGGAAGATAATGTAGTAAAAGGTGTAGTTACAAAGTTAGGAGCTGTATATCATTCAAAAGCTGTTATACTCGCTACAGGAGTATACCTAAGGTCTAAGATATATATGGGAGAAGTAAATTTCAATGAAGGACCTAATGGTCTTGGATATGCTAAAGATCTAACTCAAAGCTTAGAAAAGCTAGGACTTAGAATGAGAAGGTTCAAAACTGGTACTCCAGCTAGAGTTCACAGAGATAGCGTAGATATAAATAAGATGGAAATTCAAGAAGGAGATATAAAGGTAACTCCATTTTCATTCATCAATGAAGAGTTAGAAACTAGAAATGAACCATGTTATTTAACTAGAACAACTCTAAAGACACATGAAATAATAATGAGCAACTTAAATAGATCAGCAATGTATAGAGGAGATATGGAAAGTGTTGGACCAAGATATTGTCCATCTATAGAAGATAAAGTAGTTAGATTCAATGAAAAGCCATCTCATCAAATATTTATAGAACCAGAAGGATTAGACACCAAGGAAATGTATATACAAGGAGTATCTACATCACTTCCTTATGAAGTTCAGTTAGAAATGTATAGATCAGTACCAGGGCTTGAAAATTGCAAAATAATGAGACCTGCATACGCTATTGAGTATGACTGTATAGATCCAACACAACTTAAACCTTCTTTAGAAATTAAAGGAGTACACAACTTATTTAGTGCAGGACAATTTAATGGAACATCAGGATATGCAGAAGCAGCAGCTCAGGGAATTATAGCAGGTATAAATGCAGCACTGAGAGTACAAGGAAAAGAACCATTTATACTAGATAGATCAGAAGCTTATATAGGAGTTTTGATAGATGATCTTGTTACTAAAGGTACTAAAGAGCCTTACAGAATAATGACATCAAGATCTGAATATAGATTATATTTAAGACAAGATAATGCAGATTTAAGGCTTACAGAAAAAGGGTATGAAATTGGTCTAGTGACTGAAGAAAGATATGAAAAATTCAAAAAGAAAAAGGAAGATATAGAAAACGAGATACAAAGGCTAAAAGAAGAAAGATTAAGTCCAAAGGAGTTAAATCCAATTTTAGAAAGTTTAGGAGCATCTCCTATTAATGTAGGAATTTCTCTACATGATGCACTAAAAAGGCCGGAAATCAATTATAAAATAATAGAGGATTTAGGAAAAGGCTCAGATAAGAATTTATCAGATAGTGTAAAGCAGCAGTGTGAAGTAATGATAAAGTATGAAGGATATATAGATAAACAGCTAAAACAAATAGAGCAGTTCAAGAAACTTGAAAATAAAAAGCTTAGCGAGGATTTGGATTATTCAAAAATAGATGGACTTAGACTTGAGGCAAGGCAAAAGCTAAACGAAATAAAACCTATTTCTATAGGACAAGCTTCTCGTATTTCAGGAGTTTCTCCAGCAGATATATCTGTTTTATTAATATATCTTGAACAAGTAAAGAGAAATAGGGGTGAGAGTGTTGAATAATAAAGAGATTCTAATAAATGGACTTAAAGAGTTAAATATTGACGCTGATGAAAGTTTATTTTATAAATTTGAAACATACAAAGAACTGCTTTTAGAATGGAACAAAAAAATAAATTTAACAGCTATAGAAGATGAAAAAGAAATATATATAAAGCATTTTATAGATTCTTTATCTTGCTTTACTACACAATATATAAAAAATGGAGATTCAGTAATAGATGTTGGTACAGGAGCTGGTTTTCCTGGTGTACCATTTAAGATATATAAAGAAGATTTGAAATTAACTTTATTAGATTCATTAAACAAAAGAATTAACTTCCTAAAAGAAGTATGCACAAATCTTAAATTAAAAGATGTTGAATTTGTTCATGGAAGAGCAGAAGATTTTGGTCAAAACCCAGATTATAGGGAAAAGTATGATATAGCAACAGCTAGAGCAGTAGCTAATTTAGCTGTTTTGCTAGAGTACTGCGTTCCATTTATCAAAGTAGGAGGACACTTCATTTGCTTAAAAGGCCCTTCAGCAGATGAGGAAATGAAAGATAGTCAAAAAGCTATTCAAACTTTGGGCATGGAATTTGTAGAAAAAATAAATATAAAACTTCCATATACAGACATAAATCACGTTATTCTTGTTTTCAAGAAAATAAAAAATACACCAAAAAAATATCCTAGAAAAGCTGGAAAACCATCAAAAGAACCTATAAAATAAGGTGTGTTTTGTCAAAAAAACATAATATTTCCCGAGAAATAGTATAAAATGTATTATAAAAATATCAAAAAAATAGAAGGAATATTGGTGTTTTTGAAGAAACTATTACTTGGGAAATAATATTTAAGGGAAGACTCTGTTCTTTCTACTTTGCTTTTGGAGAGGGGATAATATGGAACCTAAAAAGATACTAGAGATAGACATAGATAATATAATTCCAAATCCATATCAGCCTAGAAGAACATTCGTTCAATCAAGCTTACAGGAATTGAGTGATTCTATAAAGACATATGGAATACTTCAGCCAATAACTGTTAGAAAAATAGGCGATAGATACGAGCTTGTTGCAGGAGAAAGAAGATTTAGAGCTTCTAAAATGGCAGGCCTTAAAACGATACCTGCAATTGTTAACAATATGACTGATGAAGCATCTGCTGTTCTTGCGTTAATTGAGAATCTTCAAAGAGAAGATCTTAATTTTATAGAAGAATCAGAAGGCTACAATAATCTAATAAAAGATTATGGATTTACGCAACAGCAACTTGCAGAGAAACTTGGAAAAAATCAATCAACTATAGCTAATAAACTTAGAATACTTAGACTTTCGGATGAAGTTAAGTCAAAACTCTTAGAGAATAATCTTACTGAAAGACATGCAAGGGCACTTCTTAAATTACCAGATGATAATTTGAGAATGAATGTACTTGATACTATAATAAAAAATGACTTAACAGTTAAAAAGACAGAAAAACTAATAAAGGATATATTAGATGAAATTCTAAATCCTAAAGAGCCAGAGAAAAAACAAACTATAAAGGCATCACTCAATCTTAAGATATATTTGAATACCTTAAAAAACGCATACAAAGCTATAATTGACACTGGCATAAAAGCAAATTATAAGGAAGTAGATAAAGGGGATCATGTGGAAGTTGTAGTTAAGATTCCAAAAGGATAAGATTACTGGTGTATCAGTAATCTTTTTTTAAAAAGTTGTTCATGAAAAATTAAGGGGGAAGATTTATGGGCAAGATAGTAGCAGTGTTCAATCAGAAAGGTGGAGTTGGTAAAACAACTACAAATGTAAATTTAAGTGCTTGCATAGGAAAAGAAGGAAAGAAAATTTTGGTTATAGATTTAGATCCTCAAGGAAATACAACAAGTGGATTCGGAATTGACAAAAACGAAGTAGAATACACAATATATGATGTATTACTAGGAGAAAAAAGAATAAAAGAAGTCACCCTTGAAACTGAATTTGAAAATATACACATAGTTACATCATCAACAGAACTTGCAGGTGCAGAAATAGAGCTTACAGGAATAGAAAATAGAGAGCTCATACTAAAAAAAGCACTAAAAGATGTAAAAGATGACTATGATTATATATTTATAGATTGTCCTCCTTCATTAGGGCTTCTTACAATAAACTCTCTAACAGCAGTTGATAGTGTGTTAATACCTATACAGTGTGAATACTATGCACTTGAAGGTGTAAGTCAACTAATGGAAACTATAGGACTTATAAAGAATAGTCTAAATCCTAATCTTGAAATACAAGGTGTAGTTCTTAGCATGTTCGATGGAAGAGCAAATCTTTCAATACAGGTTGTAGAAGAAGTAAAGAGGTTCTTCAAAGGAAGCGTATACACTACAATTGTACCTAGAAATGTTAGACTTGCCGAAGCCCCTAGCCATGGAAAGCCTATAGTATACTATGATCCAAGATGCAAGGGAGCAGAAGCTTATACAGAGCTTGCTCAAGAGTTTATAGATTTAGAAGAGGACGTGATATAAATGGCAAAGAATAGACTTGGAAAAGGATTAAGTGCACTTATCCCTAAAATAGAGAGTAAGCTTGAAAGTGAAGATGTAAAAAGAGATATTGTAAATATAAGCATAAACAAGATATATCCAAATGAAAACCAACCTAGAAAACTATTTGATAAAGAAAAAATAGAGATGTTATCTCAATCTATAAAAAGCTATGGAGTTCTTCAACCAATTCTTGTGAAAAAAGAAGAAAATGGATATATGATAGTAGCAGGAGAAAGAAGGTTCAGGGCATCTAAGATGGCTGGTTTGAAAGAAATTCCATGTGTTATAAAAGAGTTATCACCAAGAGATGTGGCTGAGATAGCACTAATTGAGAACTTGCAAAGAGAAGATTTAAATGCTATAGAAGAAGCATTAGCTTATAAAAGTCTTATAGAAAACTATGATGTAACTCAAGAAGAAATATCTCAAGCTGTAGGAAAAAGTAGACCACATATAACAAATACTATAAGACTATTAAATCTAGATGAAAGAGTTTTGAAACTTGTAGAATCAGGTGAAATTTCTCCTGGACATGGTAAAGCTCTACTTAGAATAAATGATAAAGACTTACAGTTTGAAATTGCAAACAAAGTAATAGATAATTGTCTATCTGTAAGAGAAACAGAAAATATAGCAAAGAATATTTTAGAAAAGAAAGAAGTAAAAGTTGAGAAAAGAGAT
The DNA here is from genome assembly GCA_002029295.1 of Alkalithermobacter paradoxus. GTDB lineage: Bacteria > Bacillota > Clostridia > Peptostreptococcales > Peptostreptococcaceae > Alkalithermobacter > Alkalithermobacter paradoxus. The sequence continues at coordinate 81,018 of MZGW01000005.1, read as the reverse complement.
AAAGAGAAAGATCCATTTGTTGTTAGTATAGAAGAAAAGTTAAGGAACATATTTGGTACTAAAGTTAATATATTAAAAGGGAAGAAAAAAGGAAAGATAGAAATTGAGTACTATGATGAACAAGAACTAGAAAATATATTAGCACACATTTTAGAAGGGTAGTAAAGGGGGGTTGATATGATATATTTAGATAATGCAGCTACAACTTTTCCAAAGCCAGAAAGTGTATACAGCGAAGCTTTAAATTGCATGAAAAACTACGGAGCAAATCCAGGCAGATCAGGACACAAATTAGCTTTAGCTGCTGGAAGAGTTATATACGAAACAAGAGAAAATCTATGTAAGCTTTTTAATATACCTAACCCTATGAATATAATATTCACATATAATGCAACAGACTCACTGAATCTAGTTATAAAAGGATTTTTGAATAGTGGAGATCATGTAATAACAACTAGTATAGAGCACAACTCTGTAATAAGACCTATAAAGTCTTTAGAAAAAATAGGAGTAGAAAATACTATTGTAAAGTGTGATGAAAATGGAATTTTGAATGTAGATGATATAAAAAAGGCAATAAAGCCTAATACAAAATTAATAGTTACAACTCATGCATCAAATGTATGTGGGGCTATAGTAGATATAGAATCTATAGGCAAAATTGCCAGGGAAATGGGGATAGCATATTTAGTAGATGGAGCACAAACAGCAGGCGTATACGATATAGATGTACAAAAGATGAATATAGATATGCTAGCAGCTCCTGGTCATAAAGGGCTTATGGGACCTCAAGGAACAGGTATTTTATATATAAGAGAAGGACTGAATGTAAAACATCTAAAAGAAGGTGGAACAGGAAGTAAGTCAGAGGAACTTACTCAACCAGAAATTCTTCCAGATAGATATGAATCAGGAACTCCAAATACACCTGGAATTGCAGGACTAAATGAAGGTATAAAATTTATACTTAAAGAAGGAATAGATAAAATAAGAAAGCATGAAGAAGAACTTACAGATTATTTAATCAATGGACTTAAAGAAATAGATATGATAAAAATATATGGACCTAAAGATATAAAAAAACAATGTGCAGTTGTATCTATAAATATATCGAATGAAGATTCTTCTGAGATAAGCTATATTTTAGACTCTGTATTTAATATAGCTACAAGGTCTGGTCTACACTGTGCACCTTTAGCTCACAAAACTCTAGGAACATTTGAGCAAGGAACAGTTAGATTTGGGATAGGATACTTTAATACAAAAAACGATATTGATAAGGTTTTGGAAGCTCTAAAAATCATAGTTTCTCAGATAAAATAGATGCAATTATTGCATCTATTTTTGTTATATATAATAATATTGTGTTTACTTATATTCATAAGTTATAATTAAGTATGACACATTAAAACTTGGAGGACAACAAATGGATATTCTTAGTTTAGGTCAGAAGATAAAAAAACTTAGAAAACAAAAAGATCTTACACTAAAAGAGTTAGCTGGGAGTAGAATAACAGCAGCTCAAATAAGTCATATAGAAAGAGATAAATCGTATCCTAGTCAGGATCTTTTAGAATATTTCTCTAATAAACTTGGAGTTACAGTAGACTATCTAGTAGAAAGCAAAGAAATGCAGGCTAGAAAGCTTGCAATTAATTTGATTTTAAAAGGAGAAATATACATAAAATCTAAGGATTTTGAAAAGGCCAAAGAAGAAATATATAAAGCAATAGACATATCAAAAGAATATGAACTAAATGAAAACTTTGCAAAGGCTAAGTATTTGCTAGGGGTTGTCTATTTTGCTGAGAAAAACTATGAAGTTGCGATAGATATGTTACAACAAAGCCTACTTTCTAATGTTAAAATATCAAATATAGATGGAATGATAAGATGTTATATAGAACTAGGAAAAATATATATGAAAGAGAAACTTTACAAGGTTTCACTAAGTAAATTTGTACAAGTGGAAAACATTTTCAAAGAACACGATATAAAAAATTATGAAATAGAAAAAGAATTATACACAAATATTGCATATTGCTATATGAAACTAGGAGATAATTCAAAATCTTTACAGTATGCAAAAGAGGTAGAAGTAATAGATGAAAAAGTTAAGAACATAATAAATAAAGGAAATAACTTGCTATTGATAGGAAGCAACTTTTTAGATGTAGGAGATTATGACAAAGCAAAAGAATATCTAAACGAAGCTGTAAAAATATTTGAAGAAGAAAATAAGAAAAATGAACAAGCCTTGACATATCTTAAAGTATCTAAGATATATAGTAAATTGCAAAAAGATGAAGAAGCTTTAGAATATATAAAAAAAGCATATATAATAAAAAGAGAATACGAAGATGAAGAAGTAGTGGAAATTTTATTTGAGTATATAAAAAAGCTAATTCACTTTGGCGATTTTGAAAATGCTAAAAGATACAGCAAAAGAGCGCTATCAATATCTATAAAGCTTAAAGATAAAACTTTAGAATATAAATCTTTAAAATATTATTCAAAAGTTCATAAACAAGAAGGAAACATGGAAGCTGCTATAGAAATTATGAAAAAGTGTCTAGATATAGCCTCACAAATGAACGATAAAAAGAAACTAGCAAACATATATTTTGAACTAGCAGATGTATACTCTAATATATCAAAAGAAGAAGAACTTAAATATTATTCTAAAGGAATAAAGTTATATAAAGAATTAGGAATAATAAACAATTAGACCCTTAATTAAGGGTCTAATTATTTGATACAAATGGAGAGATGTATATGAAGAGAAATATACTTATAACAATTTTTATTATATTAATACTACTTTTCAATCCAAAGACGCTGAGTTTTGTAAAAAATATGAACCCATTATCAAATGGAAGATTTGAAAATATAAAGGAAATATCATTCTCTTATGGAGCTAATATGGTGTTTACAAAATATAGAGAAGGTCTCTTAATGTATGACGGAAGAAATTTAGTTCATATAGATAACAAAGGAGAAAGAATATTTAATTTAAGTTTAAGAATAAATGATTACTCACTAGATACAAATGACAATGATATATATATATTAGACAAAACAAGTAAAGAAGTATACATAATAGATAGAAGAGGAAGTATAAGTAATAGGTTAAAAGTAAATGACAATGCTGTTTACATTAAATGTTTTAGAAATGGAAACTTTCTCATACACTATGAAACAGACATAGAACTTGAAGGAGTTAAGTTATTTAATAGTAAAGGAGACACTATAAAAGATATATCTATACCTAAAGCTGTAATTAATTTTGTTCAAATAGATAATAATACACAAGGCTTTTTAGTTAGTGCTATAAATATAGAAAATGATAGCTTATTTAATAATTTGTTTTTTTATGATAGAAAAGGAGATCTTGTTGTTGCAGACAAAAGTGAAAGTAGAGTATTTATAGGATCAGAGATTTTGCCTAGAGAAATGTTTTTAATTGAGCCTAACAGTGTAGAAGTTAGAAACAGGGAATTGCAAAGTCTTAGAATAGTGCCTTTAAGAGATAACATAAGATACATAAATAATATGGAAAATGGAATAGGTATAATAGATGATAGTGGAAAACTAATACATATAGACAAAAATGGTCAAGAAAAAATTATGACATATCCTATAGATAAAATAAAAGGATTTGAGTATATGAGTAAAGGAGTAGCAGTTTACTCTGATAGAAGTATATATTTTGATTCGTTAAATCAAAAGTATGACTTTACAAAGGATATAATAAAGGCTATAAGTTTAGATAATGACCATTTAATAGTTATATTTAGAGGAAGTATAAAGTTTTTTAAATTAATGTAGGAGGGATATATGAATTTTAATTATATAGATATATGTATAATAGCTACGTTTTTGGTATTTGGAATAAGTGGTTTTTATACAGGGTTTGTAAGGTCTTTTTTGAATGTAGTTAAGTATATACTATCTATATTTCTATTTAAGTTATACTACAGACAGATTGCACAATACGCTATAAATAATGAATATCTAGTAAACTTAATTCAAAGAATCATAAATAATTTATCAAATGAAACTATACCTACAATTACAATATCTAAAATAGTAATACAAACCGTAGTTGCAATACTTTTATTTGTAGGTTTTAGTATACTGCTTGAGATGATTGTAAGTAGCATAGATAGAGTATTTAAGTTGAAATATTTAAACCTTATAAACAGACTTATGGGGTTATTTTTTGGAATTTTAAAGGGATTTATAGTTATATCCTTAATACTACTTTTAGCAGATCCATTTTTAAGTATATTTAAATCAGATGAAATAATAACAGTACTTAATGAGTCTATACTTGTAAAATACTTATATATGTATAACTTTGTATTTATGTATCTTGATAGCTTTATAGAAATATTTAATAAATACAGCATAACTAATATGATATAATAGATTCATTAAAGGGGGATAAAATATGAAAAAAATACAAGTAGATGCAAGAGGTCTTGATTGCCCAAAACCTGTAATAAATGCAAAGAAAGAGTTAGAGAATATAAATGAAGGTATAGTAGTGGTTATTGTAGATAACGAAATAGCTAAAGAAAATGTTCTAAAACTAAGTAAATCTATGAATTGCGAGGCTCAATATTACAAAGATAATGAAGAATTTTATATAGAGATAAAAAAAGGAAATGTATCAATAGAAATATGTGAAAACAAAACAGACGATAAAATAATAATGATTTCTTCAGAATTTATGGGAAAAGGATCTGATGAGCTAGGTAAAGTCCTCATGAAAGGATTTATATATACCATTACTGAATCAAAGCCTTATCCTAAAGCTATACTATTTATAAACAGTGGAGTTAAGTTAACAACAGAAAATGAAGATACAATAGAAAACCTAAAAAAACTACAAAATTCTGGAGTTAGTATATTATCTTGTGGAACTTGCCTTGACTATTATAATCTTAAAGATAAGTTACAAGTAGGAAATATATCTAATATGTATGATATTGTAGAGAATATAAATAAATCATCAAATAGTATAATAATATAAGACTACATATAGTGTAGTCTTCAATTTTTAATGGGAGGAAAAAACATGGAAACTATATATTTTATTTCTTTTAATTCGACTCATCATACTATAAGGCTTGAAAAAATACTAAATGAATGTAATATATATTTAAGGACAATTCCAACTCCAAGAGAAGTAACTTCAAGCTGTGGTCTTTCAATAGTATTCAAGGAAGAAGATATGGAAATAGTAAAAGAAAAGATAAAAGAGTTTGGAATAGATTACTTTGGAATATTTAAAATAGAGAAAAACAATGATGGAAAAAGAATACTTACAAAGCTTTGTTAGGAGGTGATTTTATGCCGATTAAGCTGAATATAGGAGATATAGTAGAACTGAGAAAATCTCATCCATGCGGAAACAACGTATTTGAAATAATGAGGGTAGGTATGGATTTCAGGATAAGATGTGTAAAGTGTGACAAACAAGTTTGGTTAGAAAGAGTAACATTAGAGAAAAGATTGAAAAAAATAATCGAAAGTACAGGTACAGAATAGTCTGAAAATTACATAAAAATACAATATTATAGGCAACTATAGACAAAAGTGTTATAATATAAAAGTGAAAATGTTTTCCTTACAAAAAATTATTGGGGGTGTTTATTTTGGCTATTAAGTTTGCTAACAGAATGGGAAGTTTAAAAGCATCTGAAATTCGTGAGCTTCTAAAGCTTACAGAAAAGCCTGAAGTAATATCATTTGCAGGAGGACTTCCAGCTCCAGAGCTATTCCCAGTTGAAGAAATGAAAGAAGTAGCTGTTAAAGTTCTTGAAGAAGGCGGAAGACAAGCGCTTCAATATGCAGCAACAGAAGGATATATACCTTTAAGAAAAATGATTGCTGAAAGAATGAACACTAAATTACAGACTAATTTAAATGAATCAAATATATTAATAACAAGTGGATCACAGCAAGGACTAGATTTTTCAGGAAAGATATTCTTAAATGAAGGAGATGTAGTTCTTTGTGAAAGTCCTTCATATTTAGGAGCATTAAATGCATTTAAAGCGTACGGACCTAAATTTATAGAAGTTCCTACAGATGAAAATGGAATGATAATGGAAGAACTTGAAAAAATATTAGAAACTACTGAAAATGTTAAGATGATATATGTAATTCCAGACTTCCAAAACCCTACAGGAAGAACGTGGCCTTTTGAAAGACGCAAAAAATTTATGGAAATCATATCAAAACATGAAATTCCAGTAATAGAAGACAATCCTTACGGGGAGTTAAGATTTGAAGGAGATATATTACCTTCTTTAAAATCAATGGATGAAAAAGGTCTTGTTGTATTCCTTGGAACATTCTCTAAGACATTCTGTCCAGGACTTAGAGTTGGCTGGGTAGCTGCAGAAACTGAAATACTAGAAAAATATATAATGATAAAGCAAAGTGCAGACCTTCAAACATCTTCAATCGCACAAAGAGAAGTTGCTAAATTCATGGAAATATATGATTTAGATGCTCATGTAGAAAAAATAAAAGACATATACAGAAAACGTAGAGATTTAATGCTTAACACAATGAAAGAAGAATTCCCAGAAGGATTAAAGTACACTTACCCAGTTGGCGGGTTATTCACTTGGGTAGAGCTTCCAAGCAATATAAATGCTAGAGATGTACTTGTAAAATGCTTAGAAAACAATGTAGCATTTGTTCCAGGAGGATCATTCTTCCCTAATGGTGGAAAAGAAAATACATTTAGATTAAATTACTCTAATATGCCTGAAGACAAAATAGTTGAAGGTGTTAAGAGATTAGGAAAAGTTTTAAGAGAGTTTGTTTAAGATAAAAAAATAAGAGTAGCTTAGCTACTCTTATTTTTTTACTATAAGGGGGAGATTGGGATGAAAAATATTAAGTTGTGGGGGCTATCTAACTATATAATTGCCATTTGTACCATTTAATATACATAATTTATCAAAATTTTTCTCATAAAAATCATTTGATTTTTGAGCATCAAAGTGATAATATATATAGGTATGAGATTAATCTCATTTCTCTGCCCTATAAATATAGGGCCGTTTAAGTCCAAAGGGAGGTGAATATAATGAGAAAATATGAACTAGTTTACGTATTAAAGCCAAATACAGAAGAAGAAAAAAGAAACTCTGTATTAGAAAAGGTTAAAAGCATAGTAGCAGTAAATGGACAAGTTGATAAAGTAGACGAGTGGGGAACAAGAAAATTAGCTTACCCAATCGCTAAGTTAACTGAAGGATACTATGTATTAGTAAACTTTACATCTGACGTAGAGCAACCAAAAGAAATCGATAGAAACTTAAAGATTTCTGAAGATGTAATAAGACATATGATCGTTAATATAGAAGAATAATATTAAGGTGGTGCTAAAATGAATAACGTTGTTTTGGTGGGAAGGTTAACAAAAGACCCAGAGCTTAGATACATCCCAGGATCAGGAACAGCAGTTGCCACCTTTTCTATAGCGGTTGATAGAGAGTTTGCTAACAAAGAAGGAAAAAGAGAAGCTGACTTTTTAAATATTGAAGTATGGAATAAGCCTGCAGAAAACTGTGCTAACTACCTTTCAAAAGGAAGCTTAGTAGGAATTCAAGGTTCTATAAGAGTAGACAGTTATGAAACTCAAAATGGAGAAAAAAGAACTGCCACAAAGATAAGAGCTAGCAGAGTTCAATTCCTAGATACTAAAAATAGATCGAATAATTCAAATAAAATAGACGGTTTCGAAACAAGCTTTGAACCTGCAGGAATAGATCCTAATGGTTTCCAAGCTTTAGACGATGATGATGTTCCATTCTAAAGTGAAGGAGGGAAAATGATGATAAACAAAAAAAGACGTCGTAGAAAAAAAGTTTGTACTTTCTGTGCTGATAAAAACATTCGTATAGATTACAAAGATACAAATAGATTAAAAAAATATGTAACTGAAAGAGGTAAAATATTACCTAGAAGAATCTCTGGAGTATGTGCTAAACATCAAAGAGATATAACAACTGCTATAAAGAGAGCTAGAAACATAGCGTTACTTCCATATACAGTTGAGTAAAAAGAAGACGAGCCTTTAGGCTCGTTTTTTTTCTTATCTTTTATGTTTTTTATATGGTATAATGATATATTAAGGGAGGGGGAAATCTTGAAAATAGATAGAGGCCTTGAGGTTACGAGAAATATAAAAATAATAGAATGGTTAAAAACGGAAATATTAAGTAGTGTGTCAGCTTTGTATGACCTTATGTTTAAGGGAGCTAGATCTACAGATGAAACAGTTCAAGATGTTCTTGCTAATATAATTATGGTTACATACTTACTATCTAAAAGATTAGGATTAAAATATAGCGATATAGACAATAAAATAAAAGAGAAGATAAGAGTGGCTATAAGAGAAGATCATAAGGTAGAGAAGTGGTATGGCGATCTAACCACTTTAAAAGAGCATATAAAGGCTAGGGAGTGATTTTTTTGACAGATAAAACTAACAGACAAAGATTAACTGAATCAGCTATTGTATCAGTTATAGGGATTGTATTTGCATTAATGTGTACATATCTCCCTGTTTTAAATTTACTAACATCCTTAACAGGTTTAGTATATGTGGTAATTACATTTAGAAATGGAGTTAAGTATGGAATTTTATCAGTAGTAATATCATCTTTTATAATCTCATTAATTGTAGACCCAATATATTCACTCACTTTAGGTCTTATATTTTTCTTGCCGGGTGTGGCTATTGGATATGGACTTTATAAAAGTGAAAAACCCTTTTATGCTATATCACTTGGATTTATAGTATCTATAGTAGTAACTATTATATACACAAGGGCAGCATCTGTTTTGTTTGGAGTAGATCTTATAGAAAGCACTATAGAGATGATAAAAGAAGCATCTGAAATTCAAAACAAGATGTTAGAGGATCTGAACTTAGAAAATCAGATAAGCAATATAGATATAGTAGAATTTATATCTACAGTAATACCTTCAATGATAGCAATTTCATCTATAATTATGTCTTTCATTAATTACTATCTATCTATTTTTGTGCTCAAAAAAATAAAATCATTTAATAGAGAACTTCCTACATTAAAAGAATTCACTCTTCCAGGTAATGTATCACTTGGAATTAGTATTATATTTTTGCTGACTATAATCTCTAGAAATCTAAAATGGATATATTATCAAACTTTAGTAACAAATATAACAATAATATTCTTTTTTCTGTTTTTGCTTCAAGGAATAGCTGTATTTAGCTATTTTATTGATAAAGTAAAGACTAAAAGAGCATTCAAAAATCTACTTATAATTTTAGGTATACTTATAGGACCTATGATTCTTAATATGATTTCTTTAATAGGCCTTTTAGATTCTATACTTAATTTTAGAAAGATTAGAAGATAATGGGGAGGCCCCTTATGAAAGATAAATTTGGACTTAAAGTTCATTTGCCAGAAACTAATATGTATATGCTGATAATAGCAATACTTAGTATAGTTTTACTTACGTATAATTTATATATAGGGATACTTTGTTTGATTGCTTTTTCTTATCTAACATACCATAACTGGAAGGTATCCGATATTAGACGTAAAGAGTGGACAAAATACATAGAAAATTTATCACTAGACATAGATGAAGCTGTCAAAAATGTTATTTTAAACACTCCCATACCTCTTTGCATTTTAGAATTTGATGGTAGAGTAAACTGGTACAACAATAAATTTCTTAATATGATCAAAAAGGGAGATATATTAGAAAAAAATATTGAAGATTTAGTACCTGATTTAAACCTAAGGAAAGTTTTAAATGAAGATAAAGAATTATATACAGAAGTTGAATTTAATGATAGAAAGTATAATGTAGTATATAACATTATAAAAAGTGAATCAGAAGGAAAAGTTAAATACTTAATAATGGTATATTGGTTTGACAAAACTGATTACGTAAATTTACTTAAAAAATATGAAGACGAAAAACCAGTAGTAGCTATAATTCAAGTTGATAGCTACGATGAAGTTATACAAAGTGCAAAAGAAGATAAAAGGCCTTTAATTGCAGCTGAAATAGAAAGAACACTAAATTCTTGGGCATCTAATTTAAAGGGAGCATTCAGAAAAAATGCAAAGGACAAGTATACTATATTAATAAACAATGCAGACTTAAATAATTTAGAAAAAGATAAGTTCTCTATATTAGATGAGATAAGAAAAATTGATTATGGAAATACACTACCTATAACACTTAGTATAGGTGTAGGAGTTATGGGAGAGAATCTAAACGAAACCTTAAAATATGCAAGTGGGGCACTAGACCTAGCATTAGGAAGAGGTGGAGATCAAGCTGTAATAAAAAGAAAAGATAAGTCTATATTCTACGGTGGAAAGTCAAAAGCTGTAGAGAAAAAAACAAAGGTTAAAGCAAGAATAATTTCACACGCACTTAAGGATCTTATATTAGACTCATCACAGATATTCATAATGGGACATAAGTATCCTGACTTAGATGCTTTAGGAGCTGCTGTTGGGATTTATAATATATGTAAGTCTTTAAATAAAGAATCTAGCATAATTATGCAATCTTCTAATTCGTCTATAGATTCGTTGATGGATAGATTAAATCAATTTGAAAACTACAAAGAGTCATTCATTTCAAGAGAAGAAGCTATAAGATATTGCGACAAGAATACACTAGTTATAGTGGTTGATACTCATAGACCAAATTTTACAGAATGTGAAGAAATACTAAAGGTATCTGAAAAAATAGTTGTTATAGATCACCATAGAAGGGGAATAGATTTTATAGATAATGCTGTACTTATGTATCATGAAACATATGCATCATCTACTTGTGAAATGGTAACAGAATTGCTACAATACATAGATGAAAAAGCTAGCATAGATCAAATTGGAGCAGAAGCATTACTAAGTGGAATAACCCTTGATACTAAGAATTTTACCTTTAAAACTGGAGTTAGAACTTTTGAAGCTGCAGCTATTCTTAGAAAGTTAGGGGCAGATACAGTTTCTGTAAAGAAGCTATTCCAAGGTGATTTAGATGAGTTTATAGGAAAAGCTGAAATAATAAAAAATGCAAAGATAATAGATAACAAAATAGCTATATCAATATGTTCTGATATGACTTTAAGCTCTCCATTAGTTATTGCTCAAGGCGCAGATGAGCTTTTGAATATCAAAGGTGTTAAAGCATCTTTTGTGCTTGGGAAATCAGATGATAATAGGATATTTGTAAGTGGAAGATCTCTAGGAGATATAAATGTACATGTAATTATGGAGAAGTTAGGTGGAGGGGGACATATAGATGTAGCCGGGGCACAGCTAACGGATATTTCGATTGAAGAAGCCCTAGAAAGAGTAGAAGAAATTATAATGGAATACTTAAAGGAGGAAGACTAGGTATGAAAGTTATTTTGTTACAAGATATAAAAGGAACAGGAAAGAAAGGTCAAGTTGTTAATGTAAGTGATGGATATGCAAGAAACTATCTTATACCGAAAGGTCTTGTGAAAGAAGCTACTGATTCTAACTTAAAAGTTTTGAATGAACAAGTAAAAGCAGAGAAGATAAGAGAAGATAGAGAATTTCAAGAAGCTAAAGAGTTAGGAGTACTAATGGAGAAGCTTGTTGTAACTCTTTACTCTAAAGCAGGAGAAGGTGGAAGATTATTTGGATCTATAACTTCTAAAGATATAGCAGATAATCTAAAGAAAAAGCATAACATAAGCGTTGACAAGAGAAAAATATTACTAAATGATCCTATAAAGTCATTAGGAAGCATGTATGTTGAAATTAAGATACATCCTAAAGTAGTAACAAAAGTGAAAGTAGAAGTTAAAGAGAAGGAGTAAGTTTTTAGGGGGTGTAAAAGTGGAGGATAAGGGAAGAATTCCCCCGCATAGTGTAGATGCAGAACAGTCAGTGCTAGGAGCAATACTTTTAGACAAAGATGCAATAATAGTAGTATCTGAAATAATAACTGCAGAAGATTTTTATAAAGATGCACATAAAGAGATATATGAATCTATAATGAGTTTGTATAGTAAAAGTGAGCCTATAGACTTAATAACTCTAACAGAGGAGTTAAAAAAAAGAAACACACTAGATATAGTTGGTGGAATAGCTTATTTAACTAGCTTATCTACTGCAGTTCCTACAAGTTCTAATGTTAAGTATTATGCAGATATAGTAAAAGAAAAATCTATATTAAGAAAACTTATTAAATCATCTCATGATATTTTAGAACTTGGATATAGTGGAAGTGAAAATGTTGAAAATATACTAGAACAAGCTGAAAAATCTATATTCAATATATCTCAGGAAAAAACTAGCGATAACTTTAAACCCATCAATGAAGTTCTTATGAACACATATGATATGTTAGAAGAAATATCAAGAAATAAAGGAAGTATAACAGGAATTACAACTGGACTTACTGATTTAGATAGAAAAACTAATGGGCTTCAAAGAACAGACTTAATACTTATAGCAGCTCGTCCTGCTATGGGTAAGACGGCATTTGCTCTTAATATAGCCCAAAATGCAGCATTAAGGGCTAATGCTTCTGTTGCAATTTTTAGTTTAGAGATGTCTAAAGAACAGCTTATACAGCGTGTCCTTTCTGCTCAATCACATGTAGAACTTAGCAAACTAAAGAATGGAAATCTAAGTGAAAAAGAGTGGCCAAAGCTTATAGAAGCTATGGGAGTTCTATCTAAATTAAATGTATATATAGATGATACTCCTGGTATAACAATAACAGAAGTTAGATCAAAGTGTAGAAAGCTAAAAATAGAAAAAGGACTAGATCTTGTAATGATAGATTATCTACAACTTATGGAAGGAGATAATAAATCAGAAAGTAGACAACAAGAAATATCAAAAATATCTAGATCCCTAAAGATACTTGCAAAGGAATTAGATTGTCCTGTAATAGCTTTATCTCAGCTATCACGTGCACCTGAGCTTAGATCAGATCATAGGCCTATATTATCTGACCTTAGAGAGTCGGGAGCGATAGAACAGGATGCTGATATAGTTATGTTTTTATATAGAGATGAATATTATCATCCAGATTCAGAAAAGAAAAACATAGGTGAAGTTATAATAGCAAAGCATCGTCATGGAGAAACAGGAACAGTAGAACTTACTTGGTTTGGAGAGTTCCAGAAGTTTCACGACCTAGCAAGAATAAAAGAATAATATTTCAAAGAGGAGAGGGATATAGATGATTAATAATCTAAATGAATTAGAAGTTCTAAAAATAGCTCAAGGTATAGAAGAAGAAGGATTAAGATTTTATACAGAAGCTATGAAAAGAGAGAATAATCCACAACTAAAAGAAATATTCAAAATGCTTGCAGATGAAGAAAAGATGCATGCAGAGCTATTCTCAAATATGTATAAAGAGGCAAGAGAAGCATCAGTAAAAGATGATGAATATATATTTGATGAAGCTACTAGTGCATATCTAAGGGCTTTAAGTGATACTGCTGTATTTAACACTAATGGAATAACAAACTCTAGGCTTATAGAAGTTGTAGATACAAAAGATGCACTTTTAATAGGAATACAAGCAGAAAAAGATGCAATGCTTTTCTACACAAAAATTTATGAGGTTTCAAAATTTGAAACTACTAAGGAATATCTTAAAAAGTTGATACAAGAAGAAAGTGAACATTTAAGTAAGCTTATGGAATTATACAAAAATTTATAAAAAAATAAAACTCCGTTTCGGAGTTTTATTTTTTTATGTGGATAAATATGATGTATAATATTAAGTAGATATGAACATAAACACATATCCACAATATCCACAAGGTAAATGTTGATAACTACTTTAGGGGAGGCCTATATGGAGAATAAAGTAAAGGTTAGAATGGATGAGCTTTTGTCAGCTTTATCATTATCTGTTGATTTATCAAGAAATAGGAGTTTAGAACATTCAAGGAGAACTGCATACATAGCTTACGCCATAGCAAAGAACCTAAATCTTACTGATAAAGAAAAAGAAAATATATTTTACGCTTCTTTTTTACACGATATAGGAATTTGCAATATGCCAGCACAGATTGATATAGAAAAAATACATTCAAGTATGGAGTACAAAAAATCACACTCTGATATTGGATACGAAATAGCAAAGAATTTACCGTTTAATGAAGAAATAAACAACTACGTATTATACCATCATGAAAATTATGATGGGTCAGGACCTAATAAATTACAAAAGGATGATATACCCCTAGGAGCACAGATAATATCCATAGCAGACTTCTTTGATATAAACCATGTAAGCAACAATATAAGCAAACTAGAGAAAGTAAGAATGAACAAAATAATAAATGAAAGAAGAAATAAGCAATTTAGACCTGAAGTTGCAGACTGTTTATTAGATATAATGAAACAAGATAAATTTTGGCTTGATTTAGCTGTGAATTTGCAATATGAAATACTGAATCTTGTTCCAAAAGAAAGTATAAAGAATATAACATTAGATGAGCTTGTTAAGATAGCGGAAGTTTTTTCAGCTATAATAGATGGAAAAATAAAGCATACTGGCACACATTCAAAGGAGCTAGGGGATATGCTTTATAGAGTTTCAAAAAATTTAGGATATTCAATAGAAAAATGTACAAAAATGAAAATATCAGGATATCTACATGATATAGGAAAGCTTGCAGTACCTGAAGAAATACTGAATAAACCATCGAACCTAACAGAAGAAGAATTTAATACAATAAAAATACATCCATATTACACAAAACTAATATTATCCCAAGTAGGCAGCTTTAGGGAAGATATAGCTAGATGGGCTGGAAACCATCACGAAAGATTAAATGGAAATGGATATCCAGAAAGATTAAAAGGAGATGAATTAAGCACAGAAGATCAGATTGTAGCAATTTGCGATATATATCAAAGCCTGACAGAAAATAGACCATATAGAAATGGATTAAGTAAGAATGAAGCACTAAAAATAATAAACAATATAGTGATATCTGGAGGATTTGATACAGATGTCTATAAATTATTAGAAGAAATATTATAGAAAAATATAGAATTTTTTGGTATTATTTAATCAGGTTGTTTTATATTTAACTATAAGTGGGAATCATATATTTTGTGATTCGAAAATAACACATAGGAGGATTATTTTATGTTCAAAGTTACTAAAGATATGACTATAATGCAAGTACTAAATCAAGACAGAGAAGTTGCTCACGTGTTTATGAAACATGGGTTACACTGTTTAGGGTGTCCAGGTGCTACTATGGAAAGCATAGGGGATGCTGCTAATGTTCATGGCATAAATCTAGAGACATTACTAAATGATCTTAATAACTTCTTTGAAGAAAAATCTAAGTAGTTTGTTAGAAAGTAAGCATTAATGCTTACTTTTTTTAATTGATTTAAATACGTATATTTGATAAAATTAGTGATGTAGTGTTCGTCACAATATGAATTAAGAGGTGAATTTTTATGTCAACAATAGCTATCATAGGAGCTCAATGGGGAGATGAAGGAAAAGGTAAAGTAATAGATTATTTAGCAAGAAAAGCAGATGTTGTAGTTAGAGCGCAAGGTGGAAATAATGCAGGACATACTCTAGTGGTTGGAGATAAAAAGTATGCACTTCATTTAATACCATCAGGAATATTAAATCCAAACAGTATAAATGTAATAGGAAATGGAGTAGTATTTGACCCGAAGGGCTTTTTAGAAGAAATAGAGACTTTAGAAAAAGATGGAATATCTACAGATGGAATAAAAATAAGCGATAGGGCACATGTTATATTCCCATATCATAAAAAAATAGATGAGCTTGCAGAAAATGCAAGAGGAGAAAATAAAATAGGAACAACTAAAAAAGGTATAGGACCTTGCTATATGGATAAAACAGAAAGGTCTGGAATAAGAGTATGTGACTTATTAGATAAAGATATATTTAAAGAGAAATTAAGACAACAGGTAGAAACGAAGAACAATATAATACAGAAAATATATAATGAAAGTCCTCTTAATTTCGATGATATATACAATGAATACTCTCAGTATGCATCTAAGATAGAAAAATACGTAGCTGACACATCGGTTATAGTATATAATGCAATAAAAGAAGGAAAGAAAGTTTTATTTGAAGGTGCTCAAGGAACTTTATTAGACTTAGATTCAGGAACATATCCTTATGTAACTTCGTCTCACCCAACTTCTGGAGGGTTCTGTACAGGAAGTGGAATAGGACCAAATATGATAAAAGACGTACTTGGAATAGTAAAAGCATATACAACAAGAGTTGGTAAAGGACCATTTGTAACAGAACTTGAAAATGAAGTTGGAGAAAGAATAAGAGTTCAAGGAAATGAATTTGGTACTACAACAGGCAGAGCAAGAAGATGTGGATGGTTTGATAGTGTAATAATAAGATACTCATGCAGAGTAAATGGATTTACAGGAATATCTTTGATGCTACTTGATGTATTAACTGGATTTGATAAAGTTAAGATATGCACAGGATATAAATATAAAGATAAAGTAATAAGTGAATTCCCATCATCTTTAGAAGTACTTGAAAAGTGTGAACCGATATACGAAGAATTAGACGGATGGAAGGAAGATATAGGAAATGTTACTAAATATGAAGATCTTCCTGTTAATGCACAAAAGTATATACAAAGAATAGAGGAATTAGTTGGAGTAAAGGTTAAAATCGTATCTGTAGGACCAAAGAGAAATCAGACTATAGTAAGAGAAGAAATATTTTAATAAAAAATTGTAGAAAAATGTTGACAAGTGATACCTTCCATAGTATTATATATACTTGTGAGGTGCACTTGACCCATTAGCTCAGTCGGTAGAGCACCTGACTTTTAATCAGGGTGTCCCGCGTTCGAGTCGCGGATGGGTCACCAACAATTTAATCGGCCCATTGGTCAAGCGGTTAAGACACCGCCCTTTCACGGCGGTAACAGGGGTTCGAATCCCCTATGGGTCACCAATTTTGGGATCATAGCTCAGCTGGGAGAGCACCTGCCTTACAAGCAGGGGGTCACAGGTTCGATCCCTGTTGATCCCACCAAAATTGGCCTGGTAGTTCAGTTGGTTAGAATGCCAGCCTGTCACGCTGGAGGTCGAGGGTTCGAGTCCCTTCCAGGTCGCCAAATTTAATATGCTGGTGTAGCTCAATTGGCAGAGCAGCTGACTTGTAATCAGCAGGTTGCGGGTTCGAGTCCCATCACCAGCTCCAATCAAACCTTAAGACTTTAGTCTTAAGGTTTTTTCTGCATAAAAAGAGCCTAAGTTTAAACTTAAGCTCTTTTTTCCCACCTTAAATCTTGTCCATAGAATTTTAGAATTCTAAAACTAGAAAATATCCTAGAAAAAATTCTATCAGTATACGTATTTGCAATCTCCATAGGAGATAGATTTGTTGAAATTATTGTTTTCTTTCCTTGTATAAGCCTTGTATTAACAATATTGAATATCTCGCTATTAGTAAATGAGTTAGTAACTTCTGTACCTAAATCATCTATAACTAGAAGGTCACAATCAAACAAAAGTTTGTAATTTTCTCTGCTTAAAGGACTATTTTCTTTTCTAAACTTGTATTCTTCTATTATTTCAAGTATTCTAAATGCAGTTTGGTATATAACTATCTTGCCTTTATCTAAAAGTTCTTTTGCTATACAGTTACACATAAAAG
The DNA here is from genome assembly GCA_002029295.1 of Alkalithermobacter paradoxus. Lineage (GTDB taxonomy): Bacteria > Bacillota > Clostridia > Peptostreptococcales > Peptostreptococcaceae > Alkalithermobacter > Alkalithermobacter paradoxus. Next base: position 63,267 of record MZGW01000005.1, on the reverse strand, counting down.
TTTTACCAAGACCAGTAGTTCCATAAAAGAGAAGATTCTCTCCATTATCTTTATCAAAATTAAGTATAAAGCTTTCGCATATAGAGTATATATTCCATATGTTTTCTCTAGGGGATACATCCTCTCCAGGTGTTTTTTGGTCTGAGAATAAATCTTCATTAAATGTATTAAAATTTTCCTTTTCTAAAACCTTAGAGAGATTAGAAGTTTTATATGCTAAAGTTATAAGCTTTTGATTAAGACAAGCACACTTACTTCCATCATCTAGGAAAGCTGTATCTTTGCAATTATTGCATACATACTCAATATCTAAATAATTGATAGGATAACCATTAGCTTCCATAAGCTCACTTTTATGTTTGCTTAGTGTATTCATTTGAGTTTTACAATTTTCTACTACAAGATCTCTTTCATCTGGAAATTGAAGTACAGATTTAGCAAGTTTTAAACCTATTTTAAAGATTTCATCATCTATCTCTTTTATTTTTGGAATTTTATCATATACTTCCTTTTTTCTTCTATCTAATTCTATTTTATGCTTATCACGAAGCTTTTCATAGTCTAAAAGAATTTGTTTTAGTATATCCGTATTCATTTAATCACCTACTTAAATTTCTTCTTCTGATTTTCTAAAATTATTTTTTCTAGTTCCTCAGGTGTATAATTAGAAGTTCTTTGTTCAAAATTATGAAACTTAGTCTTTACTTGAACATTTTTACTTACTTCTTGTTTAGGGATATTTTTATTTCTTTCTAAAGCTTCACTCTCAATATCACTTAGTGATTTAAAGCCTTTTCTATACCAACTTTTCAAAATTCCATCTATAAATGCAATTGATGGAGTTGAAGTATTTTTTGATTTAGAACAAGCTTTGAGTATAATTTCATCATCAAATTTTAGCTCATCTATCCAAGAACTCATGACCCTTTTTTCTTCAACGGATGGCTCTCTAGAAAATCCTAGTTCCTTAAATACCATTTTATAAAGTCCAAACCTCTCAGAGCGTCTAGCAAAGTATTCTTCAAGGTCTTTTGGAGTGTATATTTTTGCATCATACCAGTTCCTGATTATACCTTCAACAAACTTTACGCTTTTGACACCCTTTTTTTCCTTTGCGTACGAGTATGCTGTAATAATCATATCAGAAGACATATTATATTTCTCCATTATATCTAGTATTTGTATTTTTTCGTTAGGAACTAAGGGTCTACTTATTATTTCATTTAATCTATTAAACATTTTACTGATGTTAGGATTTTCATTAATAGAAAATAGCTCATCTGCAGTAGCCTTATTTTTTTTAGGCTCACTATCTTTGAACATATTTTCTACGTATAATCTCTTAAGATTTAGAAATTCAACAGAATAATTCCAATCATCTTTTGAAGGATCTATATGTTTTTTTATTAGACCTTTTTCCTCCCAGAAATCCCATGCAGCTAATACATCTATAAGAGGTATGTTTAAATTTTTAGCTAGCGTTTGATTTGTTACACTACAGTTAGAAGAAGGATCTAAAGTATATCTATATCCCAAAATATAAACTTTTACGTATGCTCCATTTGCCATTGGCATAAATATATCTATAAATATATTATCAATAGGTGTTTCACCTAAGTCTATTTCATTTATTTCTCTAAAGAACATAAAATCACCTCAATATCATTATATCACAATGATGAAAGTATAAGTTCTGTAAAAAATAGTATTAAATAATAAAGGGGGATATAGGTTTGATAATATTACTTAATAAGAAAAAGATGATAATTTCATTATCAGTATTATGTTTGATTTCATTAATATTACTTTCTTTCAATGTATTTAATTCTAATATAGGAACAATTAAATTGGAAGAAACAAAAAAACTTAATAACTATGTAATAAATCTTAAACTAAATGATGAAGAAAAAACTATAATAGCAAATCAAAAAGTTACATATGTTAACAACTCAGATAAAAGCATAGATAAAATATATTTTCACATATATCCAAATGCTTTTTCAAAAGAAAAGTATGCTCCATTCGAGAAGGAAGAGTTTAAATATGCTTATCCAAATGGATTTGATGAAGGATACATAAATATTAATAGAATATTAGGGAAAAACTATAATTTAAAACACAAAATAATGGGATCTAAGAAAGATATATTAGAAATAGACTTAGGGTATAAGCTAAACCCCTTAGAAGAAACTACTATTATACTTGAGTATGAAGTAAAGCTTCCAAACTCTTTAGGAAGATTCGGGTATGGAGAGAATACACTTAATATAACAAATTTTTATCCTATAGCTTGTGTGTATGATAACAATGGCTGGAATATTAAAAGCTATGAAGCAATAGGAGATCCATTCTATAGTGATGTAAGTAACTTTGAAGTAAATATACAGATTCCTTCAAAATATGAAATAGCAACAACTGGATTAATAAAAGACAAAATCATAAAATCTGATATTAAAGAATACAATATAAAAGCTGATAAGGTTAGAAGTTTTGCTATTATAGCTAGTGATAAATTTAATATTCTAGAGCAAAAAGTAGGGAATACAACTGTTTATAGCTACTATTTTAATAAAATGGGTAAAGAATCATTAATGATGGCAGTAGATTCACTAAAAATATTTAATGAATTATTTGGAGAATATCCGTATGAAACATATTCGGTAGTTGCTTGTGACTTTTTCATAGGGGGTATGGAGTATCCAAATCTAGTTATGATAGACAAAACATTATACAATGAAAGTGAAATGTTTTTTTTAGAGTATGTGATAGCTCATGAAACAGCTCATCAGTGGTGGTATTCAGTTGTAGGAAATAATGAAATAACTGAACCTTGGCTAGATGAAGCATTGACAGAATATTCAACTTTACTATATTTCGAAAAGAAATATGGACACGAAACAAAACAAAAATTGTTAGACGAAATAAAATTAAGAACATACGGCAAAAGTATGAAAAATATATTCAAAAGTACACTTGAATTTAATAACTCTCTTGAATACAGTTTACATGTTTATAGTAAAGGAGCACTACTTATTGATACTCTTAGAAAAGAAGTGGGAGATGAAGTATTTTTCAATACTTTAAGAGACTATTACGAAAAAAATAAATATAAAAATGTAACGTCAGAGGACTTTTTCGAAATCTGGAAAAATCATGGAATAAGTAGGAAGAACATAACCAATACCAATATTTAACTTGAAAATAACAAGAATTATTTGTTATAATACAAAGGTGAGTCTTTAAGGGAGGAACAAACTTATGATTAATATAAAAAGTATAAAGGAACTAAAGAAGAAAAACTTAATATATATTCTAGTTTTATTTATAACTATATTTACAGGAGCAGCTATATATTCAACAGGAATATCCTATGAAGTGAAGATAGATGGAGAAAAAATAGGAATAGTTCAAAATAAAAGAGTTGTGTACGATTTAATTAAAGAAATAAAAGATTCTATATCTGAAGAATTTAAGAACGATATAACGATAGATCAAGATATAACATTTAATTCAGTTAGAGTACCAAAAGATAAAATAACATCTATCGGAATGATAAAAGAAAGACTTGATAGTAAAATTGACCTTAAAGCACACGCAGCTGCTATTAGTGTAAATGGAAAGCACGTAGCATTTCTAAAAAATGAAAGTGAAGCTGAAACTGTCATAAATAAAATTAAAGACTATTATATGGAAACTATAGAAGGTGAAGACGTAAAAGAAGCTTCTTTCTTAGAGGAAGTTGAGATAGTACAAGTTGAAACAAAAATTACAGATATAAAAAATATAGAATCAGCGTATAACTATATATTGCTAGGTAGTGATAGTGTAGAGACGTACGAAGTACAAGAAGGAGATAGTGCTTGGACTATATCTAGAAAGCTTAATATAAGCGTAGAGGACATAGAAAAGGCAAATCCAGATATAAATGTAGAAAGACTTAAAATAGGACAGGAAATTACTATATCTACATTGAAGCCGTACATAAGCTTTAAAACTGTAGAAATAGCATCTTACGAGGAGAGATTACCTTACAAAGTTACTCAAGAAGAAACTAACGCTCTTTTCAAAGGAGAAAAGAAAGTAAAGGTAGTTGGTAAAGAAGGTAGAAGAAAAGTAGAAGCTGAAATTATTAAAGTAAACGGAGTAGTAGAAACTAAGAATATACTAAGTGAAAAGATTATAGATAAACCTCAGGATCAAATAATACTAACAGGAACAAAGCAAAGACCATCAACTATGGCTTTTGGAGCATTCATAAATCCAACAAGGGGAAGGCTTACTTCAAGATTTGGACCAAGATGGGGTAGAATGCATGAAGGTATAGATGTTGCAGGGCCTATAGGAACTCCTATAGCTGCAGCGGATGGTGGAGTAGTAACATTTGCTGGAGTTCAAGGATCTTATGGTAAGTTAGTAATAATAAATCATGAAAATGGATATACAACATATTATGCACATTGCAATACTATAAATGTTAGAGTTGGACAAAGAGTTTCTAGAGGACAAGTTATTGCAACTATAGGTAACACAGGTAGATCAACAGGACCACATTTACATTTTGAGGTAAGAAAAAATGGAACTCCTGTAAATCCTCTAAAACATGTCAGATACTAAAATATATTTTATAAACAAGACCCTTTATATTCTTTAATTAGGGTCTTTTGTTTTATAATAAAAGAAAGAAGGAAAATATATGAACTTTAAGTATATATCAGTTGCTAGTGGAAGCTCGGGAAATTGTCATTATGTAGGATATAAAAATACAGGAGTTTTAGTAGATGCTGGATTAAGTGGAAAAAAAATAAAAGAAAATTTAGAGAAATTTGATGTTAATTTAGAAAATGTATCTGGAATACTAATAACTCATGAGCATAGTGATCACATAAAAGGAGCAGGAATACTATCGAGAAAATATGATATACCAATATACGCAAATGAAAAAACGTTTCAAGCTATGAAAGATAAAATAGGAGATGTTAAGGAAAAAAACATAGTCATATTCAAGAATAATACTAAGTTTTCATTAAATGATATTCAGATAACTCCTTTTTCAATACATCATGACGCAGTAGATCCAGTAGCGTTTAGCTTTGATGATGAAAAAACAAAAATAAGTATAGCTACAGATTTAGGTTATATATGTGATAATATTAGAAAAAATATATATAACTCTAAATTAGTTGTTTTAGAATCAAATCATGATGTTGAAATGCTTAAGATGGGACCATATCCATATTATCTAAAAAGGAGAGTATTATCTAAAAATGGACATTTATCTAATGAAGATGCAGGTAAATTCGCATTAGAGTTAGTAGAGAAAGGAACACAAAAAATATTTTTAGCTCATTTAAGTAGAGAGAATAATTTTCCAGAACTTGCATTCGAAACAGTAAAAGGAATACTAAAGAGCAAGAATATAGATATAAGAAAACATGTAGAACTTAAGGTCCTAGATAGAAATGAAGCTTCAAATTTATGCATAGTATAGGTTAGGAGGAATTTTTATGAAAAGAGGATATAGTAGTTTTTTCATGGGTATTATCGGGGCTATAATAGGAAGTATGCTTACATTGTATTTAGCTCCAAATCTTTTAATAAAAGAACATAATATTGATACAACTAATGAAGGCAGTGAACAAAAAACTGTAATAGTAAATGAAATAAGAGAAGAAAGTATATATAAGACGGTGGCTAAAAAAGCTATGCCATCGGTAGTAGGGATAACAACAGTAACAGTTCAAAAAGACTTTTTCTTTGGAAATAGAAGATCGAGTGGAGTTGGTACAGGAGTAATAGTAAATGAAAAAGGATACATACTTACAAACTCACATGTTATAGGAGATGGGAATGCTCAAACTGTTAGCGTTTTATTCTTTGATGGATCTAAAGAAGAAGCAGATGTTGTTTGGTATGATAAGACATTAGATTTAGCAGTAATAAAAGTTAACAAGAAAGATTTAGATGTAGCAGAATTAGGAGATAGTGATAGCGTAGAAGTTGGAGATATAGCAATAGCAATAGGAAATCCTTTAGGACTTGAATTTGAAAGATCTTTAACTCAAGGAGTGATTAGTGGATTACATAGAAGCATAGCTATAAGTCAAACTGAATCAATAGAGGATCTTATGCAAACAGATGCGTCAATAAACCCAGGAAATAGTGGCGGACCACTACTTAATTCATCTGGGCAAGTAATAGGTATAAATACAGCTAAAATTCAAAGTGGAGAAGGACTTGGATTTGCTATACCTATAAATACAGCAAAACCAATAGTAGACCAGATAATAGCTAAAGGAGAATTCCAAAGAGTATACCTTGGTATAAAGGGTGTAGACGTAGGAGTGTTTGAACAAGCAACAGGAACGAAACTTTCTGTAGATGAAGGAATTTATATAGTTGAAGTTTCTCGAGGAACATCAGCACATATAGCTGGAATTAGGTCTGGTGATGTAATTTTAGAAGTAGGTGGAAAACAAATAAAAAATATGAGTAGTTTAGTAAGAGAACTATATAAATACAGACCTTCAGATAAAGCAATTATAAAAATAAATAGAGAAGGAAAGACAATGAATGTAGAAGTTACGTTCTAGTTATGGAGGATAAAATGAAAAGAGTTTTGATAAATAGACTTATATATCTAATAATTGTAAGTATAATGATATTTGCAGTTTTTGAGAAAAAATATTATTTAATATTAATACCACTTTTAGCATGGTTTATAGTTGAAAGATACTTTTGGAAGAATTTTTACCAAGGAAAGAGATTAATGTCAAAGCTTCAGTACAAAAGTGCAGCGGACAAATTTGAAGCTTTTTTAAAAGATCTTGAAATGAAACCTTGGCTAAATAACCTTAGATTCTTTAACTATGGAGTATATACTCACAATCTTAAAGCAAAATCATACAACAATATAGGAATTTGCTATTTAGAATCTAGACTATTTAATAAAGCAGAGGACTATTTCAAAAAATCATTAGATGAAGATAAGGATTTTTGCATTCCTTATTATAACCTAGCCATAGTAGAGCTCATAAAAGACAACGAAGAGAAAGCATTTGAGAATCTAAAAAAATCTATAAAGCTTGGATACAATAAGGTTAAAATGGCCCAGCTAAAAGGATTTGTAATAATGAATTATAAAAATGGAAGGAAATAAATAATGAATATAAAGATAGTTTCCGTAGGTAAGATCAAAGAAAAGTATTTAAAGCTAGGAATAGACGAATTTTCAAAGAGGCTTTCTAAATACTGCAAACTTGAAATAGTAGAAATTGATGATGAGAAAGCTCCAGAAAATCTTAGCGACAAAGAAATGGAGATCATAAAAGATAAAGAGGGTAAGAAAATCCTATCTCATGTTAAGGATAATTCATACGCAATTGCTCTAGCAATAGATGGTAAGAACTTATCTTCAGAAGAGCTTGCAAAGAAGCTTGAAAGTTTGACTATACAAGGAAGTAGTAATGTAACATTTATAATAGGAGGATCTTTAGGACTGTCAAATGAGGTTTTAGAGAGAGCAAACTTTAAGCTATCTTTTTCTAAGATGACTTTCCCTCATCAGCTTATGAGGCTCATATTATTAGAGCAGGTATACAGGAGTTTTAGGATAATAAAGGGTGAACCATATCATAAGTAATATAGACTTTAAGAAATTAACAAAAAACAAGGTAGAAAGGTTAATCTAGTAGAATATAATAAGTAAGGGGAAAACTCTAATACAAATAATAAAGGGGATAGAGTATGAAAAAAATTATAATTACGTTATGTTCTATATTAATATTTATATCTACAAATACTTATGGAGCAGACCTAATACATAGATTAACGCATGGTGATCAATATTCTTTAATATTAGGAACTGTAAAGAAAGTAGATCAAAAAGGAATTGATGTGAACGTAGAAAAAATATTAAATGGAAAATCTGTAGGTAAAGAAATAAGAATATATATAAATGATACACAAAATGTATATTTGCATGAACTTAAAGAAGAGGATTATATAGTAGCATCATTAGATAAAAAACTGCCTAATTATATATTAAAATGGGGAATTTTCAAAGTATCTTCACTAGATTATAGAACATTAGATATACAAAATGGCTTATCAGGGCCAGATAGAGCTATATTTAAATACTATATAAATAGTGGATGTAAAGAAAATGACTTTTATTACGAGAATGGAAAAGTATTTATTAGAAAAAGTGATGGAAGTATTAAAGAAATATATTCAGAAGACATTGTAGAAACTGATATTTCTGATAATAATATAGATGAATTAGAAACAGAATCACCTAGCAATAAGACTGCTATTATCATATCTTTTAGTAGTGTTATTTTAATTTCACTAGCACTTTTACATCGTAATAGAAGAAGTATATAAAAACCGCAGTTAGTTTTATAACTGCGGTTTTTATAACGAATAGAAAATTATAAACTCTTTGAATTGTGGATAATTTATAATTTCCGTTATGAATTTCAAAAAAGTCTACCTTTAAAATCTTTCGAAGAAAGACTTTTTTATATTAGAAGAATATATAAAAATTAAAAATATATTATAATTGTATTTTACAGCTATAGTTGATATACTTAAATAAATGAGAAATATAAAGAAAATTAGAATAATATCCCGAAAAAACATCAAGGAGAGGACTAAAATGAGAAACAAATTAGTTATAGGTGTTAGCTCTGCATTATACTTGATACTTATTACCGTTACAAATTCAATGGTTTTGAAAGATTTACATTACTACACAGCTACAAGCACAAATATTATTCTTACAATGGTTTATGCATATGTAACACTTACTAGTCTATACAAATTAAAAATAAGTAAGATAGAAAGTGTATTAGATATAGTTAATAAAAGTCGATATGACTATAATTTAGATGAAGATACAAAAAACAATTATGAAGAATCAGTGCTTTCAATTATACAAGGATTTAATAATACAAAAGAGGCATCAAAGTATGTTCTAAAATCTTCTGTAGATTTAGCAAAGGTAGCTGATAATGTGTCAAGCAAAGTAAATGATATGGAAGTATCAGCTGAGCAAATTGCTGCTGCGAGTGAAGAGATAGCAGCGGGGTCACTGAACCAAATGGAAACTATAAACAACATATTTGGAAATATAGAAAAGGTAGGAAAGAATATAGAAGATATAATATCAGAACTAAAAAGAATTGAAATCAAAACAGATGCATCTGTTAAACTTACTGATGATGGAAATGAATACGTTCAGAAGACAAAAGAATCTATTGAGATCATAAAAAATACAATGATTGAGTATACAGATAGTCTTCACAACTTTACAGATAGTTTCTCACAAATAACTAGATTTGCAGATATAATTAGAGATATTACAGAACAGACAAATCTACTTGCCCTAAACTCTTCTATTGAAGCTGCTAGAGCGGGTGAACATGGAAAGGGATTTGCTGTTGTTGCAAATGAAATAGGTAAATTATCAAATCAATCACAGGCAGCTTCTCAGCAAATCAGCACAGTTATACAGGATATGGAAAAGAAGATATCTAAACTTACAGAAGAAATGTCAACTGGTAAAGATAGAATAGAGCAGAGTGTACAAATAGCTGAAAAAACAGAAGAAGCATTTAGAAAAATATCAGAAAGTACTGTAGAAACTAGATATCAAATTTCTACAATCGGAAAACAGATGGAGGAAATAGGTGGGTACACTGAAAGTGTAATTAAATCAGTTGAAACTATTCAAGAAATTTCTCAAGGAAATGCAGCAGATTGCCAGCAATTTAGTGCAGCTATAGAGGATATGAATAATTCTTTCAAGGGAATAGTAAAAGAATCGAATAATCTGAAAGAGCATCTAAATAATCTACAACAAACTGTTGCTAAAGACACAATGGATAAATATATGTATCAAAAGGCTTTAGATGTAAAAGAATATCTAGATAAATCAGATGATTACGATTTAAAGAAACTTACTAATATGCTAAATATTGACGAAATATATTTAGTTGATACATCAGGAATAATTGTTAAATGTTCAGACCCAGAAGGGGTAGGATTAGATTCTTTCAAGATAGACCCTACGTCTTACGAAGCTTCAAAATTAAAAGAAGGGTACACAGCTACTCCGATTAGAAAAAGAAGTCATGATGATCAAATGTATAAGTTTTTACACATTCCATATAAAAATGGAATGGTTATCAGTGTTTCGTTGTCGTTACAATCTGTTTTAAGTTTATAGATAAAAAGTAAGAAAGGTTCTTTGTAGAACCTTTCTTACTTTTTAATGTTTTATAATGAATAGGAAATTATAAACTTTTTGAATTGTGGATAATTTATAATTTCCGTTATGAATTTCAAAAAAGCCTATCTTTAAAATCTTTCAAGGAAAGACTTTTTTATAGGTGGAATAAATAAACCTAATATTATGATAATTAGAAAATCAAACACAGGTAATTCTCCAATTGCACGCTTTCCCATAAACAATGTAATAAGAAGCTTATTAAGACTTAACTATATTATATGGAATAACAAATAGCTTATCATTTTCTAACCATTCAGCAAGTAGTACATCCTCAATTTTACTTATGTTATTTGATGATAATTGTTTTATGAGCCAATGGATGTCTTTACCTAATTCTTCTAGATTTTCCTTTACAAGACTTCCGTCCCTAATTAAAGTTATAGGCAAATATACCTTTTGATCTGGCATATTAAAATCTTGCAAAGTGGTTTTTTGATAAGGTGTTTTCTTAAGTATGCTTATAGATCCATTTGATTCAACAAATGCAAATGCTACCTCACGAACAGAAAAAGTCTCACTTTGACGAAGTACACTCTGTAGTTGGCTTATATTCATTCGGCATCTTTTTAGCTCTTTGAAATCAATTTGACCATCTCTAATAACCATTGAAGGTTTGCCTTCAAAGATTTGTCTAAATAATGGTGACTTCTGAGCAAGATACTCTACTAAAAAAATTAGACCTCCCCATACAGATATTGTAAATAAAATATGAATTATATCTATGCTATCATCATAAACTGCATTTCCAAGTAGCTCACTTAAAACAATAGAGCAAATAAAATGAAACGGAGTTATTTGGGATATTATCTTTTTTCCTATGATTTTAACTAATATAAATAGAGAAAAAAATCCTATTATAAGCCTAATAGCTAAGTCTGTAAGTTGCATTTAGTATACCCCCTAAGAATTAGTACAGTATAATATTTGACAATAATAAGGCGATAAATACTTATTTGTTAAAAATAAGAAAATTATTACTAAACCGTTTTAAAAAAATATATGTGTACATTATACTATAAAGGGTAATGGGCTATATTAAGCTAGCATTGAGCAACTTAAAGGGGGAAAGCTATGAAAAGAGTAATTTATATAATGATATTTATGCTACTTAGCATGACAATACTAAGGTATCAATCAACAGAAACATTACACTATACAGTAGAAGCATCTTTAGATAATATAGATGTTATTGAAGATGAGAAAACAGTTGTTAAGCCTAAGAAATTAGAGAGTATTACAATAGTAGAAGATATTAAGCCACATTATGTGCAAGGAGTTATAATTGTAAACAAAGGATATGGTCTACCTTCTAACTATGCTCCAGGGGAAAATGCTAATGCAAGAGCTGCATTTAACAAAATGCAATCTGATGCTAAGCTAGAAGGCATCACACTACACGCTTTTTCAACGTACAGAAGCTACGATCGTCAAAGAATGATATACAGTAATTATGTTTCAAAGTATGGACAGGCTAGAGCAGACAAATTCTCTGCTAGACCTGGGCATAGTGAACATCAAACAGGTCTTGCATTTGATATAGGAGGAGCAGACACAACTGTTTGGCTATCTCAGAAATTTGGAAAATCACCAGAAGGTAAATGGCTAGTTGAGAATGCACACAAATATGGATTTGTACTTCGTTATCCTCAAGGCAAAGAACACATAACAGGTTATATGTATGAGCCATGGCACTTTAGATATGTAGGGGTAGAGTGGTCAACAAAAATTGTAGAAAGTGGCCTTACCTTAGATGAATATTTTGGGGTAGTATCTCCAAGTTATAAATAGAAACAGAGTGCGGCATACAGGTACATACATATAGAGGCTATGGGATATATAAATTAATTAAGAAATTTTGATTAAAAATATTAAGAAGGAATAATACAGATAAAACTCCTGTTGAAGAATTTACAACAGGAGTTTTGTCGTGATAAGGACTATAATTTGAATTAACAAAATCAGTTTAGATGCCATAATAAAATATATATAAGAAAGCTTGTCTATAAAAAAGCTATTATTTATAACAAAGTAAACGAGAAGACTTAATATACATGCTAAAAATATCTGCACCCTAAAAAATATACACTTATTATTTTTTATAGACCATATAATAAGGACAGCAAATATTAAAGCTAAAGCAATTGATATAATACCTTGTATAAATAAACCATCAGGAGAATATATTCCCTGCTGATATTGCATTCTTCTAAAATGAATATGGCGCATAACACCTGCTTTCTTAGAAGATAAATTATCTAGGAAAAATACAGACACTAAAATACTAATTTGAACTAATAAAGTAAATAGATAAAATATTTTCCTTACCAAATTATTCATAGATTACTTAGGTTCTCCCACTTCTATAGGGTTATTAGTATCGTTACTCCACCCAATCCATCCATCACTATATAAAGAAGTATTTTCAAGTCCCATAACTTGTGCATAAGTTAATACTTCAGCTGCACGCCATCCACTTCCGCACATAAATGCTAGATGATTGTTTATATCTATTCCTGATTTATTCCATAAACTCAATATTTCATTAAAGTTACGCATAGTATTATCTATATTTCTAAAATAGTCAAGAGAATTAGAATCGGAAAGACCAGCATAACCATATAAAGAACCAGGTATACGACCTTTTTTATCGTGATAGCTATACCCAGAAGAATTTCCTATATGCTCATCCCAAGTACGATTATCAACTAAAGTAAATTCATTTTTAGTTAAATTCTCTTTCACTTGCTCTATAGTAGTTATTAACTCTGGATTAGCAGGTATAGTAGCACCAAAATCATTTACAGGAGTAGGCTTATTAGATGTAGTTTCAACTTCATAACCTGCAAGTTTCCAAGCTAATAATCCTCCATTTAATACCCTTACATCCTTCACACCTATATATCTAAGAACAACAGCAACTCTGTAAGCAGCCATTTGATTTTCACTAGTTACTATAACTGTATCATCTTTAGTGAATCCATACTCAAGTGCAAAACTTTCTAACTCTTCATTAGTACCTAGCATCCAAGAAGGAGGAGGTTCTACGAGATCAGTATTAATATGAAAAGCCGTTGGAACATGCCCCTTAGAATAAGAAACATCTTCATCACCCCAACTTGCTTCCACAATCTTTATTTCATTAGCATTTTCAAAAGTCTCTGGAGTTTTACCATCTAGAATATCTTTAACTATACTAGGTGGAACTATCAAGTGATAGTTTTTATATTTTTCCATAGGAAGACTATCATCTTCAGCCCACTCATTTAAATCATATATGTAGATATTGTTATATCCTTTGCCACTTAAATACTTAGCAACCTCTAGTGAATCCTTATTATTAGAATCATACAATACTATATTTTTATCTTGTGTTATATTCTTATTTTTAAGAGCTTCATTTAACAAATTCTCCTTGTTATCAACATCTACACGAAGCCAATTAGCAGAAAAATCAACTGCTCCTGATATATGCCCACCTCTTTTTATTCCATTTAACTTCCAACCATTGAACTCATCACTGCTTCTAGTATCAACTAATACCCAAGAATCATTATTTAGTTTTTCTTTTAAATCATTTGTAGAAATAGTCTTAAATTCTTCATTTGTATCACTTACTTTCTCGATTTGTCCGTTTGAGCAAGCAGACAAAACAAGCAATCCTACTGTGAGCATTAGCAATAAATATTTCTTCATTCTCAAACTCCCTTTCTTCTTTAGTGTATTTAACAATAGATTAACATAGAAATTAACTCAATAATCATAGAAAAACTTTATAGAAATTTCAAACTGTATAGACAAAACTTATACATACATATTTAATCTATTTTTAACATAAATTTAACGACAACTTAAACAAAACTTAATTAACGAGAAATGCATACAGTATATAGTCTAATTATGAGGAAAAAATCCTAATATTGTAGAAAAGGGGACTTGAAATGAGGATTAGAGTTAAGATAGGAACCAAACTGACAGCGATGTTTCTAATTCTTTGTATTTTGCCGACAGTTATTCTGGGATTTTATGCTTATCGTAGAACTTTTAAGGAATTACAAAGAGGAGAAGTAGAGAAATACAATATTTTACTAGAAGGAATAGTTTCAAATACCAGAACAACTTTAAACGATACAGAATTTTTGCTTAAAAACCTAGCAAACAATGCAGCATTTACACAGCTTCTCAATCTTTATAATAACAATGCACAAACAGAAAACACTTTAGCTTTAAGAGAAACTAACAACATGCTAAGAAAAATTTATGTAGACTCTATGGGATATTATGAAAGTGTATTCTTAGTTGGTTTAGATGGAAATATAGTGGCAGACAGCTTAGGAAGAACAGGGTATAGTCTAGGTGTTACTGATTTACAGTTTGTCAAAGATGCTATGAATACTAGAGGATTTGTTATGAGTAATGTATATATGTCAGCATTAAGTCAGACAGGCGTTGATTTGCCAACTGTTTCAATGGCGTATCCTATAATAGAGGGAACAGGACAGGTTTATGGGGCTATTGTTATTACATTCGACTTTAGTAATTTCGATAGAGTAGTAAGAAATACAAATATAGGACAAAGTGGTTATGGATTTATGCTAAGAAGAAGTGGAGAAGTAATAAGTCACCCTGATGGAACTATACTTCTAAAAAAAGCAGATGATCCTATAAGTTTAAGTATATTAGAAAAGGTTCAGGGTGGAGAAGTAAGTGGAGTAAATCATATAAGACACAATAAACAAAAATGGAGCTATTTTTATAGAGCAGTTCCAAATACAAATTGGGTGATAGCATTTACTATTCCTGAGAAAGAATATTTAACAGTTGCATCACAGATAAGGAATAATACATTAATAATTATATTTATAAGTATTTTAATTGCTGTATTAGTTTCTATAGTTTTTGTTAAAAAGCAATTTACAAGATACATAGAACAAATGGCTACAACTATGAAGAAAATAGCAAAAGGAGATTTTACGGTCGTATCTGAATGTAATTCTGGGGATGAATTTGAAGAATTATCAGATAGTATAAATGAAATGACAAGATCCCAAAGTAAAGTATTATCAGAGCTTATAGCAGTCTCTAATAGCTTGAAAGAAGCAGGAGAAAATATGACTCAAAGTAGTGATGAAGCACAGGCATATATGGATGAAATTGCAGCAACAGCTCAGCAGTTTTTAGCATCTGCACAAGAAAGCAAAGGTGTTGTAATAGGAATAGAAGAATCTATAGATGCAGTTATGCATAAATCAGATGAAGTGGAAAAAATCAGCGTAAACGCAGTTAAAGAAAGCAATAGTGCTCAAGTAGCTGCATCTGTAGGGGTAAAGGCTATAGAAAAAGCTATGAGTACAATGGAACATATAGATAAATCTGTATCAGAAACAGTAAAAGACGTAAAACATTTAGTAGAAGATTCAAACACAATTAGAGAATTTGTAGATTATATTAAAGGTATTGCACAGCAGACGAATCTCTTAGCACTTAACGCTGCAATTGAATCAGCAAGAGCGGGAGAAGCTGGAAGAGGATTTGGAGTAGTTGCAGAAGAAGTTAGAAAACTATCTCAACAAAGCAATGAAGCATCTGAAAAAATATCAAATATCATTGAGAACATATTAAAAAGAGTAGATATAGTAAATAAAAAAATACAAAATGCACAGAAGCATTCTAATGAAGGGAAAATAGCTTCTGAGGATGTAAGGCATCAATTTAGCGATATACTAAAATGTATTCATGCAGTTAGTAATTTAATTGAAAAAACGAGTATAGCAGCTAAAGACCAGGTTATAAGCACTAAGAAAGTTCAAGAATACATGATCAAAATTGATGAGATGCTAGAGTATACTCTTCAAGGGGCTAAGCAAATGGCACAGGGAACCCAAAGTCAAGCTCAGATGATGGAAGATATAAGTAGTACAGCTAGCGAACTAAACTTAATGGCAATTCAGCTTAAAGAAACTGCATCACAATTTAAAATTGATAATAAAGAAGATGTAATAAATTACGTTGAAAAAGGAGAAGATATAAAGGACATACAGGAGCTCCAAGAAGAAACAATTGTTCACACTGAATGGATTGATGAAGAAGCACAGGAGTTAGATGATGTAGAAGAAATAGATATATTAAGTGAAGCAGCAATAACCACCGAATATAATGAATATCCAAAAAACTAAAATTTATTCATCAAGATAGTATACTTAACAAAACCATAACATTGTATTAACTTTTCCTTAACCAACAACTTGTCTAAAAACAGTATAATTTGTTTTGTAAGGCAAGTTAAAAAAATTTTCTTAAGTGAAAGGAGATTCACAAAATGAAAAAATTAGCTTTATTACTAGTGTTAGTAATGGTAGCTTCTCTAGGATTAGTAGGATGCGGACCAGAGCAAGCACAAGAACAAAAAAATGATGAGAACAATGCAGGTGTAGATTTTAGTAAGGTAGTTCAAGTAAGAGGATCAGACACAATGGTTAACTTAGGACAACAATGGGCAGAGAAATTTATGGATGAACATCCTGAAGCTCAAATAGCTGTAACAGGTGGAGGATCTGGTACAGGAATAGCAGCTATAATAAATGGAACTGCTGATATAGCTCAATCTTCAAGAAAAATGAAAGATTCAGAATTAGAGCAAGCTAAAGCTAACGGATTTGAATTAAAGGAATTTGTTCCAGGACTTGATGGAATCGCTATAGTTGTTAATAAAGATAATGGTGTAGATACTTTAACTATGGAAGACTTAAAAGCAATATTTACTGGAGAAAAAACTAACTGGAAAGATTTCGGTGGAAAAGATGCTCCAATAACATTATATTCAAGAGAGTCAAACTCAGGAACTTACGCATTCTTTAAAGAATTCGTTTTAAATGATGAAGAATACGCTCAAAGCTCAAACTTAATGCCTTCTACTCAAGCTATAGTTGAAGCAGTAAAGCAAGACGCTAATGGAATAGGATACATTGGTTTAGGATACTTAAATGATGAAGTAAAAGCTATTAAAGTATCTAAAGACAGCAACAGCGAAGCTTTCTTACCATCATTAGAAACAATCAAATCTGGACAATATCCAGTAGCAAGAGAATTATTCATATACACTGCTGGCGAGCCAACAGGTGTTGTAAAAATGTATGTTGACTTTATGATGGGTCCTGAAGGACAAAAAGTTGTACAAGACCTTAAATTCATACCTGTAAAATAGTAATATAAAAAAATAAATGTTTTAAAAATAACATGAGCGGATAGTACATTTACTATCCGCCTATATTCGTCTTATGGGATAAGCAATTACTTTAATTTTCTATGGGGATAGGAAAATAAAGATAGGAAAAATTTTATGATTTACTTATTAAATTACATTCCGAAAGTTTATATAGATTAAGTTATTATAGATAGAGGTGTTAAAATGTCCAATATGACAATGGGAACGAAGCAAAGGTCTAAGAATTTAAAGAAAAATGTAAAAAATAGCATTGGAGAATTCATTATAGAAAATTTAATTTTTATACTAGGTATGACATCTATTTTAATAATATCTTTAATTTTTCTTTTTTTATTCCGTACTGGAATACAACTGTTCAAAGATGTAAGCCCTATGGACTTCTTCTTTGGAAAAAACTGGTTCCCGATTTCTGTTAACCCACAATACGGAATATTACCACTGGTAGCAGGATCGGTTATGGTAACTGCGGGTGCTGTCTTTATTTCTGTTCCCCTAGGTATTGGTTGTGCTATCTTCATCGCTGAAGTAGCACCACCAAGACTTAAGACAGTTTTAAAGATTATTATAGAGTTTTTATCTGCAATTCCATCTGTTGTATTAGGATTTCTTGGAATTGTAATCTTATCTAACTGGGTAAGAATAACTTTTAATTTATCTTCAGGATTTACAGTACTAACAGGATCTATATTAGTATCTTTTATGGCACTACCAACTATAATAAGTATATCTGATGATGCAATTAATGCACTTCCAAAAGAGTATAAAGAAGCGTCTTTGGCTCTTGGAGCTTCAAAGTGGGAAACTATAATTCATGTACTTGTACCTGCTGCTTCATCAGGAATAATAGCGGCAGTTATGTTAGGTGTTGGAAGAGCTATTGGAGAAACTATGACAGTTATGATGGTAACAGGAAACGCTGCTCAAATACCAGATTCATTACTTCAACCTGGAAGAACTATGACAGCTACTATTGCAGCTGAGATGGGAGATACTGTTAGAAATGGTACTCACTATAATGCATTATTTGCAGTAGGAATTGTTTTACTTATCATGACTAGTTGCATAAACTTAGTTGCAGACGCTGTGCTTTCCCGTGCTAAGAAGGAGGGAAGATAGATGAATAAAAAAATAACAGAAAAAATAGCATTTACTATATTAACTTTAGTAGCTATGATAGTAGTAATTCCTACAGTATTAATTATAGGATATATATTTGTAAGAGGTATAGGAACGGTTAATTGGGAGTTTTTGACTGCTATGCCTAGACAGGGTATGAGAGCAGGAGGGATTTATCCTGCTATCGTAGGAACTTTATATTTAGTTCTGGGTACTATAGCTTTTGCACTTCCCCTTGGAATTGGTTCAGCTATATATTTAACTGAATATGCAAAACAAGGAAAGCTTTCTCGTATGATTAGATTAGCTATAGTAAATCTAGCAGGTGTACCATCTGTTGTATATGGTTTATTTGGACTTGGATTATTTGTACTATTTTTAGGTTTTGGATCTTCAATATTAGCAGGATCTTTAACTCTTGCATGCTTAATACTACCAGTTGTTATTACAGCTTCTGAGGAAGCGCTAAAGAGTGTTCCAAGAAGCTACAGAGAGGCATCATTAGCATTAGGAGCTACAAAGTGGCAAACAATATACAAAGTTGTATTACCTCATGCTATGCCTGGTATTTTAACAGGAGCTATATTAGGTATAGGAAGAGCAGCAGGAGAAACAGCACCTATATTATTAACAGTAGCTGCGTTCTTCTTGCCAAGACTTCCAAGAACGGTTTTTGATCAGGCTATGGCATTGCCGTATCATTTATATATTATTTCAACACAAGTACCAAATATGCCAGAGGAGATTAAGTATGGAACTGCTCTTGTCCTTTTGGGAGTAGTAGGAATCTTCTTCATAATCGCAACAACAATAAGAATAAAATTCAAAACAAGCAACCGAGCTTAGGTAAGTGAGGAGGATAAGCTAATGGCAAAGATTTCTGTAAAGAACTTAGATTTATACTATGGTGAATTTAAGGCATTAAAAAATATAAATATAGATATACAAGAAAAGAAGGTAACTGCACTTATTGGACCTTCAGGATGTGGAAAATCTACTTTTCTTAGAACACTAAATAGAATGAATGATTTAATAGATGGTGTTAGAATAGAAGGAGAAATAAAGTTAGAAGAAGATAATATTTATCATAAAGATATAGACGTAGTAGCTTTAAGAAGAAGAATAGGAATGGTGTTTCAAAAGGCAAATCCATTCCCAAAATCCATATATGAAAACGTGGCTTATGGGCCTAGAAGATATGGAGTTAAGAATAAAAGTGAATTAGATGAGATTGTTGAAAAAAGTTTAAGAAAAGCTGCTTTATGGGATGAGGTTAAAGATAGATTAAATAAATCTGCATTAGGACTTTCAGGTGGTCAGCAACAAAGATTATGTATAGCTAGAGCGTTAGCCATGGAACCAGAAGTATTATTAATGGATGAGCCAACTTCTGCACTTGATCCAATAGCTACTGCTAAGATTGAAGAATTGATAACAGAGCTAAAGAAAGATTATACTATAGTAATTGTTACTCACTCAATGCAACAGGCAGCTAGAATTTCAGATGAAACAGCATTTTTCCTAATGGGAGAATTAATAGAGATGGATCAAACACAAAAGATATTCACTACCCCAAGAGATCAACGTACAGAAGACTATGTAACAGGAAGATTCGGTTAAGAATAGGGGGAATCCATATGAGAAGCCAATTTGAGAAAGAAATGAAAAACCTAAACATTAAGCTAATTAAGATGGGAGAAATGGTACAAGATATAATAGAAGTATCTGTACAAGCTCTAGCAAAGCAAGATTTAGAAGCAGCTAAAAGAGTATATGTTATGGATGATAAAATAGATGAACTAGAACTAGAAATAGAAAATGAATGCATGAAATTACTAGCACTTCAACAACCTATGGCTAGAGATCTAAGAACTATTGGAACTATCATCAAGATAATAACAGATTTAGAAAGAATGGGAGATCATGCAGTAAATATAGCTAAAGTTACTTTAGAAATTGGAGATACTCCGCTAATAAAGCCTCTAATAGATATACCGAGAATGGCAAGGCTAACAGAGGATATGGTTAAAAAGGTTCTAGATGCATTTACTAATGCCGATACAAAAATGGCAGAAGAAGTTGCACATGATGATGAAGCTGTAGATGAAATTTACGAAGGTATATATACAGAGTTAATTAACATGATGATACAAAACCCAGAAACTACAAAACAAGCAACTAATTTATTATTTATAGGTAGATATTTAGAGCGTATAGCAGACCATGCAACTAATATCGGTGAAAGAATAATATATATGGTAACTGGAGAAAGAGTAGAGATAAATTAAAAAGCTCAGGCATTTGATGCCTGAGTTTTTTATATTACAAATTATGAAGAAAACGCTTGACGAAGATGTACGTACAGGATATAATTTATATACAACAAAAACTTGTACGTACAGACAATGCTAAAGAGAAAAGGTTTTCAGATACTGAATATATCAAATTATTAAAAGGAGGTTATGATATGTCTAAGTTTTCTAATGAAGTAAAGCAATTACTAGATTACATTGGAGGAAAAGACAATATAGCAGCAGTATCACATTGTATGACTAGAATGCGTTTTGTACTTAATGATCCTAAAAAAGCAGATATAAAGAAAATAGAAGAAATCAAGCTTGTTAAAGGGACATTCACACAATCAGGTCAATTTCAGATAATAATAGGAAATGAAGTATCTACATTCTACAATGAATTTGTAAATTACGCAGGAGTAGAAGGTGTTAATAAGGAAGCTGCTAAAAAAGCTGCATCAAAGCACCTAAATCCATTACAAAAACTAATTGCACACCTAGGTGAGATATTTGCACCATTAATTCCAGCTATAGTAGTCGGGGGATTAATACTAGGTTTTCGTAACATAATAGGAGATATAAAATTACTAGAAGAAGGGACTAAGACTTTAACAGAAACTTCTCAATTCTGGGCAGGTATGCATCATTTTCTTTGGCTTATAGGAGAGGCAATATTCTTCTTCTTACCTGTAGGGATAACATGGTCTATTTCTAAAAAGATGGGAACAACTCAAATACTAGGAATAATATTAGGTATAACACTAGTTTCTCCACAACTTCTAAATGCATATGCTGTAGCAGGTGGAGCTGAGCCACCAGTGTGGGATTTTGGATTTACTCAAATAAAAATGATTGGTTATCAAGCTCAGGTTATACCAGCAATGCTTGCAGGATTTGTTTTAGCTCATCTAGAGATTAAGATTAGAGATAGAGTTCCTTCATATATATCAATGGTAGTAGTTCCGTTTTTATCATTAGTACCAACTGTATTATTAGCTCACGTAGTATTAGGTCCTGTAGGTTGGACGATAGGTTCTTATATATCAGATATAGTTTATACAGGACTTACTTCATCGTTTGGATGGTTATTTGCTTCTATATTTGGATTTGGATATGCACCGCTTGTTATAACTGGACTTCATCATATGACTAATGCTATAGATCTTCAATTAATGGGTGAATTCGGTGGAACAAATCTTTGGCCTATGATAGCATTATCAAACATAGCTCAAGGATCTGCAGTTTTAGGAATGATATATTTAAACAGAAATAATGAAGAAGAAAAGCAAGTATCTATACCAGCAGCTATATCTTGCTACTTAGGGGTAACAGAGCCAGCTATGTTTGGTATTAACTTAAAATATGTATATCCATTCTTAGCTGCTATGATTGGTTCATCTATAGCGGGTGTAGTTTCAGTAGGATCAGGAGTTATGGCAAATTCAATCGGGGTTGGTGGATTACCAGGAATATTATCTATTCAGCCACAGCATATGTTGATGTTTGGAGTTGCTATGGCAATAGCTATAGTTGTACCATTTATACTTACTATAGCATTTTCTAAGAAAAAAATAGGTGTAAAAGAAAACAATAAGGCATTATCATAAATGATTTAAATAAAGGAGATTTTAATCTCCTTTATTTAAGTTTTGACATCTTAGTAAAAGGAGTAGATATTATGAAGGACTTTAAGAAAAGTGTAGTATATCAAATATATCCAAAATCATTTAATGATTCTAATGGAGATGGATTAGGAGATTTGAAAGGTGTAACTCAAAAATTAGAATATATAAAAGAGTTAGGAGTAGACTATATATGGCTTACTCCATTTTATGTTTCACCTCAGAAAGATAATGGATATGATGTTGCTGATTATTATAATATAGATCCTAGTTTTGGAACTATGGAAGATTTTGAAGAAATGGTTAATAAAGCTAATAAACTGGGAATTGACGTAATGCTAGATATGGTATTTAACCATACATCTACAGAGCATGAATGGTTCAAAAAAGCATTAAATGAAGATGAAAAATATAAAAACTACTATATATTCAAAAAATCTAAGGATGGAAAAGAACCAACCAACTGGATTTCAAAGTTTGGAGGTTCAGCTTGGCAGTATGTAGAGAAGTTTGATGAATATTATCTACACTTATTTGATAAGACACAGGCTGATCTTAATTGGGAGAATGAAAGTGTAAGAAAGGAAATATACGATATAGTAAATTTCTGGATAGGAAAAGGAGTTAAGGGATTCAGATTAGATGTTATAAATTTAATATCTAAACCAGATGTTTATGAAGATGACAATGATGGAGATGGAAGAAGATTTTATACAGACGGACCTCGTATTCATGAATACTTAAAGAAGCTAAATAAAGAAACTTTTGGAAAGTATGAAGATATAATAACTGTTGGAGAAATGTCATCAACTACTGTAGATAACTGCATAAAGTATTCAAATCCAAATGAAAAAGAATTATCTATGGTATTTAATTTCCACCACTTGAAAGTAGACTATAAAGATGGTGATAAATGGAGCCTTATGAATTTTGATTTTAAGAAATTAAAGGAGATTTTTAGTTACTGGCAGACTGAAATAGAGAAAGGGAATGGGTGGAGTGCAGTATTTTGGTGCAATCATGATCAACCTAGAGTTGTATCTCGCTTTGGAGATGATAAGAAATACCATAAAGAATCTGCAAAGATGCTTGCAACATGCATACACATGTTAAGGGGAACACCTTATATTTATCAAGGTGAAGAATTTGGAATGACGAATGCATACTATGATACAATAGACAAATATAAAGACGTAGAATCAATAAACTATTACAATATATTAAAAGAAAATAATGTACCTGAAGAAGAAATACTTAAGATACTTAATGATAAGTCTAGAGATAACTCGAGAACCCCTATGCAGTGGAGTGATGAAATAAATGGAGGATTTACACAAGGAAAACCTTGGATATCAGTATGCAAAAACTATAAATCAATCAATGCACAGGATGCAATTAAAGATAAAAATTCTATTTTTTACCATTATAAAAAGCTTATCAACCTTAGAAAAGAATACGATATTATAGCTTATGGAAGTTTTAAGATGATACTTGAGGAAGATGAAAATATATTCGCTTATGTAAGAGAATATAACCACGAAAAGTTACTAGTTATAAATAACTTTTATGGAGAAGAAGTGGACTTTAATCTTCCAAATACGATAAAACTAAATGAATATAAATCATCTATTTTAATATCAAATTACACTGACTCACCAGCTAAGTTTGATAAAATAAAATTAAGACCTTATGAATCTATAGTTTATTACCTTGAAAAATAATATTTTAGTTGCTAAAATATTCTAAGGTGATAAAGAATGAATTCAAAATACTTAAGTATTTATAATGAAATAGTAAGAAAAATAGAAAATGGTGAATTATCTCGAGATTCAAAACTACTTTCTGAAAATGAATATATGAAAGAGTACAATGTATCTAGAGATACAATAAGAAAAGCACTAAATTTGCTAGAACAAGATGGATATATTCAGAAAATAAAAGGAAAGGGATCTTTTGTACTGGATATAAATAAATTTGATTTCCCTATAAGTGGTATAATAAGCTTTAAGGAATTATCTCAAAGGATGAATTTAAAATCTGAAACAATTGTAAATGAATTAGAATTGATACAGCCAGATGCGTTTATAAGTAAGCAATTGAATATAACAAAAAAAGATAAAGTATGGAAAGTAGTTAGATCAAGGAAAATAGGAAATAAAAGAATTATATTAGACAAAGACTATATAGTTCATAATTTCGTTCCATGTCTAACAAAAGAAATATGTGAAAAATCTATATATGAATATATAGAAAATGAACTAAATTTGAAGATAAGTTTCGCAAAGAAAGAAATTACAGTAGAAGCAGCAACAGATGAGGACAAGAAATATTTAGATTTAAAAGATTATAGTATGGTAGCTGTAGTTAAGAGCTACACATACTTAGATGATACAAGTTTATTTCAGTATAGTGAATCAAGACATAGACCTGATAAGTTTAAATTTGTAGATTTTGCCAGGAGAAAAGGCTCTATCCATTATGGATAGAGCTTTTTCTAATATACACATAATATAAACTTATATTATAATATTATAGTATTCACAAAATTAAATCATAACAAGGAGGAGTACATGTTTTATACATCCATGCTGGTTGTTATATTAGGAACAGTGTTATATCACGTTTCACAGAAGTTAATAAATCCCAATGTGATTCCAATGGCATCTATGAGCGTAACATACGCAATTGCACTACTTTTTTCACTTGTTTCACTATTTATATTTGGCAAAGAAAGTGCTATAACTTCTTTCAAAGAGTTAAATTGGGCAAGTTATACACTAGGAATTGTAATTTTTACATTGGAGATAGGTTTTTTGTTTGTTTATAGAAGTGGATGGAATATAAATACCGCAGCGTTATTTGCTAATATTATATCTGCTGTAATACTTACTTTCATAGGTATAACTATATTTAAAGAAAGTATATCTATAAAAAATATTATAGGAATTGTACTAAGTGTTATAGGTATGATTCTAATGAGAAAATAGGAGGAAAATGCTATGAAGAGAATAATAGCTTTAATGCTCATATTGAGCATTCTTATCATTTCAGGTTGCCAAAATCAAGTATCTAAATCTGATGAACATACAGAAAATCAAATAAAGGTTGTAGACTTTAGAGGAAAAGAAATAGTGCTAGAAAAACCTGCACAAAGAATTGCTGCAATGTTAGATAGTGGTCTTACTACATTACATATGCTAGGAGTTAAAGATGAAGTTATAGCAGTAGATAAATGGACATACGATAGTCCAGGATTTGAATATACAAAGAAAATAGATACAAGATTTGAAAGTGAAGAAGTTCCAGCAGTTACTGGAAATATAGAAAAAATTATTTCTCTAAACCCAGATATAGTTATAATATGGGCAGAACATGAAGATATAAAACCACTTGAGCAAGCTGGTATAAAGGTGTACGGAGTTCAAATAAATTCATTTGATCAAACTTTCAAGATGGTTGAGGATCTAGGGAAAATTACAGGAAAAGATGAAAGAGCAAAAGAAATTATAGATTACACTAGAAGTGAATTACAAGAGATAGAGAATATAGTTAAAGATATAAAAGAAGAAGATAAGCAAACTGGATTATTTGTATGGGGTCCTACCGTTTTAGATATAGCAGGAGGAGATAGCACAGGTAATGATATTATAGTTTCAGCTGGTGGAATAAACGTTGCAAAAGATATAAATGCAGAGCATCCAATAGCAAATATGGAAGAGTTAATATCTTGGAACCCAGATAGTATAATAATGTGGTATTCTAAAAATTTATCTACAGATGATTTAATAAATTCTCCTCAGTTAAAGTCTATAAATGCTGTAAAGGATAATAGAGTATTTATGCTACCGAACTTTTATTACTGTGATCTTTGGACTGTAAAATATCAATATTCAGTTAAAGCTACTGCAAAATGGCTATATCCAAATCTATTTAAAGATATAGATCTTGATGTAGAAAAAGATACAATGCTAAATAAACTTTATAATTTTGATTTTTAGATGGAGGATATAAATTGAAATTTTCTAGATTTAAGTATTTATTGTTGATTATATCTCCGATTCCAATAATACTAATAGCTCTTATGCTAGGGGCGTACTCTTTGACATTTAATCAAATAACTCATTTATTTTGGTCTAAAATAACTAATAATATAGCAGATACTCAAATACAGGGGCATATAATTTTGTTTCAAGTTAGACTACCTAGAATTTTACTGGCATTTTTATCAGGAATGGCATTTTCAACTTCTGGAGCAGCTTTTCAGGCTATATTCCATAATCCATTAGTCGATTCTTATGTACTTGGATTAGGATCAGGAGCAGCCTTTGGGGCTGCTTTAGCTCTTATTTATCTTCCAATATCATCACAAATAGCAGCCTTTATATTCGGACTTATAGCAGTTGGATCTGCCTACTTTATAGCATATAAAGATAATGAAGTATCTCATATATCTCTTATATTATCAGGAATAATGATTTCAGCTCTTTTTACATCTATGTTATCAGTCCTTCAGATTTTTGCAGATCCACTTAAATTACAAAGTATAGTATATTGGATGATGGGAAGTCTTCATACAGCTACCTGGGATAAAATATATTCATCTTTGCCTTTTATGATTATTGGGATAACTATATTATTAAACAAAAGATGGAAGCTAAATATACTATCACTTGGAGATAAAGAATGTAAAAGTCTCGGACTAAATCCACAAAAAGAAAAGTTAATAGTTATAATCGGAGCTACAATGCTCGCATCTTCAGCAGTATCTGTAAGTGGTATAATAGGACTAGTTGGACTTATGATACCTCATATAGTAAGAATGATAATTGGGCCTGATAATAGATTTCTTATTCCGTCAGTTATATCATTTGGAGGAGCATTTTTAGTATTAGTAGATACAATATCTAGAAATATAGCATCATATGAAATACCTGTAGGAATATTTACTACCCTTATAGGGGTACCATTTTTTATATATCTTTTAAGAAAAACAAAGCTAGGTGGATGGCAATGATTACTTTCAAAGATGTAAAATTATCTTACGGAAAAAAGGAGATACTAAAAGACCTAAATTTTTGTATTGAAAGAGGAAAAATAACGTCTATTTTAGGACCGAATGGATGTGGAAAAACAACATTACTATCGTCTTTACAAGGAAATGTAGATATAAAAGGACAAATACTGATAAATGGAGTAGATATAAGAAAGTACAAAATAAGAGAATTAGCAAAAATTATAGCTTTCGTTCCACAGATATACAGTTTATCTTTTCCATACACTGTTAAAGATATAGTTGTAGGAGGAAGAACAGCTCATATAAACAATATCCCAAGCAAAGAAGATTATAAAATTTCAAAAAAATATATCGAATTAGTTGGAATTTCTCATTTAGAGGATATTCCTTATACTCAGATAAGTGGAGGACAAAGACAATTAGTATTTATAGCAAGAGCATTATGTCAAGAGACAGATATAATAGTATTAGATGAACCTACATCTTATTTAGATATAAAAAATCAAATAATAGTTATGAAAATCATAAAGAATTTGCAAAAGACACTAAATAAGACGTGCATAATGACTTTGCATGATCCAAATTTAGCACTATCCTATTCTGATGAAACTTTAATGTTTATAAATGGCTCGGTATCTAAAGGATTATCAAAAGATATAATAAATCAATCAAACATAAAAAGTTCATACGGAATAAACTCTAGAAAAATATATCTAGAAGAAAATGAATTTTTATACTTTAAGTAAAGCCATAGAATTTCTATGGCTTATAATATTTTTCTGATTTTATCTACATCAAAGTCTTTGATAATTGTGTTTTTATGTGAATCTACATAAATAAGTCTAACATTATCGCTTTTAGCTTTCAAAATTCTTCCCTTGATTTTGCTTCCTATAACATTCACTGGAGCATTTTGATTTAATTTTTTAACATTATTACAACTGCAGTATGTACATTCACTAGAGTTATTAAATACCCTTTTACAATCCATACAATAGTAAAGCATCTTTAAAATCCCCCATTTCATAAATTTATTAATAAATGTATATTCTTTCATATAATTAAAATTCCAATATTTTTAAAATATATAATCTTATTTGGGTGGCAAAACTAAAACAAATCATGAATAAGTAAAGGAGAGAAAATATGAAAAAAATCAGTATTTTTATAATTTGCTTATTTTTATTTACAGGGTGTTTTGCCAGAGAAACTATGAATAATATTATAGATAATGAAAAGTACACTACTATCATGAAACAAGATATTTTTTCAGTAATGATGGCATATCCAGAGTATGTAACAGATATAGAAGTAAAGGACGGTAATGTATATCTAGTTATGAAATCCGGAAACAAGATAATATATGATGATAAAAGACAAAAAGGAGAGTCAGAAAAGCTGAATAACCCAGACATTCAAGATATGATGGAGGAGATTTATCCGCTTTCTGATATAAAGCAGTTGCTACCTCAAAATGTTAATCCAGGAAGAATAAGAGTATATCCTTTATTAAAGGAAGTATATGGAGCTTCTAAAGCTGAAATAGAATCAAATATTGTAAATGCAAAAGCAGGATATAAAGCGTATCCATTCAATAGCAAAAATAAAGCTGCACAATCACTAGAATCTGCTATGAAAGAAGCCTCTTTGCTTGCACAAAATGTTCAGAATGTAAGAGCCTGTCTATATCCTATAAGTGGAACATTCAATTATAGATATATAGCAGGAACTAATAGATTAAGTCCTCACTCATTTGGAATAGCTATAGATCTTGCAAGAGATAATAGGGATTATTGGAAATGGGCTACTAGAGAACAAGGACAAAGTAGGCTAGATACGTATTCAAGAGAAATAGTTAGGATATTTGAGAAAAACAACTTTATATGGGGAGGAAAATGGGGATATTTTGATATACTTCACTTTGAATATAGACCAGAACTTATAATAAAGTCTAAATACTTCAATAATGTAAATCATGATAAAAATTGGTATAGTAATGTCCCTATTAATGATGAAACAAAAAAATATATAGATTTAATTGAAAGTAAGATAAATTAAAAAATATACCAATTTTCTGAAATTTAATATTATAATAAAATTGTATATCATTTAAGGGGGAGTATTTATGAAAAGTAGCAAAGAAATAATAGATTCTATAAAAAGTAGCATAAATGAAGTAATAGTAGGAAAAGAAGAAATAATTGACCTATTATTAGTTTCTTTAATAAATGGAGGACATGTTCTTCTTGAGGATGTTCCTGGAGTTGGAAAAACAAGCTTAGCAAAAGCACTATCCAACTCAATAGATTGTACTTTTAAGAGAATACAGTTCACTCCTGATCTTTTGCCAACTGATCTGACGGGTATAAATTTCTATAATCAGAAAATATCCGACTTTGAATTTAGAAAAGGACCTGTATTTACTAATATATTATTAGCAGATGAACTTAATAGAGCAACACCAAGGACTCAATCAAGTCTTTTAGAATGTATGGAAGAAAAGCAAGTTACTGTTGATGGACATACATATAATCTTGATAAGCTATTTATGGTTATAGCAACCCAAAATCCAATAGAAACGCATGGAACATTTCCTTTACCAGAAGCACAGCTGGACAGATTTTTTATGAAAATAAGAATGGGATATCCACAAAAAAATGAAGAATTTAAGATTTTAGAACTATCTAGAAATAAATCAAATAAGAATACAAACCCTATATGTACTAAAGATGAAATAATAAAAATGCAATCTGAATACGAAGATGTATTTTTAAGTGATGATGTAAGTAATTATATTTTAGATATAGTAAACTCTACAAGAAACAATGAATATATAGATTTAGGAGTAAGTCCTAGAGGAAGCATATCTTTGTATAAGGGTGCTAAAGCATACGCATATATAAATGGGCGAACGTATGTAACTCCTGATGATATCATATATTTATCTCCATACGTTCTTTCTCATAGAATATCTCTAAAGTCATCAGTAAGGTATAAGGGACTAGATTCATTTTCTTTGATACAAGAAATAGTTAGTAAAATACAAATACCCTTAGAAAGAATTTAAGGTGATAACAATGATTGAAATATGGTTTGTTATAGCTATATTCGTATTTGTATATCTACAAAAACACCTCTACTCGAAATATATATTCAAAAATGTACATATAGATAGGAAATTTAAAGAATATGCCGTATTTGCGGGAGAATGTGTTACGTATGAATTTAGCATAAAAAATAATAAGATTCTTCCTATTACATATATCAAAAGCGAAGAAAAACTGTTTGAGAATATAGAGTTTGAAAATATATTTTCCATCATGCCTTTTGAAAATGTAAAAAGAAAATATACTATACAATCTGTTAAAAGGGGTTACTACGAATTATCACAAGGAGTAAAATTAACATCTAGTGATTTATTTGGATCTGAAGAATATACAAGTACGATAAATTCACATGGTAAATTAACTGTATACCCTAAAATAATAGATATAAAAAATAAAATAGCTTCTCTTAATACACTTCAAGGGGATAGTGTAGTTAAAAGATGGATAATAGATGATCCTATGATGATATCTGGAATAAGAGATTATACTAATACTGACTCTCTAAAAAGGATAAATTGGAAAGCAACAGCTAAAACTCAAGAGTTAAAAGTTAATACGTATGAATACACATGTGACAAGAAAATAATGCTTATATATAATTTAGACATTCACGAGTACTTAATAACTGATGAAGATATAAAAAATATTGAAAGTGGAATAGAATTAGCAGCATCAATATGTGTAGATCTAATAAATGAAGGAATACCAGTTGGATTTACTACTAATGCACTTTGCAAAGGCAATGAAGAATACACATTTGTAGAGCCAAGTGCAAGTCAAAATCAAATTTCACAGATACTTACACAATGTGCAAAGATAAGCGAATATAAGAAATACCCTTTGAATGATATATTAGAAAGAGTTAAACAAAGTGGGAATGTTATGTATGAAATATTAATAGTAACGAATAAAGTAAGCGAAGGTATGTTAAATAATATTTTACAATTTGATAATCTACAATTCTCTATTATATCTGTAGGTAAAGAAGAAATTGAATACATACCTAATAATGTTAAATTATTTTGGTACAGGGGTGAGGATGAATAAATTGAAATCAGATAAATTTACTAGAGCTTTGTCTATTATTAATCAAACCTTAATCTATTACATAATATTTATATTTATAAATGTATTTTTAAATATGAATTTAGAGCGTGTAGGTATAATATATTTTTTTATTGTGGCATTTGTAAGTATATGGACATTAAAAATTAACAATAAAAATAAATATATAAATCCTCTGATAGGACTTATGTTAAGTGCATTTATTAGTTTCTTCTTTGTAGAAGCAAGTTTAACTCAAAGAACAGTTTTATCCTTTATACTTTATATACTTTGGTTTTTATCTGTTAAAAGCTTTTATACTGAGATAGATCATATATACTCAATTACAAAATTAAATGCCCACACAGTGGCTTTGATAATTATAAATATTTTTATAAATATGTTTGGAAAAGGCAATGTATATAACTTAAATTATATAAGTATGTTATATATAGTATCTGGGCTGATTTTATTAAGTATACTTAAACATAGAAAATATAAAACAAATAAAAATAATCAAATTATAGATGCATTATTTGTATCTACAGTTATAATCCTTTCATTTTATAGTAGATCAGCTCTAAGTCAAGGGCTTAAATCAATATACAATCTATTTGTAGGTATATTTAGGATTATTTTAGGATATCTTAAATATTTATTTATGGATGCAATAATATACATCTCTGAGAAGATATTTTTCTTTCTAGAATTTAGAGCAGATATACAGAGAAGTGAACCACAGGAGATATATAATAGTGAAAATATAATAATTTATGAAAAGTCACAAATGGGGACGCTAATATTAAACATCATAATTATCGTAGTTTTGATAATATTAGCTTTAGTAATTTTTTATTATATAATGAAATTTATTCAGAATATATACAAAGATGAAGAAGTAGAGTTTGTAGAAAGTAGGGAGCTTTGTTTTGATATTGAAAATATAAAAGAAAAGGTTAATTCAAACATAAACTCTGTAAAAGATAACTTAAAACATAAATTAAATAAAATATTTATACCTATTACTGCAAGTACTAAAGAAAAATCTAGATATGAATACTCTAAGATAATAAAAATACTATCTAAGAAAGAGTTATTAAAGGATAATTACACTACTAAAAAGATAGAAGAAACACTTAATATGTTAGTTCCAGATAATATGAATGATATAAAATGGATTACAAACTTGTACGAAGAAATAAGGTACGGAACAAAAAATCCAGATAATGATGAATATGAAAAATTGAAAGAAAAAACAAAGATTATACTCAAAAATTTAACGAATATTTAAAAATATATGGTAAAAAAATAAAAGTCTGATATAATAAAAATTGACAACATTCAAAAATTTAATAGTATAGCATGTGGTGCCCTAAAGGGTTAAAAGGGAAAGTGGTTAGAATCCACTACAGCCCCCGCTACTGTAAATGGGAATGAAATCCAATAAAGCCATTGGGAAACCGAGAAGGCTGGAGAGTAAGATGATCCATAAGTCAGGAAACCTGCCATATGTATATTAACTTTAAATCTTCGGAGGGAGGATGAGAAAATATAAAGGAACATTACATTTTCACACTCTCGGTGTGATTTTTTTTATGCACAAATGATAGGAGGAGAAAGAATGAAAAAAATTATAAGTAGCATATTATCGATATTAATAATATTTGCGTTAGTGGGATGTTCTCAAGTAGAAGATAAAAATGAAAATAAAGAAGAATCATCTTCAAAATATCCAATGACAATAGTAGATTCATATGAAAGAGAAGTTATATTAGAATCAGAGCCCAATACTATAATATCTATAGCACCAAGCATAACAGAAACTATATTTGCACTTGAAGCACAAGATAAGTTGATAGGAAGAACAGATTTTTGTGATTATCCAGAGAATGTAAGTAATATAGAATCTATAGGAAGCCTTACAGAGCCAAACATAGAAAAAATAGTAGAACTAAATCCAGATTTAGTTATAGCATCTACTCACTTTAAGAAAGAGGTTTTAGAAAAGCTTGAAGAAGCTGATATTAAAGTTTTAGTTTTATATGGACCAGAGAGTTTTGAAGGAGTATATGAAGTTATAACAAAATTAGGAACTGTTTTAAATAAAGAAGATAAAGCAAATGAAGTAATAAATTCAATGAAAGAAACTGTTGATTATGTAGTAAATAAAGTTAAAGATAAGGAAAAACCAAGAGTATATTATGTAGTAGGATTTGGAGAATACGGAGATTATACAGCTGGCAAAGGAACGTTTATAAGCCAGATAATAGAAATGGCTGGTGGAGAAAATGTTGCAAATGACGTTGAAGGATGGCAATATAGTATAGAGAGGCTTTTAGAACATGATCCAGATATGTTAATATGTTCAGAGCATTTTGATACTAAAAAAGGAATACAAGAAGCTAACGGATACAAAGAGCTTACAGCAGTTAAAGAAGATAGATTATTTGAAATAGACAATAATTTACTTGATAGACAAGGACCAAGACTTGCAGATGGACTTTATAAACTAGCTAAAATTATTCACCCAGACTTATTTTAAATAAGAGGAATCCTTAAGGATTCCTTTTTTCAGAGAAAAGAGGAAATTATATGGCTTACATACAGAAAAAAAAATACTACAAAATATTATTCACTATATGCCTAGCAATACTTTTATTTTTAATAATAGCATCTAGCACACTAGGGGTAGCAGATATATCTTTAAAGCAGGCTATTTCTATACTGGGAAGTAGATTACCTATAATAGAGAACTTTATTTCTCTAGAAAATATAAGAAGTAATCATGTAACAATAATATTTAATATAAGGCTACCTAGAATAATATTATCATCACTAGTAGGTATAGGACTTTCTGTATCAGGAGCTGCATTTCAAGGAATGTTCAAAAACCCTATGGCAGACCCATATGTACTTGGGATATCGTCAGGAGCTGCACTAGGTGCAACAATTGCTATAGTACTAGGGATACAATCTTCATTATTAGGACTTAGCGGCGTAACTATTATGGCATTTGTAGGGGCTATTACAGCAGGATTTATAGTTTATAACATAGCCAGAGTAGGAAATAAAGTACCTGTAGTTACATTACTTCTTGCTGGTGTAACCTTGAGCTTTTTGCTTTCATCTATAATATCTATAATAATGATATTTAATAGACAGCAAGTAGATAAAATAGTATTTTGGATAATGGGAAGTATATCGGCAGCTAGTTGGAATCATGTTATAACTGTGTTTCCATTTGTAACAATAGGATCATTTATTATAGCGTTCTTTGCTAGAGATTTGAATATATTCCTTATGGGTGATGAAAGTGCTAGAAGCTTAGGAGTTGAAGTTGAGAAATTAAAAAAGACGTTACTTTTTTTAACATCAATAATAGTAGCAGCAACAGTGTCTGTTAGTGGCGTAATAGGATTTGTTGGACTTATAATACCTCATACAATAAGATTATTATTAGGTCCAGACCATAGAGTGTTAATACCTTTTAGTGCATTAGGTGGAGCAATATTTATGATAATATCTGACACACTAGCAAGAACATTAATACCACCTACAGAAATACCTGTAGGAGCAATAACATCTTTATTTGGAGCACCATACTTTATATATCTTCTCATAAAAAGTAAAAAGCAGGTGATATAAATGCTTACAAAAATAAAAGTAAATAACCTGAATTGGAGTTTCGGAAATGAAAAAATATTAGACAACATAGATATACAAATAGAAAAAGGAAAATTCTATAGTATAATAGGGCCTAATGGATCGGGAAAGACAACACTATTTAGAAATATATCAAAGGCTTTAGAAGTTCCAAGAAATTCGATATTTATAGAAAATAAAGATATATCAAAGCTAAGCAGCAAAGATATATCTAAAAGAATATCTTGCGTTCCTCAAAATACAATAGTTGAATTTGATTTTTCTGTTATGGATGTAGTATTAATGGGAAGAACTCCGTACCTTAGGAGATTTCAAGATGAAACAAATGGAGATATACAAATAGCTAAGAAAGCTATGGAAATGACTAATACATGGCATCTTAAAGATAAAAAGATAAATCAAATAAGTGGTGGAGAAAGGCAAAGGGCTATAATAGCAAGAGCTATAGCTCAAAGTACGGATATAATACTTTTAGATGAACCAATTTCTAATCTTGATATACACAATCAAGTAGAAATACTAGATACAATAAAGAGATTAAATAAAGAAAATGATTTAACAGTTGTAGCAATACTTCACGATCTTAATCTTGCTAGTGCTTATAGTGATGAAATATTATTACTCAACAAAGGAAAGATAGTATCAAAAGGAACTCCAGAAAAAGTATTAACTGAGGAGAATATAAAGAGCGTATATAACATGAAAGTTAGTATGATAAAAAATCCATCAACTGGAAAACCGTATATAATACCTATATTTAATCAATTTACCTAAGCTATAGAAATCTAGATTTCTATAGCTTTTTTAGAATACTTTACCTTAATTGAAATATACTTAAATATTAGTAGCAATAATTCTTCGACATTTTAAAAGGTATTTTTATGAAACACGACAAAAATCTTGTAAGAGATGAAGCGTTCTGTTACTATGAGATTATATAGGAAGGAGGTCTTAGTATGGCCATTAAAATAATAACTGATAGTACAGCTTATATACCAAAAGAGTACGCTAAAGAGCATGATATAGATGTAGTTCAACTTACGGTATCGTTTAATAATGAAGTTATGGAAGAAGGATATCCAGGGGAGTTTGAAGATTTCTTTAAAAAACTCAAAGAGTCAACTGAATTTCCAAAGACATCTCAACCTTCAACAGGAGCTTTTGTTAATGCTTTTGAAAAAGCTATAAAAGAAGGAAAAGAAATAATAACTATAGTAGTATCGGAAAAAGCAAGTGGAACTTATAATAATGCAATACTTGCTGCTGGTATGGTTGATAAAGACAAGATATCTGTAATAGATTCTCAAACTTCAGGTCCAAATCTTAGAATATTAGTAGAAAGAGCAAAAGAGCTATCAAATTTAGGAAAATGTAGAAAAGATATAGTAGATATAATAAATAAAGAAAAAAAGAATATGAGCGTTCAAATGACGTTCGAAACCTTAGAATATCTCAAAAAAGGTGGAAGATTATCTCCGTCTAAAGTAGTAATAGGTTCTATATTGAATATAAAACCTATTATAGGAGTAGAAAATGGATATATACTCCCAATAGGAAAAGCAAGAGGAAAGAAAAAAGCTATAGAATTTATGATAAATAATATACCTGATAATGTAAAGAAGATAAGTGTGTGTCACATACTTAGCTTTGAAGAAGCATTTAGAATAAAAGAAGTACTAAAAGAAAAATTTTCAAACGCAGTGATAAACATAGATGAAGTAGGGCCAGTTCTAGGGGCGCAATTTGGACCTAAAGGAATAGGTATATGTTGTAGCTGGTAAAAATTTAATAAGTGATTTCACAAATACACTTTTTCATGCGTATACTAAAAAAAGTGTATTTTTTTTCATGTTACCGTGAGGGGTGGTAGTTATGAAAAGAAAAAACATGAAAGCATTATATATTATTTGAAGATAATATTGAGGAGTTGGAAAATAATGAGACAATATTTACAACCATTAAATCCAACAAAAGATGAGAGGCATAAATTACTCAGAAACTCACTTAAAGAAGTGGATAGATTAGAAGATTATGAGAATATCATAAAATTATTAGGAGTGCCTGAAGACATTACAAGTATAGCAAAAGAAGGTGAGTTTAAGGATATAAAAATAGGAATAATAGGGGCAGGTCTTGCTGGCCTTTCCTCTGCGTTTGAGCTTAGAAAATTAGGATGTGATATAACTATATTTGATCCAATAGAAGATAGAGTAGGGGGAAGGGTATATACTCACTATTTTGATAAAGATAAAAAATACTATGGAGAATTAGGCCCTATGCGTATTCCTATAAGTCATGATGTTACATGGCATTATATAAATTTATTTAATCTTAATACACGCCCGTTTATACAATACAATGAAAATGCATATATATATGTAAGAGATACTAGAGTAAAAAATGACCCTAAAGGTAAAAATGTAATGGAAAAAATATATCCTCAATTTAATCTTAGAGAGTGGGAAAGAAATACTCCTTGGATGGAGCTTGCAGAGCATGGTCTTGTAAAGCCATTATATAGCATATATCCTCAAAACAGAAAAGATATATTGAGGATAAGAGAAAAATACAATCCTCAAATTTTATATTGGGATAAATTAAATATACGTCAAGTCCTTGAATTATCGGGACTAAGTCAAGAAGCAATAGATCTTTTAGGAAGACTTATGCCTTTGGCAGGATCATTTTATTATATTAATTATATGGAAGTTCTAGAAGAGGAATATCCACTATACTTTAGCTACCTTTATGAGATAATAGGAGGTTTTTCACATCTTCCTAATGCTTTTTATAAATCTTTAAGTTCTCAAAATCCAAAGGAATATGATAACTCTATTAAAAATATAGGAAAAGTAAAATTCAAACTCGGCAATTATGTAAGCGGAATTTATAGATCAAATAAACACAATAAAGTTATATTAAAGTTCAAAGACAAAACATCATCAGAGTTTCAAGAAGAATTTGATTATGTAGTATGTGCTATTCCATTTTCTGCACTCAGAGCTGTAGAGATATATCCTTCATTTACTAATAGAAAAATGCAGGCTATAAGAGAGCTTAATTACTCAAACTCCCAAAAGACACTATTTCTTTGTAATAGAAGGTTTTGGGAAGAAGACGGCATAAAAGGAGGAGGGTCATATACTGATTTACCTATAGCATCTATATGGTATCCTTCAGACTTTAATAAAGATCGTGGAGTTTTATTAGCTTCATACAATTTCAATTTAGAGTCAACAAGATTAGGAAGTTTAGAGGATAATATACGATTTGAAGAAATAAAAAGGCAAGTTGAAAAAGTTAATGGAAAAAGACGAGGATATTTAGATGATATAGTTGAAGATTACAAGACTATACAGTGGGATACAGAACCTTGGTTCAGAGGTGCATTTTGTAGATTTACACCTGAGCAAAAAAGAATATTCTCTTATAGCGCAGCATCTTCTGAGTACAATGACAGAGTATTTTTTGCAGGAGAACATATATCTCCTAATCACGGCTGGATGCAAGGGGCATTAAGTACTGGTATGAAAGCTGCCAATGATATAGCAAAGAATATAAAAAAAGGATTAAGCTAGCTTAATCCTTTTTTGAGTTTCAGTAAATTTAAGATATACTATATTTACTATAGGAATTAGATATAAATAAAATGCATACGGTATGAATTCAAAGCTACTAACCATAAGAGTAGTAGTAGGAACTAAACCAGCTATATTCCAAGGAATTAGGGGAGCTATTACAACACCACTATTTTCTATATCTACTGACAATTCATACTTATCACTATAGGCTTTCTTTACAAGTTGATTTGTTAGAATTATTGCAATAGCTTGATTACATCCAAAGCCTGCAGTTAATATGCTAGTTATTACAGTAAAGATAAACATATTAGCTCTAGACTTAGTTTTCATTAATATATCTTCTACATTTTTTAGAATACCTGTTTTTTCAAATATACCTGCCATACACGAAGATACAAATACAACTAGCATAACTTTCCACATAGAAAGAACTCCCCCACCTTTTATAATATCTCTAAGTGGAGTATCAATATCAATTTTGTATCCAAACACAATATACCTTAAAACACTACCAAAATCGTAACCTTGAACAAATATAGCTATAATAGAAGCCGTTAATATACTTATAAGCATAGATAGCTTAACATCTACTTTAAATAAAGACAGCAAAAGTATTATAGTAGCAGGAAGCAAAGTTATAAAGCTTATATTAAATACACTAAGTATATCACTACTTGTATTATTATTTGATAAATCAAGGGGCATTCTGATAGAAATTATAGAATACAAAATAACAGATATAAAAAATGGAATACTAGCTGTTCTAAACATATTCTTTATATTTGTATAAAGATTTGTATCTGTTATATGAGCAACTAAATTAGCACTTGATGACATAGGAGAACATCTATCTCCAAAGTATGAACCTGCCATTATAGCACCAGCCACAATATTTACATTTATATTTCCACTTCTAGCCATAATCATAAGAGAAATACCTACTGTACTTACAGTTCCAAATGAAGTTCCAAGAAGAAAAGATACAAGGCAGCTTATTAAGAAAGAATACAAAATGAATAAATTAGGATTCAAAAGCTTTATTCCATAATATACAACAGAAGGAACAGTTCCTGATGCCATCCATATAGAAGTTATAGCCCCTATCAAAACAAATATTCTTACAACAATCAAAGCCTTCTTTCCACCGCTATACGACATAGTAACTATTTCCTTAATGGAAAAACCTCTCCTATACGACATAAAAGCGAAAATAAGAAAAACTAAAATCAGAGGATATCCTATAAAAATTCCTCTATATATACTAAAAATTAATGAAAGAAATGAAATAACCATTGAAATAATAAGATCCACGCAAATTCCCCCTTAAAAAAACCTTGGCTTACACCAAGGCTTAATCTTCATCGTAAAAATCTAAATAAGAATACTTCTGTCCATCTTTTTCCCAACCCAAAATCGCATCCATATTTACATTCTGAGATGCCTTAAATATAGATTTATCAACTTCGCTGAAGTTTTTCTTTAAATCTTTTATCATTTGTTTTATTTCATGACGCTTACTTCCAGTCTTTTTAGCAGCAACCATACAAGCACAGTTAAGAGGCCAAATACCACTGTTTTGCGTGAAACGCTCAATATCTTGTTCGCGAACATAATAAAGAGGTCTTATAAGCTCAAGTCCATCAAAGTTTGAAGACTTTAGCTTTGGTAGCATAGTTTTGAAACTTCCAGCATAAAGCATATTAAGCATAGTAGTTTCTATAACATCATTGAAGTGATGACCTAAAGCTAATTTGTTGCAGCCTAGCTCCTGAGCCTTAGAGTATAACGCACCTCTACGCATTTTGGCACACATATAACAAGGATAATCACTAGCTATATTATCTATTATTTCGAATATACCTGAATCAAAAAGGTGAATAGGTATATTTAAATGATTACAGTTATCTATCAGCAATTCTTTTATATTTGGATGATAGCCAGGATCCATAGCCAAAAATTCAAGCTCAAAGTTTATTTGACCATGTCTTTTTAATTCCTGAAATAGCTTGGCCATAACAAGACTGTCTTTTCCACCAGATATACCAAGTGCTATTTTATCCCCGTTTTTTACTAATTCAAAATCCTTTATTGCCTTAACAAATCTTGACCATAATTCTTTTCTATAACGTTTAATTAGACTCTTTTCTATTTCTTTAAGTGGTTTTCTTTCATTAAAAGGAATTAGTATATCGCAACCACTTCCAGCAATATTACTCATGCTTATCACCTCACTTCTCAAAGAAATATTATAGCACTTTTTGAATGATTTGTCTTTGGAAAGTGTATGCAGGTAATATGTTTTAAATCTTGGGGAACTATAAATATTGAATAACAAATTAAAAAATGAAATAAAAAAGGATTGATGAAATAATGATAAATAACAAACCAAATGTAGTTGTAAGTAAATGCCTAGGCTTTGATAACTGCAGATATAATGGCCAAAAGATACAAGATAACTTCATAAATAAGTTAAGTAACCATGTAAACTTTATTCCTGTATGCCCAGAGGTTGAGATAGGACTATCAACACCTAGAAGTCCTATAAGAATAGTCAAATCTAAAGAAAACGTAAGACTAATACAACCATCAACTAATATAGACTTAACAGAAAAAATGAATGGATTTTCACAGAATTATATTAATGAGATAAGTGAAGCAGATGGGTTCATATTCAAAAGCAAATCACCTTCTTGTGGAATAAAAGATGTAAAGATATACAGTGAAGAATCATCACTAGCATCAAAGGGAATAGGTATGTTTGCAAGCCAGGTTATAAATAAATACCCTCACCTTCCACTAGAAGATGAAGGAAGACTAAAAAACTTTAGCATAAGAGAAAATTTTCTAACAAAGTTATTTGGACTATCGAATTTTAAGAATATATATAAATCCAAATCCTTAGAAAGTCTTATAGAATATCATAGAAATAATCATCTTTTATTTTTATCTATAGATCAATCAAGATTTAGCGATCTAGATAAAATAATTTACTCAAGAGATATACCTAAGGATAAAATTTTTGATAAGTACAAGAATACACTATATAAACTCTTTGAAAGAAGTAGGACTAAAGCATCAAATATAAACACGCTCAAGTATAGTATAGAATATATACTCAAAGATATTACATCTAAAGAAAGAAGTTTTTTTATTCTGTTATAGAAAGTTATAAAAATAATGAAGTACCACTTAGCGTACCATTATACATACTAAAAGGCTACATGCTTTCATATAACAGGGATTTAGAAGCTAGTCAAACATTTTTTAATCCATATCCGAAGGAACTTATAAGTATGTCAGACTCAGGAAAAAAGAGAACTTTCTAAAAGGAAAGTTCTCTTTTGTAAATTCTGCGTTAATATAAATAATTTGGTAGAAATATTAGTGGTTTATATATATAATAATTGATGCTAAAATATATTTATAGAATTAAAAATTGACGGAAAATTGAGGAGGAGGGTTGATGAGAGAATTCATATTAAGAAATACATTAATATCAACTCTAGTAAGCAAAAGTAATAATTCAAAAGATAAAATTAAAGTTATTGTAGGAGTATTTATATTACTGCTTGTGAATTCATTGGTTATTTATTACACAAGGGAAAAATCTCAAGTATATGTGTATTTAATGTATTTTCCAATAATGATATCAGCTCTTAAATTTGGACATCTAGGTGGAATAATAACTTCTGTAGTAGCATCAATAATAATTAATTTAGTTATTCCTTTAGATATAAATATCAAGACCTCTGAAATTATTATAAAAATATCGTTTATTTTATTCGGAGGAAT
The DNA here is from genome assembly GCA_002029295.1 of Alkalithermobacter paradoxus. Classification (GTDB taxonomy): domain Bacteria; phylum Bacillota; class Clostridia; order Peptostreptococcales; family Peptostreptococcaceae; genus Alkalithermobacter; species Alkalithermobacter paradoxus. The sequence goes on along the minus strand of MZGW01000005.1, from coordinate 20,521 downwards.
AATAGGTTTATATTCAAGCGTGGTTAATAATTACATAGACAAGCTAAGAAATGTATCGTACAAAGATGACATAACAGGTCTTTTAAACTTCAATTCTATGTCCGATAAAATAAAAGAACTAAGCCATAAAAAAAAGCACTTTACAGTTATGTCTGTAACGCTACATAATCATACTTCAGTCGCACTAACGTTTGGCTTTGAAAAAAGCAATGAATTCATAAATCAAGCTGCAATTGTTATGAAAAGAAATACACCAGAAAATGTTCATGTATATAGATTTTATTCAAATAGATTTTATATGCTGTGTGAAACTGTAGATGAAGAAATTATAATATCTATAATAAACACATTAATATGTAATCTAAAAGCTGCAATTGTAATAGAGGATATACCTATATCATTTCATCCTCATATAGGAATTGCATATCATTTAGATGATGAAGATGCCCTTGATATATCAAGAAAAGCTACTATAGCATCTGAAAAGGCCATGGAAAAGGGAAAAGACTATATTATATATAGTAATAACCAAGACACATTCCATAAGGAAAATTTCAAGATATTATGGGACTTTCAGAAAGCTCTAGAAAGAAAAGAGTTACAAATACATTATCAACCAAAGATTAATCTCAAAACATCAGAATGCGAAGGATTTGAAGCTTTGACGAGATGGAAACATCCAGAAAAAGGATATATATCTCCTATGGTATTTATACCTCTAATTGAAAACACAACACTAATACAAGACCTAACAAAATTTGTAATAGAAGAAGCATTTAAAAAATTATCTATATGGAAATGTGAAGGTATAGATAAAAGTATAGCTGTAAATATATCTTCAAACAATATGGAAGATGACTCAATAATTTTACATATAGAAAACCTTCTTAAAAAATATGATATAGATATAGATAATTTTCAGATAGAAATAACAGAAAGTGCTGTAATAAAAGATTTTGATACTGCTCTTAGTTTCTTGAACAATGTAAGAAGCAAAGGTATAAAGGTAGCTATAGATGACTTTGGAACAGGATATTCATCACTGAATTATCTTAATTTACTTCCTGTAGACTATATAAAAGTAGATCATAAATTTGCAAAAGAATCTTTGAGAAATGTAAAGAAGACAAAAATAATAGAACATATAATTACTCTTTCTCATGATCTTGATATGAAGGTTGTAGTTGAAGGAGTAGAAAATGAAGATATATTAGCAAATATGTATAAGATGGAGGCTGACTTTGCTCAAGGATATTACTTTAGTAGACCTATGCCAGAAGAAGAAATGAATGAATGGTTAAATTCACAAAAGAATAGCTTAGCAACTTAAAAGCTTTGGGAAAAATCCCAAAGCTTTTTGTTTTAGTTTAAATAAATATGTCAATACTGCTAATTGAACTAATTTGAAAAGAGGTGATAAATTGATAAAAAAATTTAAAAAAATTTACAATCACCTAGGCTCAAAGAAAAGTAATGAGCATTTAGGAAGTGAACTTATACCAAATAAAATAGTAGAAGTAAAAGAAAAGCTAAACAAAGCATTTGAAAATTGCAGTGACTTTGTTTTAAGAGAAATAGCTTTAGATAAAGATGTAAGGATTATCGTAGCTTTTATAGATGGACTTGTCAATAATCAAAATGTAAATGAAAGTATAATAAGGCCCTTAATACTGTACAAGGGAGAAGATAAGTGCTCTATAAAATTTATAAAAGAAAGCATACTTAACATATGTCAGGCAAAAGAAGTAAATGATTTTAATAATACACTAGATTCTATATTGTCTGGGGATACTATTATATATGTAGATGGACAAGACAGTGCAATAAAGTGTGATGCAAGGGGATGGGAAGCAAGGAGTGTTCAACAGCCTGATACTGAATCTGTAATAAGAGGACCTAGAGATGCTTTTACAGAAACATTGAGTACAAATGTAGCACTTATAAGAAGAAGAATAAAAAGCACAAAATTAAAGTTTGAATCTATGAAAATAGGAAGAGAAAGTAAAACTGATGTATGTATAGCATATATAGAGGGTATAGCTGATGAAGACATTATAAGTACTTTGAGAAGAAGACTAAGTAATATAGATGTAGATGCTGTATTAGACTCTGGAATGATAGAACAGTTAATAGAAGATGGACCAAGTTCTATATTTCCAACAGTTGGAAGTAGCGAAAGACCTGATAGAGTAGCTTCTAGATTATTAGAAGGAAGAGTTGCTATAATTTGTGATGGAAGCCCATTTGTTGTTACTGTTCCTTATTTATTTATAGAATCTATACATGTAAGCGAAGATTATTATTCAAAGCCTTATTTTATGTCTTATACTAGGGCAATTAGATTTTTAGCTCTGCTCACAACCACATTACTTCCAGCATTATATGTAGCTGTAAGTAGTTTTCATGTAAATATAATTCCACTTGAGCTACTTCTTTCTATGGCATCAGCAGCTGAAGGTATACCATTTTCACCATTCATTGAATCAATAGCTATGATGGTAGTATTTGAAATATTAAGAGAGGCTGGAATAAGAATGCCAAGACCTGTAGGACAAGCTGTTAGTATTGTCGGAGCATTAGTTATAGGAGAATCTGCAGTTGCAGCAGGGCTTGTTAGTAGCTCTATGGTTATTATAGTATCTTTAACTGCTATATCAAGCTTTGTTGTTCCTTCTATGAATGAGGTTGTAACACTACTTAGAATAGTATGCTTAATAGCTGCAAATATATTGGGGCTTTTGGGAGTATTTTTTGTATTAATGGTAGTAGTTTTGCATTTAGTTTCTTTAAGGTCATTTGGTGTTCCTTATTTGTATCCATTTTCTCCACTTAATATAATGGATATGAAAGACGCAATAATAAGAGCTCCTTTGTGGATGATGATAAGTAGACCACTTATATTTAATCACAAAAACGTACAAAGAATGAAAATAAAAGCAATGAAGAAAGAGGATTAATATGATAAAAAAAATACTACTTATAATAATTATTATATTAGTTTCCATAAATTTGACGGGTTGCTGGAGTAATAATAGTTTAAGAGAAAGGTCTATAGTAATAGGGGTAGGACTTGATAAAGGCTATGATGGAGAAATAGAACTTACACTACAAATTGCAAAGCCAGGTTTACTTAAAGCTAATCAACCAACTGTTCAGAATGCTGTTAAGGTAGTTTCGTTTAAAGGAAATACAGTATTTGAAGCTGCAAGAAATGCCCTAAAGATGATAGATAAAAAGCCTTATTATGGACATTATCAAATAATAGTTATTGGAGAGGAATTAGCCAAAGAGGGAATAGAAGATTATTTGGATTTCTTTGCAAGAGATCACGAGCCAGGGCTTAAGCCATATGTACTTGTAAGTAAGGGTATTACTGCAAGAAAAGTCCTTGAAAGTAAAAGTGCATTTGAAAATATACCAGCTATATATATAAAGGGTATAATGGAAAACTACGAAAATGTAGCAAAGATAAAAACTATGACACTAGGAGATGTAATAAAAGAACTTAATTATCCAGAGAATAGTCCTTCTATAGGTCTTATAGAATCTAATACAGGAAAAGTTGAGTATATAGAGGATATGGAAATAGGTGGAGCTGCTGTGTTCAAAGAAGATAAATTAACAGGTTACCTGAATGAGCAGGAAACTAAAGGGCTTTTATTTGTTAAGGATAAAATAAAAAGCATGATAATAGAGATTGAAAATCCAATTGATAAAAGTGAAAAAGTAGCACTAGAAGTTCTAAGGTCCAAAACTAATATAGATGTAGAAAGTAATGGTTATAGGCATATATTTTTTATAGATATAAAAACTGATGTAAATCTAGCAGAACAACATGGAAGAGGAGATTTAACAACAAGAGAAAATTCAGAAATACTAGAAAAAGAAGCGGAGAAAGCAATAGAAAATTATATAAGAAGTATGATGTATAAAGTTCAGAAAGAATATCAAAGTGATGTAGTTGGATTTTATAAAGCACTGAGAAGAAAATATCCAAAATTAGCAGAGGAGCATAGATTGCAATGGGAAGAAGAGTTTAGTAACGTACCTGTTAAGATAAGAGTAAATGTTAATATAAGAAGAACAGGTCTTATAGGAAAAACTATAGAATCTCTTTAGGAGGTAAGTATGGTTATAGGGTTAGTTGTAGCTTATTTGGTAATTATATTGATAGATATATCTGATTTACTAAAATCTAAAGAAAAAATGAAAGTAATTTCCATTTATTTTTCTTTAGTTATAATAGGATTTACGATTAGTTATTTGCAGATTATAGGAAAAGCTCCTACTAGTCCATCTATACTTATAGAAAACATGGTAAGGAGTATAATGGGAGGTATAATGTGATAAGAGATACAAAACTCTCACCTAGTCAATTGATGTTTTTGGTTATTGCTTTTTTATTTGGAGATTACACAATCGTAATGCCATCTAGAGCTGCAGGACAAGATATGTGGATATCTTTTATTATTGCAGCTATAGTTGGGACTATTTTAATAACAATATATTTATATATATCTGTACTCAATCCAGGAAAGACTCTTATAGAAATTCTAAAAGAACACTTTGGAAAAGTAATAGGAAGCATTATAGGGTTATGTTACATATGGTATTTTATGCATTTAGCAGCACTTATAACTAGAACAGCTTCAGAATATATGGTAACAGTTAATTATCCAGAAACACCAATTAGTTTTATAAATATTTTATTTATATTAGTACTTGCATACGGATTAAGAAAAGGGATAGAAGTTATAGCAAGAGCTAGTCAAATATTCGTCCCAACACTTATAACACTTGTTATATTAACAATTGGACTACTTATAGTAGAATTTGATATAAAAAATCTTCAGCCAATTCTAGGAGATGGAATACAGCCTGTTATTAACACATTTTATTCAAGCGTGACATTTCCGTTTGGAGAAGCTATAGTATTTCTTATGATATTTCCAAGTCTAAATAAAAAAGAAAGTATATTTAAATCAACGTACTCAGGAATATTTATAGTTAGTTTAGTAATGTTAGCTATAATGCTTAGGGATCTTATGGTTTTAGGTCCTGATGTCCTTGGGATACATATCTTTCCTCCACATACTAGCTCTAGCTTAATTCCAAGGGTTGTGCTTGAACCAATAATTTCTATTAACTTATTATTTGGTGGTGGAGGTGCTATTATAATATGTATGTACGCTGTAGTAACTGGAATAGCTCAAGTATTTAATTTAAGTGATTATAAAATTTTAGTTTTACCTATATCATTAATGGTGATATCTTTAGCTAGTTGGCTGTATACAAGTTATACTGAACTAACAACTATTGCTGCAGAGATTCATCTTTATTATGCAATGCCTTTTCAAATAATAATACCTATAATACTACTTATAATTTCAATAATAAAAAACAAAAAAACGCAAGGTAGTGAAATATGAAATATATGGATTTTATAAAAATTTTAATATAGCAAATAATAATTACAAAACGATGATTTGGAGGATTATATATGAAAACAGGTGTAGTTAAATGGTTCAATCCAGAGAAAGGATTTGGATTTATAACATCAGATGAAGGAGAAGATATATTTGTACATGTATCTGCAATAAAAGAAAAAGGAGAAAAGAAAGATTTAGAAGAAGGTCAAAATGTATCTTACGACGTAGTAAAAGGCGTTAAAGGACCTCAGGCTGCGAATGTAACAAAGATGTACTAAAAAGATGTGCCAAGGGCACATCTTTTTTATTACTCATTTATGCTTATTTCATATTTTCCTTTAAGGTCGTTAATTTTACCTAAGTAAGCTTCTTCTTGTTTTTGAGCTGTTAATTGTTGAGCTATTTGATCTTTTACTTCGTCAAAAGACTTAGTGCCAGCTTCTTTTTTATCAAGTACTTTTATTATGTGGTATCCGAATTGAGTTTGAACAGGAGTGCTTATTTCTCCTACATTCATAGCAAATGCAGCTTCTTCAAATTCAGGAACCATTCTTCCTCTTGGGAATACTCCAAGATCTCCACCTTGAGCATTTGAAGGACAGCTTGAGTATTTTTGAGCAGCTTCTTCAAATGAAAGTCCATTATTTATCTCATCTATTACCTGTTTAGCTTTATCTTCGCTATCTACAAGTATATGGCTTGCTTTTGTCATTTCTGGAGATTTAAATAAATCTTTATTTTCGTTGTAGTAATTTAGTAACTCTTCATCAGTTATTTCTATGTTCATTAAAACTTTGTTTATAGCATATTGCTTTAAGAAACCAGCTTTTATTCTTTCAACTTCACGAACGTATTCTTCATCTTTATCAAGTCCACTTTCGATAGCATCTAAGTAGAACATTTCTTGATTGATAAGTTCTTGAAGTAGTCTTTTCTGACCTTCTTCAGAGTTGAATTGCATTAATACTTGAGGATTAAGGCCTTTCTTGAAGAATTCAAGATCAGATTTAGTAATCTCTTTATTTCCCACTTTAGCCAAAACCAAATTTTCCATAATGTAATCTCCTTTTTAAAATATGTATTTCTGTTATGATAACATAAAAAAAACTTTTATGTCTATATTAGGAATTTGTTTACTTTGACTTTTATGTTTTGAGAAGATAAAATTATTATTAGAATTAAAGATGAATTAGAAAAGGAGATAAAGATGAGCGTATTAAATGTAGAAAATGTAAGCCATGGATTTGGATCTAGAACTATACTAGAAGACGTTTCATTTAGGTTATTAAAGGGAGAGCACGTTGGTCTTATAGGAGCTAATGGAGAAGGAAAATCTACATTTTTAAACATTATAACTGGAAGTCTAATGCCTGATGAAGGAAAGGTAGAGTGGTCAAATAGAGTTACAGTTGGATATTTAGATCAACATACGGTATTGACAAAAGGAAAAAGTATAAGAGATGTATTAAGAGAAGCTTTCAAAAATATGTTCGAACTTGAAAGTGAAATGCTAAATATATATGAAAAAATGGCCCAAGCGAGTGATGATGAAGTTTCTAAGATGATGGAAGATGTAGGAGAAATACAGAATATATTAGAGGCTAGTGGATTTTATATAATAGATTCTAAAATAGAAGAGGTAGCTAATGGACTAGGGCTTGGAGATATCGGTCTTGATAGAGATGTGGCTGATTTAAGTGGAGGACAAAGAACTAAGGTTTTATTAACTAAACTTCTTTTAGAAAACCCAACTATATTAATACTTGATGAGCCTACAAACTACCTAGATGAAGATCATATAAACTGGCTAAAAAGATATCTTCAAAATTATGAGAACAGTTTTATATTAGTTTCGCATGATATACCATTTTTGAATGATGTTGTTAATGTAATATATCATGTTGAAAATGGAGCACTTTCTAGATATGCAGGAAACTATGATGATTTCCTTAGATTATATGAACTAAAAAAGAGACAGCATGAACAAGCTTATGAAAGACAACAAAAGGAAATAGAAAAGCTTGAAGACTTTATTGCTAGAAACAAAGCTAGAATTTCAACCACTGGAAGAGCAAAGAGTAGACAAAAGCAATTAGATAAAATGGAAAAAATAGAAAAACCTAAAGAAAAGATAAAACCTACATTCAAATTTAATGAAGCAAAAACACCAGGTAAGGTTATATTTGAGGCTAAAGATCTTGTTATAGGATACAACGAACCTTTAACTCAGCCTCTTAATGTAAGATTAGAAAGAGGAAAGAAGGTAGCTATAAAAGGTGTAAATGGTCTTGGTAAATCTACACTCTTAAAGACACTACTAGGAATACTAAAGCCGGTTAGTGGTCAGGTTACATTAGGAGAGAATGTAATTCCTGGATATTTTGAACAGGAGAGTAGCAGAGATAATAGAAATACAGCTATGGAAGAAATATGGGAAGAGTTCCCTGGACTTAGCAACTATGAAGTAAGACAAGCTCTAGCAAAATGTGGACTTACTAATGAACATATAACAAGTCAAATGATGGTACTAAGTGGTGGAGAAAATGCTAAAGTAAGACTTTGTAAGCTTATGATAAAAGATATAAACTGGATAGTACTTGATGAGCCTACAAACCACTTAGACGTAGACGCTAAAGAAGAATTAAAGAAAGCACTGAAAGAATTCAAAGGGACAGTTGTTTTAGTTTCACATGAACCAGAATTCTATGAAGGATGGATAACAGATGTTTGGAATGTAGAGGATTGGACTACAAAAGTGGTATAATATCATACTTAATCTAATACAATAAAGCATAGGATGAAAATCCTATGCCTTATTTTTAATAAATCTTCTTAGAGTCTAGATATTCATAAGCATCTCTTAGTGCTTCTCCAAATCTCTGATAATGGATAACTTCTCTTTGTCTTAAGAAATTAAGAGCGTCTATTAAATCGACATCGTCAGTTAAGTTTATAAGATTTTCGTAAGTTGCTCTAGCTTTTTGTTCAGCTGCCATGTCCTCGTGCAAATCTGTTATAGGGTCTGAAGTTGATTGAAGATAAGCTGCGGTCCAAGGTATTCCATTAGCATCTTGTGGATAAACTGCATGACCATGTTGAACATATTGTCCCCCTAAACCAGCTCTTTCAAGTTCCTGAGGAGTAGCATCTTTTATTAACTGATAAAACATCACATTTATCATTTCAAGATGTGCAAGTTCTTCTGTACCGATATCTGTTAATAGTGCAGCACTTTTTCTAGTTGGCATAGTGTATCTTTGACTTAAATATCTTATAGCAGCTCCCAATTCTCCATCAGGACCTCCGAATTGAGTGATTATATATTTTGCCATCTTCAAATCTTTATTTTTTATTTTAACTGGATATTGTAGTTTTTTTTCGTATATCCACATAAACTTACCTCCCTATTCAGTTTCCCATGGCCATGGGTCATTTACCCAAGAGAAAGGATATTGATTGAAAGCAGTTCCAAAGTTGCTAAGAGGTCCAAAATTCATTTCATACAATCTTTTCATATTCATAAGTTCTTGAGTTATACAATTATAATCTCTAAGAGCCATCTGATTACATGGATGAGTATCTAAATATAAGTTAAGATCTACTGCTGCAAATTCAAGCTCTTGAATTTTTCTTAATAAATCTTCTTTACATATATTCTTCATAGCTCAATCCTCCTATTTTTTTTTCACTCCTTTTTTAGTATATGGTTGATATAGATTAGGGAAAAGACTACCTCTTCTTAAAGCCTCATCTAATGGAACCATACCAACATAAGGTTGATTAGGAACATAAGCCCTAGCAAGTTTTTTTCCATAAAGACCCATATTAATAGGTCTTGGGTAAGGTTGACAATTCATTAATGGTTACCTCCTTTATTTGTTGTTCAATATATCTTATACAAATTGTGGACTATTTGTGATTAACTTGTATAAAAATAAAAAGGCTATGATGTTCATAGCCTTTAAAAATCTATTCTGCTGGGATAGGAACGAATACTCTCTTAGCAAGCTCTGCATCTAGCATTAACATTCCTGCAGGATCTCCCTTTAGGATCTTTATTTTATTTAGTATTTTGTCCATGCTCTCTTCTTCTTCAGCTTGCTCGTTTATATACCACTGAAGAAAAGCACTAGTTGTATAATCTCTTTCATCTATAGCAAGAGCAAGTATATCATGAATTGACTTAGTTATAAACTTTTCATGCTCTAGTGCAAGCTGTATAACTTCTTGTGGACTTTCAAAATTAATTTTTGGTTGAGGTATAGCCTGAAGCTCTACTTTTCCACCTATTCTGTGTATATAGTTAAATATTTTGTATGCGTGAGCCTTTTCTTCTTGAGCCTGAACATTGAAGAAGTTAGCAAATCCATCTAAGTTTTGTGATGAGAAATAAGCTTCCATAGAAATATAAAAATATTCAGAATGAAGTTCTTTGAAAAGTTGCTCATTTAAAGCTTTAATCATTTTTTCACTCGCCATAGTAATAGCCTCCTTTTTAATAACGCATATTAATATATTATCTCACGAATATAATATACCCGATAAATGAAGCTTTAATCTTTTAATATTATAATACATTTATCAAATTTGCCATTTCTATTGCTGTAACAGCTGCTTCGTATCCTTTGTTTCCAGCTTTAGTTCCAGCTCTTTCTATAGCTTGTTCTATTGTATCAGTAGTTAAAACCCCAAATATAACAGGTACATCTGTTTCTAAAGATACAGAAGCAACCCCCTTAGAAACTTCACTAGATACATAATCAAAGTGAGGAGTAGCTCCTCTTATAACGGCACCAAGACAAATTATAGCATCGTATTTTTTAGATTTTGCCATTTTTTTAGCTATTAAAGGAATTTCGAATGCTCCAGGAACCCAAGTTACTTCAATATCTTCTTCATTAGCACCGTGACGCTTTAATCCGTCTATAGCTCCAGATAACAACTTTCCTCCTATAAACTCATTAAATCTTCCAACTATAATACCGAACTTTAATCCTTTTGAAACTAAATTTCCCTCATAAATCTTCATCTTTAGTCCTCCTTAAATTTCTAGCATATGCCCTAATTTTTTCTTTTTAGTTCTAAGATAGTAAGCATTTTTTTCATTGTGATTCATTTGAATAGGAACTCTATCAACTATTTCTAGTCCATATCCAGAAAGACCAAACAATTTCTTTGGATTATTAGTCATAAGCTTTATTCTTTTTACTCCAAGATCAAGAAGTATTTGAGCTCCTATACCATAGTCGCGCATATCCTCCGGAAATCCTAGAGCTAGATTAGCTTCAACTGTATCCATTCCTTTATCTTGAAGAGAGTAGGCTTTTAACTTGTTTATAAGACCTATACCTCGACCTTCTTGTCTCATATAAAGGAGAATTCCTTTACCTTCACTTTCTATTTTGTTCATAGCAGAGGCGAACTGATCACCACAGTCACACCTTAAAGATCCAAAAGCATCGCCTGTTAGACATTCAGAGTGAACTCTAACGAGAACAGGTTCGTCAGTACAAACATCTCCTTTAACTAAAGCTATATGATGCTCACCATTTAGCTTATTTATGTATCCAAAAGCCTTGAAATGACCATGTTTTGTAGGCATATCTGCAACTGTTACTCTTTCTATTAATGATTCATTTTTTCTTCTATATGCTATCAAATCAGCTATAGTAATTATTTTTAGGTTGTGATCTTTAACATATTCCATAAGATCTGGAACTCTTGCCATAGTTCCGTCTTCGTTCATTATCTCGCATATAACTCCAGCAGGATAAAGACCGGCCATTTGAGCAAGATCAACAGAAGCTTCAGTATGACCAGCTCTTTTTAAAACTCCTCCTTCGATAGATCTAAGAGGGAAGATATGACCAGGTCTTTTGAAATCTTCAGGTTTAGAATTTGAATCTATTGCCTTTAGTATTGTCAAGGCTCTTTCATGAGCTGATATTCCAGTTGTTGTATCTACAGCATCTATTGAAACTGTGAACGCAGTCTTATGAAGATCTGTATTATCTATAACCATCTGAGGAAGATTGAGTCTATTTAAAGTATCTTCTTTAAGAGGCATACATATAAGACCTCTTCCATATTTTGTCATAAAGTTTATACTTTCTGGAGTTACTTTTTCTGCTGCCATAACAAGGTCTCCCTCATTTTCTCTATCTTCATCGTCAACAACTACTATCATCTTTCCATTTCTTATATCCTCTATAGCTTCTTCAATAGTATTAAACTTATACACAAAATCACCTCCTACAAAAATCCATTCTCTTTTAGAAAATCTACACTTATATCTTGTTTAGGTTTGTATGAACTATTAAAGTTCATAAGCTTTTCAACGTATTTTCCTATCATATCGCATTCAAGATTTACACTATCTCCTACATTTTTATCAAGAAGGGTAGTCAAGTCTTTTGTATGAGGAATTATAGATACCTTGAATATACTTTCATCTACATACGCTACAGTTAGACTAACTCCATCTATAGCTACAGAGCCTTTATAAACTATGTACTTTAGTATATCTTGTGGAGCCTTTATCGATATCCATACAGCAATATCTTCTTTTTTGAAGCCTTCTATAGTTCCAACTCCATCTATATGTCCGCTTACTAAATGGCCTCCTAATCTATCTCCAACTCTTAATGCTCTCTCAAGATTAACTTTATCCTTTACGGATAAATCTTTTAAATTAGTTTTTCTCATAGTTTCAGTCATAACATCAGCAGTAAAACTACTATCATCAAACTTTGTTACAGTAAGACAAACTCCATTTGTACTAATACTGTCGCCAAGTCTTAGATCTTGAAGAACCTTACTGCAATTTATAACTATCCTTGAAGAGTTTTGAAGCTTTGTTATAGAATGTATACTTCCTACTTCTTCTACTAAGCCTGTAAACATATATTAATCGTCCTTTCTAACGTAGCCTTCTATCATGATATCATCGCCAAATCTTAGGACATCTATATTGTTAAGCTTTACTGCATCTTTAATATAGTCCTTACCATATCCACCTACTGGTGTTTTGGCATTATATCCTCCTATTATTTTAGGAGATACAAATGATATTACTTTATCTACTAAATTTTCATTTATTGCAGTATAGTTTAGTGTAGAACCCCCCTCTAAAAGAACGCTATCTATATTCATTCTTCCAAGCTCTTTCATAAGAAAAGTAAGGTCAACTTTATCATCTTTAGTAGGGGTTACTATAATTTGTGCACCTTTATTTCTAAGTTTATTTAACTTTTCATCACAAGCTAAGCTTGTTGTAGCTATTATAGTTTTAGAGTCGCAAGATAAAACATTGCTATCAAGTGGTGTTTTAGCATAAGTATCTACTATTATTCTAATTGGGCTTTTAGGATTTGGGATATCAAGCCTTGTTGTAAGATGTGGGTTATCAGCAAGTACAGTACCAACTCCAACCATAATAGAAGATACTTTATTTCTTATATGATGAACATAGTTTCTAGAAAATTCATTAGTTATCCACTTAGAATCTCCAATTCTTGTAGCTATCTTTCCATCTAATGTCATAGCAGTTTTTAGAATACAAAATGGAAGATTTGTAGTTATGTATTTAATAAATACTTCGTTAAGCTTTCTAGCCTCATTTTCGAGAACTCCTGTAACGACTTTAATATTATTATCTTTAAGCACTTTAACTCCATTTCCTGAAACTAAAGGGTTTGGATCAAGCGTAGCAATTACAACCTTAGATATTCCTTTTCTCACGATTTCATTAGCACATGGTGGAGTTTTTCCAAAGTGTGAACAAGGTTCAAGAGTTACATACATAGTAGCTCCAGAAACATCACAAATAGCATTTTTGAAAGCATTTATCTCTGCATGATGTCCTCCGTAGTACTCGTGATAACCTTCACCTATTATTTTGTCATTTTTAACTATAACTGCACCAACTAGGGGGTTTGGGTTTACATGACCTTCACCTAATCTAGCAATATCTAAAGCTCTTTTCATATACTTAATATCCACCGTATCACCTCATGTAAAGTATTAACAAAAATAGCCCTGAGAATACGTATTCTCAGGGCTTAGGTTCACAGATATAAATAAATATAAAAAATATTTACTCCTTCTTTCATCCAGACTATACTGTCGGCCTTGGAATTACACCAAGTCTGCTACACATTAGTAGCTCGCGGGCTATACCGCCGGTAGGGAATTTCACCCTGCCCTGAAGGATATTATGTTATATTATTAAATAGACATTATCACATACAAAAATAACTGTCAATATTTTTCAAAATATTCTAGTTTTAATTTTAATACCTTGAAAAGGGTATAATATATGGTATATAATGACTTGATTAATTAAAAGTTTGGAGGAAAATACATATGTTAATTGCTGATAAGTGGAAAGATTATGAACTTATAGATACTGGGAATGGAGAAAAGTTAGAAAGATGGGGAGATTACACCCTTAGAAGACCAGATCCTCAGGCTATATGGCCACTTCTTAATGAATGGTCTTTATGGAAAAACCCTCATGCACACTATCATAGAAGTAGTGAAGGTGGTGGACATTGGGAAAACAAAAAGAAAATGCCACAAAAATGGACTATAAAGTATAAGGACCTATCGTTTTATATAAAACCCACTGGATTTAAGCATACAGGACTTTTTCCAGAACAAGCAGCCAACTGGGATTGGATAATTGAAAAAATACAAAAAGCGAATAGACCAATAAAAGTACTTAACTTGTTTGCATATACAGGAGGAGCTACAGTAGCATCAGCTTATGGTGGAGCAGAAGAAGTGTGTCACGTAGATGCTTCTAAAGGAATGGTAACTTGGGCTAAAGAAAATATAGAATTATCTAATCTTTCACATAAGAAAGTTAGATTTATAGTAGATGATGTTATAAAATTCGTTAATAGAGAAATAAGAAGGGGAAGAAAATACGATGCTATAATAATGGATCCACCTTCTTATGGGAGAGGACCAAGTGGAGAAGTATGGAAGATAGAAGATGAATTATATAAATTTATAGAACTTTGCATGGATGTTTTATCTGATGATCCATTATTCGTTCTTGTAAATTCATACACATCAGGATTTTCACCTAGTGTAATAGAGAATATATTAAAGTTATCAGTTGGAAAAAAATACAAGGGAAAAATATACTCAGGAGAGATAGGACTTCCAGTTACAAAGACTAATCTTGTTTTACCATGTGGGATATATGGAAGATGGGAAAAATAAAAAAGCAGGCAAGTGCCTGCTTTAATTAGTTAGTTTTCTTTACATTATATTTTGACCAGAAGTCAGCGTTTTTAATTCCAAGTTTAACTGGATCAAATACTGGGTCTTTACCAGCAGCTCTTTGCTCTTCATAATCTTTAAGAGTAGCAAAGGCTGGTTTTCTAAGAAGGATTATAGCTATTATGTTTAACCATGCCATTAAACCAACACCTATATCCCCTAATCCCCAAGCAAGTTCAGCAGTTCTAACAGCTCCATAGAAAGTAGAAATTAGTAAAGCAACTCTTAATACATTTATTAAAACTTTGCTGTTAGCTTTCTTAATTAGGTAAGCAACATTTGTCTCAGCTATATAGTAGTAAGCCATTAAAGTAGTAAATGCAAAGAAGAACAATGCTATAGCAACGAATGCCCCACCAAATGATGGGAATAAAGTTTCAACAGCTTTTTGAGTATAAGCTGGCCCTACAGAAACGCCAGGCATATTCTCAACTAAGAATGTACCATTTGGACCCATTATATTGTACATACCTGTAATTAATATCATAAATCCTGTTGCAGAGCAAACAAATAATGTATCTATATATACAGAGAATGCTTGAACTAAACCTTGTTTAGCAGGATGAGAAACTTCAGCAGCAGCAGCAGCTTGAGGCCCTGTACCTTGACCTGCTTCGTTTGAGTATATTCCACGTTTTACTCCCCAAGATATAGCCATACCTATTATACCTGCAAAAGCTGGTTCGAATGCGAATGCACTCTTAAATACCATACCTATAACTTCTGGTAATCTAGTTATATTAACAATTATTATTATAAGTGCAACTATTATATATCCAATAGCCATGAAAGGAACTATAATTTCAGCAGCCTTACTTATACGTTTAACTCCACCGAATATTATTAGACCTAAGAATGCAACAAGTGCACTAGCTGTAACAACAGGACTAATTCCAAATGCGTTGTTTATACCAGCTGCGATGCTGTTAGATTGAACTCCTGGTAAAAAGAATCCCATAGCAACTACAGTTGCAACAGCAAATGTAACAGCGTACCACTTCATACCTAATCCTTTTTCGATATAGTATGCAGGACCTCCACGATATTCTCCATCTTTTTCCACTTTGTAAACTTGGGCTAAAGCAGATTCAACATAGGCAGAACCAGCACCCAGGAAAGCGATTGCCCACATCCAGAAAAGTGCACCAGGTCCACCCATAGCTATAGCTGTAGCAACCCCAGCTATGTTACCTGTACCAACACGACCAGAAACTGAAAGAGCGAAAGCTTGGAAAGAAGATACACCTTTTTCAGAATCAGATCCACCAAATAATAACTTCACCATATCTTTTATATGGCGTACTTGGAAGAAGCGCATCTTTAAAGAGAAATAAAGACCAACTCCTAAGCAAAGATAAACAAGTGCGTCACTCCAAATGATACCATTTAGAGCATCTACTAATTGAGCCATAAAATCTCACCCCCATAAAATTTTTAAAAATATATTTATAAAATATATTTTTCAAAATGATATCACAATCTTCAGAAATTTTCAACAATACAAAGTGAAATTTTCTGAAAATTTATAAAATAACTAAGTGATATTGATTAATTTATATTATTCAATTATCAAAAAAATTACAAAATAAATAAGAAAGATAAATAGGTCAACCTATTTATCTTTCTTAGTGTCAGCTTTATATTGATAAGTTTCACATACTTTTAAAGAAAGTTTTAAATCTTTAACTTTCAAACTCTCTAGATATGAAATTACATCTCCTAGATAAGGTATATTTTCTCCTAGATATTCTTTTTCAAATTCACGCCTTTTTATATTTACATCACAGTGTTCAACATGTCCTTGTCCACAGTTTTTACACTGAAGAAGAATTTCGCTAAGTCTTTCTTCGTAGTATTTATTTCTTTGAATTGTGTTGTATCTAAGAACAAGAACAACTAAAAATGAAAGTATTACTATGTAAAATATGATGTTTACAGGATTTATATATTCATTTGGAAGTCTAGTGTAAAGTCCTACGCTACCGAAAAATAAAAATACAAATGCAGCTATAATTTTCATTGTAACTTCAGGTATTTTCTTGCCGAGCACTTTTCCTGCAACTATTCCAAGTCCACCAGTAAATACCATAGCACAAACAGTTCCTATTAGCACTAATATAGGAAAAGATGAGTTAGCTCCTAGGGTCATTGCTGTAAGTTGAGTCTTGTCCCCAAGTTCTCCAATAAAAAAAGCTAAAGCTACTGTTACAATAGGTCCGTAGTTAGATTTAGTATTTTCTTCATCTTCTTCATCTTCGTTATCTATCTTTAACGACCAAAGTCCAAAGAATATAAATAAAATAGATGCAATAATTTGTATAGCATCTATAGGAATAATCCTACTTATGTAACTTCCTATAGCAATAGCTATACCGTGATTTATAAAAGACCCTACAAATATACCTATAAGAACACTCATAGGTGGAAACTTAGATGCAAAAGCTAAGGCTAAAAGTTGAGTTTTATCTCCCATCTCTGCTAGAGCAACTAGTGAAAAAGAAGTTATTAATTCTCTCAAAATAAGTTCCTCCTTAAAATTATTTACAACATATATTGTAGATACAATACAATCATTTAATACATTCTTTATAAAAATACATAAATATAGTAGTATTAATATTATAATTATACAATAGTTGTAAGAATTTGGAGTGATAAATTTGGAATACTATAAAGGATTTTTTATAGATGAACCTGTAGGAAATAATGTATTTTCTTATGAAGAAAGAAAAATAAAAAGCATATATGTACCACCATTAAAAGAAGGGAACTTAAATGATGTAAAGTTATCAAATAATATAGCATTTTGTGAAGTTGACAATGGAAAAGAAATAAGTGCTAAGGGATTAGAGTATTTTATAGAATATAAATTTAATGAAAAAGATGTATATATATTTGACAATCATAATCATGCATTCTACTTTTGGGCTAAGAGTTTGAAATGTAATAGATTCAAAAAAGGAATAAAACTAATTCATATAGACCAACATAAAGACATGAGAGAGCCGGATAATTATATATCAAATATAGATAATCTAGAAGAAGTATTTAAGTATACTAATTACAATCTAAATGTGGGAAACTTTATAAAGCCTGCTTTAAACTTAGGAATGTTCTCTAAGGTTATAATAATAGATAGTTCTCATGCTTTTAGCTTAGAAATAGATGGAGAATTTGTATTAGACATAGATTTAGATATATTCTCAAGGGATATGGATTATATAAGTTACGATATAAAGATGAATAAAATAAAAGACCTAATAGATAAAGCGTCATTAGTAACTATAGCAACAAGTCCATTTTTTATAAATCAAGAGTATGCTATATCTGTACTAAAAGAAATATTTTCTTGAAATAAAGGCTTTCTTTGATATAATATATCATTAGTCACTATAACAAAGGAGGATTAATATGAGCTTATTTGAATCTTGGAGAGCACTTTGCGAAAATCATATAAATGAAGAAATGGAGATGAAGTTCTGGGAAGATTATTTCAAAAAAGAAACTGCTATATATAGAGAATTATTAGATAAAAAAATAGAAGTAATAGAAGGTAAAGTATCAGACCTTGCTTCTTCTCACAATGTAAGCAGTGAAGAATTTATGGGATTTTTAGATGGGATAAGTGAGAGCTTAAAACACGAAATAAAATTAGAAGAAATAGAGGAAAACAGCGAAATAAAAATAGAAATAGATTTTGAAAAGTTATATTATAATATGGTTAAGGTTGAAGCTCATTGGTTATATAACTTGCCAGGATGGGAAGGTATATTAAGTAAAGAAAGAAGAAAAGAAATTGAAAAAGAATATAAGTCTTCAAAAACAATAGTAAAAGAAGACAAAATAGGAAGAAATAACCCTTGCACATGCGGAAGTGGAAAGAAATACAAAAAATGTTGTGGTAAATAAAAAAATAAATGTATAAGAAATGAAAAAGTGGGAATTATATAAATAAGAAACAAATATTTAATCAATCTCCCCCGTTAGACTTCTATCCCCCAATAGAAGTCTCTTTTTTTCAAAAAAACAAGGGTGCTTATTGCACCCTGTGTTTCTTTTCAATATACATCTGTGTATCTACTATCCTTAAAAGTTCATCTAAAGACATTTTATCATTGTATCTAAACTCTTTTATACCTACGCTAAAGTCTATTATATGTTTTAGTTCTTTTCTTATATCGTCTATTTTAGACTTTCCATTCTTTTCACTCATGTTTTTAAATAGTATTACAAACTCATCTCCACCTATTCTTGCAAATAAATCATCGCTTCTTATATTTTTACTTACAATGAAACAAAACTTTTTTAGGATTTCGTCACCCTCAAGGTGCCCATAGGTATCATTGATATATTTGAATTTATTTAAATCAATGTAAACTAGTGTATAAACTACTTTTTCATCTATATCCTTGAATTTCTCATAAAAATATCTTCTATTCATTATACCTGTAAGAGAATCAAAATTAGCATACTCTTTAAGCTTATTCATATAAATTATATTTTTTAGTGCCATTTCGAGCTCATTTTTGATATGAACACATAGCTTTAGATCTTCATCAGAAAAAGATGTATAAGAAATACAAGAATCTATATTTACAATTCCAAATAAAGAAGAATCTATATACAGGGGTATTGATATTGTGGACTTAATATCTAGTGCACGTATTTGTTTGAATTTATTGTAGTTGTGAATAGACATATTAAGCTCATCATATTTTTCAGGATTCCTTATTATTGATGCTTTTTTTAATCCATTTTCTTTGTATAAAAAAAGCTCTTCTACTTGTAGATTTATATTTTTTAGCTTATCTAAATCGTATCCTACACATGACTTGAATTCCATATAGTTTTGCTCTGAATTGTACACAAGTATAGATCCTTTAGATGCATCGTCTATTAAATCTATTAAATGTTCTAGAACTGACTTATACATATCGTCTATAGAATCTGCATTGTATATTATATCATTTACATTATACATGATGTTCTTAATTTGATTTAATTTTTTAATAGAATATGACAAACGTTTATTTTTAGAATACAAAATAAATACTATAGATAACAAAATTAATATAGCTATGTTATACATTATTGCATCATTCCTTATTAATTAAGACATTATAATTTCCTATAAAAATTATATCATTTACAATGGATAAATAGGAAGGAAAAATATTCATCTAGCACAGTTTTTGATTTGTAGTATATTTACATATTAAGCAGGAAATTATATTTTTAGAGTGGTAAAAGAAAAAATAAATAAAAAAGTGTTGACTCATGTAGAATAACCTGATATAGTATTACTTGTCGCTAAGACAAGCAAAATGAACATTGAAAATTAAACAGCAGACGAATAGTAATTCAATTAACCATAAAGTCAGCTCATATGAGCCAAATTATTTTTGAGAGTTTGATCCTGGCTCAGGATGAACGCTGGCGGCGTGCCTAACACATGCAAGTCGAGCGGAGGCAATGCTTAACACTGAGTATTTATCTACGAGGCTACTAAGTAGCCAGCGTCAAGCGAACGAAGTGAGCTTCACGCAAATTATGAATAATACATGATGAGTATTGAGTGTTAAGTATTGCCTCAGCGGCGGACGGGTGAGTAACGCGTGGGTAACCTGCCCTGTACACTTGGATAACACACCGAAAGGTGTGCTAATACAAGATAATATCAAAGGAAGGCATCTTCTTTTGATCAAAGCTTTTGCGGTACAGGATGGACCCGCGTCCCATTAGCTAGTTGGTGGGGTAATGGCCTACCAAGGCGACGATGGGTAGCCGACCTGAGAGGGTGA
>MZGW01000004.1 GCA_002029295.1 Alkalithermobacter paradoxus | reverse complement strand
CTTTAGACAATAGTAAAACTGTCAATACAGAATGTGGTAATGAAATAGCAACTGTAAGAAGTACCAATGAAACGTAATAGACATATATATTTTTTTTAATACGTGGCTCTACTACTATTTTCATTACTTCCACAATATTCACAATTTTTATCAATATATGTATCAATTTTATACGTTTCAAAGGTAACATTATTTACTCCAAATCGAGCATTTAATGATTTTATTTGTTGATAATTCCCATCCATGTATTGAATTATATCAGATGTTGCCATACTTGTAGCTAATGCATTATTATTAAAAGCCGATGGTGCAGAACTTCTTTTATTTAGTTCATCTACTTCTCTGCTAATAATGTCATTGTTGCAATCAATTTTTATAGAAAATGTATTGTTACACAATGGTAATCTCATAATAACACCTCCTACTATAACAAGGTACTGTCAAGGATTTTCATATGCCTAAGACAGTATCGTTAATATCAATTATATATATATATATATATATATCGTCAATAATATTTTTTCCATTTTTTTCTACATCATTCTACATGTTCCATATTAACTTCAATTATTTATTTTTACTAATCAACTTAGATTTAAATACTAATGTATCTAAGTATTCTCTTATTAAGTTAATATCTAAGTAAATCATAAACCTTAGTATATATTTAAAACTATCTTTCAAGAATCAGAAAAAACTGTTTTCTTAAGGTTTTATATGCATTGTATCAACGTATTTCTTCAATTTAATCTTAGCAAACAAAAACGCCTAGAATAAAAATTAAACTCTAGGCGTTTTGAAAACTGTATTTAAAGTATTTTATTATTAACTAAGTGGTTATATATAGCTCCTATCTGTCCTGATTCATTATTAAACTTACAAGTATTTATCTTTACAAAATTATTAATTCTACTATCTAAATTGTCTAAAGTATTTTTCAAATCCTCAAGCAATTTTGCTTGAGAACTAACTCCTCCACCTATTAATACTGCCTGTGGATTAAAGCTATATACTAGATTATATATAGTTAAAGCAAGTCTTTCTATCCATTTGTTATAAACACATACTACATCAGTATCATTTTGCTCTAATAGTTCAAATATCTTTTCTCCACTTAACTTTTCAAATGGAATATTCTTTACTTTTGCTACTTGTTTAACTAGAGCTTGAGTTGATGCTACTAAGCTTGCTGTTGAATTTTCACGTCCATCTTCATTTATTCCATCAACTATCATATAACCAAATTCTCCTGCCATAAATTTATGGCCTCTATATAGCTTATTATCTATTATTATTCCTCCACCTATTCCAGTTCCTATTGTAAGAGCCAAGAAATTTGAGTAATCCTTACCATTTCCCATCCATTTTTCTGCTAGTACTACACAGTTTGCATCATTTTCTATATCTACATATCTATTTGTTCTTTCTAGTAAGATTTCTTTTAGGTTTTTTCCGTGTAAAGGCTTTATTGCTCCTGCATCTAAGATAAATCCAGTATTTACATCTACAAAACCTGGCATACTTATACCTATTCCATCAACATTTTTGTTATCATCTATTATTCCTACTAATGTATCTATAAAACTGTCTAAACTTTCTAGACACGTTTTTACCTTTGAGCTTTTTATTTTAACTCCATCACTACTATATATTCCGTATTTAATGTAAGTTCCACCGATATCTATTCCTAAATACTGTTTCATTTTGTCCTCCTTTGAAAAATAGAATAGACTTATGTAGGTCATACATAAATCTATTCTATACTTGTTAATATTATATAATCTATTTAGTAGCGTCTGATTCTTCTAACTCTGCTGAGTAAGATATTTGGTCTTGCATTTTCATAAATGGATAGTATACACTTGCAGACATTAAAATTATTATAATTTGCATTAAAGCACCTTTCCATCCACCTACTATAAATCCTCCTATAATTGGTGGTGTTGTCCATGGTACAACTACTGCACCAAATGGAGGCATAAATCCTAATGATATTGAAGTATATAGTATTAAACTTGATAATAATGGTGCACCTATAAATGGTATTAACATTAATGGGTTGAATACTATTGGCATACCAAATAACACTGGCTCATTTATATTGAATAGTGCTGGTACTATAGATAGTTTCCCAAGTTGTTTTAAGTGTGCTGATTTAGCACGCAAAATCATAGCTAAAACAAGACCTAAAGTTAATCCAGCACCACCAAATGTTAAATATTGGTCTACAAACTGTGCTGTAACTATCTTTGCATTTTCTCCCACTACTAAAGCAGCTCCACTGTCAATTATTGCTTGATTAGCAAGTCCATTAGCTGTAACTATAGGCCCCATGATTCCCATTATTATAGCTGAACCATGTATACCTCCCCACCAGAATAAAGATATTAATAGTGGTATTAGTATTGCTCCTGCTAGTGAATCTGTCATATTTTGTATTGGAGTTTGTAAAACATCATAAACTACTTCTATGAAAGAAACTCCTGCTAATCTATCGAATACTAAAAATACAATTGAAGATAATGTTATTATTGCAAAACCTGGTATAAGTGCTGAGAATGCGTTTGCAACACCTTGTGGTACTCCTTCTGGCATTTTTATTCTTATATCTCTTTTAATAAACCAACTATAAATATATCCAACTGATATACCTATAATTATTGCAGATATCATACCTTTTCCACCCATGTATGCTTTAGGTATAACTCCACCTATTCTTTCTCCTGCTTCAGTTATTACAAAACTATTAGTTACTATTAATAAAGAAACTATTCCTAAAACTCCTGCTGAAATACCTTCCACACCTTCATTTTTAGCATAAGTATAAGCTACCCCGAAAACCCCTACTAGTGCGAGTATATCAAATGTAGATCCTACTACTTGCCATATAGGATCAGCCCAACCAGCACCAAATGTGTTAGTCATTATATTATCCCATCCTGGTATTGGCATGCAACCTATTAGTAAGAATATAGATCCTACTAATGTAAGAGGCATCGTTAATAAAAATCCATCTTTTATAGCCAATGTTGGCTTTGAATTAGCAAATTTCAAGAAGTAAGGCATCAGTTTTTCGAATACTTTTTCTATCTTATTCATTATAATTCCTCTCCCCTCGTCTCGATTATATGTTTATACCAATGGAATGACAACTTTTTCTTTCTATTTAAGTTATCATTATGATCTACATATATAAATCCATATTGCTTTTTGTAACCGTTTAGCCAGCTTAATAAGTCTATCACTGACCAAGCGTAATATCCTTTTAAGTTTATTCCTATTTTTATCGCTTCCTTACAAGCTTTTAAGTGTTCTTCTATATACTTAATTCTAGGAATATCAACTATTTCTCCTTCTATTATAGGGTCTTCGTCACCAAGTCCATTTTCTGTAATGTATATTTTTACATCTCCATATCTTTCTTTTAACATTCTTAGTCCATCTAATAATCCTTCAGGAGATATTTCCCATCCCCACTTAGTATATTTTTTATCTTCCATCATTACAGTTTTGTAAACCCCATCAAATGATGCATTACCAGGAGCTCCTGTTGACTTTTCTCTAGTATGCTCACATTCTACTACAGGCTCGTAGTTTTTCATAACTCTACCTGGCTGATAGTAGTTTAGCCCTATAAAATCATTCTTATCTGCAGAATTTTTTAGAATTTCTAGTTCTTCTTCAGTCCAATCTGGAAGCCATCCTTTTTCTTTCAACTGATTTACTACATAAGATGGATATTCTCCCTTTAATACTGGATCATAATACCAATTAGTATTGTACTCATTAGCATGTTTTGCTGCAAATATGTTATCTGGCTCATTATCTACACTAAAAGCTGGAGCGAATACATGAGTTATTCCTATTTCTCCGTATTGCTTTAGTTTTTTATAATTGTTTACTACTTTAGCATGAGCTAAGAATACATTATGTGTAGCTTGGAAATACTTCTTTACATCATTTACTATACCTGGAGGATGAGCTCCAGTTAAATATCCTAAAGAACAGAATACAACAGCTTCATTGAAAGTTATCCAGTGTTTAACTCTATCTCCAAAGCTTTCAAAACAAACCTGTGCATATCTTTCAAAGGCATCTATAGTTTTTTTGTTAGTCCATCCACCATTTTCTTCTAACACTTGAGGTAAGTCCCAATGATAAAGAGTTACAAAAGGAACTATACCATACTTTAAACACTCATTTATTACATTATTATAAAATTCTATTCCTTTTGGATTTACTTCACCATCTCCATTTGGTATTATTCTTGGCCAAGAAATTGAAAATCTATATGACTCTAATCCCATTTCAGCCATTAACTTTATATCTTCTTTATATCTATGATAGTGATCTACTGCCACATCTCCATTTGTACCATTAAAAGTTTTTCCTGGTATCTTAGAAAATACATCCCAGTTAGAAACACCCTTGCCATCTTCATTCCATGCACCTTCAACTTGATAAGCTGCTGAAGCTGCTCCGAATAAAAAGTCTTTTGGAAATCTCATTTTGTAATCCTCCTATGCTGCCTTATTTATTTGCCATTTTTATAGCTTCATTTAAAACTTTTTCTCCATTCATCATTCCATAATCCATCGTATTTATTACTTGAACAGGCACTCCTTTTGGCTGACATATGCCCTGTGCTTTAGATAGCATAAATTTAACTTGAGGACCTAATAAAGCTACATCTATTTCTTCCACTCTTTTTTCCATTTCAGATTCTGGGTAAGCATTTATAGTAGCTTCTACGCCCTTTTCTTTTGCTACTTTTCTCATTTTTTCAACTAACATACTTGTAGACAT
The DNA here is from genome assembly GCA_002029295.1 of Alkalithermobacter paradoxus. Lineage (GTDB taxonomy): Bacteria > Bacillota > Clostridia > Peptostreptococcales > Peptostreptococcaceae > Alkalithermobacter > Alkalithermobacter paradoxus. The sequence continues at coordinate 154,266 of MZGW01000004.1, read as the reverse complement.
TCCAGCTGCACAAAATAACCCTATTCTTATCATTTTGGTATCCTCCTTAAATATTATTTTTTTAATTCATTAATTTGCTTTTGCATTGATATCATGTGATTTATTAATTCTTTTGTTAAAATAGCATTCATCAAATGATCTTGTGCGTGAATAAGAATAACACCTACTTCTGACTTATTCCCTTGCGCTTCTAAAGTTATTAATTCTGTTTGTATTCTATGTGCTTGTGTTAAAGTTTCATTTGCTTCCTTTATTAGTTTTTCTGCTTCTTCGTATTCATTATTCTTAATTAATTCGAATGCTTGATAAAACCCACTTTTAGCATCTCCTGCTAGACCTATTATTGTGAATATTTGCTCCATTGATATATTTTGTGACATGTTAGCTCCTCCTTTTTATTAATGTATGCTTGATTATTTATTGGTATGTATTAAATTTATTGGTACAAATATTTCTTGATATTATTGTACTATCGTTTTCCCGTTTTGTAAACACTTTTTTTCGACACAACTAAAAAAAGAATCTTAACTAAGTTTTTTAGTTAAGATCCTTTTTTATTCATCTACTCTCTAAAATTAGATAATTTTAATAATTTAACATTTCTATAATGGTGTATAGTCCTAGATACATCAAAAACTTCCCCATTATTTAAGAATACTATATTATCATTTATTAAAGCTGGACTATTTTTAGGTAATCCTAAAATTTTAGCATCTTTATCACTTATTATATCTGCATATATTATTCTATCAGCAAAACCTATAGTTAAATTAAGATCATACCTAATATAATCATATATAGATTTTTGTATAATTTCTTCATTTAGGTATGTAACTATAGCTTTATTAAAGTATGAATACTCCACTCCAAACGGCTTACCATCAACCATTCTTAATCTATTAACAAAATAAACTGAGCTTCCTTCTTCACATCTCATTTTTTGGGCTAAATCTTTATCTGCATGTGTCAGCTTAAAATCAATTATTTTAGTTTCAATTTTGTTAGTAGGAAAATCTGTAGTTAATCCTTTAAGTCTTTCAAGATTAACATATCCTTTAAAAGCTGCTTCTCTTACAAATATTCCACTTCCCTGAACTTGATACAAATAGCCTCTGCTTACTAAAACTTCTATAGCTTTTCTTATAGTATTTCTACTTACCCCAAACCTACTCATCAGTTCTTCTTCTGTTGGTATCTTCTTCGTTTCAATATAAACCCCTTCTATAAGTTCTTTTTCTAAAGTATCTACTATTACTCTGTATTTTGCAGCCATATTTTTTTTATTCTCTCCTTCATTTCATATCCACTTTATTAATATTTAATAAAATGTGATTAGCACTACAATATTATAGACAATCTATATACATATGTTTTATAACATATTTTATAAACTATATCAATGTAAAATATATTTATTATGTAATAGTATTTTAAATCACAATTAAAGCCCCTATGATAGGGGCTTTAATCTATGAAAGCTTTTGTGCTAGAGCTCTTGCTTGTTCTTTAGCTTTTTCAACAGCTTCATGCTGTTTATCACCTGTGTATCCTGTTTTATCAACAAGAATTTCATGGAAATTTTTGATACCTACAAATTTAAATAAATCCTCTAGATAGTTTCCACCATGATTTATCTTTCCATCTAAAAGCCAAGGAATTCCTCCTCCTGAAGATTGAATGTAAATCATGCTTCTTTCCTTATCATCTAGTAAGCCACTAATTTTATCTGCATCTATTTTTACTGTAATATCATTTTGTATTATACAGTCAATATACTCTTTTAGTGGTGCAGGAAACATTAGATTCCACATAGGAGCTGCTATTACATAAATATCTGCATCTTTAAATTCTGTCGCAAGCTGGATTATATTATCTATTTCTCTTTTTTCATCTTGTGATAAGCTATCATTATTTTTTGAATCGACTACACCATTTTTGCAGTCAAAATACGTGTGCTTAAGCCTTGGAATATGCATCTGATAAAGATCTAATTCCTTAAATTCTAGGTTACTATTTATCTCTAGAAATGCATTTATAAATTCTCTACCAACAGTTTTACTTGCTGAAATGCTTTCTGGTTTAGAGTTACAAGTAATATAAAGTAATTTTTTCACAATACACACCTCTTTTTATTTATACTAGTTACTATTATTATTTGTTTTAAAACATTTATTATTCTACATAAAAAAAGAGCAGAAATTCCTGCTCTTTAATAAATGTTATTTCATTATTTTGCATATGTTGTTCGTAAATTCCACAGGATCAGATATCGTTAATCCTTCTATAAGTAATGCTTGATTGTATAGTATATCTGTATACAATTTAAACTTATCTTTATCACTTTCATAAGCTTCTTTTAAAGATTTGAATACATCGTGATTTACATTTATTTCTAATATTTTATCTGCTTCAACCTTCTGACCTGTAGGCATAGAGTTTAGTATTTTTTCCATTTCAATTGTCAAATCACCATCATTTGATAAACATACTGGATGAGTTTTTAATCTCTTTGATGACTTAACGTATTTTACTTTTTCTGATAATATATCTTTCATAGCTTCAAACAATTCTTTATTCTCTTTTTCATCAGATTCTTGTGTTTTTTCTTCACTTTCTATACCTAAATCCCCACTTGATACAGACTTAAACTCCTTATCCTTGTATTTCATCATCATTCTTATAGCAAATTCATCTACATCGTCTGTAAAGTACAGTATTTCGTACCCCTTATCTGATACAATTTCTGTTTGTGGAAGCTTGTCAATTCTTTCAATTGACTCCCCTGCTGCATAATAGATATATTTTTGTTCTTGAGGCATTCTTGAAATATACTCATCTAAAGTAACCATCTTTTTCTCTTTTGAAGAATAGAACATTAATAAATCTTGTAAATCCTCTTTGTTAGCCCCAAAATCACTATATACACCATATTTTAGTTGTCTTCCAAATGATTTATAGAAAATCTCATACTTATCTCTTTCATTCTTTAGCATATTTTCTAATTCTTTTTTGATTTTATTCTTTATATTCTTAGCTATAAATCTTAACTGTCTATCATGCTGTAATATCTCTCTAGATATATTAAGAGATAAATCCTCTGAATCTACTATACCTTTAACAAATCCAAAGTAATCAGGAAGTAAATCTCCACACTTATTCATAATTAAAACGCCATTAGAATATAACTCTAGACCTTTTTCATATTCCTTAGTATAAAAATCATATGGAATTTTTTCTGGAATATATAAAATTGCATTATATCTTACTGCTCCATCAATACTCAGATGCATATGCTTTATTGGCTTATCAAATCCATAGTGTTTTTCAAAATAGAAATTGTTATAATCCTCATCAGTAAGCTCATTTTTATTTTTTCTCCATATAGGAACCATACTATTTATAGTTTCTTCTTCTATATAATCTTCATATTCATTTTCACTGCCATCTTTAAGTCTTTTTCTATTCATATCCATTTTAATTGGATATCTAATAAAGTCTGAATATTTCTTAATTATATATCTTAATCTATACTCATCTAAATAATCATCAAAATTTTCATCTTCAGTATTATCCTTTATATTAAGTATAATTTCTGTACCAACAGAGTCTTTTTCACATTCTTCAATAGTGTATCCGTCTACACCCTGAGATTCCCATTTATAAGCTTTGTCACTACCAAATGCCTTAGTTATAACAGCAACTTTATCAGCTACTAAAAATGCTGAATAAAATCCTACACCGAACTGCCCAATTATATCGTATCCATCTTTTAATGTATTTTCTTTTTTAAATTGTAAAGACCCACTCTTTGCTATAGTTCCAAGGTTTTCATCTAATTCTTCTTTAGTCATACCTATACCAGTATCTATAATTTTTAATACTCTATTTTTCTTATCCAGAACTACCTTTATATAGTAATTGTCTTTCTCAAAAACTAAAGAATCATCTACTAAAGTCTTATAATAGATTTTATCAATTGCATCACTAGCATTAGAAATAAGTTCTCTTAAAAAAATCTCCCTATTAGTATAAATTGAATTAACCACAATATCTAGCAGTCTCTTAGATTCTGCCTTAAACTGTTTTTTCTCCAATTTAAACTCTCCCTTCCAATAATGTTTTAAATGCATTTAGCACTCATTTTCACAGAGTGCTAATAACTAATTCTTATATATCATATTTTCAAACGTCATGTCAATATCTTTTATACTTCTTCTTTTCTAGCTCTTACAAATCATAAACAAACTCTCCATCAACCATTGTTTTTTCAACCTTGATATCCTTTATATACTTTTCATCTATAGTAAATATATCTTTGTCTAATACTATCAAGTCTGCTACATACCCTGGTTTTAATCTTCCTTTAAATTCTTCTTTAAACTCATTAAAAGCACTTCCATATGTATATGCATCAATAGCATCTTCAAGCTCCATCTTTTCATTTGGATAAAATCCTCCTACAGGCTTGCCTGATATACTTTGTCTTGTAACAGCGCAGTAGATATTTGAAAATGGATTACACTCTTCTACGGGAGCATCTGTGCTCAAACTTACAGGAGCTCCTAATTTGTATAAAGTATTGAAAGCATAAGATGTACTTGCAAGTTCCTTTCCTACTCTATCTTCGACAATATTCATATCGTAATCTAAGAAAATAGGCTGATACATAACAGGAATATTTAATTTAGCAATTCTCTCAAGTTGCTTCTTACTTGTTATTTGACAATGAACTATACCGTGTCTAAGAAGGTTCACGCCATCTTTCATAGTACTTTCATAAGCATTTATTACACTTTCTATAGCTCCATCACCTATAGCATGAGTTATTACCCTAATTCCATTTTCTGTTGCTAAATCACATAACTTTTGTAGCTGCTCATCACTTAGTGCTGCCACACCCCTATTCCCTTGATCATCTTTGTAATCATCTAGCATTAAAGCAGTTCTAGCACCTAATGAACCATCTTTAAATAGTTTTAGTGCACCTTTTGATAAGAACTTTTCATCATATTTACCAGTTTTATGTTCAGTTTCAATATAAGATCTAAAGTCATCTATATCCTGAAAATTATATTGATGTCCATATCTTAACTTTACTTTCTTATCTTTGTAGATATTATTTATAATCCTAAACATTCTCTCAAAATCTTCGCCCATAATATCACATGACTGTACTGAAGTTATGCCAAGACTGAGTGCATAATTTGCAGCCATCAAAAACTCTCTTTCTATGTCTTCATCACTTTTTTTTGGTATAACAGAGCGGAGTAAGCTAGTAGCATTTTCAGTAAATATACCATTTAGCGTATCAATAACTCCACCATCTACAACAGTATTTTCATCTACACCTAATATCTCTAGTGCCTTTGTGTTGCCTACTGCAAGGTGTATGCATACTCTATCAAATACAATTGGAATTTCGGTGGATATTTTGTCTAGATCGAATCTATTGAGTATACGCTTTTCACCACAAGTAAAATAGTCTTGATTCCACCCACGACCATATAAAGCCTTTATTCCTTCATTTTCACGTATAAATTTCTTTCCTAGCTCAATAACGTCATTTATTGATCTTGCCTTTGTTAAATCGCAACAGCTCATTCCATCACCAACTAATGTGATATGTAAGTGACTGTCATTGAATCCTGGCAAAACAGTTTTGCCATTAAGGTCTACTATATTATCAGCGTTATTTTTAAGTATTTCATCATTGCTACCAACTTCTTTTATAGTTCCATCTTCTATAAGGATTGCTTCTTTGAAATTGTTTTTTTCAACATATATCTTGCCGTTTTTCAAGATTGTCTTCACGACATTATCCCCCTTTAAGTCATATTTTAAATAACCACCTCAAACATATCCATAAAACTGTCCTTCGTCTTGTAATAGCTTCGTGAACTTAGTTTGTATTTACTAAGTATTTGCTTTGAAAAATCTTTTGCAAGTCTTATCAAAATAGCAGTACAAATCTTGCAACATCTACTCTTTTCTTTATTTCAATTGATGGTTCTGTAGCAGTTTGGCTATCAAAGTCTTCATAATCTAGTTATGAATATATCGAATCTATCTAGCAAAGGCACTTACTAATATCTATTAGTAAGTGCCTAAAGAATATAATCTAACATTAATTTACTTTACTACTCAATTCTTCTAATATATTAGATAACAAACTTATACATTCTTCTTTCTTTTCTAAAGAGAGATCTCTAAACATACTTAATATACTATCCATATTTAAACTGCTTATTCTATTATCTACCTTGTTTTTATACTCATTATATTGACTCACAGTACTATCTATAAGATATTCTGGAGTACCCCTTGTTTCTTTAATCCATCTAAAACACATGTCAGAGTCCCAACTATCTATATCTTTTATATCAAATCCTAAATGCATATTTATCCACTTGATATTTAGTTCATCTATTTTGTCATTTATACTTTGTATATAACTATTTATTATACTTTCTACAGCTACAATATCCTCAAACTCTTCATACTTACCTTTTAATAATTTTGCTTCATCAATCTTGATATTAAACTTATCTATGTTATCCATTTCCTCTATGTCCTTAATCAGGTTTTGAACAACTTGTCCTATAGTTTCTATTTCTTCCCTGTCTATAGGTCTTAACTTCTTAGACATAACATATTGTATTTCATTTATAATGTTCTTAGCCTCTCTAATAGAAGTTACTTCAAGAGCTCTATCTATTATATCCATTATGCTGTTGTTTATATTGTGTAAAAATTTATTATTAGTTTCTAATCTTGTTTCTAAGCTTGTTATATAAGCTTCTTTATCATTTTTATCTAATACATCATGATATCTTACTATATCTATTAATTCTTCACCCTGTTTTTTCCATTGTAAAAGTTCTTCCTGGGTTGAATATTCACTAGGCTTTACTATATCTAAATAGTTTTTCACATTTTCATTTATGGTTTGTATTTTCTTAATGTTATCTAGATTATCTAATTGCTCTTCAAGCTTATTTATTGTAAGTCTAGCATAATCATCGTATCCTAAACTTCTTAAATCCTCAGCGAGTAATTTCATCCACTTTTCATACCCCGTTACCTGAGCAATACTATAGCATTTAGCATTTTTGTTTAAGAAATTTACATATTCTTTCTCTATAAAATCTCTAGCCTTATCAAGTAAATCTCCGAATATAGTCATATACTTTTCACTATATTGATAAGATAATCCCTCCTCTATGGTTGGAGTTATTTTTTCACACTTTAAAGCAACTTTGTTTATGTGCTTAAAATCTAATTCTCTTATCCCTTTTTCTAGATCATGTTTCATCTCACCTATAAAAATTTTAGTTTTATTGTATAGCTTTTCACCTTGGTTTATTAACATCTTACACCCTTCCACCTTTAACTTAAATTCCTCTGGTGGCTCTTCCTCAGATAACAACTGGTATAACTCAGACTTTAACTTTATACATATATCTATATCAGTATTTCTTTCTATCTTATCACATATAACTTTATACCTAGTTAAATACTCACCTAAATCAACTTTTACTAACTTACAATCTTTAAGATATTTGAAATCTAAATCCTTTTCTTTGTAAAACTCAGTCACCCAGTCTATAGTCTTTATAGGTTTGTTTCCTTTGAATATCTTTATTTCTATACCTTCTACTGCTATGTATATTGCTATAGCTAACGCGAATGAATAGTCATTAAAGGTATATGGGGGATGAGTGTATTTTTTATATAAATCATATAAGTTAACCTCATTCCCATCAAACATACTCCTTATTTCATCATAAATACTTTTTAAATTTATATTCTTAGGAGTAATTATTCTGAATTCATCATCTAGAACACCCCAGCCAACCATCTTATTTCTCAATACTATATCTATTCTGTTTTTTATATCTTTATTTTGTAGCTGTATCCATTGATAATTTAACTGTCCAGATAATATCCCTTTACTGATAGCTGCATGTATTTTTTTAGGAGCACCTAAATTTTTATTTGCAAACCCTTCAAATGGAAATGATATTATCCTTTTATACAGATCCTCAAATCTTTTATTGCATATATTTTTTATTCTCAGCGAACTCTTTTTTAGTCCTTCATTAGTGAACACATTTCTTTCTTGAAGCATATTATTAAACTGACGCACTAATCCATCATTTACTTTTTCAGTAAACATCATCATGAATTTAGCAAACTTCATAGTTTCTTCTTGAGTAAACTTAGGTATTATACTGCTGTCTATTAACAAGTTATATAGGTCATTTTCTCTGTCATCTAGTAGTATCCATATTATAGGATAATTATCTAAATTATATTGATTATATAAATCCTTCAGCTTATTTAATTCGTCTATATTGTTATCTTTGTTATTATATATATATATTATTTTGCCTTTAGGTTTACTCGGATTTGTTGAATTATTAAAGTCATTTATTAAGTTTTGGACATACACATTATCTATTCTCTTTGATGTTACTATATCTTGTTCATATTGCCATTCACTTGTTTTTATATTATTTCTAGCTCCAAAATCAGTTAGTATATAACTATTTATCCCTAATTTTTGTTTTATATCGTTGTTTAGTAATAGTTCTAGATCAATACTTTCTAGATTTGATTTTTTTCTTCTTATAAATCTATTAAAGTCATTTATCCCTGTTGCATCTTCTATAAAATCAAAAGTAGCAGTTTTTTCATCATATGCTATCATTCCATAATTGTTTTCTAAATTTGTTAAAATACCATCTAATAATTCACTTTTTATGTTAGTTATATATTCTAAAGCTAACAGTACATCTTCCTTATTTGATGTCCTAAATTTTCCAAGCTTTAATATTAATATTCCTGATAAAATATCTAATTCAGTTTTGTTTAGTTTATCTTTGTATTTTATATATATTCTATCGTATAATGTACAGTATTCACTTTTTTGTCTTCCTTCACTTTCAGCTAGCAATAACTCCTTAAAGAAATCTCCTTTTATGATATCTATAGGAAGTACTACTGGCAAATCTCCAAATTCAGTTATCTCTTTCTCTTCTATGTTCTCAAAACATCCTATTAGAAAATTTATAGCTGATCTTTGTTGGTACCAGTCAGAAAGATATGAAAGCATCCATGTTGTTATAGGATGAAATGGATACACTCCTTTTAATATAACATTGCTAAACTTCTCCCAATTATTCCATACCCCCTTGCCTTTAGCTCCTGGTATCCATTCATTTATCTTATTAAATAAGACCTTATTTTTTTGTTCTACTTTTTCATTTCTTAGTTTAGATTCTATGTAATTAGAATATAAATCTATATCTTTAGGTTTTATTAAATTTGCAAATATAGTTTCTAAATTAGAAGAAAGATATATCTTTTCTCCAGCTTCATATCTTCCTATATATCTACTTATATTTGAAGTTTTGTTTACTCTGGCTAAATATGTCTTCAAATCTGATTGAATGAACCCTATAAATAATATATTGTTGTTGCTATCTTGAATTACCTCAAATATTTGTTGAAGAGCTGAATCTCCTGCTCTATTTGGATAATCCGATGCATACTCTATATATCTTCCGAATTCATCAAATAGTATCAATATTTTATTAAAATGTCCACTCGTACCACACATTTTATCTACTAATTTTCCTAATACATCGGCTGAAGATATGCCTTCGTCCCACCTTATAGGGCTTCCAGTCACGTAACTATATACATCATTTATAGAATCAAAAATTTCATCTTTATATATATTTTCCATTAGATGCTTTTTTAGGTTTATGACATTTATGCCTCTTTTTGATGTGCTTTCTAAAAACTTATCTTTAAAATTTTCAAAGTTTCTATCTAGGAATGTTTGAGCTATATTATAGGCTTTAGTGTATTCAGAGAATATCTCCTCTCCATATCCATATGCACTCAATACTTTCTTTGCAGTACTTAATATCTCATAATTTAAGTTAAAATCTTTCATACCATTTAATACTATAACTAAGTTTGGTTTACTAGTTTTGTCTTCTATATTCTCAGATATATCGATATCTGCTGACCTTAAATTACTAACTATGTCCTTATAAATATCACTTTCTTTTTCATGAGAAAATAAATTACCCAAGGTTACTGCTAAATGCGATTTTCCTGTTCCATATCCTGCTATTGTAAGAACTATTGAATTTCCTTCATCATCATTTAACTTATTAGCTATCAGATTTGTGAAACTACATGTATCCATTAGCTTATGAGTTTTGTATTCTACATCATCTTGTGTTACTCCAAAAAATTGCGGTCCATGAAATATAAAGCTTTGTGATATTGTCTTTGCTTTGCTCTTATCGTAATACCAGTCTGTTTGAACAGCTCCCCCAAATACTATATCCTTTTTTAAAGATATAATATCTTTTATCTTCGCCATATGATCATCTCCATTCTATACCCTCTTTAGGATAGTAAAGAATATACTTTATCAAGTAAATCTTCACTATTTATATTTTTTATAACTGTTACAGGGATTAATTGTTTATTTAGACTAAGTATCCTCATATCACTTAGTTCATCTAAAACATTCATTGCAACTTCTTCATCCCAACAAAATCCCCTATGCCATTTTATATCTTCGATTATCTCACTAACAGTAAATTCTTGTCTATTTACATCTAAAGCTTCTAATTCCTTCAATAATGTATAACTATATACATACATTAAATCTTTATTTATGTTATTTTTGTTAAACTTAACCTTCCTAGCATCTTCATCTATTATTTCAAGCAAATGTAGTGATTTCAATGAATTATCGTTTCTGTATGTGCTTCTAAACGGCGTTAAATTTATTTTTATACCATTCATATCTTTTAGTTCATTTATTAAAACTTCTTCATTTATTACATCTCCATACTTATCTGTAATAATTCTAAAGATTTGAAACCACATAGTGGCTCCAAATCGTTCAGAATTTAGAAAGTAATTACACATAGCTTTACTTACATTTTCAACTAAAAACAAATCTTCATTATATATTAAGTTGCCTAAATCCGTTTTTTTTAGTAAGTACTTACCCCCATCTTTATTTACATCTATAAGATTCATATAGTTAGCATAATATATATGCGGCTCAACTTTACCCGACTTATCCCCTGTAGGTATTCCTGTTAATTCTGATACCTCTTCTTTTGTTAAATAACCATAGTTATCTGCAATTTGTAGTATTTTCCCTATATATTCAAGTTCCAAACAAAAACTTTCGTGAAAATTTAAATTTCCTTTTGTTGTATTACTCATTATCTTCCACCTTAAACTTATTATTTAAATATTTTACAACGCTTTCAACTTCATCTTCCTCTATGTATGGTGATTTAATTCTAATTAAGTTTGAAGTATCCGCTGTTTTAAGCAACATATCCCCTTTACCTAAAAGAGACTCTGCTCCTTTTGTATCTAATATCAAGTTAGATGCATTAGAGTCTATTACCTTAAGTGCTATTCTAGCTGTTAAGTTATTCCTTATAGTCGTAGTTATTATCTCTGCCTTAGGTGTTTGTGTACATATAATTATATGTATACCTGCAGCTCTAGCCTTTTGAGATAGTTGTTTTATAGCGTTTTCTAGCTTAGCTCTAACTTCACTACTTGACTCTATCATAGCTCCATATTCATCAAATACCATAAGTATTCTCTTTAATTTATTATCTGGATTTTTCTTATTATATTCTGTTATGTTTTTAGCTCTGCTAGACTTAAATAATCTATATCTGGAGTCCATTTCACTTACTAATTCATCCAATAAGTTTACAGCCTCTTCAGGTTCAGTTGCAGCTTGTCTATTTCTTGTGTATTCACTATCTTCAAATAAAGTAAGTTCTACAAACTTAGGATCTACTAAAATCAACTCAACTTCTTCCGGAGTGTACATAGACATAATAGAAGATAGTATTACATTTACTAATACGCTTTTTCCGCTTCCTGTTTGTCCTGCTATTAAAAGATGTGGACTATTAGAATCACTCATATCTACTAACTTAGGATTTCCCAACACATCTTCACCTAATAGTATATAAAATTTATCCTTAATGTCTTGATATTTATCTGAAGCTTTATTAATCTTAGATAATATATCTTTCATTCTTATAGTTTGTCTTTTTTCTCTCACTATATCTATATTTACATGTCCATCTGCTATAAATAATAACGGTTGTTCATTTATGCCTAACCATAATTTCATTTCTTCAGCATATCTTTCAACTTGACTAAAATTAACACCTGCAGCCAACTGTACTCTTATTCTAGCTATATCTGGGCCAATTATATAATCATGAGGTATTATACGAATTTTCCTAATTTCTAATTGGTTTTTCAGCGTATTTAGTTTTGATTTAATAGATTCTTCTTCTTGTTTAATAGCTTCTTTACTTCCGGTCTTAAATAACTCTAATATTTCAGTATCTATTATTAATGGATCTTGATTTAAAACTTCTTCATTCTCAGCAACAGCTACATCATAATATTCTTCACTGTTATCATGGGTATCATATTCTTCTCTAGAAGTTCCTATTTGTACATTTATATCATCTATCTTATTACTGCTTTGTACAAATTGTTCTTCTTTTCCTGATAACTCCTCATCATTCTGATCTACTCCTATTAGAAGCTCTTTTATATAGTTCTTACTAAACTTAAATATATTAATATCTACATCGTCAACGTTGTCTATTTCTTCTTCGTAATGGGTACCAAAATCCGTATCTACCCAATAGGTGTACTCATAATTATAAAATTCTATTTCGAAATTCCCTTCATTAATTCCTGTTAGTTTATTTATTAATAAATCTCTTTCAGTTTTATTTTCTATTCTATTTATGGTGCTATTATATGCTAGTAATCTATATAGCTGATTAAACCAAAATCTTCTCTCAACTGAATGACTATCTGCGTTCCATATATTAGATAGTCTACGATATCCCTCGTAAACTTGATCTTTTGCTTTTTGTATGTGGATGTCGTTGGCCTTGGCTAATTTACATTCTAATATCTTAGCTTTTATTTTTATATTTTCATTATCTAACAAATTATTATTTTCTTTCTCCACTTCTAGTATTAAAAAATCTGGTCTTGAATTTATATTTTTTTCTTTAGATAGCTCAAGTTGATTATCAAATAAATGACTGTGAGAATCTAAACTTATAATTTTCCTTATATAAAATTTATCAGAACTATTTTCAAATATATTTTCAAATTTTGATGTTAATAGATAGGCTAAATAATTGTTTATAGATTCATCATTAGGATTTATAGCTTTTAATATTTCAGATCCATCTAAATACTTAGCGTAATTTATACACTCTTGTGCTGCATCTTCTATATGCTTTGCCTTCCAGTTACTAAATTTATGCCTTAACCTAGTTGTTAAAAATTGCCTTAGATCATTTAGATATTCTTGTTTAGTTGATATTGTGGTATTCAATTCACCAAAATATCCATTTCCTGTTGAAAATCCTATTATCTTATTATTTTTAAGATTAAGTATATCTACATCTATATTTTCATCTATTATAACTATCCATGTACCTATATCATGCAGACCTTCTATTAATTGTTCTATATTACTTTTCAAAACTACTTTTTTCACAGCTTTGTATTGACCATCTTTTACATTTTTATTTTGCATATATGTCATATATTTTGTATGATTGTACTCTACCTCAAACTGTGTTTGGGTTATAGAAACTTTTCTTGATTTAGCCTCATTACATGGTATAGGTAAATACACAGAAGGATACCTACTTTGAGATATATCTTTTTTTACAGGATCATTAACTAATTCAGTTTTTATATCTTCCATATCAAGAACATTCTCTACAAAAATTAAATCTGATTTAGATATGCTATTTTTTATGTTATCTATAGAACTAGAAAAATCTATATATTTTATATGAGCTTTTACAGTTATGTTATCTTCTTCTGTAAATTTATTTTCTAACCAATACTTTATATAGTTCTTGCTGTTACATTTATAGTCATTAGTGTATATATGAACATTTATTTTTACATTTAATTTTTCTTTTTCAAGCTTGATTATTATATTATGTAATCCACTTATTAAATTCTTATAGTGTTTAGGTTCTATGAATGATATATTTATTCCATCTATTTTAGAAGGGTAAGTATTTAAATAATCACCAATAACCCTTGATATATAAGTAGATACTGGGTTACTTTGCACAGTACCAGTAAAATCTTCATCGTTAATACCAAAATCCACACTCTTAGAAGAGCTAACATCACTTCTTGAACTACCATATAACGAGTAAAATCCGTATGTTGAGTTACAAGGTACAAATTTATTATCTTCTCCAATTAATATACTAGAACCAAATGTTATAGTAGCTAGTTGATCTAGTCTATCAAATTTATTCGTTATTATATTTATTTTATACTTGTCCGTTTTAGACAGCTTTAGTTCTTCAAATATTTCTGCAAACCCATTCGCTAAATAATTATATCTTTCTATTATTTTTTCTATCATTACAGGATGATATGGCATCATAAGTGCTCCTGTTGTATGATCTGAGTATATATTATCCTCATTTATTAATAGAAAAGACTTAGAAAATATTCTAGCTAACTCTAAATGTTCCCCATTTCTTAGATTACATATTAAAGAATCTAGCAATTCATTATATTTTCCTATGAATTGTATCATTCCTGTATTTTTAATTGAATTAAACAATCCATTTTCTTTTATATTATTTATGACATTATTAAATGTCTCGCCTATATCATGTAATCTTACTATTAATTCGTCATTTTCTCCTTTTAATTCTTCTATAACATCTTTATATTTAACTTCTAAATCCTTAATAGAATATATTACTTCTTCTTCATTTGTAATATCCAGTACACTATTTAGTTCCTTACATATACCTATAGGTACAAATTTATCTTGTTTTATAAAATCTTCAAAACTACTTTCTATAAAATTATATGTATTAGCCCAAAAATCAGTCTCAAATATATGCCATTCATATTCTGATATTTCAATGGCTTCTTCATCTCCCTCAGTATAGAATTCATATTCCATAGTTATTTTCGACCTTTGTTCACTAGCAGATGCACTCTTAAGAATGCCTTTTTTTAGAAGATCTCCTGCATTTTTTATATCGAATGGATATGTATCTTCATTTGAAGATATTTCTGAGTAAACTTCTAGTTCAATAATTTCTCCATTACAATTTGATAACATTAAATCTTCAAATAACGTTTCTATTCCCCCTAAAAATCTGCACATATTCTTCCATTTTATTTTTAGATCACTATCTTCATTATCTGATTCTGATATTGTATTTGCCAAGCTTATTTGTTGTATATTTACCCTGATTTTATTTATATCATTTCTTAAATCAACAGGTAGATTATTAAGTTCTATTAATATAGGAAGATATATAGCCCTAAATGGATCGCCATATATTTTAGGAACCTTATTATGTGTCGCCTTAACTGTGCTTTCTTTATAATTTAATATGCCTAGTATATCTGTAAAGTTGCACTTAAATAATTTTTGTTTTACTTCACCTATTTTTATACCTTGGATATAATTTATAATATCTTCTACAACTTCGAAGTAATCATTATATCCAGGGAATTTTTCGTTAAATTCTGATATTATTTCATTTTCGTGTTTTTTGTAATATTTATCAGCAGTATTCCTCAAGCTCAATATTTTTTTATCTGTTTGATATTTAGATATTATACTTCTATTTACAAACTTATACGCCTTGTCTAATAAATCTATTTTTTTGTTTTCTAAATTGTCTAGACCAGGATTACTAAGAATATTCCTTACATTAGGTAAATCCCACCATTCATTTAAATTTTCAAATATATACTTAACAAGTTCATCCTTATCTTCTATATACTCTAGAGAATCTATAAACTCACTTAAATTAAATAAATCTTTAGGTATATGAATAAATATATTTTTGTATATATTATCTAGTATATTTAGGTATTGACTTGATAAATTCAATGATTCTATATACTTATTTTTTTGGAACATTACTGAGTACTTGTTTCCTACATAGTTTTCTATTATATGAGGATTTATTTTATAGAAGTCTTCTATTCCTCCTTGATCCTCAACTAACTCTGTTCCCATTAAAAATACAACGCAGTTCTCTATATTATTATTAAAACAGTGATTTCTCCATTTAGTTAAATGTTCTTCCTTCTCAATTAATCCTTCTTTATCCATTTCCTTTAGAACAAAAGAAAAGTTTGGATTACCTTTCCAAAATTCATATTTTTCCTTAGATAACCTTGCTTTGAAGTCTATGTTTTTATTCTTTAGCAGCCCTCTAAAATACAAGCATACTTCGTAATATACTTTAGGATGTATAAAGTTTTCTAGCTTTATAATGTTAATCTTATTCCCTTTTCCTATTTCATTAAGTATAAGTTCTTTAACAAGGCTCACATACGAGTTCACTTGAATCTCCCTCCAATTTCATATAAGGATTTTCAACTATAGAAGTTGCGTCAGAGAGTTCTCTTAAAAAACCATTCTTTCTTAATAAATTATGAAATTCTATTAAATTATCGCTTAAATATGACATATCCTTATTAATATTTATTTTATTGTCCCTTTCATATAAGTCATACTCCCTTGGTCCTATAACTATTCCATAATGCTTATATAGTTTCTTTAAGAAAGAATCTAATGTCATTTTTTGCTCTGGTTCTATTAAAGAAAGTACTAGAAATCTTATTAAAGAATCAGATAATGTGAATCTCATTCCTTCTCCTTTCAAAGGCACTATTAGTCCTATATCTTTACCTAATTTTCTCAGCAGCTTAAATGAATCTTCGTTAGCATCTTTTAAAAGGGCTAAGTCAGTTTTTTCTTTTTCACTTTTTTTCCTTTCTTTCTCGTTATCTTCAAGATATTTTTTCTTGTTTTCTAGCATTTTATATATAGCTATTTCCATTTTTTCTTCTAGTTCCTTATAATGTTCAGAGGCTACTTTTTTGATTTTTTGATCTGCATCTGATTTGGAGGTGATGTGAATTAGCCACATAGGATTAGACTCTGCTTTATCCTCAGCTATACATACAGCAGATTCTACCATCATTCTCAGTACCTGCAAAACTATCCCTACGTTTAATAGATCTATTTTTTCAAACTCAGAAGTTTCACACATAAGCAAGTTATTTAGCTCTCTTATTGTATACTCTGACCTTCTTTTATATCTTTCAGTTATCCATTGAGACTTCATTTCTACCTTCAGACTTGTTCTTGTATCAACATTTTTTTCTTCTAGATATTTACTCCATGTATCTATTATCCAATTTGATATTCTAGAGAATTGTGGAAAAGATTTAAGAAGTGCATTTAAATTTTGTTCAATACTCTCCTTATACTGAGGTTTTTGTCGTAATCCTTGAAGAATATGTAAAAAATATACCTCTCCACCTCTCGCCATGAAATTATGCTCTCCAAACTCAAATCCTTTCTCAACTTCAAGCATCTCTTTCCCACTTAGATCATCTAAAGAATTTATATGCCTAAATTTATTTTTTCTTTTAGTTTTCTTTCCCATTGCTTCTGCAAACACAGTTTCTTCACATACCGGCATTAATGATTGTGCAAACCATCCCCTATTTTTAGTAACGGCTGAAAACCCATAATATAAGTCTTGAATAACTTTCAGTACATCCTCTTTACTACGTATAGATGTCTCTATATTTTCCATAAGTAAATTATTTAACTTTTCATATGCATGTCTATCTATTTCGAATCTATTTTCAAGCTTGCTTTTTTCAAAGAATATAAATCTTTTGAGTCCTATATTAGGTTTTGTTATATATTTAAGTTGAGTATGATATACTCCATCATTTTCAGGTTGATCAAGCTTATAACCTGTACCTATATACATGAGTAAAAATTCAAGTAGATATTCTGGTACAGTTTGGTCTTTTCTTATTCTTCTTCCATATGCTTGTATTTGGAGATTTTGGACCTCAGGAACTTCGTTGTTCTCTAGTTTTAAATTCGGAAAAACTCCTTTATAGTATGTCATATACATCATCCCCCCTAACTATCTGCAAAGAGTTTTGAATCCTCTATAAGAATATTCATTGTTCTTATATTATCTTTATTTAAGAATAGTAGCTTTATTTCTTCACTATCATAATTTTCATTTCTACACTGTTTTAAAAGTCTTGATTTTATTTTATTTAATCCAAATGTAAAGCTTGGATTTAGACTAGTAAATATCTCACCTTCATTTATTCTCATGAAATATTTAAGCATTTGGTATGTTATTTCAAAACAATCTCTTTTATCACTTCCAATTCTGAAATACAGCTTATTTGTTTCTCCGCTTTCTTTCATTGTATCTTCACTGGATTGATTAAATACATTTATATTATTTCTATTGAATTCTCCTAGGATCAACTGTACATTCTGTATATCATCAAAATCTTTTTTGACGGTTAAATATAAAATATCATTATTTTTGTTATAAACACCTAGGAAAATTTTGTATAAAGCATCGAATATCAAATTTCTCAATTTCTTCCTTTCTAGGGAGTTTAAATTTCTGTTTTTCATTAAATTATAATATTCCTTGAAAGCATCAGAAAATATTTCTGAAATCATCGTGTTGAATTCTTCACTACTAATATTGCTTAATATCATATAGAACCTTCTAAACGCTCTTCTTAACTGCATAGAATTGTAACTTTCTATTCCTAAGCTCTCTATATTAATTCTTAACTTATTTTCTAATATATATCTAACTTCATCATCGAACATATCGAAATCTTCATTTACAAATAAGCTATGGTCTTTAGATAGCGAAATTTGATCTATACCTATTTTAGAAAGTTCTTTTATTGCCTTTATGTTATAACTTTCCTTTATAAATTCAATCCCCTTATAGCCAAAGAATAGGTTAGGAAAAGCATAATCAAACAGTGCTTCTTTATCATGAGTTAATTTCTCATTTATTTGTTCACAAGTTAAATTTCCTGTAAGAGCAAAAGATATGTGTGATACCATTTGTCTTACAGTTAATCTCGATTCATTTTCCTTAAGGTAAGTATAAGCTCTTTCTATAAAATCTATAATTCTATCTATATTCTTTACGCAAGTTCGATAATTAAAAGCTATAGGACACATATCTGTATTTTTACAATATATACATTTTTCCCATAGATTCTCTTGTAAAATTTTAGTTAACAACTCTCTTACTAAATATGTGTTATCTATCTTAGCCATATTTACTATTTTAAAACTTTGGACACTATCACCTATTTCTACTTGTATATCTTCTAAATTGTTACTATCTAATTGTTTTAACAACCTATCTTCAAATTCTTCAAACTTTGTATCATCATTAATTACTTTTCTAAATGTATTTAATAAAGGTCCTGTGTTAGATATAAGAAGTGAAGATACGTTTTTACTAGGTTGTATTAAAAACTCCTTTAACATTTCTTGCTGTTTTGTTTCATTTAATTCACTCATATCTTTAACATAAAAAAACTTATTTAAAACAAGATCTTCTTCTTTTAATGGCTTTTTATTTTCTTTTGACATATACCCTAATTTGTATAATAGCTGTATAAGTATGCTTGTCTTACCATCGCCAGCATGACCTGTCAGTATTACAGCACTAGACTTTTCTTTTTCAAATAGTTCCCCATATATATAGTTCCCTAGTCTTCTATCTACTTTTATATAATCATAATATTTACTCTTAACTTGAGATTCTGCTAGTGCATTTTCATTGTTACTGCTAGCATTATTCATTGTATTTAAGTAACTAACAAATCCACTCCCAATATTGTTCATGATACTTTTCTCCTTAATAATTTATATTTCGTATTCTAAATCACTTAAAGCATCATCCAGTTTCCTTATATCTTCTAACGTTGTAAAATACCCTGTACTAACTCTTATAGTTCCTTCTGGTAATGTGTTACTTACTATATGGGCATTGGGTGCACAATGAAGACCATATCTCAATGTTATTTTATAATTTTTGCCTATACACTCTCCCATAATATCAACAGGGTACCCCTTGATTTTGAATGAAACTATTCCTATATGATTGTTAGTAGGTATATATGTTTGAATAAAGTCATATTTTTGGAGAACACTCACTAACTCTCTTGTAATAATTTCTTCTTGTTTTCTTATATTTTTAACACCTATTTCATTTATCCACTTCAGTGCTTTATACAAACCAAATATGGCTAATGTATTTAAACTTCCTGCTTCATATTTAGATGGAAGTTCATTTGGCATATTCATACTCATAGATTCAGTACCTGTTCCACCATATATATACGGCTTCAAATCTATGTTTTTATTCATAATAAATCCTGCTATGCCAAATGGCCCATATAAAGTTTTATGCCCTGCAAATATAACAAAATCAAATCTATACCTTAATAGATCTAACTCCACTAATGCCATAGACTGACATGCATCTATAATATAAATAGGATTATATTTTTTAGATAAATCATATATTTCTTCTATCGTAGATATATAACCAAAAACATTGCTGACATGATTAATTATTACCAAATCTGGAGAACTGTTTTCAAATTCATATTCTATTTTCTGGAAATCGTATTTCCAATTATCTTTTTCAAACTCTAGGAATTTAATATTTATATCATAATCTTTCTTTATCGCTTCTAAAGTTCTAAGAACTGCATTATGTTCAAAATAGCTTATGTATACATTATTTATCTTACTCCAGTCTAGACCCCAAAGTATTTGATTAAAAGCTATAGTGGCAGAAGGTGTAAAGACAGCCTCATAACCGTCTTTTGCATTTACTAGATTTTTCAACATATCTCTAGTTTCCTTAACTATACTATTTATACCTTGATCATATGAAGTTGTTGCCCTTCCAACATTAGCACCATAATTTTGGTACATATTTATCATATATTCATATACTTCTTTTGGCTTTGGAAAAGTAGTTGCAGCATTGTCTAAATATATATTACTCATTTCTTTACCCCTTATCTATTTCAGTAATTCTATTAATATTTGCCTCTTTTCTTCTTCAGATATAGAATTTCCATAATCTTCTATTGTATCCCTTAGATCATTTAATAGCATCTCACCTCTATCACTAAGTTCCACTGATGTTATAGCAATTTCTAATGTTTGTATATCTTCATTATCTTCCTTATAAGTATCATTTTTGCTTTCTAAGTTGTATTTTATTTCACTAAGTTTTTTGTAGAAATTATTTGGTGTTCCGTCATTCCAATCTCCTATATATATTCCTATAAGTATATATGATAGTTTGTCCAAATATTCTTTAGAGTCATTTAATTGTTTTTTGTCGTGAGCAAAATTTATTAAAGTACTTTCTATTCCACCAGAATACTTTTTAGATTTATCTATATCCCCTATTAACTCATATAACCCGTTGTTAAGGGATATTTGTCCAGGCAGACCTAACACTTTTTTTATATCGCTTTCTACTTTTTCGTATAGATTATTAGTTAAACCATCTATTTTAGCTTTGGCATATTTAATTTTAGATATTAATTCATTATAGTCTTGAGTGTTAAATATAGATTTTAAATCTCTAAATAAAAATTCTATTGAATTTTCATTTAATATTCTAAGTTTATTCTTAAATTTAATAATATCCTTACTTATTCTTTCTGATTCTAAACTTCCTTTGTATTCATTTTTAGCATCTTTTGCATACTTACTTAAATACAAAAACCATTTTTTAATACCCATTGTTAAATAAGTTAAGTTATCATAAACTGTATCATTTTCATTTATATATTCTTTGAAAATGTCTTCTAGTTGTTGTATATATATTTCCTTTTCATAAGTCATTTCTTCTAATCTAAATACAAACCTTTCTGGCATTTCATGTATATCTTCCAATATTTCAGCACTTATTTGTACTTCTACTCCATCTTTCTTAATTAAAAGGTATTTTTTATGTTTATTTAATATAAATCCAAGTATTATAGGTATTGGACCTCTTTTCATACCAAACTTATATTCAGGTAAAATCATAAAGTCATAAATTTTTGCAAAACTCACTTCTTCTGAGGAATTTATGATTATTTCATTTATTCCTTTTACAAGTTTAATAAATGAGTTATTGTAAGTAGTGTCTTTGCTTAAAATACTATAATTTAACTTGTAAGTACCCTCGTTTTCTAATTCATGTATACATCCACTCTTAAGTAATATTGATCTAAGTATAGTTGACTCTAAGCTACCTTTCCTGAAATTTATTGTCTTACTCAAAGGATTCAATATTTCAGCTATTATCTTCTTTCTTGCCCCTTCTACCACCTTTGAAGGATTATTTTTATTTATGATTTCACTATTTATTATAGGAGTATTGGCAAATATATCATCCATTATTTTAGATGCAAGCTCTCTTAAGCATTTCTTATTACTTAAATTCTGTTCTTTATTTCTATATAAAACAATGCTATCTTTTGATATATTAAGTATATTATCTATATACTCAGAAACTTTTTCTTCATAAGATCTTTCTATTACTTCTAGTTCATTTCTTATAGATATATCCTCTTTCTTAAGCTCTTTAAGCTTCTTTATAGACCATAAATCGTATATATCTTCTTCTACATGTTTATCTATTTTTTCATATATGAATATAGCTCTTTCATTATCTAGGTTTAAAATAATGTTATGTGAGTTTACTATATAAACAATCCCATCACTATTTTGGGCCCTTAAATCTTGCTGTATATAGCTATCGTTTAAAGATTCTTCTGCAAACTTAACTTTAAAGTATCTTATAATAGAATTATCATCATTATGTCTTCTGCTTTCTATAAATATATTGCTGAAATTAAGGTTTAAAAAATCTACTACATTTATTTCCTTTTTAGAGTTTTCCTTTATATTCTTTATTTCTGTAAATATCTCAATATCTATATCATTACATATATCTAAAGCTGAAGTAGTTTTTCTATCTATTAATATGTTGTTTCTTATGAGATTTTCTAGTGCATTTAAGCCTTCGTTATTATAAAGAAACTTTATTATTTGTTTAGTCGGCTTTAATAATGAAAAATTATTTATTATATGAAGTATAGCTATAGTTTTTACTATTTCCTTCTCTAGATCTTCTTCTAGTTTTTCTAATGCATTAGATGCTTTTCTCCATACTTTATATATTTCATCTGTGTATCCTAAAGATATTATATTATCCTCAAAATAATCATACAGAACATCTAACTTTACTTCCCGATTATTGTTTTTAACATAATCTGATAAACTGTTAGTTTCATCTTTACACAGAAAACTAAATAGTGTTCTTTCATTTTGAGCTACTTTTTCAGATATTCTAGGTAAGCAATATGCTGTTATAGGATTCATTGGGTAAGCTCCGTAAATTATCCAATTTTCAAATTCCTCATCGCTCAAATCCTTAAATAAATTCCTGACTATCATATTTCTTTTCAAATTTTCAAATTTTTCTTTATGCATTAGTCTAAATTTGTGCCATAATTTTTCATCCTTTTTTATACTACCTGCTGCTAATTCATATTGCTGATTTGTAAAATCATTATATTGAATTTCTTCAAATCTTCCTTCTATAGCTTTCCACTGATCTATTTTATTTTTTTCTAGATTTCCTGTATATTGACTTATATTTTTATGCGATATCAATAGTAAGTGTACTTGTTGATCTTTAGATCTGTTGCAAAACTCTGCGAAGTCTTGTAATAACTTGATATCTAGAAACGCATCATTAGAAACTAGGTATTCTATATACTTGCTAAACTCATCATAAAATACAAATATCCCTTTGTATCCATATTGCTTTATTTTTTCATTTACATCTTTATATATGCTTATAGGATTTGCAGAAAGTAAAGGTTCAAATTCCGCACCGGAAGTTATTTGCTTATATAGCTCTTCAAATTTTTTGTAAGCTTCTTCATTATAGGAATATAGCTTACCTATAAAATCGTTTATATCTTCATCTAATAGCCTTTCAAATAAATTATATGTTTCTAAATAATCTTTCTGCCATAACTTTATTTTATCTACAGCTTTATCAAAATAAAAATCTAGTCTTATATTCCCTAAATCATTTAACTCTAGAGATTTCTTAAGTCCATATATAAGTAAATCACCAAAACCGTTATTATAAGGAGTAGAGTTTAAAATAACAGGCAAATATTTATCCTTAGAATTAATAAAATTATTGATACTTTTATAATGATTATCTTTTTTATCATTATTACTTACTTCTAAAGCCTTGTTAAGTATCATGTTATATTTTTTTTCACTTCTACTGTGATCTGTTATCATTCCTATTAAATATAGTGCTAAGTGTGATTTCCCTTTACCGTAAGGCCCTATCAGTATTTTAGATTTAGTTCTATTTGGATTACTAAAAGATGCAATTATATTACCTATAACTTCTATTGATGATTTCGTTGGTATATAAGATAGTTTTTTTCCCTCATCCTTATAATCAAGATTTAAATTTATAGAAGACTGCATATCTGAATTTAATTTAACAATATCTTTTAACATAGTTGATCTCTCCTAGAACATATTTGTCATTATTTCTTGTAGGCTAGGACTCTTGGCAAATGTTATATAATCTAATCCCCCTGTTCTGGTGAAGTTAATATATCCTAGGTCTTGTAATTTTTCTAATATATCAATAACTTCATACATATTTAAGCTAAATATTTTCCCTATATTATTAGGAGAATAAATTATATTTTTTAAGTCCATAGCTTTATTTTCTTTAGCTTGATTTTTCATCACATGAAAAGCAACTCTTACATCTAACTTCACTTTAGAAGTTCTCTGATATACTATTTCTCCGTTTTTCTTATTATATATTTCTATAAGTCCTAAATCTGTAAAAGGACTCTCTATATTATCTTCGGGAGACTCTATATCTCTTTTTTTAACATAACAGCTTAAAAAACAATTTACATCATCTTTTAAACTTCTCTCCGATACTTCTTTTTCATACTTTTCTTGTATAAATCTATTTAAGTTATTAAATAAATTTTCCCTACTAAACCTATTCCCGTTATATTCATTAAAAAACCAATACCACGTAGTTGCTAACTTCTCGTTAGTTGCTAGATTATAGTGAAGAAGTTGCCATGTGCTAATTTCTTCTAAATATGGATCTCTTTCTAATATTAGGTTTCCTAAATGCGTTAACTCGTGGTAATGTTCGTTACCTTTTCTTTTCCTTTCAACTAAACCTAACGTATCTAACCAATATTTTAGTGAAGTAACCATGTTACTTCCTATTCCAAATTCGTCTGTTAAAGTTAATTTTTTATTAGTAAATATACTTTTATCCTCATTAACTTTCTTAATACCTTTGTGAATCCACCCTCTTCTAATATAAAAACTTTGATGTCCCTTAATTTTCATATCTACACCTCTTGTTTCTTAGTATATAGAACCTTCTTAACATAACATCCGTTTGTAAAGTGAGAAACACACTCTAAACAATGAGTACATTTTTTTTCATCTATATAATACTTATTATTTCTTATTTTTATAGCATCAAATTTACATATACTTTCACATGCTAGGCACTCCATGCATGCTTGATATTTTGTTATTTGACATTCTATCCTCTTTTCTAAAAGAGTTGGGTTATTGTTACTTAATGTAACTATCTTAAGTTTGTTGCTTCCTATATTTCCTTGTATAGATATTATAGGCTGTCTAGTTTTATTATCTATAATTAATACTTCATTAATAAACCTTCTTCCTGAATCTTTGTCTATAACTCCTAAAGGTTTAAAGAGTTCATATAGTTCATCTTCTATAGGCCTTGTTAATTCATATATTTTTGCATTTTGCTCTGTAGTGCAGTTTTGTGAATTAAGCTTAGTACGACTTACATCAAGGCCGTTTCCACCTTGCCTTGCCTTCCATCCCCCTTCTTCTATATAATCTTCTGGATCTGGCTTTCCTATCTTTGTAGCAAAGTCAATTAGAACTTCTCTCCATTCTTTATATCTTTCTGGTTCATATATTTTACTCATAAACTCAGACCAAGAACTATTATTAGGGCAGCACCAACACCCTACTCTTGTGTATCCCCATTCATAAGCTTCATTTATTAACACATTGTTAGCAAGTATATATAGCCATACATCTATATCTTTCCAATCAATTATAGGCCCTACTACTCTTTGTTTTGTAATTTTCGGACTCTCGTAATCTCTTTCATACTTACTTCTAACAACAGATTCACTTCTTCTTATTCCATAGAATGTTAAAACTTCTCTTTTATTTTTAAATAAAGCATCTATCTTCCTACTTATAGGCCCTGTTTTAAATATTGTACAGCACCATCTCATTACTCTAGATGGAGGTCCAAAACTATTTTTTGTTAACTCTATGAAATCTTTTTCTTTATTTCTTACGTTCCTGAGTAATATATTAGCATTCTGCTGTTTAAACTTTTTTACGTAATCATAGGTTGATCCTAACTCTAAAGTTGTATCTCCAAATATATGAAGTATATCAGTTGTTCCAAGAGCTTTAATAACAAGGTCTGATACTACTGATGAATCTTTTCCCCCACTAAAAGATACAAACATACTATCTAATGTGTAATCTGAACATATATTTCTTATGTAACTACAAGCTTCATCAGTTATTAAGTTAAGCCTATATTTATTAACTTGTATAAACTTTTCTATGTTCTCTCTAAAAAATTCATAGCTATTTCTATGCTTATATTCTCTTATGCATTGTCTTATTTCGTCTGGATTCTTAGATGTCAGTTGTTTAACTGATATATTAAGTATTTTCCCATCTACTAGATACTTATTGCCCTTTAGATTCCATACACTTCTATCCATATATTCTAAAGGTTTACCTATAGCACACTCTAGTAACAACCTTTCTTGTGGATATACTACTCTTGCATCCGTTCCCACATAATTTATTTCACCATTGCAATCAGGACATCTTTTTCTCAGTTGACTTTCATCCACTAATACTGGCACATTACATTTTTGACAATAATAAATATTTATTTGCGGAATAATACAGCCTATATTAGACACATATCCACCCCCTCATTTCATGAATTAATACTTTAATTTTACACCAAATGTCAATTCTTCGCCAGATGTAGTCCTTATCATTTTAGATATTGTCATTTCTTTCATTTTTTTGTCATATACACTCCGATTTGCATATTCAAACACATAAATCTACTGTAGTTCTCACTATATGCTATATGTGTAATAGAATGGAGGATAAAAACACTTGTGATTTAACTTTTGGAGGATTTGTATACCTTATGTAGAAGTTTATGAATATACTTTTATTAAGTCATGATTAGGAGGGATGATATGAAAATAAATTTATCTAGAAAGAATAAACAACTACTATATATACTGCTAATTCTAATTGGAGTTGTTCTTTCGTTCAATACAAATAATGATCCGACTCCTTTTGTCAATAGAATATTTAAGCCAGTGAATTTCAAGGGAGGAACCTTGTATTATGGAGGTATTCTTTGCATAATATTAATTAGTGTAGGACTTTCAGGAATACAATTTAAGAAGTTTAAAAGTGAGGGTGCAAAGCTTATCGCTATTATACTAATTTTTCAACTTACTATTCCTTTGAATAATTATAGTGTTAAGTTTATTAAGAGTATGTCTACTGACCTAAACTCAATATATTATATTAGAAATAAGTCTAATACTTTAGATATACAGACAGGGCAAGATGGTGAGTTTATACGCTATACATTAGAATTAGAAAACTGTAGCAACATACCACAACAGTTCTATCTTAAAATAACGATACCAGATTATTACCAGTATTTAATCGTACAAAATGAGCTTGTAGCTAAAGAATATGACCTTAAAACTGATAAGGTATTTGTATTACAAGGTAAAGAAAAAAAGAAGATTGAGGCAGTTTTCTCAGGGGATATAAAAAGTAATAATACAGGAGAGTCTGGCTCTGTTGTTCATAGTACGGCATTTGTTGAGTTTTCTCTAATTAACGATAAGGGAGAGGTTAGATTTATTGAAAGACATTAAATCCCTTACTGATATGGTAAGGGATTTAATATCAAGGCTTATCCCCAGTAAGTAAAGTATGCTTTTCTAAAGGATATAGCCTCAGCTAAATGACTTATATTTATATTTTCGCTACTGTCTAGATCTGCTATTGTTCGGGCAGTTTTTAGTAGTTTGTAGTAACTTCGTGAACTTAATTTATATTTACTAAGTATTTGTCTTGAGAAATCTTTGCAAGTCTTATCAAGGTAGCAGTATTTGTCTATATCTTTTGTGCTGAGTTGATTGTTAGTTTTTATATTACTGTTTTTGTACCTTTCCTGTTGAATATATCTTGCAGCATCTACTCTTTTCTTTATTTCAATTGATGGTTCTGTATCAGTTTGACTATCAAAGTCTTCATAATCCAATGCAGACATTTCTATAAATATATCGAATCTATCTAGCATTGGACCTGATATTTTATTTAGGTATTTATTTACTTCATTCATTTTGCATTTACATTCTCTA
This sequence comes from Alkalithermobacter paradoxus, assembly GCA_002029295.1. Classification (GTDB taxonomy): domain Bacteria; phylum Bacillota; class Clostridia; order Peptostreptococcales; family Peptostreptococcaceae; genus Alkalithermobacter; species Alkalithermobacter paradoxus. The sequence continues at coordinate 125,700 of MZGW01000004.1, read as the reverse complement.
GTTATGTCTTTGTAGTATCCACATGGACAAGGGTTCATAGCCGCTATTAGCATGAAGTCTGATGGGTACTTTAGATTCATCTTTACTCTTGAAATATTGACATACTTATCTTCTATTGGCTGTCTTAGTGTTTCTAGTATCTTCTTATCAAATTCTAGTAGCTCATCTAGAAATAATACCCCTTTGTGTGCTAAAACAACTTCTCCAGGTCTTGCATCAGCTCCACCACCTATTAAAGCAGTTTTGGTAGTAGTATGATGTGGTGATCTAAATGGTCTTTTATTTACTATTCCTTCATTTTCATCTATGAGTCCTGCTGCACTATATATTTTGCTTATTTCTATAGATTCATCTAGTGATAGATGTGGAAGTATAGTCTCTAACCTTTTAGCTATCATTGTCTTTCCTGATCCAGGTGGGCCTATCATCAGAACATTATGACCTCCTGCACAGGCTATTTCCATTCCTCTTTTCGAAGAATAGTTTCCCTTTATATCTGCCATATCTAATGTCTGATATTGTGATATGGTTACATTTATTTCTCTTTTGTATGGACTTATATCTGTTTCTTTGTTTAAAAATTTGATAACCTTATCTAAAGTATCAAAACCATAAAGGTCTATTCCTTCTATGAATGATGCTTCTTTTAGATTATCTACTGGTAGAAACACTTTTTTGTAGTTTTTTCTTTTGGCCTCTATTATTATAGGGAGAATTCCCTTTACTTTCTTTAACTTTCCATCTAGAGATAATTCTCCTAAAAATAATATGTCTTTGATATCAGTTTCAACGGTTGTATATTGATTATGTAATATACCTACTGCCATTGAAAGATCAAAGTGAGATCCTTCCTTTTTTATGTCAGCAGGGGATAGATTTATAACTATTCTTTTGTTAGGAAATTCATATCCACTGTTTTGTATTGCTGATTTTATTCTTTCTTTAGCTTCTCTTATAGATGTGTCTGGTAGCCCTACTATGCTGAACATTGGTATTCCTCTACTTAAATCTACCTCAACATCTACTATAAACCCATCTATTCCCAATATTCCTGCACTACTAACTTTGTAGAACAAATTACCATCTCCTAAAAAGCATTTTTCATATAGTTTATCTTTTTATCTTTTAGATATACTTCTACTATGTCAAAACTATAGTCAAAGTTTTTTAGATTTTTTCTAAGTATGTATTCTTTGGCTACAGTTTTTATTTTATTTTGCTTTTTTATATTTACCCCTTCGCAAGGATATCCATAATTTAGGCTATTTCTAGATTTAACTTCTACAAATGATATTGTAGCTTCCTTTTTTGCTATTAAGTCTATTTCTCCACATTTTGTTTTGTAGTTTCTTTCTATAATTTCAAATCCACATCTTGAAAGATAATTGCTTGCGATTTGTTCTCCTAATGCACCCTTTTCTTTGTTATTCATTAGATTTCACCTTTTGAGAGTCTATCTTTGATATGAATACTAGTATTTCTGCAACTGCTTCATATAGTTCTATTGGTATTTCTTCTTGAAGCTGTATGTTTTGTAGTTGTGTTGCTAGTTTATCATCTTCGTATATTGTTATATTATTTTCTTTTCCTTTTTCTATTATGTTTTTTGCAACTAACCCCTTCCCCTTAGCTACAAGTTTTGGGGCACTGTCTTTATCTATATCATACTTTAGTGCTGCTGCAATTTTATCTTTTTTGTTCATATCATCACACCCGTATATCAAAGTTTGCGTAGTCTATTTTTGTTTCTTCTAATATGTTGAATCTATCCTTTAACTTTACTTTGTAGTTTATATTTATATCTTTTATTCCGATTGAATTTATATTATTTATTAGTTTAGACTCATTTTTCTTAAACATATTTATTATTTTTTCATTTTCTGATGAAAATGTTATATTTAATCTATTATCACAATATCCTAATAAGCTTTCTACTTTACCTAGATTATGGGTATTTAAGGAAATAAATATACTTATCTCTTTCTTGTTCTTTGAAGTTTTGCTCTTTTTACTACTTAGCGTAATTTCTGCTAAATTTTTGTATCCATTATATTGAAATGGAATTTGAAAGTACATACTTTCATTAGATAGTGTGTTTAGGAAATTTAGTCTGTCGTTTATTTGACTTAATTCTTCTTTATCACTGTATATTCTTTCTTTTATATTTATTTTCTTAGCTAGCAGTTCTAAGTTGTTTTTTATTTCATTTAAATTAATTTCCTTACTGTAAGATAAATCTTTTATTATGTTTTTTATTATTGCTTTTATTTCACATTTGGAAGTTTCTTTAGAATTGCTTACTATTTGGTATAGTTTATCTAAAGTTTTTTCTAGATTCTCACCTTTTTTAAGAAAATCATCTAGTGTTTTTATATTTTGGTAATTTAGTTTAAGATTGTTCTTAAATAGAAATATTAAGTCCTTTTCTTCTAAATTTATTGATTTTAAATCACTTAATATATTTTCTATATTTTTGCCATTTTTGTTTATGTATATTTCTCTTAATACTTGTCTAACTTCTTTGTTTTCTATATCGTCTATACTTTCATTTAAAAGTTTTATTTCTTCGTTACTGAATTTTGATAAAGCTTTAAATGAAGATAGATTTTCTTTTATTGTTTTAAAATTTTCTTTATTAACTGTAATGTTTTCTTTTATCATTTGTTTTATGATTTCTTCATTTTCTTTTGTATTTGGCACATTAAGATCATTTATTAATTTATTTAGACTTAAATCTATTTGTTCATTAGAATTGTGCTTTTCTACTAATGCTTTTGTATCTTCTGTAGATATGTTAGAATTTGGAATAAAGCAATAATGTGTATTGCTTGTAATTTTCATATTAATCACCGTTTATTATAGATTTTAGGAATGATTTTCTATGTATAGGGGTTATTCCATATGTCTTTATAGCTTCATAATGCTCTTTAGTTCCATACCCTTTGTGCTTTTTAAAGTCGTATTGTGGGTAAACACTATCATATTCTTCCATTATTCTATCTCTTGTTACCTTTGCTAAAATACTTGCTGCAGCTATAGATATAGATTTGCTATCTCCTTTTATTATTGAGTTTTGAGGTATATCTATAGATGGTATTTTAGCTGCGTCTATTAGTAGGTAGTCAGGAGTATTTTTTAGATTGTTTATAGCTTTTTTCATTGCACTATATGTGGCATTTAATATATTTATATCGTCTATTTCATCACTATTTACAATTCCTATTCCATAGTCTATCGCCTTTTCTTTTATTATATCGAATAGTTCTTCTCTTTTTGTTAGGCTTAGTTTCTTAGAGTCATTTATTCCTTCTATTATTGTATCTTCACTTAATACTACTACAGCTGCAACTACGGGTCCAGCTAGTGGTCCTCTTCCAGCCTCATCTATTCCTCCAATGTATCTAAATCCTCTTTTGTAGCCCTCATTTTCAAATATCTTCATGTTTTGAATTCTTATTTCTTCTTTTCTTATATCATCTAATTTCTTTGCAAGTTTGAGTGCTATTTTTTGTACTGATGCTCTTTTATCATTTTTTAATATATCTATATATTTTAGGTATTCATGAGTTTCTAGATTGTTTATTATTTCGTTTATTTGCTTTACATTTAATTTTTCTAACATGTTTTATCCTCTACTTTCACGTGTTTTTTCAAAAAAAAGAGAAAGAATTATTCTTTCTCTTCTATATCAGATGGAACTTCAAGTGTAACCTTTCCTATTTTTCCTTCTCTGAATTCATTTAAAACTATATTTGCTATTCTTGTGTAGTCTAGCTCATTTTTCGAAACTATACATCCTCTTTTTCTTCCTATATTCTCCATAGTTTCAAGAGGAGTTTCTCCTATTTCTACTTTATATCTTTCTATGAGTTTTTCAGGAGCAACTTTGCTTAGCTTTTCTATAAATTTAAGTGCTAATGTTTCTATATCTAGTATTTCATCTTTTATTGCTCTTGTAAATGCTAAGTTTAGTGCAACTCTCTCATCTTCAAACTTAGGCCATAGTATTCCAGGTGTATCTAAAAGTTCTAGATTCCCTTTTAATCTAACCCATTGTTTTCCTTTGGTTACCCCAGGTCTATCTCCAGTTTGTGCACTTTTTCTACCTGTTAGTCTATTTATTATAGATGATTTTCCTACGTTTGGAACTCCTACTATCATAATTCTTATAGGTCTTTCTTTTCTACCTTTTCTAACTAAAGCCTCCATCTTTTCTTTTGTCGCATTTTTACACTCTTCTATAAGGGCATTTATTCCTTCTCCTGTCAGTGTATTTACCGCAACAGCTTTTATGTTATGATCTGCATAATAATCTTTCCATAACTTAAGATTTTGAGGGTCAGCAAGGTCAGCCTTATTAAGAACTACTACTTTAGGTTTTCCTTCTATTATTTTGTCTATTTCAGGGTTTTTACTACTGTAAGGTATTCTACTGTCTAAAAGTTCAACAACTAAGTCTACTAATTTTAAATTCTCTTTTAGTAGCTCTCTGGTTTTTTTCATATGCCCTGGGAACCAATTAATATGCATTGAGTTAGGATCCTGAACTTTTTCTACTTTATCTATTTCTCTTTTGTTTACTTTTTTCTTTTTACGCATATCAACCACATCCTTAATATATATGAAAAGGGACTGCAAAGCAGCCCCCAATATCTTTTAAATTATTTAACTTCTCTAGGAAGTATAGCTTCTTTAACTTTAGCTTTCTTACCAACTCTATCACGTAAGTAGTTAAGCTTAGCTCTTCTAACTTTACCTCTTCTTGTTACTTCGATTTTCTCGATTTTTGGAGAGTGTACTGGTAGTATTTTTTCAACTCCAACACCGAAAGATATTTTTCTTACAGTGAAAGTTTCTCTAGCTCCTCCACCTTGTCTTTTTAATACTACACCTTCAAATATCTGGATTCTTTCTCTTTTACCTTCTTTTACTTTAAGGTGTACTCTTACAGTGTCTCCTGCTCCGAAGCTTGGTAAATCATTTCTTAATTGTTCGTTTTCAATAGCTCTTATTATATCCATTTTTACTCCTCCTGATCCTAGACGTTCTTAAATATTCAAATACCAGAGGAACGCCCGTTATTTTCAACAAATTAGATTATAGCACTTATGCCATTAATTTGCAATAGATTCCTATAATTTTTCTACATATTTTTTCTCTTTATCCGTTAATTTTGCTTCTTTTATTAAGTCTGGTCTTCTCTTTAACGTTATTTCTATCGACTTATTTCTTCTCCACTCATCTATCATCTTATGATTACCTGATAAAAGAACATCTGGAACTGTATGTCCCATAAATTCTCTTGGTCTAGTGTACTGAGGGTACTCTAATAGATTATCTTTAAATGTTTCTTCAGTGAATGATTCTTCCTGACCTAATACTCCTGGAATTAACCTTGATATTGAGTCTATAACTATAAGTGCTGGAAGTTCTCCTCCTGTCAAAACATAATCTCCTATTGATATTTCATGGGTAACTATTAAGTCTATTATTCTTTCATCTATTCCTTCATAATGTCCACAAAGAAGTATTATATCTTCTTCACTAGAAAATTCCTGTGCCATAGATTGATTGAATACTTTTCCTTTTGGAGTTAAGTATATAACCCTAGGATTTTGTATATTATACTTTTGTACTATATGCTTGTATGTGTCATATATAGGTTGGGGAGTCATAACCATACCTGCCCCTCCTCCAAAAGGATAATCATCTACTTTCTTATGTTTATTTGTAGAAAAATCTCTTATATTATATATATTAACTTCTATCTTTTCGCTCTCTATTGCTTTTTTCATTATACTTTCATTCATATATGCTTCAAATATACTTGGAAATAGTGTCATAACATGAAATCTCATTATATCATTCCTTCTATCGGATCTATTATAATTTTTCTTTCATTCATGTTTATGTGTGGTACAAATTGTTTTATAGCAGGTATTAGGTATTCTTTCGATCCATTTTTTATTACATAAACATCGTTAGCTCCTGGCTGCATTACATCTTCTAATATACCAACATACTCTCCATTAACTGTGTATACTTCAAGACCTATAAGATCTGCTATAAAATAAGTGTCTTCTTCAAGTTCTCTTGCATTTTCTCTAGGTATTACCAGGTACTTATTTTTTAGTCTTTCAACTTGATTTATATCATCTATACCTTTTATTTTAAGTATTACCATGCTGTTTTTGTATCTTACTTTTTCGATGAAATGCTTATTATTAAAATCGTCTCCTATGTATACCCACTGTATCTCTTCAAATCTTTCTTTATAATCCGTGAGTGGATATACTCTCATTTCTCCTCTTAGTCCTTGAGTATTTACTATTTGTCCTATTTTGAAATGTTTTTGCATAACATCACCTACTTTTAAATTATAGAAAAAGGACTAGGCTATACCTAATCCTTTTTAGTATTCTCAATTAGAGAATTTCTACTATTACTTTTTTGTCTTCTTTAACTGCAGCAGTCTTTACTAAAGTTCTTATAGCTTTAGCAATTCTGCCTTGTTTGCCTATAACTTTTCCCATATCAGAAGGTGCAACCTTAAGTTTTATAACTAAAGAGCCGTTTTCTTCTTCTTGAGAAACAGTTACTTCATCTGGGTTGTCAACTAGAGATTTGGCTATTTTTTCTACCAATTCTCTCATGACATTCACCTCCTAAAAAAGGACAATTATTCAGCCTTTTTAGAAGCATCAAACTTTTCCATTATACCGTTTTTCTTGAATAAAGACTTAACAGTATCAGTTGGTTGAGCTCCTGTATTTAACCATTTAACAGCCTTCTCATCATCTATTTTAATCTCTTTTGGATTTGAAACAGGATTGTAGTATCCTATCTCTTCGATGAACTTACCATCTCTTGGAGAACGAGAATCAGCAACAACTATTCTGTAGAAAGGTTTTTTGTGTGCACCCATTCTTCTTAATCTTATTTTAACTGCCATTTGTTTCACCTCCTCATAAAGTTAATATTTATCTTCCAAAGAAAGGTAGCTTTAACTTTCCTCCCTTTTTCATGCCTTTTTCCATGTCTGCAAATTGCTTCATCATTTTCTTTGTTTGTTCAAATTGCTTTAGTAGTCTATTAACATCTTGAACTTTAGTTCCACTACCATTAGCTATTCTTCTTTTTCTACTAGCATTTAATATAGCAGGATTATTTCTTTCTTTTCTTGTCATAGATTGAATAATAGCCTGTATTTTTACTAGTTCTTTATCATTAAAGTCTACATCTTTTAATTCTTTTGCATTTCCTAGGCCTGGAATCATTCCTATTAATTCATTCAATGGACCTAATTTTTTAACTTGTTCTAGTTGGTCTAGAAAATCCTCAAATGTAAAATGTTGACTTTTGATTCTATCTTCCATTTCTTTTGCTTTTTTAAGATCAATTGCATCTTGAGCTCTCTCTATTAAACTTAGTACATCACCCATACCAAGTATTCTAGATGCCATTCTATCTGGATGGAATGGTTCTAAGTCATCTAACTTCTCACCCATACCTATGAACTTTATTGGCTTATGTGTTACTGCTCTTACTGAAAGAGCCGCTCCACCTCTAGTATCTCCATCAAGCTTTGTAAGTATTATTCCATCTACTCCCAATGCTTCGTTGAAGTTCTCAGCTACATTTACAGCATCTTGACCTGTCATAGCATCTATAACAAGTAAAATTTCATGAGGCTTAACCTCTCGCTTAACATCTTTAAGCTCATTCATCAAATCTTCATCTATATGAAGTCTACCTGCTGTATCTATTATAACAAGATCGTTTCCTTTTTTTATTGCATGTTCTATACCTGCTTTTGCTATATCCACAGGATTTTGTTTATCTCCCATATCAAATACTGGTATATCTAATTTAGAACCAACTACTTGAAGCTGTTTTATAGCAGCTGGTCTATATATATCACAAGCAACTAATAAAGGTCTTTTGCTTTGGTGTTTTTTAAGGTATCCAGCAAGCTTACCACCTGTTGTAGTTTTACCTGCCCCTTGAAGTCCTACAAGCATTATTATTGTAGGAGGCTTAGATGCAAAACTTATTCTACTTTGAACAGTTCCCATCAAAGATGTAAGCTCTTCATTAACTATTTTTATTACGTGTTGACCAGGAGTTAGACTTTCCATTACATCCTGTCCTACACATCTATCTTTTACTTTACTTATAAAATCTTTAACTACTTTAAAGTTAACATCTGCTTCAAGAAGTGCAAGTTTTACTTCTCTCATAGCATCATTAACGTCTTTTTCGCTTAATTTGCCTTTTCCTTTTAATTTTCCTAAGGCATTTTGTAGCTTTTCAGATAATCCTTCAAAAATCATTTTAACAACTCCCTACAAATTTCTTTTAAGTTCTTAATCTTAGGGACATATTCGCTACATTGTTTGGATACAATTTGCTTTTCTATTTCGACAAGTCCTGTATATATTTCTTCAATTTGCTTGTTTTTTTTCTCAAATTTTTCTACAAGCTTTAGTTTTTCTTCATAGCTTATTAGTATCTTCTCTGATCTTTTCAAATTGTCATAGACAGCCTGCCTTGATATGTTTAAGTTTTCGCTTATTTCACTCAAGGAGTAATCTTCGTTATAGTACAGGCTTATTACTTCTTTTTGCTTCTCAGTCAAAAGCTCTCCATAAAAATCAAATAATATGTTTATCTTTACTAACTTGTCTATATCCAAGATACCACTTCCTAAAAGTCTTTATGAAAGAAGAAATACTGTGTAAAGTGTTTAACCTTTACACAAGTATTCTATAATAGATGATATATCTTGTCAACCTTTTTATTAATTTATTATTCAAATAATGCTTTTGCAAACTCTTTTGCGTTGAATTCTTGAAGATCTTCCATTTTTTCTCCTACTCCTATAAGTTTAACAGGAACATCTAGTTCAGATTTTACTGCTAGCACTACTCCACCTTTAGCAGTACCATCTAATTTAGTAAGTACTATTCCTGTAATATTTGCAGCTTCTTTGAATACTTTAGCTTGTTGTACTGCATTTTGTCCTGTTGTTGCATCAACTACAAGTAAAACTTCTCTTGTCGCATTTTCGTATTCTTTTTCAACTATTTTGAATACTTTTCCAAGTTCACTCATAAGATTTTTCTTGTTGTGTAGTCTTCCTGCAGTATCACATATTAGTATATCTGCTTTTCTAGATTGTGCAGCTTTTATAGCATCATATACTACAGCTCCAGGGTCTGATCCTTCTGAGTGCTTTACTATGTCAACTCCTACTCTATTTGCCCATATTTCAAGTTGATCTATAGCTGCAGCTCTAAATGTATCTCCTGCTGCTAATAAAACAGATTTTCCTTCTTTTTTGAATTTGTTAGCAAGTTTTCCTATAGTTGTAGTTTTTCCAACTCCATTTACACCTACAACTAATATAATTGCAGGAGATGGATCTACTTTTAGTTTTTCTTCTTCACCTTCAAGCATTTCTGTAATAATATCTTTTAGTTCTTCTCTAACTCCTGATCCTTCTGTTATTTTTTTAGATTTTACTCTATCTCTTAATTCTTCTATTATTTTCATAGTTGTATTTACACCTATATCAGAAGTTATTAATATTTCCTCTAGTTCCTCAAATAATTCTTCATCTACTTTAACATATACTTTTAAAACATTGTCTATTCTATCTGTTATTCCTTTTTTAGTTTTTGATAATCCTTCCTTTAATCTTTGGAATAAATTCACTTTTGAAGTTTCTTCTTTTTCTTCTACAACTTCTTCTTGAATCACTTCTTCAGGTGCAGGCTCTATAACTTCCTCTTTTGTAATTTCTTCTTCAAGTACTTCAGTTTCACTTTGGACAACTTCCTCTACAACTTCTTTGTCTTTTCTTGAAAACTTATCAAATATCTTTTTTATCATTTTTGCCTCCTAAATAACTTCTTCATCTATGAATTTTTGTGCATCTTGAATTTTTAAGCTTATTATTTTTGATATGCCTTTTTCTTGCATAGAAACCCCATATATATAGTTAGAAGCTTCCATAGTTCCTCTTCTATGAGTTATTGTTATAAATTGAGTCTTAGAAGATAACTCTTTAAGGAACTCTCCATATCTATATATATTAGCATCATCTAATGGTGCTTCTATCTCATCTAGTATGCAAAATGGTGTTGGCTTAGCAAGTATTATAGAGAATAATATACATATAGCTGTCAGTGCTTTTTCTCCTCCAGATAAAAGATTTATGTTCTTTAATTTCTTACCAGGAGGCTGAGCTGTTATTTCTATGTCACATTCTAATATATTAGAAAGATCTGTAAGCCTTAGCTCTCCATGTCCTCCTCCAAATAGTTTTTGGAATACTACTTTGAAATTTTCATTTATTTTTTCGAAGTTCTTACTAAATTCAAACTTCATGTTCTGCTCCATATCCTTTATTAGCTCTTCTATAGATTCTATTGAGCTTTCTAAATCTTCCTTTTGTTCTTTGTATAAATCGTATCTTTCCTTTATATCTTCATACTCTTTTATAGAATCTACATTTACATTTCCTAGATTTTTTATTTCTCTTTTTATATTATCTATTCTCTTTTTATCTATAACTATAAATTCATCTTTTATCTTTAGAGCTTCGTAAAATGTTATTTCGTAATCATTCCATAGCTTTGTAAAGTAACTTTCTTGACTTAATTCTAATTTATCAAGCTTACTTTCTAATTTATATATACTTTCTTTTAAGTCTATAAATTGCTCATCAGTATGCTTTAAATTTTCTTTATTATCTTTGAGCTGACTTAATATATTTTCTCTTTGAAGTTTGCATTCTTTAAGGCTAAGTTCTATATCATTTAACTTTTCTTTTAATTCTTCTTTTTCGACTCTTACTAATATAAGCTTTTCGCTTAGATCTTGCTTAAAAGATTTATTATTTGCTATTTCTTCTTCCTTAGACTTTATTATATTTTCTAAGCTTTGTTTTTCTTCACACATTCTTTCTATGTCTTTTTGAATATTTTTTAGATTTTCTGAAAGCTTAGCTATGTCTAGATTTACTTCATTGTATATAGCTACATCTTTTTCGTATAATTTTTCTTTCTGTAATTTTTCATCATTTATAAAACTTACTCTTTCTTCTATAGCTATGCTTTTTTTGTTTGTATCTTCTATTTCAGATAAGGTAGCATTTATAAGTTCATTTGTGTAATTTATATTTTGTATTAAGCCTTTTTCTTCTCTTTCTAACTTAGATTTTAGGCTATTAAGACTTTCTATTTCTTCATTTACTTTGTATATGCTTGATTGATTTGTTAGTATTAGTTTGTCTTCTTCTTTTATTCTTATATCCAAATCATTTAAGTCACTATATATTCTTTCAAGTTCAAGCTCAGTTTGGATTTTATAGTTTTTGAATTTGTTTAAATTCTCATTTTCAATTTTTATATTTTTCTCAAATTCTTCTATCATTCTTTTTCTAGATAGTAAATTATTTACACTTTTTATTGATCCTCCAGTTAGTGATCCTCCTGCATTAAACACTTCTCCATCTAGTGTAACTATCTTATATTTGTAGTTTGTGCATTTGGCTATACTTATGGCTGTATCTATATCTTTAGTAAGTATTATTCTTCCTAACAGATGCTCTACTACATTTTTGAACTTATTGTCGCACTTTATTATATCGCTAGCTACACCTAAAACCCCATTTACATTAGATATTTCATTATTATTTATTTTCCTTCCTTTAATTATATTTAAAGGTAAGAATGTAACTCTTCCTAAATTATTTTTCTTTAGGTAATCTATTGCATGCTTTGCACTTTCTTCATTTTCAGTTATTATATTTTGAAGTGATGCCCCTAGTGCTACTTCTATTGCTGTTTCATACTCTTTTGGAACATTTATTATCTCTGCTACAGCACCTAAAATATTTTTTAGGTTCTTATTTTTTAGTACTTCTTTGACACCTTTATTAAATCCTTCATATTGTTTTTCCATTTCATAGAATATGTTTAACTTTGACGAATATTCATTTATTTTAAGATTTGCTGTGTTTATACTTTCTTTTATATTATCTAAATTGTTTTTTATAGTGATGGATTTATTGTGCTTTTCGTTTCTATCTTTATTCAAATTTTTAAATCTTTCTTCATATTCATTCTTCTTGATTAAATACTGTTCTAACTGGAAATGCTTTTGTTTTATATTTTGGTTTATATCCTCTATTTCTCTTTTTATTGTTTTTTCTCTTTCGTTTATATTATCTAATGTAGTTCTTAAGCTAGATAATTTAGCGTTTTTCTTGTTTTTCTCGTCTAGTATAGTTATTATCTCATCTTTGAGTCTTTCTATTTCTTTTTGTTTATTCTTCAAATCTTCATTGTAAGATTGTATAGTGCTATCTATATCATTTTTTTCTTTTTTTAGATTTCCTAATCTTTCACTTATTTCTTGTTTGCTTTTATTAAGGTTTGTTATATATTCATCATTTTTTAGCATTGTTTCTTTTAGCGTAACTATTTCTTTTTCATTTTTAGACTGATTGAATTCTATATTCTTTATTTTTTCATTTAAGAGCTCTAAATCTGACTTTTTGTGGTCTATTTCTATCTTTAGAGAGTATAATTGTTCGTTTTGTTCATTTATCTTAAGGTCTAATTTATTTAAGTTTTCTTCTAGAGTATATACCTTTTTTTCTTCTTTATCTTTTTTGTTTTCTAAGTTCATTAACTGATTTTGAAGTATTTCTTTGTGACTGCATAATTCTTTAAGCTGAGTATCTATAGCTTCTATTTCCTTTAGATAGCTATTGACTTCTAGACTTTTTAGCTCTTTTTTTAAATCTACATATTTGATCGCCTTTTCTCTTTGAATCTCTAAAGGTCTTAACTGTTTTTCAATTTCATCATATATATCACATATTCTACTTAAATTTTCTTTTGTGATTTTTAGATTTTTTTCTCCTTCTTCTTTTTTATATCGGTACTTTGATATTCCAGCAGCTTCTTCAAATACTTTTCTTCTACTAGATACATTTCCGCTCAGTATTTCATCAATTTTCCCTTGTTCTATTATTGAGTATCCTTCTTTGCCTATTCCAGTATCTAAGAGTAACTCTTTTATATCTTTTAGTCTACAGGATTTATTATTTATATAAAATTGGCTTTCACCTGATTTGTACGCAACTCTTTTTATTGTTACTTCACTATAATCTATATCTAAAATTCCATCTTTATTATCTATAGTTAATGCTACTTCACAAAAAGACATCGGTTTTTTATTTTCTGATCCAGCAAATATTACATCTTCAAGCTTGTCTCCTCTTAAACTTTTTATGCTTTGTTCTCCTAGTACCCATCTTATAGCATCAGACACATTACTTTTTCCACTACCATTTGGTCCTACTATAGATGTTATTCCTTGTTCAAATATTATCTCAGTTTTGCTAGGAAAAGATTTAAATCCTCTGATTTCTATTTTCTTTAAATGCAACAAAATCCCCCCCTAATTAAGGTTATACATATAGTATAAGTTCTTGTATATATTTTTCAAGCTTATATTTTGAGACGTATTATTATATACAACCTTAATTTCATCTTTAGACATATCTGTATCCTCTACTTTTATTTTTACTTTGTATTTTTCGTATATATATTTACTATTAGCTTTTTTATTACCAACTATAGTCGAAATGTTTTTTCTATTTGTGCAGATAATCATTTCCTCTTTAATGTTGTTTTGATTTATTGTCCACTCTATATAATCTCTATATATTCTAGATTCTACAATTTCTCTTAAAGCGGGGTGATATGGCCCACTTACTATCTCTTTACCTAGTGATATATCTTCTGTAGGCTGAAGCCCTACCCTTATTACATTTATGTTATTTATATAAAATAAAACTAATAATTTTTTCACTATCTCAATAGTTTTTTCTATATCAAAAGGGTTGTATTTGTTCTCATTGTAAAGCTTCTCAAGTCCCGTGTCTCTTACAACTAAGGTTGGATATATTCTTACAAATTCAGGATTTAGCTTTACAAATTCTTTAGCAGTGTATATGCACTTTTCTTCAGTATCTCCAGGAAGACCAGCCATCATTTGAAGGCCTAGCTTAAATCCCCATTTTTTTATTAGTTTTGATGATGATATAACATCAATATCACTATGACCTCTTATGCTTTGGTTTAATACATCTATATCTAATGATTGTACTCCAAGCTCTATTATTGTAACTTTGTTTTCTTTAAGAATTTTTAAAATATCATCATCTATACAATCTGGTCTTGTAGAAAGCCTTATATCTTTCACTATTCCCTTATCTACATACTCTTTAGCTACTGAAAGTAATTCTTTTTGAACATTTATATCTATAGCTGTAAAACTACCACCAAAGAAACCTACTTCTATATGGGCATTTTCATCTATAGTAGTAAGATATTCATTTATTATATTTCTTACATTTTGGGCGGTTACATCTGTAGATACTCCTGTTATTTTCTTTTGATTACAGAAAATGCAATCATGAGGACAGCCTCTATGCGGTACAAATATAGGTATTATTCTTCTTTTCATATGTTATCAATTCCTTGCAAAGCTTCTTTTGCTGCCTTTTGTTCTGCTTCTTTTTTCGTTTTTCCTTCTCCTAATCCTAGTACATTTTCACCTACTTTAACCTGCATTAAGAACTTCTTGTTATGATCTGGTCCAAACTCTTCTACAAGTTCATATGATATTTTTTCACCGTTTTTGCTTTGAAGTACTTCTTGAAGATGAGTTTTATAATCTCTAAATACTTTACCTTTTATAGAATTGTCTATTATTTCACTCATAGTCTCCATTATGAATTTCCTAGCATTTTCCATTCCACTATCTAAATAAATAGCTCCTATAACTGCTTCAAAGGCATCAGCTAAGTTAGATATTCTTTCTCTTCCACCTGTTGCTTCTTCACCTTTTCCTAATAATAAATATTGTCCTAGATTTAGTTTATTAGCAGCTTCACTTAACGATTCTTCACATACAATGTTGGCTCTTAGCTTTGTAAGCTCTCCTTCTGGTAATTTATTTTGGTCTACAAATAAATGATGACTTACGATTATTCCTAGTACTGAATCACCTAAAAATTCTAATCTTTCATTGTGCTTGATATTTAAGTGTTTACTTTCATTAGCGTAAGAACTGTGAGTTAATGCCTCTATTATATATTCTTTATTTTTAAAACTGTATTTTATTTTTTTCTCAAATTTTTCTATTACACTCTTTACGTTTGTCTTATATATCATGTCTTCCTCCTATAGTGTTATTTTAAGCTATCATACATTATAAAAAGTGACTGCTTTTGCAGTCACTTTTTATAATATATGTTATTACTTTTCATCGTGTGAACAGCAATCATCATCATCTTCGTGACAACAGCAATTGTCATCACAGCAATCATCATGACTTGCTATTACTATTTCTCTACAAGATGGGCAGATGATATCTACATCTTCATCATATAATAAATCTTCATCTACTGCTACTTCTTCTCCACACTCTGGGCACTCAACTTCTAAGTACTCTATGTCATCATCTTCGTCTTCTTCATCTTCTTCATATAATTCATCTTCAATATCTGCTAAATCTTCGTCTACTGATTCTATGTAATCTGATAATTCTTGTTGTTCTTCGCTTAATTCTACAACTGCATCAACTATATCTTCTAATGCATCGATGATGTGAGTTAAAAGCTTTCCTTCTTTAGTTTCTTCGCTGATTCCTAACCCCTCAGCTAATCCATGTAAATACGCTACTCTTTCATATAAGTGTTGCATTGGCATATACCTCCTTATATTTAGGTAGTGGCTAATAATTAGCCACTTATCACCTTATTTAATAATATTCTACTTAATAGTCAAATTTCCTCTATATAGAGGAAATTTAAGATAGATTTAACATAATCTACTTTATAGTATATCCAAAGCAATTCAAAATTAAACTCTAGATAGATATTCTCCAGTTCTAGTGTCTATTTTGATTTTATCTCCAGTATTTATAAATAGTGGAACTTGAACTGTAGCTCCTGTTTCTACTGTAGCTGATTTAGTTACGTTTGAAGCTGTATCTCCTTTTATTCCTGGCTCTGTTTCTGTAACTTCAAGTTCTACAAAATTTGGAGCTTCAACTTGGAAAGCTTGACCATGATAGAATCTTATTGTAGCACTATCATTTTCTTTTAAGAATTTTATTGCATCTTCAACTTGGCTATAATTTAAAGGAACTTGCTCGAATGTTTCATTATCCATGAAGTAGTATAATTCTCCATCGTTGTATAGATACTGCATTTGTCTTGTATCTATATTAGCTTTAGGGAATTTATCTCCTGGGTTAAATGCTTCTTCTCTTATAGCTCCTGTTTTTAGGTTTCTGTACTTTGTTCTTACGAAAGCTGCACCTTTACCTGGTTTTACGTGTTGGAAATCAACTACTAAACAAGGTTCTCCATCTTTTTCAAAAGTAACTCCTTTTCTAAAATCTCCTGCTGAAACCATTAATATCCCTCCATTATTATGTTTATTAGTATTTTAGCTCTATTAATTCCTTAGGAGAGTTAGATAAAACTTTATAACCCTCTTCAGTAACCAATATCAAATCTTCTATTCTAACTCCACCAAAGTCTGGAATATAAATACCAGGTTCATCTGTTATAACCATTCCAGCTCTTAAAGGGTCTTTGCCTATAGAATTTACATGTGGCAATTCATGAACTTCAAGACCTACACCATGTCCAAGTCCATGTCCAAATTTATCTCCATAACCTTCTTTTGTTATGATATCTCTAGCTATTTTGTCTAATTCTTCCCCAGTTATTCCTGGTCTTACAGCCTCTAAAGCCTTAGTTTGAGCTTCTAAAACTATATTATATATTTTCTTTTGCTCATCTGATGCTTTTCCTACTACTATTGTTCTTGTCATATCTGAACAATAACCATTATATATACAACCAAAATCTAATGTCAAGAAATCTCCATCTTCAATGATCTTTTCACTTGCAACTCCATGAGGAAGAGATGACCTTTTACCTGAAGCTACTATAGGTTCGAAAGAAACTCCTGATGCTCCATTTTTCTTCATAAAATGCTCAATTTCTAAATATAAATCTCTTTCACACACACCTGGCTTTATAAAACTTAGTATATGTTCAAAAGCTTTGTCAGCAATTTGTGCAGCCTTAGCTATCATGTTAATCTCTTCTTCATCTTTTATGCTTCTTAAATTTAACATTAATCCTTTCAAAGGAACAAGCTTTGTATTTTTTAGTTCATCTGTGAACTTTGAATATGTAGCAAAGTCCATAAAGTCATCTTCAAATCCTAAAGTTTCTATGTTCATTTCATTTAGATACTCTGTAACTGATTTAACTTTAGATATTTCTAGTATTTCAAAATCTTTACATTGATTAGATGCTTGCTGTATGTATCTAAAGTCAGTAAAAAATATAGCTTTATCTTCTGTAATTAAAGCATATCCTGCCGAACCTGTAAATCCTGATATATACCTTCTATTTTGTGGCTTATAGATAATTACAGCTTGTAAATTTCTTTCTTTCATTTCTTTTCTTAGATTTTGGATTCTACTCATCATTTTAAATGCCTCCCCCTATGGTTTAAAATAGCATAAATTCCCAAAATATAGCTATATAGCCCAAATCCACATATATGGCCTATACATGCTCTTGCTGTTACACTTTTTTGCCTAAATTCTTCTCTATCATACGTGTTTGATATATGTACTTCAACTGTTGGAATTTTTATTGATCTGATTGCATCATAGATAGCATAACTGTAATGAGTATAAGCTCCTGGATTTATAACTATTCCAGTATATCCATCTATAGACTGATGGAGTTTGTCTATTATACTTCCTTCGTGATTGCTCTGGAAAAAATCTACAGATACTCCTAGTTTGCCACATTCGTTTTTTATTAGTTCCTTAAGATCATCCATAGTTTTATTTCCATAGATTTGTTTTTCTCTGTATCCTATTAGATTTAAATTTGGTCCATTTAATACCAATATTTTTTCCATAAAGAAGCTCCCTGTGAAAAAATTTACCATTACTATAATATCACAATTTGTTCAAATTGAATAGTATATCACAAACTACTTCATCTACACTTTTATTATTCGTATCTATAATTATATGAGATGCATTTTTGTATTTTTGTAGTCTTCTACTCATTATGCTATTTATTCTCTCCTCTATGTTGCATTCCTTCAAAAGAGGTCTTTCTTCTTTTGATTTGCTTAGGTTATTCATTATAGTATCTTTATTTGCATCTAACCATATTACAGTTCCAATTTGCCTTAGAAGCTTTGAATTATAGTCTTTTTCTATAATTCCTCCTCCAGTAGATAAAACTATATTTTTTTCGCAGAGCATATTTTCTATTATTTTAGTTTCAAGATCTCTAAAATATTTTTCTCCTTTTTGTTTGAATATATTATCTATATTCATATTTTCTTTTTTTTCTATTTCTTTGTCTGTGTCTATAAATTTCATATTTAATACTTTTGATACTTCTTTTCCTATGGTACTTTTGCCAACAGCCATAAATCCTATAAAAACTATGTTATTCAAATCAATCATTCCTATCATTTAATTTCTAAAATAAGCTATAAATTCTAAATCAAATGTTTCTTTTTTCTTTTGAATTTCTAAGTTAAACTTTATTCCTCTTCCATTTTGAAGTTTTTCTATTTCCATTTTATTTATATAATTTCCAATTTCATATCCATTATATCTTATATCTGTTCTGTAGAACATTTTTTTACTGTTTTTATCTATATAAATTCCAACAACTCCATCAACTAGATAAAGTCTTATCTCTCTTATTTCTCCGCTTTTGAATGTATTTACATTAACTCTATTTCCACTCAAATTTATTATACTGTCTATTCTCGTTGACCTATAGACTTTATCTTCTATAAATTCTTTTAGAAATTGTGCTTGTTGTTGAATTTCTACACTTGCTTCTGTTTTTGTAAAAGCTTTTATGTTAAATATTGTTATATTAAATACCAGTAGCATAATTACACCTATCAAACTTAAAGATATAATTAGCTCAATCATTAAAAATCCTTTAGTATCCTTCATAAATATCTTCCTTTATAAGAACTCTCCCGCTAAATGGAACTATTGTAAGTTCCTTTCTTTTATTTTTAAGTCTATCTATTACAACTATGGTTTCCCCTTGCTGACTTAAGCTTCCTGAAAGAGAAAATGTTATTTTATTTATAGATCGACTTAATATAGTGTTATTAGGAAGCTTAACCTCTTTTTTGTCTTGTCCAGCTTCTCTTAGTATGTAAGACTTTGTGCCATCTTCATATTCTTTGTAGTAAATATAAGTTGAATAGTCAGAGTTCATATTCTTAACTCTTGTGTATCTTATATCATGTGCTAATTGTCTTACAAATGAATCTATTTGATACTCTCTTACATAAATTTTACACGCAGGTATTACTAGTATTATTGAAAGTATCCCTAAATAAAGTAATGTTTCAAGCAAAGTCACATTCCTTTATTGTCCATACTCTATTTCCTCCTTATCCAGTTTTTATACTCTATAAAATCTGGGATATTCTTATCTCCCATAATGTTAGATATGTCTATTTTTTCTAGAAATACGAATTTATCTTCATTCCCATTTTTAAAGTAGCTAAATAGATTATGTTTTTTTATTATATCTAATGTCTTGTAAGGGTCATAGGTAAACTCTAAGCTTGTAGATATATCTATATCTTTTTCAGATGCAATCAATCCGCTAAATTTAGATGTATTTACATTTACCTTCCCGCTTGTTATTATTATTCCATTTTTGAAATTTTCTTCTATTGTTATATTTTCTGTTCCTATATATATAATTTCATCTTTTTCTTTAATACTTATAGCTTTATCTAATTCTACATAATGTTTTATATCGTAATTTATTTTCTCGGAAATACTTTCAGATATGATGTCTTGAATTGAGTTTATGTTTGAGTTAGTCATTATGCCCTTATCCCAGATTGGATTTTTGTTTATTCTTTCTACATCTAAAGCATAGTTTATGTATTTATCTTCTACAGTAGGTACTTTTATATAAACGTCGCTAGTTATCTCTTTTTCTATATTGTTTTCTTTGTAATTTGATACTATTTTAAACTTTATCTTGTTATTTTCTTGAATTACTGAGCCATTTTCTACGTTTATTCTTATACCATTTTCGTTTATACTACTTAAACTATTTATAAATTCTACTCTTTTATTACCCAAGAAATATCTTCTATATTCTTTGTTAAATTCATCTGTCAATAGCTTTTCTATTTTATCTATGTCTAAAGAGTAGTAGGTGCTATTTTCAGTATGTCTTACATTTACATATTCATCACTTTTAGTTAGTTCATATTGAAGATTATTGATTATAAAGTTATCCATACCTTCTTTTGCATACTCAATTGCTTTTTCAACTTCTTTTATTACTTGTCCATACACTAAATCTAGTCCACCTTCTGCTAAATAAAAGGATTGTTTAGACTGTGAATTCATTTTTTTTGAAATATAATTCAAGGTAGAAATGTTCAAGAGTGTAATCCCTAAAATCATAACTACCGAGAATATCATAAGTGTAGATATTAATGCAGATCCCCTATTATTTTTCATACAATCACCTTACTCTTGTGTATCCTTGAGCGTTAAATAGTTCTTCATCGTTTTTAGTTATAGTAACTTTCATTGTAGCTACGTTATATAATTTTTCGTTGTCTATGTTTATTATGTTTGATTTTAATGAGTAGTTGTATCCTGTAATATCTATTTTTTGAGAAATATCATAATTACATATAAAATATATATCTATCTTTTCGTTAGAATTATTTTGTATGTCTATGTGTATATTATTGTTTTTTATTTGCCATATAAATATATTTTTGTTATCCACTATTCTTCCTGCAGTATTGAATGGCTTTATTATATAATTTAGGCTGTTATCTATTTTTATTTCTACATTCTCTTTTTCGTATTTTATATCATTTATATATGCATAATCATTTATTATTATATGTAAATCCGATTTTATAGTATTTGGGTCAAATCTATTCACTTTGAAAGATTCGTGAAGCCCTATTTGTGTATTTACCACATAATCGCCCTCATAAAATTTTGCATCGCTATAGTCCTGTATCAGTTTTTCTGTATCGTAATTTCTCATATTCTCTATGTAATTTCCTGCAATGCTACTTGCAGCAAAATGTTCTTTCCCTTTTAGTGAGTACATAAAAGAGCTTATATACATAGTAAGCAACATAGAAAAGCTAAGACTGACTATAGCTACAGTTACTATAACCTCAATTAAGCTTATTCCATTATTATTTATTAGATACTTCTTCAAGTACTAGACACCTACTTTTTGTAAGATTTCTTTTGTGTCATATTCGTCACATTTTACCCCTGTCCATATATTGAAAGATTCTAATGCTTGATTAATCAACATGTAAATTCCGCCTATGCTCTTTAGACCCCTTTTTTTAGCCCACTGTATAAATTGCGTTTCTCTTGGGTTGTATACGATATCACAAACTAATACATCTCTTTTAGGGGATATATTAGTATCTATAGGACATTGATCAATATTTGGTGTCATTCCTATTGGAGTAGTATTTATTATTATATCTATATCATTTAACTCTTCTTCAGTAATTTTCATATTGCTATATTTTACTTTTATGTCAAAGTTTTGCTTAAGTATTTGACATAGGTTTTTGGCATTATCTAATGTCCTATTTTTTATATGTATAAAACTGCATCCAGATAAGGCCATTTGAACAGCTATTCCTTTTGACCCCCCTCCACTTCCTAATATCATTATATTTTTTCCTTTTATATTGTATCCTTCATCTAATATGGATTTTGCAAATCCAATTCCATCCGTATTATATCCTATGAGCTTTCCGTTTTCATTTTTTATTGTGTTAACTGCACCTATTAGTTTTGCACTAGGTGATATTTCATCTAGATATTTGATAACTTCTGTTTTGTGAGGTATTGTAACATTTGCACCTTTTATACCAAGAGATCTTATTCCATCTATGGCTGACTTTAATTTATTGCTTTCTACATCAAAGCAAATATATGCGTAATTTAGATTGTATTTTTTAAATAAATGATTATGTATATTAGGAGAAAAGCTATGTTTTACTGGGTGTCCTATAAGGCATATTAAGTTTGTGTTAGAGTTTATCATAATTTTCCTCCTTATTTTTAATTATATTCTAGCAGCATTTGAAGTTACTGCAGCTTTTTTCACTGCATTTGCAACATTTGTAGCCACATTTTTATCAAGAGGGTTTGGAAGTATGTTATCTATAGATAATTCATTTTCACTTATACTGTTTGCTATTGCGTATGCTGCAGCTATTTTCATTTCATTGTTTATTTCTTTCGCTCTTATATCTAATGCACCTCTAAATATTCCAGGGAAAGCTAGTACATTGTTTACTTGATTTGGAAAATCCGATCTTCCTGTTCCTATAATAAATGCTCCTGCTTCTTTAGCATCATCTGGCATAATTTCTGGAATAGGATTTGCCATTGCAAATATAATAGGATTGTCAGCCATATCTTTTATCATATCTTTAGTAAGTACATTAGGAGCTGAAACCCCTATAAAAACATCTTTTCCCTTTATTACATCTTTTAAACTTCCAGATTGTTTATTTTTGTTAGTAATTTTGCTTATCTTTTCTTGTGCCCAGTTAAGTCCTTCACACCCTTCATATATTGCTCCATTTTTGTCACATAAAGTTATATTTTTAACTCCTATATCTATAAGTAACTTTGTTATAGCAATACCTGCAGATCCTGCACCATTTACAACTACATCTATTTCATCTATTTCCTTTTTGCAAAGTTTTAGTGAATTTATTATTCCTGCAGCTACAACTATTGCTGTACCATGTTGATCATCATGAAATACTGGTATATTTAGTACATCTTTTAACTTTTCTTCTATCTCAAAGCATCTTGGAGCACTTATATCTTCTAAGTTCACCCCTCCAAATACTGGTTCTAATAGCTTTACAGTTCTTACTATTTCATCTACATCATTAGTATTAAGGCAAATAGGAAAAGCATCTACATCTGCAAAACTCTTAAATAGTATAGCCTTTCCTTCCATTACTGGAATAGATGCACTAGCTCCTATATCACCAAGTCCTAATACAGCACTTCCATCACTAACTACTGCAACTAAGTTTGATTTTGATGTGTATTCATATGCTAAACTCTCATCTTTATGTATCTCTCTGCAAGGCTCTGCTACCCCTGGAGTATATGCTATAGATAAATCATCTTTGTTCTCTAGTTTTATTTTACTCTCAACAGATATTTTTCCTTTGTTTTCTTTATGTAATCTTAATGCTAATTCATTATAGTTTTTCAAAATGTCCACCTACTTTTTTTCATATTTTTGTCTTTCAGTTTGGTATAAGTTGTTTCCTTTTGAATCTATAACAACAATTGCTGGGAAATTCTCTACCTTAAGCTCTCTTATAGCTTCTGACCCTAAGTCATCATACGCTACAACTTTAGATTCTTTAATTGAACTTGATATAAAAGCTCCTGCTCCACCTATTGCTGCAAAGTAAACAGCCTTCGTTTTTTTCATTTCATCAATTACATTTTCTGACCTGTTACCCTTTCCTATCATACCTTTTAATCCTAAGTTAAGAAGTGGTACAGTTAAATCATCCATTCTATAACTTGTTGTAGGCCCTGCTGATCCTATAACTTTACCAGGTCTATTTGGGGTTGGACCTACATAGTATATTACACTATCTTTTAGCTCAAATGGAAGATTCTCTTTTTTATTTATGGCTTCTACTAGTCTTTTGTGAGCGGCATCTCTAGCTGTATATATAGTTCCTGTAATATGTACAATATCTCCACTTTTTAATTTTTCCACTTTATCTTGTGTTAAAGGAGTGGTTATAACTTTTATATCTTTCATAACTTTTGTATTCTCCTTATATTATTTTTTCTTCATGTCTTGAAGCATGACAGTTTATATTAACAACCACAGGTAAAGATGCAATGTGTGTTGGATATATTTCTATATTAACCCCTAGAGCTGTTGTTTTTCCTCCTAGTCCTTGCGGGCCTATTCCTAGATTATTTATCTTTTCTAACAATCTAATTTCCATATCTTTTATATGATCATACCTACTATGCTGTCCTATTGGTCTTAGAAGTGATTTTTTTGCTATGTAAGCTGCTTTTTCAATTGTTCCTCCAATCCCTACACCAACTATTATAGGTGGACAAGGATTTCCTCCTGCAACTGAAACAGTTTCAACTACAAAGTCTTCTATACCCTTTATACCATCAGATGGTTTTAGCATTTTGATTCTGCTCATATTTTCGCTTCCAAAACCTTTTGGTGCTACAGTTATTTTAACTTTATCACCAGGTACAATATTATAATGTATAACAGCCGGAGTATTATCTTTTGTATTTTCCCTTGTTATAGGGTCTTTCACTACTGATTTTCTTAAATAGCCTTCCTCATACCCCTGTCTTACTCCTTCATTTATGGCATCTTCTATGTTTCCACCTACAAAATGTACTTCTTGCCCAACCTCTAAAAACACAACTACCATTCCTGTATCCTGACATATAGGCATCTTATTTTCCCTTGCAATTGTAGCATTTCTTATTAGAATATCTAATATTTCTTTTCCAATAGGAGAAACCTCTTCTTCTTCACCTTTTTTTAGTGAACTTATTACATCATCTCCTAAATATATATTAGATGAGATGCACATTTCTTTTACTGCTTGGGTTACTTGGCTAACATGTATTTTTCTCAATTTTTTCACCATCTTTTCATATAGTGTATTGTATACATATTTATTTTATAGAAAATTGTGCATATTTTCAACATTTTTGGACATAATGAAAAGGCTAAAGCAAATGCTTTAGCCTTTTGATCTATTGTAAATTTTTCTTTACTAGTTCGTTTACAATTTTTCCATCAGCTCTACCTTTAACTTTAGGCATTAAAGCTGACATTACTTTCCCCATATCCTTAATTGAAGAAGCTCCTATCTCCTTTATAGTATCTACTACTATAGCTTCAATCTCTTCTTCACTTAATTGAGCTGGTAAGTATTCCATAAGTACTTGTATCTCTGCTTCAGTTTCAGATATTAAATCCTCTCTACCTGCTTTATTGAATTCTTCGAGTGAGTCTTTCCTTTGCTTTAACTGTTTAGAAATTATATCCATAACTCCCTCATCATCAAGCTCAACTCTATTATCAACTTCATATTGCTTTATTCCGGCTCTTAATAAAGTGATAACAGACTTTCTCACATCGTCTTTATTCTTCATAGCAGATTTCAAGTCATCCATTAACTTTGCTTTCAGCGACATACTTTCACCTCTTACTATTTTCTCTTGTTTTTTCTTGCCGCTTCAGATTTCTTTTTACGCTTCACGCTTGGTTTATCGTAGTGTTCTCTTTTTCTAACCTCTGATAATACCCCAGACATAGCACATTGACGCTTAAATCTCTTAAGAGCACTATCTAAAGTTTCATTTTCTTTTAATCTTACTTCTGCCATTCCTTTTCCCTCCCTCCGGTACCAGCAATTCTGCTACGACTATAGCAAGGTCATAAACTAGGTTGTTTGCAGGGTTAATACCATACTCAGATATTATAAACTAATATCAATGTTTTATCAAGTTTTTTTTATTACAGCGATCTTAGCTTTTTTCCACCAAGTATATGATAGTGTATATGTTTTACTTCTTGACATCCATCTTCACCGCAATTGTTTATTATTCTAAATCCCGTTTGTGCAACGCCCATTTCTCTTGCAACTTTGTTTATAACAACATGCACGTGAGCTACTATATCCATTTCACTATCATCTATATCAATTATTGAATCGTAGTGTTTTTTTGGTATTACTAGTATATGAACCGGAGCTTGTGGATTTATATCTTTAAAAGCAAGTACTTTATCATCTTCATATACTTTGCTAGATGGAAGCTCTCCATTAACTATTTTGCAGAATATGCAGTTTTCCACTTTACTCACCCCCTTTAACAAGTCTAGTAATTCTACAATTAAACTAAAATTCCTTCTACGAACTCATTCTTTATTTCTTTTATTACTACATTTAGTATTTTTCCTTCTATATTTTCATCAGACTTTACTAACACCCTTATATAATTAGGAGTTAATCCTTCATAATATCCACTTTCATTTTTTTGCTCAAACAAAACTTCAAGCTTCTCATCTCTAAAATTAGATGCAAATTCCTTAAAATTCTGACTTGATAAATTTATTAACTTTTCACTTCTTATTTGCTTATCAGATGGACTAACTTGATTTTTCATCTGTGCAGCTTTTGTTCCTTTCCTAGGAGAATACTTAAATATATGCATCTGACAAAGTTTTATTTCTTTTAAGAATTCATAAGTAGTTTCAAACTCTTCTTCAGTTTCTCCTGGAAATCCTACTATTACATCGGTAGTTATAGCAACATCTTTTATTTTCTTTCTAAGCTTATTTACTATTTCTTTATACTCTGATGTAGTGTACTTTCTATTCATTCTCTTTAGTGTTTCATCGCATCCACTTTGAAGAGATAAATGGAAATGTGGACATATTTTATCCATAGAAGTCAATTCATTTATAAAATCATCAGTAAATAATAGTGGCTCAACAGAGCTCATTCTTATTCTTTTTATTCCGTCTATTTCATGAATTGCTTTAAGAACATCTACTAAGCTTACATTTCCTAAATCTTTTCCATATGATGCTACATGAATTCCTGTTAAAACTACTTCTTTAAATCCATTATTTGCAAGTTCTTTTACTTCTTTGACTATATTATCTAATAGTCTACTTCTAACAGGTCCTCTAGCGTATGGAATTATGCAATAAGAACAAAATCTATCGCACCCTTCTTGTATTTTAAGAAATGCTCTAGTTTTTCCCCTTACCTCACTTATTTCCATTTCCTCGAATTGCTTAACCTTCATTATATCGTCAACCGTACTTACTTTTTCTTTTGCACTTATATCCTGTATTATATCTACTATCTTTTTTCTATCGTTAGTTCCCATTACTACATTAACACCTTCAATTTCTAATACTTCTTCAGGTGCTGTTTGAGAGTAACATCCAACTACAGCTATTATAGAATCCGGATTTATTTTCTTAACTTTTCTTATATATTGTCTTGATTTTCTATCACTCATATTAGTAACTGTACATGTATTTATAACATATACATCAGCATAATTCTCAGAGCTCACTACTTCATAATCAGCTTTTTTGAATAGTTCACCCATAGCTTCAGTTTCGTACTGATTTACCTTACAGCCTAATGTATAAAATGCTACTTTCTTCAATTTATTCATCACCTCCTAAGTCAGCAAGCTCGTACATTACAATAGATGCTAGCACAATAGAAGCAGTTTCGGTTCTTAGTATTCTAGGGCCTAAGCCTACACATTTAACTCCGCTTTCTTTTAATTTATCTATTTCTTCTTCCTCAAATCCACCTTCTGGACCTACAAATATACCTATTGAATTTATATTTTGAGCTTTTAAAGCATCTTTAAGTTTTAACTTGTCTTCTTTTTCATAAGCCACTATATTAATGTCATTATTTTTCATATCAATCAAAGCATCTTTAAAAGTAAGAGGGCCTTTGATTTTAGGTATTAATCCTCTCTTACTTTGTTTAGCTCCTTCGTATATTATTCTTTCCCATCTTTCAAGCTTTTTGTCTTCTTTTTTATCATCTATTTTAGCAACACTTCTTTTAGTTACCACTGGAATAATCTCACTTACTCCTACTTCTGTAAGTTTTTGAATAATCAAATCTAGCTTTTGCCCTTTTGGAAGTCCCTGATATACCTTAACCTTTAGCTTTGATTCTCTATTTATATCCACTTTTTCTACTATCTTTAGAAATACATTTTTCTTGTCTATATCAGTTATCTCACAAATATACTCATTATTGTTTTTATCACATATCTCTAAATTGTCTCCTACACTACACCTTAAAACCTTAGATATGTGCTTTACATCTTCACCTTCTATAATGCACGTTTTATTATCTATGTTTATATTATTTATATCTACAAAAAATCTATCCATATTACTCACCTTTTCTAGATACTATAGCAGCCCACTCACCCATCGTTTTTACATCTAAAACTTCAAATCCGTTTTTCTCTAAAGCTGCCTTAACATCTTCAATCTTACTAAGTATTATTCCCGATGATATAAATATTCCCTTATCAACTAAGAAGTTTGCTATTTCATCTGATAAAATTATTATTATATCAGCTATTATATTAGCAACTATAACATCTGCTTTTTCCGTTATAACATCCATTAAGTTTCCGTGCCTTACATCTACTATATTTTCTACTTCGTTAACTTTTACATTTTCTTTCGATACTTTAACAGCAACAGGATCAAGGTCAACTCCTATAACTTTAGATGCTCCTAATTTAGCAGCAGCTATAGAAAGTATTCCACTTCCACAACCTATATCAAATACTACTTTACTTTCATCTACTTGATTTTCAAGTTCTTCTATACACATTCTAGTAGTTTCATGAGTTCCAGTACCAAATGCCATTCCTGGATCAAGTTCTATAACCATTTCATCGTCTTTATTTATGTATTCTTCCCATGTAGGCTTTATAACTATCTTGTTTGAAACTTTAGTTGGCTTGTAGTATTGTTTCCATGCGTTAGCCCAATCTTCTTCATCAACTTGCGTTATTTCAACACTTCCCTCTCCTATATCTAAACCATAAGAAGGAAGTAATTTTATTTTTTCTCTTATCATTTCAACTTCTGCAATAACATTTTTCTCCTCTGATAAATATGCCTTTATTATAGAGCCTTCATATCCTGTATTAAACACTTCTTCTTCTATGTAGTCCCAATCTGTATCTTTTTTTTCCTGAAATAAAAAATCCTTAGGATCTTCTATTACAACTCCACCTACTCCACTTTCATATAGTATGTTAGTAATCGCTTCCGTAGCCTCAGTTGTTGTTCTTACAGTGATTTCAATCCACTTCATAAGATACCTCCTCATATAATCTCGTTTGATTGTATTAATTATTATATCCTATCTTATTAAATTTTACCATTTAAAAAGTATTATTTTTAGACAAATAGCAACATTTTTTTCATAATTTTATATATGCAAAAACAAGCCTACTTTTAAAAGTAAACTTGTTTAAGTTATTAATAATTATAAGGTTTTAAGATTTTTATCGTATTTGTTTAGAATTTCGCATCCGTCTTCAGTTACTACAACTAAATCCTCAATTCTTACCCCGAATTTTCCAGGTATATATATTCCAGGCTCTATAGAAAACACCATGCCTACTTGAAGATACATATCATTTATTCCACTAACATCTGGATATTCGTGACAAACTATACCTATATTGTGGCCCGTTCTATGAGTAAAATATTTTCCATATCCACCTTTCTCTATTATATTTCTAGCTATTTTATCTATCTCAGAAAACTTAACCCCTGGTTTTATAGTTTTTATAGCTTCAGTATTGGCGGTTAATACTAAATTGTATATTTTTTTATATTCATCACAAGGATTACCATAAAAGAAGCTTCTAGTCATATCAGAACAGTAACCCTTATATTTTCCACCCATATCTATTATAATACCTTTATCACGTTCTAATTTTGTGTTGTCAGGTTTATGATGTGGTTCTGCTCCGTTAGCACCGTAACATATTATAGGACTAAAAGAAGTGCTTTCACATCCATTTTTTTCAAATATATCTGGTATTAATTTAGATATGTCTTTTTCTGTATTATTTTCATTTATAAGTTTTATTACATGTGACATTGCTATATCATTTATCCCCGATGCTTTTCTAAGAAGATTTATTTCTTCTTCATCTTTTATCATTCTAACTTCGTCAACAACCCTTGAACCGTTTACAAATTTAGCATTAGGCTTTTCATTCATAAGTTTTATAAGAAAATGTGCTGGCCATTCTTTGTCTATTCCTACTATTTCGTTTTCTTTTATAAATAAAGATAATTGTTTTATAGGATCATCAATATCTTTATGTAAGATTATATCGACATTCATACCTTCCTCAACCGGAAATAATTCGTTCATAAATAATTTAGTTTCTCCAGAAGTATTTATATAAAGAGCTAAAAGCCTTTTTCCCGGTTCTATCCACTTGCCTAGTAAGTAAAATATAGAATCACTAGATGTTATTATCATGCTTTCTACGTTATGGTTTCTCATGTTGCTTATAATTTTATTCATTCTATCTTTCCTCATTTTTGTTCCCCCTTAATTTTATACCTATCTATATATTATATAATATATAAAGGGGTAAATAATACAAAATTATTACAAAATGGGGTAGGGTTCTTGTAGACAAGCCTACCCTCAACTAATTTGTTTTTCTATATTCATATCCACTCTCAACTTCTTTGTAATTTTCTTGTTCATATCTTGTTTTTGCTAAAGTAAAATATGACCGTTCTAGTGTAAATACCAGTATAGCAACTACTAAAAATACTCTCCAAAACCTACTATTAAGTGTTAACATATTTTAAATCTCCCCCCTTTTTTGTAACAATCAATATTCTGTTGTTATTTTTTTCAATTGAATATCAATTAAGGCTTCTCAGTGATATTCTTCTAAAAAATTGAAACTATATTAAAAGAGGATGGTGTTATTCCTAACATCATCCTCTTTTAATATACATAATTTTTCACTTCTAAATCTGATATTCATTTATAAACCAAGTTCTTATTTGCCACCTAATATATCTTTCATTTTATCAAAGAAGTTTTTTCTTTGTTCATGAACTTCTTCTCCACTTTCTTTAGCAAATTCTCTTAATATATCTTTTTGTTTCTCAGAAAGCTTTCTTGGAATTTCTACTATTACTTTTACGTATTGGTCCCCTCTGCCGCTGCTTCTTAAATGTGGTATTCCTTTTTCTCTTAGTCTAAACACAGTTCCACTTTGAGTTCCTTCAGGTATTTTGTATTTTACTCTTCCATCAAGCGTTGGAACTTCTATTTCGTCTCCTAGTGTAGCCTGAACAAATGTTATAGGAACCTCGCAGTATACATCATATTCATCACGTTTAAATAATTTATGCTGCATAACACTTATCACAACATATAAATCTCCTCTTGGACCACCCTTGCTTCCTATTTCACCTTCTCCTGAAAGTTTTATTATAGATCCTTCATCTACACCTGCAGGTATCTTTATGCTTATTTTCTTAGTATTTTTTATCTTTCCACTTCCATGACAAGTATTACAAGGGGATTCTACTATAGTTCCTTCACCCGAGCAAACATGACATGTTCTTGAATTCATTATAGTTCCAAATGGAGTTCTCTGAGCTTGTCTAATTTCTCCAGTTCCATTACATGTATGGCAAGTTTTCTTAGATGTTCCTTTTTTAGCTCCGGTTCCATTACATTCACTACATTCTTCATTTCTACTTACTTTTATTTCTTTTTCTGTACCAAATGCAGCTTCTTCAAAGGATATATTTATATTATATTTAATATCTGCTCCTTTTTGAGGCCCAGTCCTTCTTGCTCTTGAGCTGAAAGACCCCCCAAATATATCAGAAAATACATCTCCAAATATATCTTCAAATCCTCCAAATCCTGCTCCACCAAAATCTGAGAATCCTCCAAACCCTGCTCCAGCATTTGCTCCTGCATGACCAAACTGATCATAGTTTGCTCTTTTTTGAGAATCAGAAAGTACTTCGTATGCCTCATTTATTTCTTTGAATTTTTCTTCTGCCTCTTTATCACCAGGGTTTTTATCAGGGTGATATTTCATAGCTAGTTTTCTATATGCTTTTTTTATTTCTCTTTCATCTGCACCTTTACTTATACCAAGAACTTCATAATAGTCCCTTTTACTCATACTCTCACCACCTTCTCACAATAATAGCTTGTGGCAAATGCCACAAGCTAATTAACTTATTTGTCTTCGTCTACTACCTCATAATCAGCATCAACTACATTGTCATCAGCTTTTTGATCTGAAGTTTCTTGAGTTTGAGCTGCTTGTGCTGCCTTATACATTTCTTCAGATATTTTGTGGAATCTATTCATAACAGCTTCTGTAGCATCTTTTATTTCTTGAGCAGTAGCTCCTTCTTTATCTTTAACTGATTTTAATTCATTCAGAGCATCTTCTACTTCTTTCTTGTCAGAAGCATTAACCTTATCTCCTAATTCATTTAAAGTTTTTTCTGTTTGATATATAGTAGACTCAGCAGTATTTAAGGCTTCTACTCTTTCTTTTTTCTCTTTATCTGCTTTTTCGTTCATTTCAGCTTCTTTTATCTTTCTTTGTATTTCTTCTTCAGAAAGATTAGTGTTTGATGTTATAGTTATTTTTTGCTCTTTTCCTGTTCCAAGGTCCTTTGCAGAAACATTAACTATACCATTAGCATCTATATCAAAAGTAACTTCTATTTGTGGTATTCCTCTAGGAGCTGGTGCTATTCCTGTTAATTGGAATCTTCCAAGTGTAGTGTTGTCAGATGCCATAGATCTTTCACCTTGAAGAACATGAATATCAACAGCTGTTTGATTATCAGCAGCAGTAGAGAATACCTGAGATTTTTTAGTTGGTATTGTAGTGTTTCTTTCTATTAACTTAGTAAATACTCCTCCTAATGTTTCGATTCCTAAAGATAATGGAGTAACATCAAGTAATAGAATGTCTTTAACTTCTCCAGTTAAAACTCCTGCCTGAATAGCAGCACCGATAGCAACGCACTCATCTGGGTTAATTCCTTTGTGAGGCTCTTTTCCTATAAATTTCTTAATAGCTTCTTGTACAGCTGGTATACGAGTTGATCCACCAACAAGTAAAACTTTATCTATATCAGATGTGCTAAGACCTGAATCAGCTATAGCTCTTTTCGTAGGCTCCATAGTCATTTCAACTAATTTAGCTGTAATTTCATCAAATTTAGCTCTTGAAAGATCCATATTTAAGTGTTTTGGTCCTGTTGCTGTAGCAGTTATAAATGGTAAATTTATGTTTGTAGTAGTAACACTTGAAAGTTCTTTCTTAGCTTTCTCTGCAGCTTCTTTTAATCTTTGAAGGCTCATCTTGTCTTCTCTTAAATCTACACCTTCTTGTTTTTTGAATTCTTCAGCTATATAGTTTATTACAGCTTCATCAAAATCGTCTCCACCTAAGTTGTTATTTCCACTTGTAGCTAAAACTTCAAATGTTCCATCCCCTATTTCAAGTATAGATACGTCGAATGTACCTCCACCTAAGTCAAACACTAATATTTTTTGCTCTACATCTGCTTTATCAAGTCCATATGCAAGTGCAGCTGCTGTAGGCTCGTTTATTATTCTTTCTACTTCAAGACCAGCTATTCTTCCTGCATCTTTAGTTGCTTGTCTTTGTGCATCTGTAAAGTATGCTGGAACTGTAATTACTGCTTTAGTAACTTTCTGTCCTAAATAACTTTCAGCGTCAGTTTTAAGCTTTTGCAGTATCATTGCTGAAATATCTTGAGGAGTGTATTTTTTATCATCTATATTAACAGTGTAATCTGTACCCATGTGTCTTTTTATAGATATTATAGTTTTGTCAGGGTTAGTAACTGCCTGTCTTTTAGCTGGCTCTCCTACTATTCTTTCTCCTTCTTTTCCAAAAGCCACTATAGAAGGAGTAGTTCTTAAACCTTCTGCGTTTGCTATAACTACTGGCTCTCCACCTTCTAATACCGCAACACAAGAGTTAGTTGTACCTAAGTCAATACCAATTACTTTGCTCATTTATATTTCCTCCTTTAACTCATTTAATATTATTTTGATACTTTAACCATTGATGGTCTTATTACTTTATTAGACAATCTATATCCTTTTTGATAAACCTCTACAACTTCATCTGCTTCTTTTCCGTCCATTTCTTCTTGCATTACTGCATAATGAACGTTTGGATCAAACTTTTCGTTCTGAGCTGATATTTCTTCAAGCCCAAACTTGTTTAAAGTATCTACTAGTTGCTTTAGTACAAGTTCAACCCCCTGATATATACTGCTTGACTTTTCTTCTTCATTGCAAGAGTCTAATGCTCTTTCCATATTGTCTATAACTGTAAGAAGTTCTGTCATTATTTTTTCATTTGCAAATGTGCTAATTTCACTTTTTTCTTTTTCTACTCTTCTTTTATAATTAACAAAATCTGCTTGCAATCTTTGTAGAGTTTCTTTAAGATCGCTAATTTCTGCTTCTAATTTATTATTTTCATCAACTTCTTGATTAACCTCTTCTTGCTCGTTAACTTCTTCATTGATTTCTTCTTTTATTTCTTCATTCTCTATCAACTCTTTCACCCCTTAGTTTCATTTAGATTTATTAAATATATCATTTAGCATTTTACCTACATAATCTATACTTGTATAAACCTTAGAATAATCCATTCTTGTAGGTCCAATTATACCTAATTTACCTATAGTAGTTCCATTCATAGAGTATGTTGCAGTTATTATACTGCAATCTTTTGCAATCTCACACGAGCTTTGTGTCCCTATAATTATATTTACATTGTCTTTTTGAATGCCTTTAGCATTCAATATATCTACTATAGTTTCCTTTTGCTCAAGCATATTAAGAAATGCCCTTGCTTTTATTACATCATTAAACTCTGGGAAATTGAGTATGTTTGTAGCCCCACTTAGCAGAATTTCAAAGTCATCAACTTCTACAACACTTGAGAATAATCCTTTGAACACACTATCTAGCATGTTGCTATAGCTTATCATTTCTGACTTTATATACCCAACAAATTTGTCATCTATTTCATCTATGACTTTTCCTACAAGTTTATCATTTAAAACCTTTGATATAACTTCAAGCTTATCTTTGCTTATTTCAACATTCATATTTATATTTGTATTCTTTACCGTTCCATTGTCGAGTACTACAATTAGTAAAACACTATTTATATCCATTTGTACTAGTTGTAAATGTTTTATTTTGCTTTGCTTACCCTGAGGTGTTATAGCTACAGCAGTATAGTTTGTAAGTGTTGAAAGAAGCTTTAATGTTTCTTCAATTAAATTCTTCATTTGCCCAACATTATTTACTATACACTTTCTTACTATGTCTTGTTCAAATTGATTTAAATTGCTGTGAGTCATAAGACTATCTACATACAATTTATATCCTTTTTCCGAAGGTATTCTTCCTGCGGATGTGTGAGGCTGAACTAAATATCCCATTTCCTCTAGATCTGCCATTTCATTTCTTATAGTTGCAGCACTAACACCTAGATCGTATTTCTTTGATATAGTTCTAGACCCTACTGCCTCAGCAGTTGTTATATAATCTTTTATTATAGCTTCTAATATCTTAAGTCTTCTATCGCTTAAGCTCATGTAGATCACCTCTTCTGCTGTTAGCACTCATTATGATTGAGTGCTAAAAGGCTTATGCTATAAAAATATCACTATTAATTCTATTTGTCAAGATTAGTCTTGCAAAAATTCTATAAATACTTTGTTACTAAAATCTATACCTTTATTAGTTAGATGCACTCTATTATTATTACACTTTAAATATCCGTCATTCACCAATTTATTTATAGTTTCTTTATATAAGTTTTTAATATCTATATTAAATTCTTCATTTATTTCATATACATCTATACCTTCATTCATTCTAAGTCCCATAAATATTTTTTCTTCAAGTCTATCTTTAAATGTAAGTTCATTTCTATCATCTATTGGTAAATTCTTATTATTTAATATTTCTAAGTAAGTATCTATAGTGCTGTAATTTGAGAACCTTATTTTGTTTATATAAGAATGTGCAGATGGTCCTAATCCTAAATATTCTTTACACTTCCAATATATAATATTGTGTCTACATTCATATCCTTTCTTTGAGAAATTAGATATCTCATATTGATTGTATCCATTTTTGCTCAGGTATTCTCTTGCATAGTAGTACATTTGCCTATCTAGATTTTGATCTATATCTACTATTTCTCCACTTTTGTACATATCATAAAACTTTGTTCCTTCTTCTATTATCAGCGAGTATGTAGATATATGTGTAGGATTTAAATCAACTACTTTTTGTAAGGTTTCTTTCCATTCTTTCATTGTTTGATTTGGAAGTGAAAACATTAAATCTACATTTATATTTCTAAATCCTACTTCTAATGCACTTTTGAAACTTTCTTCGAATTCTTTAAATGTGTGAATTCTTCCTAAAGTATTTAGATGTTTAGTTTGATATGCTTGTACTCCTATACTTAGTCTATTCACCCCTAGTTCGTATAATTCTTTTAATTTTTCTTTCTCTAGCGTTCCAGGATTTGATTCTATTGTTATTTCTGCATCTTTATTTATCTTAAAGTGCTTATTTATATTGTCTAATATATACTTTAATTCCTTAGTATCTAAAATAGTTGGCGTTCCTCCACCTATAAATACGGTTAAAAATTCTCTATCTTTATACATATCAGAGTACATCTTCATTTCTTTTATAAGTCCATCGATGAATTTATTCTTACTTTCATTATCAAGTTTGTAAGAACTAAAATCACAGTAATTACATTTTTTTATGCAAAATGGTATATGTATATACAATCCGATTTCCATAGTTTTCCTCCAAAAAACAATGGTTAGGATAGCCCTAACCATTATTGATCTATTTTTAGCACTGACATGAATGCTTTTTGTGGAACCTCTACACTTCCTATTTGTCTCATACGTTTTTTACCTTCTTTTTGTTTTTCAAGAAGTTTTCTCTTACGTGAAATATCTCCACCATAACATTTAGCTAATACGTCTTTTCTTAAAGCACTTATAGTTTCTCTAGATATTACTTTGCTTCCAACAGCAGATTGTATAGGAATCGGGAATTGGTGTCTTGGTATTTCTTCTTTTAATTTCTCACACATTGCCTTTCCTCTCATATATGCTCTTGATTCATGTACTATAAATGAAAGTGCATCAACTTGTTCTTTATTTATTAGTATATCAAGTTTAACAAGTTTTGATGGCTTGTACTCTTTGAATTCATAATCTAAAGATCCATATCCTTTGGTTCTAGATTTTAATGCATCGAAAAAGTCGTATACTACTTCATTAAGTGGAAGTTCATAGTGGAGCATTACTCTCTTTGGATCTATATATTCCATATTCACCATTTCTCCACGTCTTTCTTGAGCAAGTTCCATAACAGCTCCTACATAATCTTTTGGAACTATAATGTCGGCTTTAACTATAGGTTCTTCTATCATTTTTATTTCAGTTGGTGCAGGAAGATTTGTTGGATTTTGGATCATTACTACTTCTCCGCTATTTTTAGTTACTCTGTATATAACAGAAGGAGCAGTTGTAATTATATTTAAGTCAAATTCTCTTTCAAGTCTTTCTTGAATTATTTCCATATGAAGTAATCCTAAAAATCCACATCTAAATCCAAATCCTAAAGCAGCAGATGTTTCAGGTTCGTATTCTAAAGATGCATCATTTACTTTTAACTTATCTAAGGCATCTCTTATATTTTCGTATTTCTCCCCTTCTGCTGGATAAATTCCGCAATAAACCATAGGAGTTGCTTTTTTGTATCCTGGTAGAGGATTTTCTGTAGGGTTTTGTGCATCTGTTATAGTATCTCCAACTTGACAGCTTCTTATGTCTTTTATACTTGCTGCAACATATCCAACTTCTCCAGCTCTTAATTCTTCAACTGGCCTTTGTCCTGGAGCCATTACTCCAACTTCAGTAACTTCGAATACTTTTCCTGTATTCATCATCTTGATTTTCATTCCCTTTGTTATGCTTCCATTAAATACTCTTATATAAGCTACAACTCCTTTGTAACTATCGTAATAAGAATCAAATATTAATGCTTTCAAAGGGGCATCTTCATCTCCACTTGGAGCTGGTATGTTGTTTACTATAGCTTCTAAAACATCTCTTATATTTAGTCCTTCTTTTGCCGATATTAAAGGTGCATTTTGAGCATCAAGACCTATTATATCCTCTATTTCTTCTTTTATTTCATCTGGTCTAGCACTTGGAAGATCTATTTTGTTTATTACTGGTACTATTTCAAGATCTTGGTCTAATGCTAAATATACATTAGCAAGGGTTTGTGCTTCGACACCTTGTGCAGCATCTACTACGAGTATAGCTCCTTCACACGCAGCAAGACTTCTAGATACTTCGTAGTTAAAATCTACATGTCCTGGAGTATCTATTAGATTTAGGAAATATTCTTCTCCGTCATTTGCCTTGTAAACAAGTCTTACATTCTGAAGCTTTATTGTAATACCTCTTTCTCTTTCAAGGTCCATATTATCTAGAAGCTGTTCTTTCATTTCTCTTTCGCTTACAAGTCCAGTTTCTTGTATTAATCTATCTGCTAAAGTAGATTTTCCGTGATCTATATGGGCTATAATACTAAAATTACGAATTTTGCTTTGTCTACTCATAAAACATATTTTCCTCCTTAGAAAAATTACTATATTAACTATCTTATTTTATAATGTAATAGCCTATATTTCAATACAAAACAAGGTTTATCTTAATTGATAAGATAAACCTTTTGTAAAATCATATATTTTCATAAATAATGGTCGGTCATAAATTCCTAAAAAGTTTCCTGTTCTATAGTCTATAATAGTTATACCAACTACTAGTACTAAAAATATAAATATGCTAACTACAAAACCTATTTTCTTAAATTTTTTATCTTTTTTTCTTTGTAATGTTCTTTCTAATCTTCCCATACTATCACCTATTCGTACTTTTTATAACTTCATCTATAATCTCAGCTAAATACTCCGTTGTCCTTAAAGCTTCATCTATTGTATTTAGGAATGTCCCAACTTCTAATAAAGCGTAGTTATTTGAAAGATATTGATTGTATTTTGCAGTATTATTTACCCTTACAGGTCTTGCAATACCAGGATACTTTTGATTTGCCACCATAGTTATATAGTTTGCAAAGTTCTCAACTTGTTTTCTATTAGGAGTGTTACCTCCTACAACAATCATAAATTTAGCAACATCTTCTCCATTTATTTTCACTGTATTTTGTTTTTTAAACGCTTGTCTATTGCTTTCATCAACTCCACTAATTGCATCTCTATGTACATCAAATACTACTTTTATAGTGTCGTTTTCTTTTAGAATTTGTGATGCTGGTTTTATAGACCTTGCGTATGACCCATTAAACGAAGGATAGTCGTGGTATTCTTTGCTGTGTATAACTGTATATCCTCTTTCTTCTAAAAGTTTTTTAAGTTTGGATCCTACAGCCATTACGTTGTATTTTTCATTTAGAGAATGATATCTTCCTACTCTCTTAGGATCATCATCACTTGTTTCGTAACTTTCCGTTCCATGAGTATGGTAAATAAGTATTTGAGGCTTTCCTTTTACAATATCTATTTTTGGAGGAACAACCGCATTTATAGTTTGAGCTGGTTGTTGTGTATTTTTACTGTCATCAGATACCACAGCTTCTATGTCATGACTTAAAGTTTCAACATTTTCTTCATCTACAACCTCTATGCTGACAAATCCATTATCATTTGTTTGAGTAATTTCAGTATCATTATTTCTTCTAAAAAGTGCTAATGCACTTCTCATAAGACCCTTATTTTCTCCTTCTAGTCCCAATTCAGGATAAGTTTTTCTAATAAGAAATTTGAGAAAATCTTCTTGATTTGATCCTATCGCAAAACTTGTAAAAGAAAATATAGATACAAACAACATACCTAAAACTAGAATAACTGCTATGTTATTTTTTTTCATTAGTATACCTCCTCTTGTCCCATTTATATATCAATATGCTCTGATATACTAATTTATTCCTGGATGTAAAGATTTATTTATTGCAGTACTTATAACATAGGATAAATTATCTATTATCTCATCTATATCCTTTGGAGTTACTACTACATTTTGACCGTAAGGCTCTAATATATCTTTTATCAGTGAATATTTTTCTTCTTCTTTTAGTGACTTTAGCATCTTGTAAAAATCTTTGCCCTTTTTACTTTCTTGTATAAGATTGTCTATAGTGTAATCAATAACATCAGAAGTTAAAGTTGCTGCATCAACAACTGTAGGTACTCCAATAGCTATCACAGGAACATTCAAATATTCTTGATCTAATGCTTTTCTTACATTGCCTATTCCTGCACCAGGTGAAATTCCTGCTGTAGATATTTGAACAGTATTGTTAACTCTTTCTAATTTTCTAGAAGCAAGTGCATCAACTGCTATAACTACATCTGGTTTTATCATTTCAACTAAAGCTTTAACAGTTTCACTTGTTTCTATTCCAGTGATACCCATAACCCCTGGACTTAATGCTGCAACTTCATTCACATCATCATCGTATTCTTTATTGTAAGCTTCAAATAAATGTCTTGTAACTAATGTGTTAGCAACTACTTTAGGTCCTAGTGCATCAGATGTTATATTCCAGTTTCCAAGCCCTATAACTAGCGCCTTTTTATTTTTGAAATCTCCTAATAGTTTACTTAATTCTTTATGAATAGCGTCTATTATAATTTCTCTAGAATCATCATCATCAAAGCTTATTAGTTTTGATTCAATTGTTATGTAGACACCCTTTTCTTTTCCCATTATTTGTTTGCCTTCTTCATTAAAGATATCAACTCTAGTTACAGTATAGTCATTGCCTTTTTCTTGTTCTACTTTCACTCCAGGTATTTCGATATTTCTGTCTTCACTATAAAGTTCTCTTGCTTCTATAGCTAAGTCCGTTCTAATATGTTTGTTTATCAAGATAATTCCTCCTTCTATATTATGTATTTTTATTTTTGACAGAAGATAGATTTTTTATAACATATACAAGATTATATTGACCCTTAAATTACCACTTAATTTAAATATTTTTTATTCATTTTATTGGTATATTTTTCTTAAATATTGCAGATAATCTTATAGGTATATTTTCTGAAAGTAATTAATATATATTTCTTCTTGATTTTTATTTTCTTTTCTGATAAAATCTACTTTGTTGACATTGAAGAAATGTATCTCGCTTACAAGGGGGTGAACACGTTGGCAAACATAAAATCAGCTAAGAAAAGAATTAATGTAATAGCTAAGAAAACTGAATTAAATAGAGCTAGAAAATCTCAAGTTAAAACAGCTATAAGAAGATTTGAAGAAGCTTTAATGGCTGGAAATATAGAGGAAGCTACAATAAAATTCAGATTTGCTGAGAAGAAGATATCTCAAGTTGCAGCTAAAGGAACTTTACACAAAAATGCTGCTGCTAGAAAAATCTCTAAGTTAGCTAAGAGATTAAACGCTGCTACTCAAGCTTAGTATTGTACTTATTTCAATCGGACCGTGTCAATTATAAACCCCAGGATATCCTGGGGTTTTTTGATATTATATACATAAACTAGTTATAAGCATTTCTAATGCTATTTTGTCCTTTATCAATCCATTTTTTATACAAAAGTCTGTTTGTATACATTCATTTAGAGTCTTTACTATAGCACTTTCATCGAACACATCACTTTGTTTTAATGCTTTTGTAACTACATATGGATGAAGCCCTAACTTCTGGGCAATAATTTTTGATGAGTAGCCCTTTACCTGAAGTTCTTTACACTGCATTATTATTCTAAACTGTCTTGCTATCATCGATAATACCATCAAAGATGATTCACCTTCAGATATTATATCATTTAGTATCTTCACTCCTAAGGTACAGTTTTTGTTTCCTATAGCTTCTATAAGTTTAAATATATCATTATCGACTTTTTTTGTAGACAGCTCATCGATGATTTCTTTTGTAACTTTATTTTCTCTTCCAACAAAAGAACTTATCTTTATTATCTCATTTTCAAGATCAGAAAGTGTCTTTGTAGAGTTTTTATTTTCATAATCTTGAACTGACAAAAAGTATATTAATTCTTTGTAATCTATTATACTTTTATAATTCTTAAACTTTTTATCCGCCCACTTTAGAAGGTCATTTCCTCTTAATTTATCGCAATTAACTAAAAGTCCATTACTTTGAATTTCTTTTACTATCTTCTTTCTTTTATCAATATCTCCATACACTATAAATATAAGAGTAGATGTTTGTGGCATATTGCTAAAATATCTTATCAGTTCTTCTTCATCTTCATTAGAAAAATTTCTTTTCTTTCCTTTCAAGAGTTCAAAGTCCTTAACTATAATTATTTTTCTTTCATCCATAAATGGAAAAGTCTCTACACTCCCTATAAGTGTATCTAAATTAATTTCTTTTCCATCCATTACAGAAAAGTTAAAATCTAGGAATGATTCATTTAAATTTTGTTTAGCTACTTTAAATACGTTATCAAGCAAGTATGATTCTTTGCCATAAAACAAGTATAATCTTTTATATACTCCTTTTTTCATATCCTTTATTATATCCGTGTACTCCATTTTTTTGCTCCTTTATCGTCTTCACTTCTTTGTATATCATATAAATTGATATAATTATATAATATAACACAATCAACATTAGACTTGAACTGTTAAATTCAATATGAGAGTATCTAACACTTGCTAAGTATTCTACAATAATAAGTATGTATTTTATAAATACTAAATTTATGTTAGCAATCAAAAAGGCTAAATTTGTGTTAATTATACTTAAAAGTATGCTAGTTATAGACAGTATTATTATAAAGCCTACAACCCCTAATATAAGTAAATTAGCTAATACTGATATTATAGAAAAAATCCTATAATTATAATAAATTATAGGCCATGTCAATATTGATGCAGATAGCGAGACTGATATCAAAGGATATTTAACATATTTGTCTATAGTCTTATAAAAGTAAGATATAGAAAGTACAGCCATAAATGAAAGCTGAAAACTTAAATTATATATTATAAATGGGTTTTTGATTATTAGTAAAGTTCCTACTAATGATAAGCTACATATAATATCATATTCTCTTTCTATAAGTGATGCTATATATATCATCATTATAAATATAGTGGCCCTAACTATTGAAGGAGTAAAACCAACAATAAAGCAATAAAATATCAAAGCCGTACAAATAAGTATAAATCTATATTCTTTCTTTATTCCTCTAGTTAAAAATGTAAGTACTCCACCTATTATACCTACATGTAATCCTGATAATGCAATTATATGTGATGTTCCAGTCTTTGAAAAATTATCAATAATATATTTATCTATATCAGTTTTATCTCCTAAAATCAGTGCATATAGGAATGGTGAATATGCTTTATAAAGTAAATTTATTCTTTCTTTAATATAGTTTTTGAAATTGTTAGCAATGTAATATATATTGTTTTTTTCTTTTATAACTTTTACACTACTGACTACTACAATACCCCTATATCCTTTTGATTTTAAGTATAATCCATAATCAAAATCATCAAATTTCAAGTCATCTATAGATTGAAATCTTCCATTTATATCAACTTTAAAACCAACCTTTATATTCTCACTTTTATTAAAATCCCTAACCAAAATATTCCCGATATGATATTGAAAGTATTTATCTTTATATTCTATATTTTTTATTATCCCACTTATTTTTACACTTTCTTTATCGTGGACAGCAAAAGGATCTTTGTATATTTTAGTATATACAAAGACAAATAGTAAGCCTATACAAAATACCAATAAAATAGGTCTTCTAACATTAGATATCATATGAGGTGTTTTCTGTTGCTATTTTAAGGTTTCCAGAATAATAATTCTTAGCTTCTTTAAATATATCTTCAATATCATTTTCTGGGTATATATGGGTTAAAATTAAGCTTTTTACATTTGAAACTTGAGCTATTTGGGCAGCTTCTTTTGATGATAAATGAGGTGTAGTTGAGGTTTTTTGACTATCTAATATACCACCTTCACATAAAAGCATATCGCTTTGGTCTACTATATTCTCAATTTCCTTAAAATAAGCTGTATCTCCAGTATATACAAACTTCTTCCCTTTGTACTTTATACTTGTAAGGTAGCATTCAACAGGATGATTTGTCTTATGAAACGTTATATTTAAACCGTTTAAACTTATTTCTTGTTTATCTGTTATTGTGTTTACTTCGTATACATTTTTGTAGTTTATCTCATTATAGAACTTAGTAGGAGTTGAAGGACAATAAACAGGTATTCCTTTTTTGATAGTTTTGTTCATTAATTGTATTTGAAGTAGATACCTTAAAACTAATAAATCACTCATATGATCTGCATGAAGATGTGATATTATTATTCCTGTCAAATCTTGTGCTTTATGTCCAAGGCTTAAATATTTACTTAAAACTCCATTTCCAAGATCTAAGAGCAATTTATTTCCTTCCCACTCTATTAAATAACCTGAACAAGCACCTCCAGCTTTAGGGTATGGCCCATAGGCACCTATAATAGTCAATTTCAATATTCTCACTCCCTCTAAATATATTATATTGATTATTATACCAATTTATTGAAATATAATAACAATTAAAGAAGCTGTGCTAAATTTAGCACAGCCTATACCTTAGATTTTATGTTATTTCTGAAATATGATGTGTTACCTATAGCAATAGCAATCGGAACACCTATTGCAATACTGCTAGCACCCTGTATTATATTTCCTGGTATGTCTTTTAAAGAAACTGCAAAATCATAAAGCACTCCGCCTGCAATATAGTATCCAATAATCATTATAGCTGCTCCAGCCAATGTTCCAAATACCATTC
Source organism: Alkalithermobacter paradoxus (assembly GCA_002029295.1). GTDB lineage: Bacteria > Bacillota > Clostridia > Peptostreptococcales > Peptostreptococcaceae > Alkalithermobacter > Alkalithermobacter paradoxus. The sequence goes on along the minus strand of MZGW01000004.1, from coordinate 80,888 downwards.
TTCCTTTGCTTAGAGATTTTCTTACGATATATCCAACTACAAATCCTTCAAGTCCTTTTATTACTAAAGTAAATGGAGCCCAATGTGCATATCCAAGCAATATATCTGCAAGAGCAGATCCTATTCCTCCAGCAATCATACCTACCGTTGGTCCAAACAATATTGAAGTTATAAATATCATACTATCTCCTATATTGACAAACCCATTTGTAGCTGGCATAGGAATATTTATAACCATTGTTCCTACACACACAAGTGCTACCATAACGGCTGTAAGTGTTAATTTTTTTGTTCTTTCCATCTTGAATCCCCCTTTATATTTTTCATAATGAAATTATATCAGGGTGATCGTTATGCAACAACATAAATTGCATCGGTACAATTTCACTTTTTTACTATAGATTTGCATCCTGAGAATAATCCACTTGATGTGAGTCCTGCTATTACTCCTTTTAAAACTCTCTCCTTTACATCTATAGATGTATCATAAAATATCGATATACCTATACCTAAAAAAAGTGCCAATAGCGGGGCATATCTACTTGGAAATCCAGCTGTTTTTGCCGCTTGAGTCAGACCAATTATAATTGAAATTATTATAGGATTAGCATAATATTCCATAATTTCACCTCCTATAATAAATTTATTCAAAAAGAAAAAAAAAGACCCTAAGGCCTTTATACATATTCATTAATATAATTAACTTTTATGTTAAAGATATCTTCTAACATGTCTAGATATTTTGTATCTTTATAGCATATCTTTCCTAAGAATACTGCTTCTTTTGTTGTAGAGTATGAAAATGCTAGCTGACTTAATGTGTTTATATCTATTTTTATATCATACTCTTTATCTGTTTTATTTATTTGTACTTTTCCATTACATATATCTATATTAAACGTTTTGTTATTTTCGTCTATAAAATTATCTTCTATTTTTAATTTTAGGTTACAGTTAATTTTATCTAGGTCTAAAGTTTTGATAAATTCTTCAAAGTTTATTATTCTTCCCATCATAAATGGTTTTATCTTTATCTCTATATCTTTTAAATTAGATATTATACATTTTATTTTATCGTCTATAGGAGTCGTTATTGATACATTCTTAAACTGTGTATTATGATTGTATATAAATTTAAGAAAAGATTTGAGAGTTTGTATGTTCTTATAAAAAATCTCCCTTACGAAAATTTTATCTTCTAATAAGAAATATATCATATATCCGTCAAATTCTTCTGATTTGTGAAGATATATATGTCCATTTTCACATTCTATTTCCTTGAATAAATTTTCAAAATAATACTTATCTCTCACTGTAAATCCATTTTTATCTTTCATTGAAAAGTTATATATATCTATTAAAGCATCCACATCTTCTATTTTTGCTTTTTTAAACTCACCGCTTATCTTAAAATTGCCTAGAGTTTCAATTTGGATTAAATATTCTAATTGATCATAACAGTGTTCATATCCATATGGTCTGTAAAGTCTATAGTCTATTGGCATAAGTATAGATATTAGCTGATTTCTTCTATATAATTCTCTCAAAGCTTCGCTCATTAAAATTCTCATAGACCCTTTTCCTCTTGCCTGCGCAAGGGTAGATACTCCTACTATGTATGATGTATCATAGACTTTGTTATTGAGAACTATTTTGTATTGATTCATTTGCAAAGATGATATTATTTCTTCTTCATTTTCTACAACTAAAGTATTTTCTTCCTTATATTTATTTTGAAAGTAATAGTTAAAGAAGCCATCAGGATCATTAAAACAGTATTTCCAGATATTTTTTATTTGCTCTAAATCATCTTTTCTAGCTATTCTAACGTTCATATTAATCCTCCAGCACAGTATATTTATGAACTAACCTATATGGATAATACGACAACTTTGCTTTTCTAAGACCTTCTATTCCAAGATCTTCTTCTCTATTTACAAATTCCACATCTGGAAATTCATTTTCAAGGAATGTTTTATTTATCATAGGATAAAGTCCTCTTATCTCTCCATTTGCTTTTTCAATATGAATTACAGCCATATTAGGATTTAGATATTCACCTATAGAAAATGCTTCTAGATTTCCATCTATATATATTCCACCTATTTTAACATCTAACTTTTCATAATTGTCTAGTACCTTTTGTATTGCTATTCTTTCGGTTTGCAAAGTCGTTTTATCTTCCTTATCTATCATCCATTTATCTAACAAAGCTAAGCAATCATTAAAGTCTTCTTTTCCTAGAGATTTATAATAATACCTATTTTCGTATTCCTTAATAAATGCATTTATATGATTTCTTTTTTTGTGATATTTTCTTCCGTTTAAAGTCCTAAGATCTTCTCCTAAGTATACATAATCAAAATAGTCTCTTTCTTCTATATACTTAAATTTCCCCTTGTAGTTTTCTTCTAAGAATTCTACAAATTCTTCAGTGGCCGCTCTTAACTGAAATTTTATATTATTTTCTTTGAAATATTTACGTATAAAATCAAATACCTTGCCTAAGTTTTGTTTTTGTGCAAGTGGTATAACAGTGAATTTATGGTCGTCATACTCTCCTATTAAAACTGCAAAGTCTTTTTCTCTGTAGTACATGGTATTATATATGTGCTCAAACATATATATAGTTGTAAAGCAGTATTCGCAAGCCTCATAGTCTACCATTTTAAAGTACGGTTGTAGTATATCTTTTGAGTTAATATCTATTTTTGAAAAAATACTAATCTACCTCCTTTAATATTACTTTATTAGTATATCATAATATATAAATTCACTCAAGCACTCTAGAATTTTCTAAGTTGCGTCACATTATATATTTCCTTATTTTTATGCTATAATCAAAACGAGGTGATATTTTTGAAAGAAATATTAATAGCTTTATTAATTTTAGTACTACTATTATTGATTGGGTGTGAAAGTCTAGATGCTTCTAGACAAATTAATGAATTGACTCTAAATCAACCTTTAAGTGTTCACTTTATAGATGTTGGTCAGGGAGATTCTACACTTATTATTACCCCAGATAATAAAACGATGCTAATAGATGCTGGTGATAACAATTCAGGCAAAACTGTCCATGATTACCTAAAAAAACATAATATAAATAAGATAGATGTTTTAATAGGAACTCATCCTGATGCGGACCATATAGGAGGTCTAGATTATATTATTCATAATTTTGAGATTGGTGATTTTTATATGCCTAGAAAATCTCATACCACTAAGACTTTTAAAGACGTATTAGTAGCTGCTAAAAACAAAGGATTAAAAATAAAAGAAGGTAAATATGGCGTTAACTTTAACTTAGGAGATTATGTTATTTGTAAGATGCTAAATCCTGTTAATGTCTATGGTGATAATAATAATTTATGGTCAATAGTTGTGAAATTAGAGTATGACCAAAAGAGTTTTATGTTTACCGGAGATGCAGAATATCCTAATGAAATTGATATGATCAATTCTGGGTCTAATCTAAAATCTAATATACTAAAATTAGGTCACCACGGAAGTTCATCTTCTACATCTGAGGATTTTTTAAGAGCAGTTTCTCCACATATTGCAGTTGTGTCTTGTAAATATAAAAATCAGTATGGACATCCTCATAAAGAAGTTTTAGATATCTTAAAAAATTGTAACATACCTCTTTATAGAACTGATGAGCAAGGTACTATAGTTTTTTTCAGTGATGGAAAGAAAATATGGACAGATAAAAAACCAGGCACTTATAACTATTATGGAAATAGGTAGGTGATATAATGAAAGGAATAATAGATAGATTCGAAACAAATGTAGCAATAGTTGAGCTAGAAAATAAAGAATTTATTCACATAAGTAAGGATATACTCCCTCACAACTGTAAAGAAGGAGATGTAATATTCTTATTAAGAGATGGTAAAGTTAAAATAGATTACATTGAAACAGAAAAGTTAAAAAAAGATATAGATAATTTAATAGACGAATTATTTGAATAAGCCTGTCAAATGACAGGCTTATTGTTGTAAATGCATAGGTATGATATTAAGAGCAACAGCCGTTACATACGCTACAAATATTAAATATACAAGAAGCATTAAATATCCATCTTTTTTGTCTATTCCTTCCTTTTTAAGAAGTATGCAAGATGTTACTACCATAGATATTAATAAGAATTCATATGTAACCAAACTCTGACCAAAACTAACCGCTAAGTCTTTCCCAGCTATTATAATCGGAACCCCTAGACATATACATATATTAAAAATATTAGATCCTACAGCATTAGAAATAGCTCCATCAACATCTCCTCTTCTAGCAGACTTTACTGATAAAAGGCTATCCGGAATTGATGTGCATGCTGCTAAAATTATAACTGAAACTAAAAATGGCGGTATATTAAATGTGCTTGAGATAACAAGAGCAGATTTTACTATAGCTTCACAACATATCCATATTATTGTAGAAGTTGTAATTAAAGTAACTATAATTTCAAGATTTCCCATATTCAAATCTTCATCATCTTCTGTATTTGAAAAATTCCTAAGATTTTTTCTATACTTAAGAGTTTCAATGTAAAGTACTATTATATAACATACATAAATACTAACTAATATCATCCCAGCAAAGACAGTTAGTTTACCAAAGTAAGTGAAAAAACATAGGGTAAGTATCGAAGCTGTATAAAAAAACATATCCCTATATATACCATGCCTTTCTACCGTAAGTACACTTTTGCCTTTATATGCTAAAATACTAAGCATAGGTATTAGTAAAATATTGAACATTCCTGAACCAGCTATTGTAGGTATTCCTATATTTCCAAAATCCTTATAAATTAAAACAGCAATCATTGCTGTTGAAAATTCTGGGAATGAAGAACTAGTTGCATCAAAAATAGCTCCTCTTACAGTATTCGGTACTCTTAGCTTAACCCCCAAAGTTCTCAGAGCATCACCTAACTTATCTGCTGCTTTATTTATTATGTACGACATAGTAAATAATACGATTATTGCTACCCAATAGTTGTTTATCCAAGCAAACAAATATATCCCCCCATCCACATACTTTTAGTGGTCATCATTCTTAATGCATAATATTTAATATGTTAGAGTTCTTTTTAATATACCTTTATTCAGCAAATGTAACTAATGCACAACATAAATAATTCATATCTTTATAAATTTCAATTGGGATACCTCTGTCCTTTGCAAGTAGCAAAACGTATTTAACATTTGGATTATTTATATCACTTACTAGTATCTTGTAGGGTATTTTTCTTAGAAGAACTCTAGTTGTTTCTCCTATGCCTGCTTTTATTTTCCTTATACTATCTACCCCAAACCTTTTTTGAATATCAATTAGATCCTCTCTTGCAGTCTTTATATTTATATCTGTATACTTATCCCCTGACTTTGTATCTATCTTTTCGAATAATTCACTTATATAATCAACAAAATAATTAGAACAATCTATGTCTTTCCAATTTGAATAATATTTAGCTCCATGAAAATCATGCTTAGATATAATTTTATCATCTAAAAACGTTCTGCTAATCAACCCCGACCCTGTTGAGTTTAGACATGCTGATGGAATTAAAAAGTCTTCTCTAGTTCCATATATCTTAGCACATCTACCTACATCACTTAAAACAGCTAATCCTGAATCTATATCTACTTCGTATTTCATATTAAACTCTCTACAAGCTTTCTCTAAAGTATGATTAACTACACCTTTTCCTGTCCATGCATCAATAAATTGTATATTTGTTGATTTATGCTTATTGATTATATATATCAATGCATTCTCGTCTAGTCCCTTATCTCTTATTATTGATAGGCTATAGTGAGGACAATCTATATTGTATTTGTATTTTATATATCTTTTAGCTAATACACCTACAGGTGTACCTCCTCTAGCAAGTGATACTAATATTACATCATTTCCTTTATTTTTAAGTATTTGTTCACAAATTCTTAATGTATTAACTGCAACCTTCATAGCGTTCTCTTTTAAGCTTTCATAAAAAATATTCATATACTCATCTGATGGGGTATCTTCAAATGGAAGCATTTGTGAATAGTGAACTCCATCGTTAATATCTTCTTCTCTTTCCTTATCATCCTTTTCGGTAACTAAATGTGAAATATCTTTTAGCAAAAATATACAGTCTTCTTCTTTATAACTACCTATATAAGTTGGACTTTGTATATATATAGCTTCTTTAATTATTTTTTCCATATCTTCCTCCTTTTCAAAAACTAAAAATACACCGATTAAACAATTATATTTATGTAAGAGTATATATATGCAAGTATCATCACTATTTATATCTAAATTGAGAATAGTAAGGCTTTAATTTAGATATATTATATAAAGGTGGTGATAATTATGATAAAGGTATCTTCTGCTTCTACAACCCGAATTCAATCGATGTATGTAAACAAAAGCATATCTCCAAATTCTATAAGCAAAATAAAACAAGTATCAAAAGCTAATAAAGTAAATAATAATCTAAATGGATACAATCCTAATTTTATGCTTTGGACAGATTATTTTTATAACAACTTAAAACATGGCAACTCTAACCTTCATAATCAAAATTCCAATATACAGCCTAGCTCAAATGATAACCTTCTAGAAATCTTCCAAAAACTAATACAAAATTTTAATACCTTTATATACTATCTAAAAAAATTAGATTCTAAAAATCACTACACAAAAGAAATCAATAATATATTAAACGAAAATAAAGCATCTCTTTCTCTTATAGGAATATCACTTAATAAATATGGTTACATTTCTCTAAATGAAGGTATGTTCTGTCTAGTAAATTCTACAAATAAAGAGTACATACTATCTTTTCTTAATCCTGAAGATGGATTAGTTATATCTATATATAAAAAATGTAAATGTATTATAGATGAAATAAGCAAAGAATATAGTTTCAAAGAAGGAATACTTTTTGACAAAAAATATTAGAATAAAGTTCACCCCCATATTCATAGGTATATAGGGGGTGATTTATTGAAAAAAGTAATCTATGTTTTAATATTACTAATTATCGCTAATGCTTTTTCTATTTCTGTAAGATCATATAACAATGTTATACCTAAAAGTACTGTTGAAAATTACATAGCAATTCCTGATGACAGTGTTCAAAAGCAAAATCTAAAAAAAGACATAATAAAATCTATTCTTAATGCTACTGGGTATTCTAAGTGGGAAGAATATATAGATTATATAGATCTAAAAATTTATAAGGGAAATGTAATTCCAAACGGAAAAGAAAATATAGTATTTGCTTTAAATCTATCTAAAGATACTGCTCTAGTTGCAGTGTATGAGCAAATGAATGATCTTTCCTATTATTACAAAAACAAAATTACAAATATAGTTCCAGTAAAAGATATAAAGTTTTTTAAGAACTTTTTAATAATTGAACAAATTCTAGATGAAAGAGTTGGAGCTTTTCTGATAGATAATTTTATTCAAATATTTTATTACGATGATGACAATACTTTTAAAAGTGTACTAAAAAAATCTGTAAATTACGAGGAGGCTTATAAAGCTATCTGGATAGATAAAAATGCTCCAGATAATCTGTGGAACAAAACCACATTGACTTCTTCTGTAGACTATTTAGATGAAGACCCTATAAAAATACTATATATAGCTACTACTACAAATTATAAAGGACTGTCACCTAATTTCCCTAAAGTAGAAGACTTTAAAAAAGAAAGTGAAAAAACTGAAAAATATTTATATGTATGGGATGCTATTGATAAGTCTTTTAAGCTGCAAGAGAAAAGTGATGTGAACTAGAAAACGACCTTCATAATGAAGGTCGTTTTTGTATTGGCGGGAATATGTGGGAATCGAACCCACCCAGGAAGCTCCTAACCCCCCGCGCTGGTTTTGAAGACCAGAGGGCACACCAGCACCCATCTACTCCCATAATTTAACTTGTCTTTACTAATAATATATCATACTTTATTTTTTTGTACAATATTTTTTCGACTACATCTTTCGACATCACGCAATAACTTATCCATATTTTTCATAAATAATTATCTAATCAAAGCAAACACTAATTAAAATACTATTTTATACAAGGAGATTTATCATGAAGAAAATATTAATTCTTACAATAGCTTCAATTTTCTTAAGTCTATCTATGCTAAGTCTTAATTTAGCAACTAGGCCAACAATGGTGTTGTCAGATGAAATTCATGATATTATATTAGATACAGACTTTTCTATGCCACCACAAGATGATGCTCTAGCAACTATAGTAGCTTTAAATTCTCCTAAAATTAATGTCCTGGGAATTACAACTGTAGCTGGAAATAATAGTTTAGAGCAAGCAACCGTAGACCTTCTTCGTTTTTTAGAAATAGTAAAAAGAGAAGATGTTCCAGTGTTTGTTGGATCTAATATGCCATTAGTTCATGAAGTAAGTGATTTTGCTAAATCTACATGGGGAAAATGGTGGTCTGATGAACCTCCTTCAATGCCATTAGGAGGATTTCCTAAAAAGAAAGCTGAAAGGCAAAGTGCAGTTGATTTTATGGTTAACACTGTAATAAATAGGCCACAAGAAATAACAATTGTAGCCATAGGTCCACTTACTAATGTAGCAAAAGCTATTCGTCAGCACCCGGACTTTGCTAAAAGTGTAAAAGAGATAATAGTTATGGGAGGTGCTATAGCTACCCTTCCTGATGGTGCTGGAAATGCAACCCCAAATGCTGAATTTAATTTTTGGGTAGATCCAGAAGCTGCTAGAGTAGTTCTTCGTTCTGGAATTCCAATTACATTGTCCCCATTAAACGTATCAAGAAAAACTAAAGGAAGCGAAACTTGGTATGAAAAAGTAGTTTCTGTTAATACACCAGTTACTTCCTTACTTAAACAAACAATGGGCCCAGAGTTTGAAAAAGATCCTGAATTTATAGACCTTATGTATGATCAGGTTGCTATTATGAGCCTTATATACCCTGATATAGTTAAAACAGTAGATCTTTATGTTGATGTAGATATAAATCATGGGATAAATTATGGTACATCTGTTGGATGGGACGGTATATGGCCGGGAGCTGAAGGAGCTAAAAAAATAAAAGTTCAGTATGACCTTGATTGGAAGAAGTTTATTGATTTATTTATAAAAGAGGTATCAAGACCTCCTATAACTAAAAACGATTAGGATTTCATATATCCTAATCGTTTATTGTTTACTGTTTTATCAAATTTTCAGCTCTTCTAAATGGTTCATTTATACTATAATGTCCTAAATTTTCTCTTTTTTCACCTTCGATTAAAAATAGTACTCCTGTTATGTTTTCAAGTTCGGTAAGAGAATTGACAATTGAGTAAATAGTCATAGTTTCTCCTGTACTTCCTCCTTGATGATTTTCAATAAATTCTTTACTAAAATTCACAGTAGCTATTCCTTTATCTTCAGAATAACTTATAAGCTTAGCTCCTTTAGGAATTATGCCATATCCACCTTCATTTGATTCTTGTATTAGTTCTTCTAATATTCTTTGACCTATACTTTCTCCCTCTCCTATCTCTATTTCCTTGACTTTTGGAAGTAGATACTCTGCATTATCATCTGGTAGATAAAGTCTTATATTTATTTTTCTATTTTTAGCTAAGTTAAATTCACTTAGAACTTTGTATGGCTCCCCACTTGGTGAAACTATACTCTTTCCTGCGACTGTTATTCTCACACCTTCAATTTCATTAAATTGAGTTAATGTATTTGTGATTGTAATTATAGCATTCATTTGAGAAATATCTGAAGAAGGAAGCAAGAATTCCTTTGAAAGATCTAAATATATTATACTATCTCTATTTTGGATAGATAATATCTTTGTATTTTCATTTATATTTCTTATCATATCTGATGAATAAGGTCCATTTATCAGTTCTTTTAGAGCATTTGAATATTTTTCTGTTTCATTTGAATATTGAATAGGTCTTATAATCCATTCTATTTTTGAATTATCTAGATTTCCGTAATAAAGCTTAATTTCTTCTTTTTTTATAGTTTCTGTAGATCTAACACTGCATCCAGCTAAAATGGCTATTATTGCGAATACCAATACACATATATAAGTCTTTTTCATATTATTATGTCCTCCTAATTTAAATCTAGTGGTAGTTTCACATAAAAGGTAGTTCCTTCTTTTTCTTTGCTCTCTACAACTATATCTCCTCCATGTAGGTCTATTAATTCCTTTGCTATGAAAAGACCAAGTCCACTTCCTCCTGTTTTTCTAGATCTTGCCTTATCTACTCTGTAAAATCTTTCAAATATTCTCCCAATGTCTTCCTGAGGTATTCCGATACCTTCATCTTTTACTTTTATAACTGCATATTTTTCTTCATTGTATAAATATATATATATATTGCTATTTTCATTACTATATTTTATTGCATTATCTAGTATATTGGTAATCGCTCTGTCTATTTTTATATTATCTACTTTTATTTGAATATTGTCTATTTCTTTATAAATAATACTAATATTTTTTTCTTTTGCTTTTAGCATCATTCTACTTATCAGCTTTTCTATTAAATAATTAATGTATGTAAGCTCTAAATTAATGTGAGATTTATTTTCATCGATATTAACTACAATCATAAGATCATCTATTATTTGTTTTATTCTATCTACTTCACCATAGATATCCATAAAGAATTCTTTGTATATATTTACATCTTCGTACGTTCCATATTTTAAAGATTCTATAAGAAGTTTTATAGAACTTAATGGAGTTTTTAGTTCATGGGATACATTGTGTACGAATTCTCTCCTTTGATGTTCTATTTGGCTTAATTTGTAGCTAATCACATTAAAATTAGAACATAACCTAGATAATTCTCCTCCACCTTCAATTTTTACTTTTTCATATAAGCTTCCCTTTGATATATTTTCAAATGCTGTATTGACTTTTTTCACTGGATATATAACAGATTTGGATATATAAAATACTACTAATAGTACAAATAGTATACATAAAACTAAAAATAATACAAATGCAAGTTTTATATAGTATAGATTTTCTAATTTATTCTCCATATATATATATCCTTGCAGCGATCCATTTAATATAATTGGAGCCATCTTAGTTATTTTGTTATCGTACATATTATACATATATCCATTTTCTTGAGTATTCCTAAATATACTTTCTTGTATTCTTGTTTTTTGAACTTCTTGTACTCCACCTTCTATAACTACAAATCTAAAGCTATCTAATATTTTGATAGAATTGCTTTTATACATATCTTGATAATAGTCTACTTTTTCTTTAATCTCTAAGCTTGATATATCTTCATAAGTTTCTATATCCTTTTTTAAAAGATCTATCTGAAATTCCATAACATCTAAATGCTCTTTTTTGTACTTGTTTTCTATATCAGTAACAAAGTAATACATAGAACCTATAAATACAAGTGTAGCTATCAAGATATAAACCGATATAGCCTTGTATTTAATTGTATTTAAAATAATAACCAGCTCCCCATTTCGTTAATATATATTTAGGGTTAGAAGAGTTGTCTTCAATTTTTTCTCTTAGTCTTCTTACATGTACATCCACAGTTCTTAAATCTCCATAATAGTCGTATCCCCATATTTTTTCAAGCAAAGCCTCTCTTGAGAATACTTTGTTCTTATTCGTAGCTAAGAAAAGAAATAAATCAAATTCCTTACCTGTTAGATTTATATCTTCTCCATTTCTAGTTATTTTTCTTCCTAAAGTATTTATTTTGAATTCTCCTATCTCAAATTCAGAAGCAACAGAGTTTTCTTCTACTTTTTTTGTTCTTCTAAGTATAGCATTAATTCTGGCCTTTAATTCTAGTAGATTGAAAGGCTTTGTCATATAATCATCAGCGCCAAATTCAAGTCCCATTATTTTAGTCATATCTTCACCTTTTGCAGTTAACATTATTATAGGAACTTGAGAGAAGGTCCTTACTTCTTTACATACCTCAAAGCCGTCTTTTTTAGGAAGCATCAAATCTAATATAATAATGTCGTATTCCTTGCTTTTAGCTTTCCTTACAGCTTCATCTTCATCTATATCATATTCTTCACTTAATCCATATCTCATTCCTTTTATTAATAGTGGCTCATCGTCAACTATAAGTATTTTTATTTTCATATTATCACCTAATTTAGTATCCTTTTATCATCTATTCTCTTCGTTATTTTATTTCTATCAAAGTGTTCTAATAGTGCCATAGCATATTTTCTACTAGCACCTATTAAATCTCTAAACTCTGATAGTGTTATATTCCCTTTTGAATTTATATGTTCTTTTAGTAAATTCAAAGCTTTATCATAATACTGTTTGTGGTAAATGATATTATCATCTACTTTTATTATAGTATCACCATTTAGTGCCTCTATTACTTGTGTGTATCTTTGGTTATTTAAAATAATATCATTAATGCTTCTAGGAGAGAATTTGTCCATTAGAAGCTTTGATTCTATATCGTTTTTGATTTTTTGGTCTTCTTTAGTGAACTTCACTTTAAAATCATAAGACGACACTATATTATCTTCTACCTTCACTACCTCATCTTCTAAAAATAAATCTATAAGAGCATCAAAATCCCTTGTTTTAAAATTCTTATCTACCTTTGATCTTAATTCTTCTTTAACTATACCTCTTCTTAAAGGGTATTCATTGTGGAAGCTATTAAGTAAACTAAGTGTTTTTTGCTTAAGATCTTGGTAATGACTTTTGTGTATATATATTTTGTTTATTGAAAATACAGATTTATCTTCTATAAGCTTAATTATATTCTCAGTTACTATATCCTCTCTTTCTCCTACGTATTTTAGAATAGATTTGATATCTGGGTATTCTTTTGTATATTTTCTTATTGTTTCCTCTATTATTTCCTTCAAATCTCCTCTTTCCTTAAGTTTTAGTGTTCTTAAGGTTTCATCGTTAAATCTTTTGTTCTTTTTAGGATTTGGATCTAATATTACTCCTCCTCCTATTGTTTCCATAGGAGAATATGACCTTATAACAAATCTATCTCCTTTTTTAGCTACTATAGTTTCTTCAAGTCTTAACTGACAATATCCTTCATCTCCAGAATTTAGTTCTTCTTTGTCTAAAGGTACAGCTCTACCTAAAATCTCTCGAGTTCCGTGATATAGTCTTATTCTATCCCAGTAACTAAGTTTAGCGTTTGAATACCTACTTAGCTTTATTTTTATATCTACCATCATAGACTCTTCCATATAGTTAGGATACGCTAATATATCTCCTCTTTCTATATCTTCTACTTTTACATTCGATAAATTAATAGCTGCCCTTTGGCCTGCATATACAGTTTTTACACTCTTTCCATGAACTTGAATTCCTCTTATCTTAGTGTTTATGTTCTTTGGATATATCATCATCTCATCATCTAGATTTATTTTCCCCTCTATAAGAGTTCCTGTAACTACTGTTCCAAATCCCTTAATTGTAAATACTCTATCTATATGCATTCTAGGATATGAGTCTAAGTTTCTGTCTTCTAAATCATTAGTCAGTTCATCTATAACGTTTGTAAGCTCATCAATTCCACGCTTACTTAGTGAGTCTACCTCTATCATTTTTGCATTTTCTAGGAAAGTTCCCTTAACCTTTTCTTTTATATCCTCTTTAACGAGTGATAAGAAATCATCATCAACTAAGTCACATTTTGTTATTACAATAATTCCATTTTTAACTTCTATAAAGTTTAGTATGTCCAAATGTTCTATTGTCTGAGGCATAACCCCTTCATCTCCTGCTACAACAAACAAAACAACATCCATACCTGATACCCCAGCTAGCATATTTTTGATAAACTTTTCATGCCCTGGAACATCTATAATTCCTGCTCTTTTTCCACTTGGAAGATCAAAGTATGCAAATCCTAGATCTATTGATATTCCTCTCTTTTTCTCTTCCTTTAATCTGTCTGTGTCTTTTCCAGTTAATACTTTTATAAGTGTAGTTTTTCCGTGATCTATATGTCCTGAAGTTCCAATTATTATATTTTTCATACTGCAATCCCCCTAATACAAAATGCCTTTTATAGTGTCTGCAATAATATCAAATTCATCCTCGAATATAGTTCTAACATCTAATATGTATTTATTATCATATACTCTTCCAATTATATGATTATCGCATAACCTTAACTTTCTCTCAAAAGCTGCTACACTAATGTTGTTTGGAACTATACTTACAAGCTTAGTGCTGATTTTCTCAAGTGGCATAGAACCACCTCCAACTTGAGAGTATCCATCTTCTATATTTATATCAATTTCTAGATTTTTGCTTTTTATACAATTATACAAAGCATTTGCTTTACTTTCTAACTCTTCTATATTGTATGTCAGCATTTTTATAGTAGGTATATTCTTTATAGCCATATCCTCATCTAGATACATTCTAAATGTAGCCTCAAGAGCTGCCATTGTAAATTTATCTACTCTAAGAGCTCTAGTTAGCTGATTTTTTTTCATTTTCTGTATATACTCTTTCTTTCCCACTATTATACCTGCCTGTGGCCCACCTAGTATCTTATCTCCACTAAATGTAACTATATCAGCCCCACCTTTTAATGAATCCATTACTGTAGGTTCATAACTAAATCCATATTTAGAAAGATCTATAAATAGTCCACTTCCTAAATCCTCTACAACTGGAATATTATATTTTTTTCCAAGGTCTGATAACTCGTTTATTTCAACACTATGAGTAAATCCTAATATTCTATAATTACTTGTATGGACCTTAAGTAGTGCCGATGTGTTTTCATTTATAGCTTCTTCATAATCTTTTATATATGTTTTGTTTGTACTTCCAACTTCTACAAGTTTAGCACCACTTTGCTCCATAACACTTGGTATTCTAAAAGAACCCCCAACTTCTACAAGCTCTCCTCTTGATACTATTGCCTCTTTATCCTTACAAAGAGTGCTAAGCACCAAAAGTACAGCTGCAGCGTTGTTGTTTACAACAAGAACATCTTCAGCATTAGTAATTCTTTTTATTATATTCTCTAAATGAGAGTATCTAGATCCTCTTTCCCCTAAATTTAAATCATATTCTAAATTAGAATATCTAGATGCTATTCCCCAAACCTCATCTTTAATTTTATCTGATATTAAAGATCTTCCTAAATTTGTATGTATAACTACTCCAGTACCGTTAATAACTTTTCTTAAAGATAGTGAATATTTAGCTTTCGTACTATCTTTTATTTCATGTATCATTTTATCTTCATTTATATAAAAATCTTTTATATCTTTATCATCTAAAGAAAGTATTTTCTTTCTCTGAACATCTATACTCTCTCTTATACTCTCTAAAACTATAACTCTAGGATATTCTTCTAGTAATGTTATTATATTATCATTATTTAATATCTGGTCTACTGAAGGTAGCTGAGAAAATAGCTGCTTCTTATCCACGATTATCTCCCCTTTTTACATTTTTATATTACAATTATACCATATTTCACCTATATATTCTAAATTATGTGTATTTTCTACCTTATCTTCTGTGAAATTGAAAAAATAAAAAAGCCTATATAGGCTTCTTTACTTGACATTTATATACTTTTCTTCTTTTTTAACTACTTTTCCTATTATTTTAGCTTCTAATGCTCCATTTTTTAGAATTTCATCTACAAGTTGCAATGAATTCTCTTCCTTTACTGAAATTAATAATCCTCCTGATGTTTGCGGATCATACAGCACATCCATTAAATTTTCAGGCACATTATCACACTTTACATACTTTGATATATAGTGCATATTTCTATACATTCCAGCAGGAATTATACCCATACTAGCAAGTTCTAAAGCTTGCTTTATTATAGGAACACTTTTAGAATCTATTTCTAAAGTAACATTTGACGCCTTAGCCATTTCTAAAGCATGTCCTAACAATCCAAATCCAGTTATATCTGTTACAGAGTTTACTTTAACCTTATCAAATGCTAAAGCAGCATATTTATTAAGGTGAGACATTATTTTTACTGCTTCATTCTCAACGGTTTTATCACATAAATTTTCTTTTATAGCCGTATTTATTATTCCAGTTCCTACTGGTTTTGTTAAAACTAATACATCTCCTTCTTTGCTTTTATCATTAGAAAGAACTTTATCTGGATGGACTGTTCCAGATACTGAAAGCCCATACTTAGGTTCTTTATCATCTACTGAATGTCCTCCAACTAATAAAGCTCCTGCTTCTTTTACTTTATCTGCTCCTCCTCTTAATATTTCTCCAAGTATATTCATATCTTCACAAGATGGAAAGCACACTATATTCATAGCAACTAAAGGCTTTCCTCCCATAGCGTATATGTCTGAAAGAGAGTTTGCTGCAGCAATTTGACCAAATAAGTAAGGGTCATCTACAACAGGAGTAAAAAAGTCTAGAGTTTGAATAAGTGCCATTTCGTCACTTAATTTATATACAGCAGCATCATCAGATGTATCTAATCCTACAAGTAATTTTTCACTTTCAAACTTAGGCAAACTACCTAGAACCTTAGCCAGATCCTCTGGTCCAATTTTGGCAGCTCAACCTGCAGAAGTAGTCATTTTAGTAAGTCTTTTAATCTCTTTTCCCAAATCTGTCACTCTCCCCTTAAGCAATATTCTACACATTATGATATCATAGTTATACTATTTTTTACAACCTAAGGAAAGCTTGACATTGGTAGTTTCAGTTTATAGATATCAATTCTTTTATGTCCTCAAATTTCTTATCTCCTATCCCTGATACATTTTTTATTTCATCTATTGATTTAAATCCTCCATTTTGATCCCTATATGTTACAATCCTCTTTGCTATAGCTTCACCTATTCCTGGTAGAGATTTTAGTTGCATCTCATCTGCCCTATTTATATTTATCTTTCCAGATGAATTTTGGGTGTTAGAACTTATAGTTATTTGACTATTTCCATTGTCTATATTTTCTCCGACTTTAGGTATTATATAGTGCATTCCATCTTCTAATTTCATAGCTAAATTTATTCTATTATAATCTGCATTTTCTGTAAGTCCTCCTAATTTTTCTATTGCATTTATCATTCTATCACCTTCACTAATAACAACTACTCCAGGTATTTTTACTTCACCACTAATATATACCATCATTTCTTTATTTAAAGCTAGTTTTTTATCATCATAACTTTGTTCGCTAACTTCATCTCCATAAGCAACCTCATTTTCCTCAGGACTTACTACATATATGGTTTTTCCAAATTGGAGTTTATCACTCATAAATATTCCAGCCAAAACAAGTAATAAAACACAGCAGAAAATCATAATATTTCTTATATTTGCTTTCAAACTATTCTCTCCTTTGCTTTTATATGTATCAAGCTATGCTACACTGAATCTAAACGGAGGTAATTATGAGGAAATTTCTATTAATATTATTACCTATACTTATGCTTTTTTCAAATTCTCTAGTGTCATTTGCGTATACATCTCCTCATATTTCTGCAGAAGCAGGGATATTGATAGAGTACGAAACTGGTACTATACTTTATGAAAAAAACGCACACCAAAAGATGTATCCAGCATCTACTACTAAAGTAATTACAGCTTTATTAGTTCTAGAAAATGCTAATCTAGATGATAAAGTTGTTATAGACTATGACCTTGGATATATAGATGGAAGCAGTATGTACTTAAAAAAAGGAGAATCTTTCACAGTAAAAGAGCTCTTAGAATGCCTATTAATAAAATCTGCAAACGATTCAGCAGTAGCGCTTGCAAATCATATTTCTGGTTCTGTTGAAGAATTTTCAAAACTTATGAATAAAAGAGCAAAAGAATTAGGGTGCAAAAACAGTAATTTTACAAATCCTAATGGTTTACCTGATCCAAACCACTATTCAACTGCATATGACCTAGCTTTATTTGCCAAAGAAGCTATGAAGCATGATGTATTCAGAGAAATAGTTAAAACACCATACCTTAGAATTCCTCCTACAGAACAAACCCCTAACGAAAGAGTTTTTAGAAACTCTAACAGATTGTTATGGGGCCAAGGCGGAAGAAATACCATGGACTATAAAGGCAAAACTGTGGATATTAAGTACGATGTAATAGATGGAATAAAAACAGGATATACTAATCTTGCAAGACAGTGTCTTATAAGTACTGGTGAGAAAGATGGAATAAGGGTAATATCAGTTGTTCTAAAAACTGAAGGCAAAAATGTATACATAGATACTAGAACTTTAATAGACTATGGAATTGATAACTATAAATTAGAAAATGTATTATTCAAAAATCAAGTTCTAGGAAATAAATTAATTCCACTTTCTAAGGAGAATACTATTAACTACGGCCCTGCAGATAATTATAAAATCCTTTTAAGAAAAAATGAGAATATAGGTAATGTCCGTACTGATATAAACCTAAGTCCTAATCTTTCTGCTCCTATAAAATATGGAGATACAGTAGGAAAAATAAAAGTTTATAGGGATAACAATGTTTTATCCGAGATAGATTTAATAGCACTAAGCGATGCTACTCCTATTTTAGTCAAATATTCTACATTAAATACATTTTATAAAACAGGAATTACATTGCTTAAAATAGTTATTTTATGTCTATTTATATTCACTTTTATAAAGATAAATAAACTGTATTTCTCAAAAAAAGGAAAAAATAAACGCAAAAAATAGTAAAAGAGCATAGATCTATGCTCTTTTTATTATCCAAATATCTTTTTAGTTAATGCACATCCAGTACAAGTAGCTGCAACTCCCCCAAGTGCTGTTTCTCTTAATTCATATGGAAGACTCTTTCCTACTTTATACATAGCTTCTACTACTTCATCAAACGGTATTACGCTTACAACACCAGATAAAGCCATTTCAGCAGATATTAATGCATTAGCAACACCAATTGAGTTTCTTGTTTGACATGGTGCTTCAACAAGTCCTGCTATAGGATCACACACAAGCCCCATTACATTGTTTAGAGCCATAGATGCAGCGTGAAGTGCCTCTTGTGGTGTTCCTCCCATCATTTCAACTATTCCTGCTGCAGTCATAGCTGCGGCAGAACCTGTTTCAGCCTGACAACCACCTTCAGCTCCTGCTACAGTTGCATTTCTAGTTATTATTATTCCTACAGCAGCTGCTGTAAATATAGCATTTAGCATATCTTCATCACTTAGTCCATATTCTTGTGCTACAGTTATTACCCCTGCAGGAAGAATACCGCAAGATCCAGCAGTAGGTGCTGCAACAATAAGTCCCATAGAAGCATTAACTTCTAATACTCCCATAGCTGCACTTATAGCCTTTGACATAAGAGATCCACACACTGATTTGTTCGAGCTTAGTCTATTTCTAACCAGTTTAGCTTCTCCACCTATAAGCCCACCTACAGATTTTATATCTTCTGTTAAGCTTCTTTCTATTGAGTTTTTCATTATCTCTAAACTGTATTTCATTTTATTTATTATTTCTTCTCTTGATGCTTTAGTTAATTCCATTTCTCTTTCTATGCATACTTCATATATTTTTTTATTTTGACTTTGGCAAAGCTGTAATAAATCGCTTCCATGTGTAAAGTTCATATTTGTCACCTTTCCTTAAAGATTTACTCAAGCCCCTTTATTATGAACGCATCTTTTATAAGGTCTTCATTGCTTAGTATATCTTTAACTATATTTTCATGAATGTCATCATCTGCTTCTATTATTGTAAATGCTTCATTTCCTTTTTCTTGTCTATATATGCTCATAAAAGCTATATTTATATTATTTTTAGACAGACAACTAGTTATATGAGTGGCAGCTCCTGGTAAATCTCTTTGCTTTACTATAAGTGTCGGATATGCTCCTGTAAATTCAAGTTTTAGCCCATTCATTTGCGTAACTTTTATATTACCTCCACCTATGGAAGCTCCAACAATTTCCAATTTTTTTCCACTTTCAGTTGTTATTTCAATTTTAGCTGTATTTGGATGATAATCATCTCCTAAATCAACAGTAATAAATTCAAAATCCAATCCACTTTCCTTAGCTATTTGAAATGAATTTCTTATTCTTTCATCATCTGGAGCAAATCCTAATATTCCTCCTACTAAAGCTTTATCTGTACCATGACCTTTATACGTTTGAGCAAATGATCCATGAAGATAAAACTTAACGTTAGTAATTTTCTCTCCAGCTATTTTATATCCAACTCTCCCAAGCCTTGCAGCTCCAGCTGTATGAGAACTAGATGGACCAATCATATTAGGTCCTACAATATCAAATATACTATAATTTTTCATAAGATCCCTCTTTCAATGTCTAGTTACTTAAAAAATGACCAAGGATTAACCAAGGTCATTTTAAAATTGTTATTCTACTACAGCAATAGCTTCTATTTCAACCTTAACATCTCTAGGTAGTCTAGCTACTTCTACACATGCTCTAGCTGGCTTGTTATCTCCAAAGTACTCAGCGTATACTTCGTTTATTTTTGCAAAATCATTCATATCTTTTATAAACACAGTAGTTTTTACAACATTTTCAAAAGAAGCATTAGCAGCACTTAATATAGCTTTTAAGTTCTCTAAAACTCTTTTTGTTTGCTCTTGAACATCTTCTGAAACTATTTCCATAGTAACAGGATCAAATGGAACTTGTCCTGATATAAATACCATGTTTCCTGCTTTTATAGCTTGAGAATATGGTCCTATAGCTTTTGGTGCATGCTCAGTATGTATTATTTGCTTATTCATTTTTATTCCTCCTCTTATTTTTTGTTATATTATTATAATTTAACAAATTTACTTTTTAAATACATTTATAATTATATTAAATCACAATATGTTTCAACTGTATATCCATTTGATTCAAGTTTTTCTACTATTTGTGCAACATGATCTTTGTCAAAAGTCTCTAATACTACTTCAACTGGCTGAACACCTAATCTTAAATTATTTGAAAGTTTAATTGTATTTACAGATAATATATTTGCATTTAATTCATAGATTAATGCAGTAAGATTTGATAATCCACCTGGCTTATCTTGTATCATAGTTCTAAAAGTGAATCTTCTACCTTCTTTTATTAAAGCATTGTCTATTATTCTCCACACCATATTAACATCTATATTTCCACCAGAGATAACTGATACTATATTCTTTCCTTCTTCTTTTATCTTTCCAGTGATAATTGCAGCTACAGACACAGCTCCAGATCCTTCTACTACTATTTTATCCTTTTCCATAAGGAATAAAACAGCTTGAGCTATTTCGTCTTCATTTACTGTAACTATTTCATCAACATATTCTTTTACTAATTCATACGTTAAGTTTCCAGGTCTTTTTACAGCTATTCCATCTGCGATAGTAGCAGCTGAAGAAAGTGTAATTATTTCTCCTTCGTCTACTGATCCTTTCATAGATGCTGCATTAGATGCCTCAACCCCTATAATTTTTATGTTTGGATTAATAGCTTTTGCCGCAACAGCTATTCCAGCTATTATTCCTCCTCCACCTATAGGTACTAAAATAGCATCTACATCTTCTAAGTCTTCAAGTATTTCAAGAGCTATCGTTCCTTGTCCTGCTATTACATATGGATCATCAAATGGATGAAGGAAAGTTGCTCCTGTTTCATTTTGTATTTCTAATGCTTTAGCATAAGCATCATCATATACAGCACCATTTAATATAACCTCAGCACCATAAGATTTAGTTGCACTAACCTTTGCAAGAGGAGCAGTAGCTGGCATAACTATAGTTGCTTTTATTCCATTCATCTTTGCACCTAATGCTACTCCCTGTGCGTGATTACCTGCACTTGATGCTATAACTCCGTTTGCTTTCTCTTCTTGTGTTAAATTAGCTATTTTATTATAAGCCCCTCTTATTTTGAAAGACCCTGTCTTCTGTAAATTCTCAAGTTTTAAAAACACTCTATTATTGCTTATTTTACTAAGGTGTACACATTCTACAAGCTCTGTCTTAAGTACTACGTCTTTTACTACTTCTCTTGCTTTTTGAACATCATTTAGAGTTATTTTCGTCACAATTTTACACTCCTCACCAAATATTGTCTTAATTTTATTTTATACATTATATGGATACAATTCAATAGGAAAATGTTTTTTTGCAATATTTTAATTTGTCAAACTATTAACCATCAAAAAAGCTGATGAATATACTCATCAGCTAATCCTAAATTATTAACTTAAACTTAGACTCTTTAAAGGTCTATATATCAATCCAAACACTACATAAGATATTATCAGTTCTGGCAATAGGTATGATCCATTGTAAAGAATAGAATATATCCAAGGATTTGTTCCTTCTGGTGCATATATTCCCCATACTATAGCTCCAGAAATAACGTGGAACACAAACCTTCCAAATATACCCAAAAATACTCCTAAGAATATTCCCTGTATATTCTTTCTGAATAAACCTGCAAGACCTAATGCCCCAAAAGCTACTACATAATCAAATAGTATTGATAGTATATGGTAAGAATATTTAGGTCCTAATATAAATTGTAGTATTCCATAAACAGTTCCAACTAAAAGACCTGGCTTTAGCCCCCATCTAATTGAATACACAATTATAGGAACCATACTTGCAGCAGTAATAGACCCACCGTAAGGTGCCTCAAATATTTTGATATAACTTAGAATCTGTGCAAGTGCAATCATAACACCTGCTTCTACTAGCATTTTAGTAGACATTTGTTTCATTTTAACTACCTCCTATTAATATTTTGTTTTCAGGAAGTATATAGAAATTCTTGAAAGAACAAAGTCTTTCTTTGAAAGATTCAAAAGAAGACTTTGTTGAAACACATTACGTAAATTATGACTTATACACAATTTGTTAAAGTGCATAATTTCCTATGTGTTATAAAAAATGCTGCATTCTCTGAATGCAGCATTAAATATAGTTATTCCTATTTCTATACTTCCTACGCTGGCATTACCCAGATCAGGTTCTAGGGTCGGAGTTCCTTAACTCCCTCTCAGCCAGATTAGTCTAGCTCCCCTTTCAATATTCTATTTCACAACTAATTCTATCAAAACTCTACATATTTTTCAATATATTTTGAATTATTTTCCTAATATATTTAACAATACTTGATAGACAAATGGGATAAGAACTGCTGGCAGTAAATTAGCCACCTTTATTTTGGAATTTCCCACCATATTAAGCCCTATTCCTACTATCAATAAGCTTCCAACTGCACTCATTTCTCTTATAGTTGAGTCTAGTAATATATTTCTAAGAAATCCTGCTCCAAGAGTTATTATTCCTTGATATATAAATACTGATATCGAAGATAACATAACTCCTATTCCAAGAGAAGATGAGAATATTATAGATGAAATACCATCTATTGTTGATTTTGCGTATAAAGTTTCATGATTTCCAGTAAGTCCGCTTTCAAGAGAACCTACAATAGCCATAGCCCCTACACAATAAATAAGAGTTGCAGTAACAAATCCTTCTGATATTTTTCCTACATTAAATCTTTTTTCAAGACTGTCCCCTAATTTTTGTAGCATAGAATCTATATCTATTACTTCTCCTATAAAGGCTCCTATACCTATTGAGAATATTAAAAGTAATATATTAGAAGATTCAAGTGCTCCAGATATACCTATAAGCATAACACATAAGGCTAGTCCTTTAATTATAGTGTCATTAAACTTTTCTGGATTTAATCCCTTAATTAGCTGTCCTATAATACTTCCTATTATGATGGCTATAGCGTTTACTATTGTACCAAGCAAGTTAATCCCTCCATTTTTGTTGTATCTAAAGTAAATTCAACATTTTTTTACTAAATCCTTTAATTAGCAGAAAAAAAGGAGCCAAAAGGCTCCACTATTTAACAACTATATTTACCAATTTCTTAGGAACTGCTATTACCTTAACTATAGTTTTTTCATTTGTTAACTCTTTGATTTTATCATCTTCTAGAGCTAATTTTTCCATATCTTCTTTAGATATATTTGAAGGTAAATTCATTTTTCCTTTTACTTTTCCATTTATCTGCACTACAACTTCAATTTCATCTTTAACTAATGCACTCTCATCATAGTTTGGCCAAGTGATATCATGAATACTTCCGTTTTTGCCTATATGTTGCCATAATTCTTCTGCTACGTGAGGTATAAATGGAGCAAGTATAGTAACTATAGTTTCTAATCCTTCCTTTAATATGCACTCTTTTCTATCTTTTAACTCTTTATATTTATACATATCGTTAACAAGTTCCATTAATGAAGATATAGCTGTATTAAAGTTAAATCTTCCTGAAATATCTTCAGTTACCTTCTTTAATGTACTATGAATAGAGTATCTTATGTCTTTGTCTTCTTTAGTTAAGCTTCCTAATTCCGACGTGTTGTTTATAACTTCTTTTAATTCATCTACTAATCTATATACTCTATTTATAAATCTAAAGCATCCTTCAACTCCTTGATCAGACCATTCTAAATCTCTTTCAGGAGGTGCTGCGAATAATACGAATAGTCTAGCTGTATCTGCTCCATAGTTTTCTATTATTTCCATAGGGCTTACGATATTACCTTTAGACTTAGACATTTTCGCTCCATCTTTTAAAACCATACCTTGCGTTAACAAGTTGTTGAATGGTTCATCAAAGTCAAGCATTCCAAGATCTCTTAAAACTTTAACAAAGAATCTAGAATATAAAAGATGTAGTATAGCATGTTCTACTCCACCTATATACTGATCTACTCCCATCCACTTATTAGCTAGCTCTTTAGAGAAAGGAGCATTTTCATTTTTAGGATCTATATATCTTAAGAAATACCAAGATGAATCTATAAATGTGTCCATAGTGTCTATATCCCTTTTTCCTTCTTTTCCACACTTAGGACAAGTAGCCTTAGAAAACTCTTTTGAAGTTGCAAGAGGTGATTCTCCTTTCCCAGTAAACATTACATCTTCTGGTAAAATAACTGGGAGATCTTCTTCTTTCACAGGTACAGCACCACAGTCATCACAATATATTATTGGAATAGGACATCCCCAATATCTTTGTCTAGATATAAGCCAATCTCTAAGTCTATAGTTTGTAGTTTTCTTTCCTATACCTAAAGACTCTATTTTTTCTATGATTTTATCGAATCCATCTTTTGAAGACAGCCCATTAAACTCTCCTGAGTTTATCATGATTCCATCTTCGTTTATAACTTCAACTATTTCTAAATTGTATTTATTTGCAAAGTCGCGATCTCTATCATCATGAGCTGGAACAGCCATTATAGCTCCCGTTCCATAGTCTACCATTACATAATTAGCTATATATATAGGTACTTTGTTTCCTGTTATAGGATTTATTGCGTACTTACCTATAAATAATCCTTCTTTTTCTAGTTCTGTAGAAGATCTTTCTATTTCGCTCATATGCTGAATCTTTTGTCTAAATTCATTAACCTTATCTTCATACTCTGTTCCACTGACTATTTGAGTTACGTATTCATGTTCAGGAGCAAGTACCATATAAGTTACACCACATATAGTATCTGGTCTTGTAGTAAATATTTTTAATTTCTTATCAAAGTCTTCTATCTCAAATTCAACCTCTACTCCTATACTTTTTCCTATCCAATTTTTCTGCATTAATTTTACTTTTTCTGGCCATCCATCAAGCTTTTCTATATCTTCTAGAAGTTCTTCTGCATAATCTGTTATCCTTAAGTACCACTGTTCTAAATCTTTCTTTATAACACCAGAATCACATCTTTCACATTCTCCACCTACAACTTGCTCATTTGCAAGAACTGTTTCACAAGATGGACACCAGTTAACAAAAGATCTTTTCTTATAAGCAAGACCTTTTTCAAAGAACTTTGTAAATAAATATTGAGTCCACTTATAATAATCTGGAAGGCAAGTAGCTACCTCTCTATCCCAATCGTATGAAAGACCTAGAAGTTTAAACTGCTCTTTCATATCTTTAATATTTTCTTTAGTCCATTTATCAGGATTAGCTTGATGCTTTATAGCTGCATTTTCAGCTGGAAGACCAAATGCATCCCATCCCATAGGATGAAGTACATTATATCCTCTCATTTTCATAAATCTAGCAACAACATCTCCTATAGAGTAATTTCTTACATGACCCATATGTATTTTTCCTGATGGATAAGGAAACATTTCAAGAACATAATATTTAGGCTTATCACTTTCTCCTGTTCTAAATGCATTTTTATCTTCCCATATACTTTGCCATTTTTTCTCTATCTCAGCGAAGTTATAATTTGACATACCATACCTCCTATTTATTATCAAAAATACAAAAAACTCCTAATCCCTGTTTAGGGACGAGGAGTCATCTCGCGGTACCACCCTAATTTAGCTAAAAGCCATCTCAGTAGCTCTATAAAGGAAGCTAACCTTAAGATAATTTACTACTGGCAAGTTCAAGAATAAACTTTACTGATTCACACCAACCATCAGCTCTCTGTAAAAGTCATTTTCTTTACTACTCCAGTTTATCTTTTAAACATTATTATATTAAAATGTATAATTTATATCAAGCTATTTTACAAAGTTTCAATGTCTATATATGGTGCATCTTTCCAAAGTCTTTCAAGGTCATAAAATGCTCTTTCTTCTGTATGGAATATGTGAACCATTACATCTCCATAATCTAAAAGAATCCATCTTGAAGTATTATGCCCATCTTTTCTTTTAACAGATATTCCTTCTTTTTCAACTTCGTATTCAACATTGTCTGCAATTGCCTTAACTTGTCTTTCAGAAGTTGCACTTGCTATAACAAAATAATCAGCAACAGAAGTTATATTTTTAAGATCTAATATAGCTATATCTTCTCCCTTTTTGTCATCTATTGCATTATAGATTTTCTTAACCATTTCCTCAACTTGTATCATCAAAATTTCCTCCTTTATTGCTTTACTCACCTAAGTTATAAAGCTCTTTTACTAATTTATTCAGTTCATCATCATTTACTTTATAGTATGATACTCCACTTATCATCATTGGCTGCCCTGGAATAGTTGCTTTTTGTATTTCATTTGGATTTATTTTACTAGCTTGCAGTGCTAATGATACCATTTCTGTTCTTTTAAGATCTGTATCTACATATTTATGAAGTGTTTCTACATAGGAAGGTATTCTAAGTATAGAAGCTGGACTTAAGACTTTCTTTATAAGAGCATCCATGAATTGCTGCTGAGCTCTTATTCTCCCTAAATCTTGATCTGGATATCCTTTTCTATATCTTAAAAACTGCATAGCCTTATTTCCATCTAGTACTTGTCTTCCTTTTTTTAAGTCAATGTAAAGAGGTGGACTTGCAGATGTATCTGTGTATTTCATATTCATAGGTACATCTACTTCTACTCCTCCAACATCATCTACAGTCTTAAATAGTGCCTGATAATCTACTCTTACATAATGATGTATAGAAATTCCAAGTAAATCTTTAACAGTACTTATTGCTAAATCAGCTCCCCCATATGCGTGAGCGTGATTTACTTTATCGTATCCTTTTCTTCCCCTTATCCTAACTCTAGTATCTCTAGGTATAGAAAGTATAGAAGCTTGATTTTCTTTTGGATCTAAACTCAGTACCATAATAGTATCTGTTCTTACTCCTCTTTCCTTGCTACCATCCATACTGTCTATACCTAATAATAGTATATTAACTCTTTCGTTTCTTTGACGTTTATCTATTCCTTCAGATCCTTCTGAATATCCTATAGAAGTTTCTTCATCTTTTACTATAAGATATAGTGCTGTACCAAATACCATTGTAAATATTACAAAAGACAATATAAATACTCTAAAAAAATGTTTCAATATGCTCACCTCAAATCATACTTACTTACACAATAAATAATTCCTTGCTTTTACAGTTATAGGATGAAGAATCTTTTGTATAGAAATTACATATTTTATTGTGTTATCAAACGACATTAGTAATGCTTTATCCAAATCTTCATTATAGGCTGTATTTCTTAATTTATCTACTCCTGGGTAATCTCTATTTGGCTCTATAAAATCCGCTACATATATTATTTTCTCAAGCTTTGACATATTTTCTTTCCCTGTAGTGTGATATGTTATTGCAGAAAGTATACTCTCATCATCTACTTTAAATATATCCTTAGATATATAAGCCCCTACAATGCCATGTGCTAATTCTAATTCTTTCTTTTGTATATCATCTAGTAAGATATTGTATTTTCTTACGTAATAAAGTACCTCATCTTTACCTAGACACTTTGCACAGTCATGCAAAAGTGCTGCTACCTCTGCTTTTTTTACGTCTTCACCATAAATTTTTGCTAATTTTTTTGCACTTTCAACTACACCTAGAGAATGAACTAATCTTTTTTCAGTTATCATGTTCTTAAGTATACTTATCATATCTTTTATATCCATATTATCACCTATATAAATTGTACTTAAATATATACTTTTCTACACTTTCTGGAAGCAAGTATTTTATTGATTCATCTTTTTTTATTTTTTCTCTTAAATCTGTAGATGAAATATCTAACGAAGGAACGGATACATTAAATATTTGTGCATCGTACTTTTGTCTAAAAAGCTGCGCTTTAGTTTTTGCACTATCTAGATTGACTCCAGGCCTTGTAGCTCCGATAAACTTTCCTTCTTTAAAAAGATTAGGAACATCTTTCCAGGTTTCCATATCACATAAAGCATCAGCACCCGTTATAAAATAAATTTCAGAATATGGATATACTTTTTTCATTTCTCTTAGTGTGTCTATCGTGTATGATTTTCCTATTCTCTTTAGTTCTATTTCTGAAACAAAAAAATTTTCATTAGTTTGAGTAGCCAAGACACACATGTAGTATCTATGCATCTTATCAATAATAATTCTGTCAGTTTTATGTGGTGGATCTCCAGATGGTATAAAT
The DNA here is from genome assembly GCA_002029295.1 of Alkalithermobacter paradoxus. Taxonomy (GTDB): domain Bacteria; phylum Bacillota; class Clostridia; order Peptostreptococcales; family Peptostreptococcaceae; genus Alkalithermobacter; species Alkalithermobacter paradoxus. The sequence continues at coordinate 51,946 of MZGW01000004.1, read as the reverse complement.
ATTATCCTATCAAGCTCAAAGTTAGTTCTTATATATTCTGCAGTTACCAAGTGTCCGTAATGAATAGGATCAAATGTCCCTCCCATTATTCCAACTTTAGATAAATTTCTACTATTTTCTTTAGTTCTAAGCTCCTTCTCCTTATTGACGTTTAAAGCAAAGTTCAAGCAATCACTAATGTCTACATCAAACACATAAACACCTCTTTTTTGCAATGTTTCAACTTATGACATTATACACCATTTTTCTTACAAATAAAAGTAATTGATTTAAATTAGATATTCTTGCAAAAATGTATTATAATTTTATTTATCTTTATAACTATTGCAATACAATTAATAGTATTGTTTCTTTTGTATGGAAAACATATACACATTAATATAAAAAGGATGGTATTAATGAACAAAATAACTAAACTAGAATTTCAGAAAAATAACAGTGATAGAGTGAATATATACATAGACAATAACTTCTTCATGGGGGTGTATGCAGATATAGTTTATTCATTAAATCTTAAAGTTGGAAAAGAAGTGGATAACATTGATTTATATAATCTAATTAATGAGGAAATGTATCTTAAATCAAAAGATTTTGCATTAAAGACTATATCTTATTCTCCTCAAACCGAAAAAAATATGAGAAAAAAATTATCTAAGAAAGAATTTGATGAGAATATAATAGAAAGAACTATTGAATTTTTGAAAAAATATAATTTTATAAATGATGAAGACCTAGCTAAAAAAGTAGCTAGTGATAACATCAATATAAATAAATTCGGAAAAAACAAAATTAAATACAATTTGTACAACAAAGGAATAGATAAAAATACTATATCAAAAACATTATCGGATATAATAGATGATGATAAAGAATTTGAAAATGCTCTACACCTTGGAAGAAAAAAACTAGAAAAAATAAAAGATGATGATAAAAGCAAAGTATATAGAAAATTAGCTTCCCATCTTTCATATAAAGGATTTGATCATGAAATTATAAAAAAGGTAATTAGAAAACTTTTAGATTATGATGTATATGAGTAGTATTTATCACAAATCACCTTCAAGACTATACAATAATATTATTAATATATGTGAGGTGATTTAATTGAGCATAGTTAATACAAAAATTAATTACACTTATGAGATACTTCAAAGAGATATAAACAATTTAAAAAGTAAATATGAATTTTTGGAAGTTAATACTATAGGAAATAGCGTCCTAGGAAAAAAGCTGTATTGTATAAAGCTAGGAAATGGACCTAATAAAGTTTTTTATAATGCTGCTCACCACGCACTAGAGTGGATTACAACTCCACTTCTTATGAAGTTTGCAGAAACCTTTTGCTATGCATACTCAAATAATAAAACCATAAAAGGATACGATATAAATAATATATATAATCAAAGCTCTCTATATATAGTTCCTATGGTAAATCCTGACGGTATTGATTTAGTGATTAATGGGCTCAACAAAAATAATCCTTATTACTTAGATTTAATCAAATGGAACAAAGGAAATATGGATTTTTCTAAAAACTGGAGTGCTAATATTAAAGGCGTGGATCTTAATCACAACTATGATGCTTCTTGGCACTTATCTAAAACTTATGAGATTAAGTATGGTATTTTAGGTCCTGGACCTACTAGATTTTGTGGTGATTACCCAGAGTCTGAACCTGAAAGTAGAGCTTTAGCTAACTTTACCCGAAAACATAATTTTGAACTTGTTCTTGCATATCATAGCCAAGGTGAAGTAATATATTGGAATTATAATAATCTTGCTGATGAAAGATCTAAAAAGATAGCTCAAATGCTTTCAAAAGTTAGCAATTATCCTTTAGATGAAACATCTGGAATAGCATCTTTTGGAGGATTTAAAGATTGGTTTATAGAAAAGTACAATAAACCTGGCTATACAATAGAAGTTGGAATGGGCAAAAACCCTTTACCTTTAACTCAATTTAATAAAATATATAATGATAATGAAGAGCTTTTAATCTTAGCATCTATCGCAACAATCAAAAACTACCTATAGTAGGTAGTTTTTATTGTTTTATTTAGGAAGCTCTATAATAGGCTTTTCTATATTCTTTTTATATATAGTAAACTTTGATCCTATAGCCTGAACAAATTCTCCTCTTACAAGTCTAGCTACCTCATTTGCAGTTTCCTTTGCATCAAGTCCACTATTTTCAAGTATATTAACTTTAACTATCTCTCTTGCTCTTAAAGCATCATCTAACTGTTTTAGGAAAGCTTCAGTTATACCTTCTTTTCCTATTTGAGTTATAGGTTTTAGTCCATTTGCTATAGATTTAAGATAAGCTCTTTGTTTTCCTGTTAACACCTTCTGTACCTCCGTTTATTCGTAGTATTCAAATTCTAAGTCATATATTTTAACTAAATCTCCATCTTGTACGCCTAGTTCTTTGAGTTTATCAAATATTCCTTTTTTCTCCATAACCTTTTGGAAGTATTGTAGAGATTCCATATCTTCAAAATCAACAGAATATAAAAGCCTTTGGAGCTCTTTTCCTTCAACTATATAAACTCCATCTTCTTCTTTAACTGTTATCTCTTCAACACTGATTTCTCTTAAATCTTCTTCTTTCATCATTTCTTCTTCCGAAACAATTTCTACTTCCTCTACTTCTTTTAAGATATTAGCAACATAGTTTATTACATCATCTACTCCCTCTCTGGTTGCAGCAGACATTGCAAAAACCTTATATCCTCTAGACTCTATCTCTTCTTTGAATATTTCATAATTGTCTTTTGCATCCTGAAGATCCATTTTATTTGCAACCACTATTTGAGGTCTAGTAGCTAATTTTTCATTATATTTTTTTAGTTCTTCATTTATCTTATCAAAATCATCTAATGGGTCTCTTCCCTCTACTCCTGATACATCAACTATATGAATTAACACTTTAGTTCTTTCAACATGCCTTAGAAAATCATGTCCAAGACCTACTCCTTCATGTGCTCCTTCTATAAGCCCTGGAATATCAGCTAGAACAAAGCTATCTCCAAATTTAGTTTGAACAACTCCAAGGTTTGGTGTAAGTGTAGTAAAGTGGTAGTTAGCTATTTTAGGCTTTGCACTTGTAACTACTGATAAGAAAGTAGACTTTCCTACATTAGGAAATCCTAATAATCCTACATCAGCTATAAGTTTAAGCTCTAGTATTATCCATCTTTCCTCTGGGTCTTTACCTGCTTCTGCAAAAGTAGGAGCTTGTCTTACTGCAGTTGTGAAGTGATTATTACCTCTTCCTCCTCTTCCTCCTTTTGCTATTATAGCTTTATCTCCATGTTTCTTTAAATCTGCTATAACAAGTTTAGTTTCTTCATCTCTTATTATAGTTCCAGGTGGCACTTTTAGAATTAAGTCTTCACCAAATTTTCCGTGTTTACTTTTACTTTTTCCATCTTCTCCTGGCTGTGCTATATATTTAGTTTTATATTTAAAGTCCATAAGAGTTCTAAGTCCCTCATCCACTTCAAATATAACACTACCTCCTCTGCCGCCATCTCCACCATCTGGTCCTCCAGCTGGCACATATTTCTCTCTTCTAAAGGCTACTGCTCCATTTCCACCTTTTCCGCCTTTAACGAATATTCTAGCCTTGTCTATGAACATATAATCACCTCTAGTCTAGTTCAACTTCATATATAAGGTAATTGTCTTCAAATATTACCTTATCTTTAAAGTTTTCAAGTTCCTTTCTCATTATATCCATAAGATTACTGTCATCTATTTCTATCTTTAAAATAAAAGCATCTGGCATTTCTTCAATATAAAATATTTGTTCCTCAAAATGAGAGTTAGTATACATACAATGTAATATTATATCTACTATTTTTTCAAATGAAAATACAGCATCATCTAAATTCTTAACTACTATGTCTTTCTTTTCTCCAACACTATAAACTTCAAAATCTATACAAAGCCCTAAGTTATTTGCTCTTTTGAATTTATCCGAAAGCATAATATAAAGTTCTATACAATTTAAGTTTGATAACTTGCTGTTTATTTTGGCATTTTTGCTACACTTATTTATATACTCAATAACCTTATCAGTTCTATTCAATTTCATATATCCATATATTATTTGAATTTCATTTAAAAAATCATGTCTTTGTTCTTTAAGTAGTTCTTCTATTAGTTCCCAGTAATGCAGTTTTATTTTATGTATTTCTTTCAATTTCATACCCCCCTAACTTATGTATATATTCTATTTATTTGAGGGCTATTCCTTTTTTATGCAGTTAACTTAATTTTATTATGTAATAAAAAGTCTTATAATTAAAAATAGGAGTGTCTAATGACACTCCACATTATTATTCAGCAACAGCAACTGGATATATGCTAACTTGCTTTCTCTTCTTGTCTTTTCTTTCGAACTTAACAACACCATCAACTAAAGCAAATAACGTATCATCTCCGCCTTTTCCTACGTTATTTCCTGGATGTATCTTAGTTCCTCTTTGTCTTACTATTATGCTTCCAGCACTAACTAATTGTCCGTCGTATCTCTTAACTCCTAGTCTTTTTGCTATAGAGTCACGTCCGTTTTTAGAAGAACCTACTCCTTTTTTACTAGCGAACAATTGAAGGTCTATTCTTAAAATCATAGTTACACCTCCTTCTCATCAAGTGTCACGAAAGAAGGATATCCTTCTTTTATATTTTTTATACCAAGCACCATTGTTTCCACTATAGCATTAACTATAAGTCTTTTATCTATATTCAATTCAAAAGGAAGTTTACAGTGTAGATACCCGCTATTAATTTTAAATTCACATTTTACGTGTGCATAATCAGAAAGTCCGATTATTGCAGTTTGAGATAAAGCTGAAATAGCAGCACAAACTATGTCCTCTCCATGAGAAGCATAATTTGCATGTCCTTTTATCTCAAATTCAATTATATCTCCTTTTGAATTTCTCTTTATAGATGCCTTAACCATATAATTATGCGTTTATTTTTTCGATAACTATCTTAGTGTATGGCTGACGATGTCCTTGCTTTCTTCTGTAGTCTTTCTTTGGCTTGTACTTGAACACTATGATTTTCTTTCCTTTTCCTTGCTCTACAACCTTAGCGTCAACTTTAGCTCCATCAACTACAGGATTTCCAACTACAAGACTTCCATCTTTAGAAACAGCTAATACTCTATCTAAAGTTACAACATCTCCTTCATTAGCTTGTAACTTTTCAACGAATAAAGTGTCTCCTTCTTGAACTCTGTATTGTTTTCCACCTGTTTCAACTATTGCGTACATTCTTCGCACCTCCTCAATCCAGTCTCGCCAAGCCAAGGTACCTTTTTAGGATTTGTAAACCCGACTTGTGCGGCTACCTACAGATATAGATAATATCAAAAATTGTCTTTTTTGTCAATGGTATTTGAAGCTAATTGAGCAGTATATTTTAAAAATATCTTCACAAAATAGTCTTGGGTAACAAATAAAATTTAAGGAGGAATTAATTATGAATAATATGAACAATATATCTAATATGATTAATAGCACTATAAGCAGAGTTTCATGTTCTGTTGCAACATGTAACTATAACCAAAATGGTCAGTACTGTAGTGCTCCATCAATTCAAATAAAAGCACATAATGCTCAAAGTGCTGAAGAAACTGATTGTGCTACATTTGAGCCAAAACACTAACTTTAAAGGGATGCTTAGCATCCCTTTAAAACCACTTTTATATCTCCTGCTTTTATCTTGTCACATTTTCGAATATTTATATCTATACCATAATAATTTGATATTTTATTTATATCATTTAGATTATCTTTGTTTATTAACTCGTACACATTCTCTGATACTTCAAATATTACAGATTCCATAACAGTGTGTTCTCTTATTCTTCTCACTTCTTTTTCTATATTATCTAAAATACTACTTATAGACCTAATCTTTCCTTCTCCGCTACAAACACTACATTCCATCTTGAAGTGACTATCTATAGAATTTCTTGTTTTTTTTCTTACAACTTCGACTAATCCTAAATTTGTGATTCCAAGTACATTCGTTCTAGTTTTATCATCTCTTAGATGTCTTGAAAGCATCTTTAAAAGCTTGTCTTTATGTTCTTTACTTTTCATATCTATAAAGTCTATTATTATTATTCCACTTATATCTCTTAACCTAAGTTGTCTTGCTATTTCTACAGCAGCTTCACAGTTTGTTTTAAATATAGTTTCATCTAATCCTAAACTTCCAGTGAATTTTCCTGTATTGACATCTATAACTGTTAAAGCTTCTGTCTTGTCTATTATTATATATCCTCCGCTTTTTAGCCATACTTTTCTATTTAGAGCTCTTTGTATCTGGCTTTGTATTCCGTAGTAATCAAATATATCTACTACATCATCAAAGTATTTTATCTTAGATGTAAATGAAACATTAATAGATTTAGCTAAAGATTTTATTTCACCATACTTTTTGTAATCATTTATTATTATTTCTTCAATATCTTGTGCTAGATTATCTCTTATAGTTTTTAAGGATATATCAATATCTTTGAAAAGCAACTTAGATCCTATCCCTAATTTGTACTCCTTTTCTATGTTTTCATACATCTTAAGTAGATTTTTAAGGTCATTTTGTAGTTCTTCCTTTTTGACATCTATAGCCTGTGTTCTTATAATTATACCTTTGCCGTTTGGTTTTATTTCACTTGCTATATCTAGAAGCCTTTTTTTCTCGTCTTCACATTCTATCTTGTTTGATATGCCTAAGTGGTCTTTATTGCATACTAATACCAAACTTCTCCCTGGAAGACTTATCTCTGTAGTTAGCTTTGGACCTTTGTCTTTTTCTCCTTCTTTTTTAACTTGAACTAAAATATCTTGTCCTTGTTTTATTTCTTCATTTTTTAGAGGTAAATAGCCACTTTTGTGAAGCCCTATATCTACAAAAGCAGCTTCCATTCCTTTAAGCACTTTTGTTACTTTACCTCTATATATATTTCCAATTATTTTTTCATCATTTCTTTCAATCCATAAGTCTACTAGCTTATTATCCTCTAAATAAGCTATTTTTGACTCAATACATCCCCAATCTATAATTAATGATTTCAAAATATCACATCCTAAATAGGAGTATTTAACTTTCCATTATTTTCAATGTAAAGATCTTGTCTTATTATAATTAAATTTTCTACATCTATATCTAGATTAGCTATATTGTTCAATTTTGCAATCAATGCATTCGGCTTTAGATTTCCGCTTGAGCCTGTAGATATAATAGTATCTAATTTTAATACATTTTGTTCATAAGAAATAACATTAAGCTCTCTTATCATAGGTCTTATATTTAAGTCTACTAATCTTCCTTTTTTATTCTCTCTAACATCTATTATTTCTTCTTTGTTCATAAATTCATTTATTTTATTTTTTACTTCATCGAAACTGTATTCATTATCTGTATTGCATATTATAGTATATCTTCCATGGGTTATACTTCCCATTAAAGATGGTGCAGTGCTATCTATATATTTAGCCTTTATGAATTTCAGTCCTTCTGGGAGCACCTTGTTTATTCTTTCTATAAATTCATTTTCACTCATTTCTTCATTTATATCTATATCTACATACTCTCCTAGGCTTGATACTCCTAGAGAAAGAGCTTGTCCGAACGCAATTTTAGGATGGGGATTGAATCCCTGAGTGAAATTAACCTTTATTCCTGCTATTCTAAGGGTTCTATCTATCAATCTTAAAAGATCTAGGTGAGATATATATATAATATCGTTTTGTTTAGTAAATTTACATCTTATTAGTGGCATTAACACATCCCCCTTGCTATATCTACATTAACTCCGCATGCTTTGCAGTTTAATCTACAATCTGTTGTAAGCTCTCCTCTTAAAGCTCTTTCATTCTCTGAAATTAAGAACTTCTTGCTAACCCCAGTATTTATATGGTCCCAAGGAAGTATTTCATCATAACTTCTATTTCTAGTTGCATAAAAGTCCATATCTATTCCGTTTTCTTCAAAAGCTTCTACCCAAAGGTCAAATTTAAAGTGATCTGTCCATCCATCAAATTTGCATCCTTTTTTGAATGCATCATAAATAACCTTTGAAAGTCTTCTATCTCCTCTTGCTATAACTGCTTCTAGGAAACTAGTATTTGAATCGTGATAATTGTATCTTATATTTCTATTTTTTAGTTTTTTGCTTAGGTATCTTTGCTTTTCTCTTAATGTTTCAATATCATTTTGTCCATACCACTGAAATGGAGTAAACGGTTTTGGTACGAATGAAGATGTACTTATAGTTACACTAAAGTGTTTTGTAAGTTTCCCATTATGAACATCTCTATAAGTATCTATAACATTATATGCAAGATCTGCTATTCCATCTAAATCTTCATATGTTTCAGTTGGAAGTCCTATCATAAAGTAAAGTTTTACACTGTTCCATCCCATTTCAAATGCTTTTTGAGTAGCATTTTTTAAATCTTCCTCTGTTACTCCTTTATTTATAACATCTCTAAGTTTTTGAGTACCAGCTTCTGGTGCAAATGTAAGCCCTGATTTTCTTACCTTTTGAACCCTTTGTGCAAGTTCTAACGAAAAGTTATCAAGTCTTAAAGAAGGTAAAGATATACCTATTTTTTCTTCTTCACCATATTTATTTATTAAATGATCAGATAACTCCTGAAGCTGTGAATAATCGCTTGTACTTAAAGAAGCTAAAGATATTTCTTCATATCCTGTACTTCTAACAAGCTTTTCTGCAAGATCTTTTAGCTTTTCAAAACTTCTTTCTCTTATTGGTCTATAAATCATTCCAGCTTGACAGAATCTGCATCCTCTTGTACATCCTCTGAAAAGCTCTAGCATTACTCTACCATGAACTACTTCTATGTAAGGAACTATTATTCTATCTGGGAAATAGCTTTCATCAAGATTACTTATTATTCTTTTTTCTATTTTTTGTGGTATATCTTCTTTTAATGGTCTAAACTCTTTTATAGTTCCATTTTCATTGTATTCAAATGTATAAAGAGAAGGTATATATACTCCTTTTATATTCTTTGCAATATCATATAAAAATTCTTCTCTTGAAGTTTTGTTATTTTTCCATAACTTATATCTATCTAATATTTCTAATGTTACTTCTTCACCTTCTCCTAAAACAACTATATCCGCAAAATCTGCTATAGGTTCACTATTATATGAACATGGCCCACCTACTATAACAAAAGGATCATCTACACTTCTTTCTTTAGAGTATATTGGTATATTTCCAAGTTCTAGCATATTTAATATGTTGGTGTATGAAAGTTCATATTGAAGCGTGAACCCTATAAAATCAAGATTTGTTATAGGTTCTCTTGACTCTAGCCCAAATAATGGAATATTGTTATTTCTCATCATTTCTTCCATATCTGCAGCTGGTGCAAATACTCTTTCGCAGTATATATCGTCTTTAGAATTTAGTAAATTGTACATTATATGAAGTCCTAAGTGGCTCATGCCAACTTCATATATATCTGGAAAAGCAAACCCAAATCTTATCATATCTTCATTTGGACTTTTGTGATATGTATTAAGTTCATTTCCTAAGTATCTTGCAGGTTTTTCTACTTTAAGTAAAATATTATTCAAATTCACCTTCGTCATATAATTTAAATACCTCCGCTGTTTTTTTCTGTATAATATTCATATACTGTGCAAAATCTATATCATGTTGTAATACATGTCTTATATTATCTATATATCTTTCACTTTTTAAGAAATTAGCTTTAACCCCTAAAGCCAACAGAACAATTATACACGAAATTACAAATTGTATCAAAATTTTATTTAAACCTTTGTTTCTTCCAATACTACTTTTTCTCATACCAATGCTTCTTATTCTTCTTTGGTAGAATCTTCTTTTTATCATACCAAAATCCCCCTAATCATATTTTTAGTTCATTATATGAAAAAAATACTACTTTAAGACGAAAAAAATAAATCCTCAAGGTTATACTATTTATATATTCTGATTAAACCTTTTTGTATTGGGTAAATAGATAATATAAAAATATAAGCGAAGATTTAGGAGGTATAGTATTTATGAAGGCTTTTGAAATAAAAAACAAAATATATTGGACAGGAGTTGTAGACGCAGACCTTGAAGTATTTGACATAATAATGAAAACAGAACATGGAACAACGTACAATTCATACTTTATAGATGATGAAAAAAAAGTACTGATAGATACTGTAAAAGCTAATTTCAAAGATGAATTTTTGCAAAAGCTAAGTGACATAACAGATATAAAAGGCATCGACTATGTTATAATAAATCACACCGAGCCAGATCATTCTGGAAGCTTAAAATATATATTAGAAATAAACCCAAATGTTGAGGTTTATTGTACTCAAGCTGCTAGCATATTCCTAAAGGAACAAGTAAATACAGACTTTAAATGCCACGTTATAAAAGACGGAGAAACTTTAAATATAGGAAGTAGAGATCTTAAGTTTATAACAGCTCCATTTCTTCACTGGGCTGATTCAATGTTTGTTTACAGTGAATCTGACAAAATACTATTTACATGTGATGGCTTTGGATCTCACTACAGTAAGGTAGATCCTGAGGCTGTTAACGACTCTGAGTATCCACAGGCTCTAAAATTTTATTATGACTGCATAGTAAGTCCTTTTGCTCAACATGTTCTTAACGCAATAAATAAAGTTAAAGATTTTGAAATAGAAACTATATTAACTTCCCATGGACCTATACTTTCTCAAAATCCTATGTACAACGTTGAAAAGTATTTAGAGTGGTCAACTGAAGAAGTAAAAAATAGAAATCAAAAACAAGTAGCTCTTCTTTATTTATCAGCCTATAAAAATACAGTATCAATGGCTGAAAAAATAAAAGAAGGGTTAGAATCTGAAAATGTTAAGGTAGAATTTGTAGATGCTGAAAGTGAGGATTTGGCAAAAGTTCATAATATAATAAATAGATCTAAAGGTATAATTTTAGGATCTCCTACTATAAATAGATCCATGGTAAAACCTATGTGGGATGTTTTATCTGTAATAGATCCTATGGCAAATAGCGGTAAAGTTGCAGGAGTGTTTGGATCATTCGGTTGGAGTGGAGAAGGTATTCAAATGGCTAACTCTCTTTTAAAGCAAATGGGCTTTAAAATCCCACTTGAACCTATAAGTAAAAAATTCTCTCCTTCAGAAGAAACACTAAATCAATGTTTTGAGTTTGGGAAGAATTTTGCTAAACATATATAAAAAAGTCTTTCTTTGGAAGATTTTAAAGGTAGACCTTTTTGAAATTTATAACGGAAATTATAAATTATCCATAATTCAAAAAATTTATAATTTCCTATTCATTATAAACAAAAACTGGCTAAATTTAGCCAGTTTTATTCATATTCATAAAATCCTATTCTAGTTTTTCTTCCTAGCTGATTTCCTCTTACCATTTTTCTTAAAAGTGGATGTGGTCTGTATTTATCGTCTCCAAATTCTTTATGTAGTATTTCCATTATATTAAGAACAACATCATTTCCTATTAAATCTGAAAGCTCAAGTGGACCCATTGGATGTGCAGCTCCTAGCTTCATAGCTGTATCTATTTCTTCTTTAGTTGCTACACCTTCACTTAATATCCCTACAGCTTCATTTATCATAGGTATAAGTATTCTATTAACTATAAATCCTGGAGCTTCATTTACCTTAACTGGTGTTTTGTTTATGTTACTACATAAACTCAATATTTTTTCCTCTGTATCTTGTGATGTAGACACGCCACTTATTACTTCTACAAGTTTCATAACTGGTGCAGGATTAAAAAAGTGCATTCCTATGAATTTATCTACCCTCTTAGTTGAAAGAGCAACTTCTGTTATGCTAAGAGAAGATGTATTTGTTGCAAATATTGCTTCATCATTTACTATTTTGTCTAATTCCTTAAATATCTCTTTTTTTACATTTATGTCTTCCACGGCAGCTTCTATAATAATATCTACATCTTTAAGATCTTCCACTTTTGTTGTAGTATTTAGATTACTTATTATTCTATCTTTATCATCAGTATTTATCTTTCCTTTTCTCACTTTATTATCTAAATTTCTTTCTATTATCTCTTTTCCTTTTCTTACATTCTCTTCTTTTATATCTTTAAGTATTACATTGTGTCCATTTTCAATAAAAAGTTGTGCTATTCCACTTCCCATTGTTCCGCTTCCAATAACACCTATTTTCACAATCACTACCCCCTATCTATTTTCAAATTGTGGACTCCTTTTTTCTATAAATGCTTCCATACCTTCTTTTTGATCTTTTGTACTGAAGCAGTTAGCAAAACACTCAACTTCGTAATCTATAAATAAGTTCTTATTATTAGAAAAGTTCATAGCCTTCTTTGCTTGAATTATTGCTTTAGGTGCTTTGCTTATTATCTTACTACCTATATTTATAGCTTCAACTAAAGGATTTTCGGATATCTTACTTATAATTCCTATGCTTAATGCTTCATTTGAATCTATTATATCCCCCGTAAATATCATTTCTTTAGACTTTGACACTCCTACAACTTTAGATAGCCTTTGAGTTGCTCCAAATCCCGGAATTATTCCTAAGTTCACTTCTGGTTGCCCAAACTTTGCTTTATTGCTTCCTATTCTAATGTCACATGCTAGTGCAAGCTCTAATCCTCCACCTAAGCAAAATCCATTTATAGCTCCTATTACTACCTTGTTGAGATTTTCTATTTTAGAGAAAACTTTGTTTCCATATCTAGAAAACTCCATAGCTTCAACACTGTTCATATCTTTCATTTCTTTTATATCTGCTCCTGCTACAAATGATTTTTCTCCTTCTCCAGTTATTATGATTACATGTAAGTTGTTATCTTTTTCTATTGTGTCTATTAAATTATCAATTTCAATTAACGTTTCTTTATTTAAGCTATTAAGATATTTAGGTCTATTTATTTTGAGGACTCCTATATTGTCATTTATTTTCTCGTAACAAATATTCATCCTACTCCCCCCTATTATTACTCATTCTACTTACCATTTCAGTAACTGCAAATGTAGCTACATCATCTGCATACTTTCCAGGACCAAACCCCGCATCATATCCTAGTTCCTTTGCAAGTTCATGACTTATTCTAGGTCCACCACATATCAAAATTACTTTCTCTCTTATTCCCTCTCCTTCAAGAAGTTCAACTAAGTTCGTTAGATTCTGAATATGGATATCTTTTTGTGTAACAGTTTGAGACACTAAAAGTACATCAGCTTTAAGCTCTATAGCTTTTTTTACAAATTCTTCATTTGGAACTTGGCTACCAAGGTTATATGCTTCTATCATTTCATATCTTTCAAGTCCATAATGTCCTGCATATCCTTTCATGTTCATTATTGCATCTATTCCTACAGTATGTGCATCACTTCCTGTACTTGCCCCTACAACTACTATCTTCCTCTTTATATTTTCTTTTATATACTCATTAGTCTCTTCCATACTCATTGTATCAACATTTACACTTTCAACGTGTATTTGAGTATAGTCAACACTGTGAATTAAACTTCCATACACAACAAAGAATGTAAATCCTTTATCTAGTTCACTGCTGTAAGCTACGCAAGGATCCATCAATCCCATTTTTTTAGAAAGAATTTTTGCTGCTTCTACTCCTTTTTCTCCATTTTCAACTGGAAGAGTGAAACTTATCTGGACTTTTCCATCATTCATAGTATCTCCATAAGGAGTTATTCTTGTAAGATCAAGTGTTTTGCTATCCATTAGTTTCTTCCCCCTAACATAAGTTCTATAAATGGATTAAAGTAGTCTTTGTGTTTTTCAACTACTCCATCAAGTCCTTTTCCTCCATCAATTCGTCTTTTTATTCCTCCGAATGTTCCGCTTTCTAAAGTTTTAAATAGCTCTTGTTTTTCTATTTCTAAAAGTAATTCATACGCTTTATTTAATACATCATTTGCTCTTTTTTGAATAATTCCATCTTCTTTGAAAGTAATTTCATTCCCTAGATCTTCCATATTATTAAATATATATTTAGCATTTTCTATAGCTAAGGCTCTATCTGACATAAAAGGAGTATGTATAGCTTCTGTAAGCATTCCTAAAAGATGTATTTTTTGATTTGTCATTATCGTAACCATGTTAAATAGTGCATCTTGAATATGACCTTTGAATATATTTCCTGTCATAAATTTAGTAGGTGGCATATACTTTAATGGGGCTTTAGGGAATATCTCTCTAGCCATTTGAGCTTGAGCTAATTCAAATAGAAATCCATTTTTCTCATCAGGTGATATTTCAAATGCATGACCAAGTCCCATTTGTTCTTCTTTAAGTCCTGCTATAAGTGCAAATTGTTCATTTATAAATTGAGAAGCAAGTACAGTATGCGCTTCTTCTATAGCATCGGCAGTAGTTAAGTAGTTATCTTCTCCAGTGTTTATTATTACACCAGCAAATCCATTTATTATTCTTGAGAAGTACTGATCTACCATTGTTCTTTTCATATTTATATCTCTAAATAATATTCCATAAAGAGCATCATTTAGCATAACATCTAATCTTTCAAGTGCTCCCATTGCAGCTATTTCTGGCATACAAAGTCCAGAACAATAATTACAAAGTCTAATGTATCTTCCAAGCTCTTTTCCTACTTCATCTAATGCACTTCTCATTAATCTAAAGTTTTCTTGCGTAGCGTATGTTCCACCAAATCCTTCAGTAGTTGGACCATAAGGGACATAATCTAATAAGCTTTGTCCTGTTGTTCTAATAACTGCAATTATATCAGCACCTTGTCTTGCAGCTGCTTTTGCTTGAATTATATCTTCATATATATTACCTGTTGCAACTATAACATATAGATATGGACCTTGCTTATCTCCGTATTTTTGTAGATAATGTTCTCTTTTAGCTCTATTGTCCTTTATCTTCTTTACAGTTTCTCTAGCTACTTTAGATACTGCTAACTTTATCTCAAATAAATCTGCCATAGGTATTTTAGTAATTTCTATTTCCTTGTTTGAAACTTTCATAGCTACTTCTTGCGGAGTAATTCCTAATTTCACCATAGCGTTTCCTATAAATATAGCTACTCCAAGCGAAAGGGCATTTTCTTTTTTTATGCTATCTACAACGACATTTGCAAGTGGAACACCATATTCATCTACTCCATCAATTCCAAGTAATCTACATACAGTTCTTTCTACTGCTACTGTAGTGTGCATATCTATAAATTTCTGAGTATTCAAGGCTATATTCTTAGCACAACTTCTCGCCTTTTCTACTACTGACCAATCTAAATTTAACTTACTTTTCATATTACTCCCCCTCATAATACTTCTTAGCTAAATTTACAATCTCATTTTCAAGCCCTAGCAATATAGATATATTTAGTGCATCTTTAGGGACTTTATTATCTACTGATACTTTCTCTAATCTATAATCCATGTGATCTTGAATTATCTGTATAGACTGCCTTTTATTTAAATCTATTCTTCTTTTTAGTGAGTCAAAATTTATATTTTTAAGTCCTATAACCTGATAATGAACTATATCAGAATTACCAACATCATCATAATGAGTTGATAATACACTCATAGATTTATATTTATTTAGATACTCACATAAAGCTTTTGCTAGAATTTTTCCTTCTTTAGGATTTGTTCCTCTAGCAAATTCATCTAACGCAATGAATCCATTTCCTATCTTTATGCTTTCTGTTATTTCTTTTAGTTTGATTACCTCTGCTCCAAATGTGCTAAGGCCTTTATTTATAGATTGCATATCATCAGAAATGTAGTATATAAAATCTAGTATAGGTATATGTGCATTCTCACAAAATACGAAAAATCCCATATTAGCTAAAAGTATATTAAGAACTATAGTTTTTAGCGTAACGCTTTTGCCTCCCATGTTAGCTCCTGTAATAAGAGTACTTCCTTCATCTAGTGATATACTAATTGGTATGAATGGACTTTTCCTTTTTTCCAGTATTTCTTTTATACTTGGGTTAAATGCATTTTTGAGCTGTATTTTGCAATCTGTAATTATGTTTGGCTTTACCCCATCATATTTTATTGAAAGCCTAGCCTTTGCTATAAGGATATCTAACTTTGCTAGTGATTTTATATTTTCTTCTATATCAAATACTTTCTTATTTATTTTCTCTGTTAGATATTTTCTTATTTTAAGCTCTTCTTTTTCCTCTTGTATAACTATATCTAACCTTTCTTCTTTCAGTATTTTTATTTTTTCTTCATCTTCTTCAAGAAATATTTTTTCTTCGATAATTCTTTTATTCTCTCTTATCTTTTTTAAATTAGTGCTATATGAGCTGTATATATAAAATGTAGGTAATTTATTGTTTTCTGGATCTAATAGATTTGATATTTCTTGTAGTGAATTAAAGTTTACACTTTCTATTTTTATATCTAGGCTACTATAAATAGTGATTAAGTCATTTATCAGTATAGAAAAATTTTTTATTTCATAAAGTTCTATCTCATCTAGTGTGTTTAAAGTTTTGCACTTTCTAATAGAGCCACTTATATCTTTGTATTTTGATAGATTTCTAGTTATATCATTGTATATATCATCATTGAGCTTCATATTATGTATGATATTTTCTATATTGTTTAGTTCTTTTCTTAATAAATTCAATTCACTTTTTTTGAAGGGCTTTATTTTCTTTTTTTCTTGTATTCCAAAAGGTGTATGTATGTTCAAATTTTCTAATATGAAGTTAAACCCAACATCTTGTCTTTGTTCATCATCTAAGAATCTAATATTATCCACCTCCCACGACATCAAATACAGGTAGATTTATTTTTTCTCTAAGCATATTTAGGAATTTATCTTTATCAAATTCATATCCATAAGGAGATTTAGGATTTACACTTATCCCTATTATGTTTATTTTGTTTATTACTTTTATCTTTGCACCTTTTTTAATTAATTTATTTAGTGTTTCCTCACTTATAAATAGTTTGGTTCCATCTTCAACTAAAAAAGTAATTTGACTACATATATCTGTAGATTTCATAATGTATTCTAAAAGTGAATCTGATAATATTCCATTAATAACTATGTATTCTGAGAATTTATCTAAACTTTCTATTATCTCTTTTGATGCGTCTAGAGATGTGAGTACATCTAATTTTTTTACTTTTTTGTGTTTGTCTATAATTCCTACTTTGCAAGTGTTTATTATATCTTTAGATATATCTAGTATTTGCCTTTCTTTTTCCTTTTCAATAGACAAAAGATTTACAGTGTGTGAAGTCATCTGAACTACTTTTTGTTGACTGTTAGAAAGTGTAGCTCCTGTGCAAAGTATAGTTGCTTGTGTTACTTTAGGTGAGGCTAAACTTTTTCTAGATAATGCACCATCTACAAGTATAAGATCACTTCCTAACTCTTCTAAATGTCTATATATCTTTTCTATATAATAGTTTTGGGAAGGACCAGCAATTTGGATATATCCATCACTTATACATCTAAATATTATAATTTCTCCCATTGATGTGTTTATAGAAGTAGTTTTTAGTATTTCTTTTGTTATATCACTATCTAAAAAACAAGATTTTGCAGTAGCAATAATGCTTCCTTTTTCTACATAAATCCTAGGCTTTGCTGTGCTAGTTACTATGTCTTCTTCTTCTCCATCTCTTCCAATAGATGTAAGACCAAGGGTTAACTTACCCCTAGCCTTACCTATAATATAATTTAGTGTTGTTGTCTTTCCTACATTCTTATCCATTCCTATTATTGATATGCTTTTGTAATTTCTTATTTCATCTATAATATTATTCATCTTTTTTCTTGCCTCTTGATTTCCTTTCAAGACCTTCTGGCTCTAGTGCCATCTTTTGATTGTTCAAAAGTCCTGCTACTCCAACTAAATCTATGTTTTTTTCTTTTCTACAAATATCACATTTGCATCCAGGAGTATAGCTAGTAGGCTCTTTATATGTTGTAATTACCCCTTCAAAGTTTCTAAGTATTACTTTGTCGTGGCTTTGTGAGATTATATAATTTGGCATAACTGGAGTCTTTCCTCCACCCCCTGGTGCATCTACGACGAAGGTTGGAACACAAAATCCTGATGTGTGACCTCTTAACCCTTCTATTATTTCAATTCCTTTAGATACAGTAGTTCTAAAATGCTCAAGTCCCATAGAAAGGTCACATTGATATATATAGTAAGGTCTAACTCTTATTTTTACTAGTTCATTTACAAGTTTCTTCATTACATGAACGCAATCATTAACTTCCCTTAATAAAACTGATTGGTTTCCAATTGGAATTCCTGCATTAGCTAACATTTCACAAGCTTTTCTCGATTCTTCTGTTATTTCATTTGGATGATTAAAGTGTACATTTATCCAAATAGGATGGTATTTCTTTAGCATATTCACAAGATCTTCTGTTATTCTTTGAGGCATTACCACAGGAGTTCTACTTCCTATTCTTACAATCTCAACGTGAGGAATTTCTCTTAATTTTCTTATTATGTATTCTAATTTTTCATCAGATATTAAAAGTGCATCTCCACCTGATAATAATACGTCTCTTATAACAGGAGTCTTGCTTATATATTCGATTGCTTTGTCTATTTGCTCTATCGGTAAAACATCGTCAGTATGTCCTGCAAATCTTCTTCTTGTACAGTGTCTGCAATACATTGCACACTGATCTGTAACTAAAAGAAGTGCCCTATCTGGATATCTATGAGTAAGGCCTGGAACTGGAGAATCCTCATCTTCGTGAAGTGGATCTAAAAGATCTGCTTCAGCTTTATGTAATTCTAAAGTTGTAGGTATAGCTTGCTTTCTAATAGGGTCATTTTTATCATTTGGGTCTATAAGAGATAAGTAATAAGGAGTTATAGACATTCTCAATGCCTTTAGACATTCCTTCGCACCTTGTTCTTCTTCATCAGTTAATGGTATATATTTCTTAAGTTCATCAACAGTCTCTATTCTATTTTTTAGCTGCCACTTCCAATCGTTCCAATTGCTATCACTTACATCTTTAAATAATTCAAATCTCCTATTCATATTTAACCCCCCTATATTAAACGTATAATTCCTTAAATATATTTCTCAAAGTTTCGCACTCTCTTAAATCCTGAATTGTAACATCTGCATGGCCTTTTGTATATCCATTTCCGATTATCATAGTAACATCTTTTCCTACTCCTTCTGCTCCAAGTGCTGCCTTTGTAAAACTTGTTGCCATAGAGAAGAAATAAACTATTCCCTCATCTTTAACTGGTAATATACTAGACATTTCTGTATTAGGTACATTTACACAGTTTATACATATATCTACTTCTTCATTGTTGTTAACTTTTAATACTTCACTTAAAACTTGTGATGAATTTTGAGCATCAGCAACTATAACATCATGACAGAAATTTGTTTTATCTAGAAAGTCCTTACTCTTTTGATCTCTAACAAGACCTATTACCTTTCCTTTTTCTCCTACTCTCTTTCTAGCTTCATAGCAGCAAAGCATACCTGATTTTCCTGCAGCTCCTAGTATCAAAACTGTATCTCCTTTTTTAACAAGATTTGCAGTTTGTGCTGGAGCTCCTGCAACATCTAAAGCAGCAAGTGCTAAAGTTTCCTCCATATCTTCTGGTAAAACAGCATATATACCACTTTCAAATAGAATTGCCTTTCCTTTTATTTCAACTCTATCTATCTCAGGCTTAATATCTATTATTTCATCTATTCTGAGAGGAGTTAGTGATAAAGAAACTAATGTTGCAATTTTATCTCCTTCCTTTAGATCTATTTTTCCTCTTAGCTTATCTCCTAATCTCTCCACTACCCCTATTAGCATTCCGCCAGATCCTGTAACAGGATTTTGCATCTTTCCTCTTTCATTTACTATGTCTAGTATCATTTGTTTTATTTTTTCTATATCGTGATCACACGCTTCTTCTATTTGAGTGAAACTTGCAGAATCTATATTTAACGCACAAACGTCTATTAGTATTTCATTATCATATATATTCATATCATTATCTATCTTTATAGCAGGTTGAGGTAAAACCTCTTTAGGTTCTATAACTCTATGCGTTCCGTATTTGCATCCTCTTTTCATTTATTAATCCCCCTATATATCCATAATTTTAAGATCATCTGAAATAATTAAATCAGCTTCCGTTAAGCTTTTTATCTGATCTACAGTTACATCTTTATTTATTTCTCTTAGAACTAATCCTTTATTTGTAACTTCCATTACTCCTAATTCTGTAATTATTAAATTTACTTTTTCTCTTGCAGTTAATGGCAAGTTACATTTTTTAAATATTTTAGGTTTTCCTTTAGATGTGTGAAGCATAGAAACTATCACCTTTTTAGCTCCTGTAACAAGGTCCATAGCTCCACCCATTCCTGGTACTAGCTTTCCTGGTATTATCCAGTTAGCTAAGTTTCCACTTTGGTCTACTTCAAGTGCTCCAAGAACAGTTACATCTACATGACCACCTCTTATAAGCCCAAAAGACATACATGTATCAAAGAAAGATCCTTGTGGAAGTACATTTACATACTGTCCTCCAGCATTAGTTATATTTATATTTTCTTCTCCCCTTTGTGCTAAGCTACCCATACCTACCATTCCATTTTCAGATTGAAATGTTACATTAATATCTTTAGGGATATAATTTGCAACAAGCGTAGGAAGTCCTATTCCTAGATTTACGAGTTGACCATCTTTAAGCTCTTTTGCAACTCTTTTAGCTATGATTTCTTTTCCAACTGTTTCATCTATTATCAAGTTACTCCCCTCCTTTTATCACATAATCTACTACTACTCCCGGTGTCCCTATAAGCTCTTTATCTATTTCTCCAGTTTTAACTATCTTTTCAGCTTCTGCTATAACCTTATCAGCTGCCATTGCTATTATTGGATTGAAATTTCTTGTAGTTCCTTTGTATGATACATTACCAAATTCATCTATTGTATTTCCCTTTATTAAAGCAATATCTGCTCTTAATGGAAGTTCTAATAAGTATTCTTTTTCATCTATTACTATTTTCTGTTTTCCTTCTTCTACAACTGTTCCGATGCCAGTAGGTGTTAGTATTCCTCCTAGACCATATCCACCTGCCCTTATTCTTTCAATCAATGTTCCTTGCGGACAAAGCTCTACTTTTAATTTGCCCTCGTTCATAAGTTTACCTGTTTGTGGATTTGTTCCTATGTGGGATACAATAGCTTTCTTAATCTGATTATTTACAATTAGTCTTCCTACACCTTTATCTACAAAACTTGTATCGTTGGCTATTAATGTTATATCCTTTATATTTAAATCTATAAGAACATCTATTAATTTTTCTGGTGTACCGCACCCTAAAAATCCACCTACCATTATTGTCATCCCATCTTTGAAAAGGTGTTTTATCTCATCTATATTTACTACCTTGTTCATCTAATCACCCCTTAAGTTGAAGTATTTTTCTTGCTTCATCAGGAGATGCTATTTCTCTTCCTATTTCTTTTGCAATTCTTACAACCTTTTCTACTAATTCTCCGTTAGATTTTGCAAGCACCCCTTTAGATATGTAAACGTTATCCTCAAATCCCACTCTTACATGTCCACCCATTGCTATTGATAGTGCGGCCATTTGAAATTGGCTTTTTCCAATTCCTGAAACTGTAAATGTTGAACCACTTGGTATACTTCCAGCCATAAATGTTAGATCTCTAATAGTTGCACTTATTCCTCCATTGACACCTAATACAAAGTTATAATGCATAGGAGCTTTTATATATCCTTTATTGTGAAGTCTTATTGCCATATCTATCATACCTTTATCAAATACTTCAAGTTCAGGTTTTACCCCAAGACTTATCATCTTTTCTCCGAACTCTTTTATTGTATTTTCAGTATTGATAAATATTTCATCTCCACCAAAATTACATGTTCCACAGTCTAATGTTGCCATCTCAGGCTTTAAGTATATAGGTTGTATTCTTTCTTCATTGCTCATGCCAACCGCACCACCAGTTGATGGTTGAATTATTACATCAGGGCATCTTCTTCTTATCTCTTTTATACATTCTTCAAATCTATTTATATCCTGTGTTGGAGTTCCATCATCATTTCTAACATGAAGATGTATTATGCTTGCCCCTGCCTTATAGGCACTTTCCGCCTCTCTTCCTATTTCCTCAACAGTGTATGGAACATTTATATTATGTTTCTTTGTAACCTCAGCCCCACATATAGCAGCTGTTATTATCAACTTTTCCATGATAAACCTCCTATTTTCTCTGCTTGTCTTTTGGAACAACACACGTTCCAGAAGCTCTACACACAACTATATGCTGTTCTAATAAATCTGCTGCTGAATCATTTATGTCAGGTCTTTGTGTTATAACTTTCCTAGCTTCAAATATCATTTTTCTAGATGTATTACCTAGTTGTACTATTTCACCAATTACTTCTATGTAGTCTCCAGCAAATACAGGAGCTAAAAATTCTACGCTATCGTATGCCCTGAAAAGTCCTTCATCTCCATCGTTTCTTATTAGAAGTTCTGTAGCTACATCTCCAAACAATTGAAGCATTTTAGCTCCATCAACTAAATTCCCTCCATAATGTGCATCATGATTGCTCATTCTTACTCTAATAGTTGCCTTCATACTCATCCCCCTCTTTAAAATAATAAAGCACTGAAGATTTTCAGTGCTTTTTATACTGCTATAATGCAATGAAAATCTACGTTTTCATTACATAAATAGCTCTCTATGAATACTTCATAGCAGTTATAAAGTATTTTGCTTTATAACCAAGAATATATTAAAGAACTAATATATTCTTTCGGCAAGGAAACCATTCGTATTTGGTATTGGATGTTCTTATCCTTATCACCCAAAACTACCCTTTTCCCTGCACCTCTATTTATGTATATTTAAAATTTTCTTTTTACCAATATATATGATGTACAAGGTGTATTTATTCAAAAAAAAAGAAAAGCTACTGATTTGTCAGTAGCTTTATTTGAATAGGTTTTTCTTTCTAGTTTCTCTCCAGTTCAATTCTCCTCTTTCTAGTGCTTTTATAAATATTTCTGCTGAGGCTAAGTTTGTAGCGATAGGTACTTGATGAACATCGCAAAGTCTTATAAGTGCTTGTATGTCAGGCTCATGTGATTGAGCAGTCATTGGATCTCTTAAAAATATTACCAAGTCCATATTCTCTTCTGCTATTCTTGCACCTATTTGCTGATCTCCACCTAATGGTCCAGATAAAAATCTTTTAATATCAAGACCTGTGGCTTCTTGTATTCTTCTTCCTGTAGTTCCAGTTGCATGAAGGGTATATTTGCTTAATATATCTTTATATGCTAAGGCGAAATTTACCATTTCTTCTTTTTTGTTGTCATGAGCAATCAGAGATATATTCATTATTTTCAGCTCCTCTTGTGTTTAGTTTGGAAAAAATATAGGGAATTCCTTTATAGGATTTCCCTTATCTTGTCTTATCTTTCACTTTCTTTATAGGAATATTTGCAACTAATGCAGATGTAGCAGCTCCTTCTTCTTCATTTCTTGTTTTTGCCATCTTAAATTCTAATCCTGATTCATCTATCTCTATATAATCAGATATAACTCTTAATATATCACTTTTAACCATCTCTAAAAAACTTGGAGAACAATTTGCTCTATCGTGAACTAATACTAATTTTAGTCTTTCTTTTGCTACATTTTTACTTGTTTTTGATTCATTCCCAAACATTTTAAATAAATCTAGCATATTCACCACCCCTATTTAGCAAGTCCAAATATTTTCTTGATTTTACTTACAAAAGATTCTTGGGTATCTATATCTAGAAAAGGAATCTCTTCTCCCATTATTCTCTTACATATATTTTTGTATGCTTGTCCTGCCACTGATTTGTTGTCAACAACAGCTGGTTCACCTTTATTTGTGGATACTACGATAGCCTCATCATCTGGAACTATACCTATAAGATCTATAGCTAGGATATCTATTATATCATCCATATTCATCATATCTCCACGTTTTACCATCTCCGGTCTTATTCTATTTATTATAAGCTGTGGATTTTCAATGTCGTTTGCTTCTAATAAACCTATAATTCTATCAGCATCCCTTACTGCTGAAATTTCCGGCGTTGTTACAACTATTGCTCTATCAGCACCAGCTATTGCATTTTTAAATCCTTGCTCTATTCCTGCTGGACAATCTATAAGTACATAATCGAACGATTCTTTAAGCTCATCACATAATTTTTTCATTTGGTCTGGAGAAATAGCATTTTTGTCTCTAGTTTGTGCTGCAGGTAGTAAACATAGATTTTCATATCTTTTATCTTTTATAATAGCTTGTTTTAATCTACACGTTCCTTCAACAACATCTACAATATCGTATACTATTCTATTTTCAAGCCCCATTACAACATCTAGATTTCTAAGACCTATATCTGCATCTACAACTACTGTTTTTTTTCCAGATAAACTTAAAGCTGTACCTAAGTTAGCCGTGGTAGTAGTTTTGCCAACTCCACCTTTTCCTGATGTTATTACAATAACTTCACCCATTTTACTCCCCCATCCTTATTTTCTATTTAAATATGGCTCTATTACTATACAATCATTCTTAATGTGTGCTACTTCTGGAAAGTTAGGCTTTTCAAAATTGTCTTCAGGAGCTATAGCAATAGTATCAGCTATTCTAAGCTGCATAGGGTCTAGATTGTACGCTGCAACAAAAGCGTTTTTATTTCCATTAGCACCTGCGTGTACAACACCTCTTAATGCACCCATTATTATTATATTGCCATATGCTACTACCTGTCCTCCAGGGTTTACATCTCCAATTATAACTACATTTCCTTTATATTCTATTTTAGTTCCTGATCTTAGTGTAGTCTTTACAATTTTAGTGTTTCCCTCATTTATGCCTTGAAATATTTCATCTTCACTTTCAATATCTTCTTCTACCCAGTCCAAATCGAATTTTTGAGTAATTATATCTTTTAATTCTATAATCTCTAGATCAGTTAAATCAATACAGTTAATCGACGAAATTTTAGCTCCTGAAAAGAAATTTCTACTTTCCTCTATCTTATCAATCAAATTATTCTTTATAGTTTCAAAGTCATATCCTTGTTTTACATTTATTACAAGACCATTTTTTGTTCCTTTGAATTCTATTATGTTTCTTTTCGCATTTTTAAGCTGTATTACTTCACCTAAAGCCATAATTCATCCTCCAAAAGACTTTATATTTTATATAGATTCTACATTATTTTTTCAAATCCTTCTTTATCTTTGTAATTCTTCCGATAGATTTAATTTTTCTTGTACTACATCTGAATTTTTATTGAGTCCAAAGTACTGTGCCATTACATCTCTTGCAATTGGAGCTGCATATCCTCCTTGACCTCCTTGGAATAGAAGTACTGCTACTACTATCTCTGGGTCATCGTGTGGAGCGTAAGAAACATACCAAGAAAAGTTGTCATAAGTATCTTTAAATCTGTCTATATCTTCATTGCTTAGACTAGGATTTAATTTTCTTATGGCCTGTCTTATATAATAATCTTCTCTTCTGTTGTCGGTACTTTGCTTTTTTAGAATTTCAGCAGTTTCTAAAACATCTTTTTCACTTACTCTAAAGCTTGCAAGGTGTGAAAGTAGATATTGTTTTTCGTCTTTTGTAGGTATTCTACCACTTCTTTGAGCCGTACCAGTTTTACCACCTGTTTGTATAGGAAAGTTTGCAAATGCACTCCTTGTTGAACCACTTTGTGTAACATCTAGCATTCCTTGCTTTAGGTAGTCTAAATTCTTAGGATCTTTAAGATCTATTTTTTCTGAAACTCTCTCTATTCTTTGAGTTTCAAGTTTGTCTTGAGATACAATTCTATCAACAACAGTAACTTTATTTAAATAACCTCCATTTACCATAGTAGCTATTGAATTTGCCATTTGAAGTGGAGTATAAGCATGCTGACCTTGTCCTATAGAAAGGTTGAATGTATCTCCTGTTTTCCAATCAGCTTGATTAAAATAACTATATTTAGCTAAATCTGCAATTCTATTTGCTTCACTTTCAGGTACTTTAAGGCTTATAAGTCTTCTTATTATTTCACCTCTTGAAGGATTCTCCTCAGTCCAGCTAACTATCTCATTTACTCTTTTCTCATATTCTTGTTCATTTTTGTTTGGACTTATATCTTCAAAAGAATTTCTCATTTCTCTAATTAATCTAGCTTTTAAAGATGCTTTTGTAACTCTTAGCTTCTCATCTGGACTTGGAACCCTTCCAGGTCTTTCTTCTATCTGTATACCTGTTCTTGAGTCTAGTCCAAACATTCTAGCGTATTTTAAAACTTCATCTACATTCATCTTTACAGGCAAAGGCTTATTTCTACTATAATCGTATCCTGTACTTACAGAGTAAAAGTAATAGTTACAAGAATGCTCTATAGCTCTGAATAAATCTGTAGCACCATGTGTTCCTCTACGATCATTCCATATCCAACATCCAAATGATCTATTACCTACCATTATATATCCTTTATCATATATTGTATAATAAGGGCTTAATCCATTTTCTATAGCCGCAAGTCCTGTTATCATCTTAAATGTAGATCCAGGCTGAACAGAAGTTAATGTAGCTGTATTAAAAAGAGGTTTTGGAGCTATTGGATCATTTGGGTTTTCAGGCTGCAAAGCTCTCCAGTCACTTGCACTTATTCCTGTTGCAAATAAATTAGGATCATAGTCTGGGTAACTTGCCATAGCAAGAACCTCCCCTGTTTTTGCATCTAAAGCTACTACAGCCCCTGACTTTGCATTTCTATATATTCTTTGATTATTTCTTAATGTTACATTTCCAAAAGGACTTTCATAAACGCCACCTACTTGGATAGTTTGTAAAACTTCTCTTAAAGATCTTTCTGCTTCTCTTTGAAGATCTATATCTATAGTAAGGTAAACAGTATCCCCAGGAATTGGATTTTTAGTTTCTATTCTTCTAACCAATCTTCCGTATGCATCAACTTGTACTTTTTTGTACCCTTTTTTTCCTTGAAGTACATCTTCAAATGTTTTTTCTATACCTGTTTTACCAATCATATCAGTTATACTGTATCCATTTTGTTCTATATACTTTTCAATTTCTTCTTTTTGAGATATTTTTCCTATCTGTCCTAGTATATGAGATGCTAAATTACCGTTTGGATAATATCTTACAGGCTCTACCTCTATATTTATACCTTGAAGCTCTATAGCTCTTTCTTCTATTTTTGCAACTGTTTCTTTTGATACATCAAGAGCTACTTTTATTGGTTGATACTGAAGATATCCTGTAGATAGTAATAAATCCCTAACAACTAATATCTTCCTAGCTTCGTTATTTGTAAAACTCTCATCTATTTTAAATCGTTCTCTTAGTCTTTCAAAAGTTTCTTTAGCAGTTATTTCTTCATCTCTAATTCTGTATCTATAAAGCCATTCTCTCTTTTTCACTTGCTCACTAAATTCCCATGTGGATACTCTTATAGGAGGATAATATCCTTGCTCATTTAACATTCTCTGTAGTTCAAATTTATCTGCATCTGGCTGTGGATTTATTTCTCCTTCTTTTGTATATTTATCTACTAGGTAATAAAAGCTCTTTTCAGCATCATAATTTAGAGGTATTTCATTTCTTTCTTTCCAATCTCTTATAGCTATGTCATATGTGAATACATACTCCCCATTTTCTACAATTATTGGAAATTCATCGATGTATTTTTCGTCATTATCCTCTAGTATATTTATAAGCTTTATAGCAACACTATTAAAACCTTCATTTTGGACTTGATCTTTATAAATTTGAACTGTGAAAGATGGTCTATTTCCTGCTAATAACCTACCGTATCTATCTCTTATTTCTCCTCTTTGGGCTTCTACTAATATGTTTTTATATACCTTGTTCTCTGCTTGTGTTGCGTATTCTTCTCCCTTTATTGTAGTTATATATCCTAATCTAAGAGTTACTATTGATAATACAATTACAAATACTAAATTTAAAACCTCGAATCTATCTTCTATTTTTTTCTTTTTCATAATCAATCACCACTATATATTATCTATTCTTTTTATGAAGTTCCTTAAAAACCTATATATTAATGTTGTAAATACTACGTGCAAAAGTGGAATAAGTATCATTCCTTTATATAAAAATTTAGATATAGATTGGGTACTTACAAAATAACTTGCCATCAAAAACTGTATAGCACAGTCAAATATAGTTGAAAAAACAACTAATACAAGCACTGTAATTATATTATCTTTGAATATTTTATCTTTCATAACCCCTAATATATATCCTACTACGAAAAATATTAGTCCATTTAATCCTAGGAATCTCCCAACTAAAATATCTTTAAAAATTCCCATGACAAGACCTATTATAGCACCTTCATTTTTTTCAAGTGATAAGGATATGAAAATTATATATACAAGCGAAAGATTGATAGTAGCTTCGAATATAGGCATATAATTTAGAACACTATTTTCAAATATAATAAATATTATTCCTAGTAATAAAACTATAAAATTCTTCATTATAAATCCCCCATTATTCTAATACTCTTGGCGGAACTACTAGCACTTTGTCTAGATTTTTAAAGTTTGCGTATGGCTTTACACTAATATACTTTAATAAGCTATTTCTATCCTCTATAACTTTATCTACTTGCCCTATAGGTATCCCCTTTGGATATAGTCCTATACCTGAAGTTATTATTATATCTCCAGCAACAACTTCGTATTCTTCATCAAATAAATATCCTTTTATATGTCCTTCTTCAAATTTTTCATCTGAATCTAAAGATATGTTTTGACTTAATACTCCTGTATATTCTGGCTTTCTTAGAACTTCAAAACTCACAGCAGATTTATTGTTTATTATAGATATTGCTTTTGAATAATTATTTGAAACTTCATATATAATTCCAACTAATCCATCGCCTGATATTACTATGCTGTTATTTTTCACACCATCTTTTCTACCTGCCGATATCGTAAAGCTATTGTACCAATTTCCATCGTTTTTACTTACAACGCTAGCACTTATATATTTCTTTTCATAGCTATCCTCTACGTAATTAAGTGATCTTTTAAGATTTGATAAGCTTTCAAGTTCACTTCTTCTTAAATCTATTTCTATTATCTTCTGCTTAAGTTCTTGATTTTCTGAACGCATACTTTCTATTACTTGCAAGTTTTTTCTATAGTTTATAATTCCAACAACATTTTCTTCTAAGGTAGAAAATGCCTTATTTAATCCCCTAGATATAGAAGATGTAGTATCTAAAATTATTTTAGATAAAGGATTCGTACTTCCCCTTGTTGCAGATATACCTATAACTATAATTAGAGTGATAGCAATTGAAACAAATGCTATCACTTCTTTATTAGTCTTATTTTCTTTTTTTCTTCTTCTACTCATATCTATCACCTTTTATTGTGCATAAGAACTTTATCAAATATCTCTTTATCTTCAACTGACTTTCCTGTACCTATCGCAACGCAGTCTAAAGGATTTTCTGCTACATGTACAGGCATTCCTGTTTCTTCTTTAATTAACCTGTCTAAACCTTTTAATAACGCCCCTCCGCCTGTTAGCATAATTCCATTTTCTATTATATCTGCCGCAAGTTCAGGTGGAGTTCTCTCAAGAGTAGCTTTTATTCCTTCTACTATGCTTGTTACTGGTTCACTTAACGCTTCTCTAACCTCACTTGAAGTTATATCTATTGTTTTAGGAAGGCCTGTTATCAAATCTCTTCCTCTTATGCTCATTTTTTCTTCCTTTTCAGATTTGAACGCAGAACCGATTTTTATCTTAACTTCTTCTGCTGTTCTTTCCCCTATCATTAAATTATATTCTTTTTTTACATAATTAACAATAGATTCATCAAATTCATCTCCACCAATTCTTATGGATTTTGCTGTAACTATTCCACCTAAAGATATAACAGCTATTTCACTTGTTCCTCCACCTATATCTACAACCATATTTCCGTCTGGCTCTTCAACTCTTATACCAGCTCCTATAGCTGCTGCCATAGGCTCTTCTATAAGATAAGCATCTCTAGCTCCTGCCTGTTTTGCTGCTTCTTCTATTGCTCTTTTTTCAACTTCAGTAACTCCATAAGGAACACAAACGGCAATTCTAGGACTTATTAACGATTTTTTAGGATATGCTTTTCTTATAAAGTATCTAAGCATACTTTGAGTTATATCAAAGTCTGCTATAACTCCATCTTTCATAGGTCTTATAGCAACTATATTTCCTGGAGTTCTTCCTATCATACGCTTTGCTTCTTCTCCAACAGCTAATACATCTTTATTATCATCTCTTACAGCAACAACTGATGGTTCTCTTAATACTATACCTTTTCCTCTAACATATACCAAAGTATTAGCAGTACCTAAATCTATACCCATATCTTTAGAGATAACTCCAAATAAATTCATTTTCTTTGCTTTTAATCTCACACCTATTCACCTTCCTAAATTAAAGATTTTTCTTTAAAACTAAAATATACACCATCTCCAAATATTATATGATCTATAACCTCAATGCCTAGTATTCGTCCTCCATCTATCAATCTATTTGTAATAACTTTATCCTCTTTACTTGGCTCAGGATTTCCAGATGGGTGATTATGTATAAGCATTATTTTGCTTGCACTTTTCTTTATAGCTTCTATAAAAACTTCTCTTGGGTGAACTATTGATGAATTTAAAGACCCAACTGAAATTTCTACATCATTTATTATTTCATTCTTTGTATTCAAAAGAAGTATCTTAAACACTTCTTTCTTTAGGTATCTATAATCCTCCATGTAAACATCAGCTATGTCACTTGGACAGCTTACTTTTATTCTTTCTAGCTTCATCGATTTTGATATTCTCTTTCCAAGTTCTAGTGCTGCTATAATCTGACACGACTTTGCCACTCCTAATCCCTTTATGTTGCTTAGTTCTTCAACAGACACACTCCCAAGATGCTTTATTCCTTCTTTTTCCTTATTTATTATGTAATTTGCAAGTTCTAAAGCTGACATATCCTTAGTTCCTGTTCTAAGAAGTATGGCTAGTAACTCAACATTTGATAAATAATTTGGGCCCTTAAGAAGTAATTTTTCTCTTGGTCTTTCTTCTTTTGCCATATCTTTTATAGACAATTTAGCTAGACTTTCCACATCAAGCCCCCCTAAATTTATATAATATTTATATTAAAATGTCTATATAAATTTTCTTCAAGTTTCGCTAAAGGAAGTCCAACTACGTTGAAATAATCTCCATCTATTTTTTCCACTAATAAAGCTCCATATCCTTGTATACCATATGCTCCTGCCTTGTCCATAGGTTCTTTGGTTTGTATGTATCTTTTTATTTTTTCAGAATCTAATTCTTTCATTTTAACACTTGTTGACACATAATCTGTTATCTTCTTGTTGTCAGAAAGTCTTATTATGCTTATTCCTGTCACAACAGTATGATATTTCCCGGACAATTTTTTTAGCGTATCGTATGCTTGTTTTTCATCATTTGGCTTTCCTAGTATCTCACCTTCAAAGACTACAATAGTGTCTGCTCCTATTACTATATCATCTTTATCTACCCTTGATGCAACATCTAATGCTTTTTGCAAAGATAAACTTACAGCTGTTATAAATGGTTCATCTTTGTTATTTACATTTTCATCTATCTCACTTTTTAGCACTTTAAATTCAAGATTCAAGTTAGAAAGTAGCTCTATTCTTCTAGGTGAAGATGAAGCTAATACAATGCCCATTTTTTACATCACCTCTTTATTTTTACCATATTATAGTTTACCACTTAGAAACTCAAAATACAATAAGGTGTGGAATCTTCCACACCTTATATCTTAACCTTATTATTTCATTTTTATAGCTTGTTTAGGACATTTTTTGAAGCACTCTGAACACCCTATGCATTTTTGCTCATCTATCTCGTGTTTTGATTTTAGTTCTCCACTCACAGCATCTACTGGGCATTTCTTCTTACATATAGTACATCCTATACATTTATCTTCTTCTATTATTGCTTTTTTTCTTTTACTCAAATCTCCACTTATAGCTTTAGTTGGACACTTCTCTACACATACCATACAGTGAGTACATTTTGAATAATCTATTTTAGCAAGATTATTATCAAAAGTTATCGCCTCAAATGGACATGCCTTAACGCATATCTTGCACCCTATACATCCTACCGTACACTTAACTTTTACATCTTTTCCAAACTCTTTACTATTACAATCTACTACAACATCTTGACCATATGGTGCCCATGCTATCACTGCCTTTGGACATACTTCTAGACATTTTCCACAAGTTACACATTTATCTTTGTCTATTTGAGCAATATCATCCTTTATTACTATTGCTCCAAACTGACACACATTAACACAAGTTCCAAGCCCTAAGCATCCGTACTGACATGATTTTGGTCCGCTTATTATCATAGCTGCTGCTCTACAATCCTGTATTCCATGATACTGTGCCTTGTCTTTTGCATTGTTGCATGTTCCTTTACATATTACTCTTGCTACTTTCTTTTCTCCAGTTTCTGCTGTCATTCCCATTATGTTACCTATTTTATCAGCTAAATCAGATCCACCTACTGGACAAGCTGTAATAGGAGCTTCTCCGTTTACTATGGCAACTGCTAATCCGTTACATCCTGGATAACCACATCCACCACAGTTAGCACCTGGTAAAACTTCATTTATATCTTCAACTCTAGGGTCTACTTCCACAGCAAACTTTTTAGATGCATATGCAAGTCCACTTCCAAATATAAGTCCCATAGCACCCAAACTCAATACCGAATTTAATATTAGATTTGCCATTCTAACACCACCTTATTATACTAATCCTGTAAATCCTAGAAATGCTATAGACATAAGTCCTGCTGCAATTAATGCTATTGGGAAGCCTTTGAATAACTCCGGTATATCAGCAATTTCAAGTCTTTCTCTTATTCCAGCGAATAATACTATAGCAAGTGTAAATCCTACCGCTGCCCCTATTGCGTTGAATATAGTTTCTATTAGATTGTAGTCGTTTTGTATATTTAGTATAGCAACACCTAAAACAGCACAGTTAGTAGTTATAAGAGGCAAATAAACCCCTAGTGCTTGATATAGTGTTGGACTTACCTTTTGAATTACCATTTCAACAAACTGAACTAAAGAAGCTATAACTAGTATAAACGCTATAGTCTGTAAAAACTCTATTCCTAGAAACACTAGTAACTTTTGAATAAAATAAGTTATTACAGAAGCTAAAGTCATAACAAACGTAACAGCCATACCCATTCCTAAAGATGTTTCAACTTTCTTTGAAACTCCAAGAAATGGACATATACCTAAGAATCTAGACAAAACAAAGTTATTAACAAGTATAGAACTTAGTAGTATTATAAATATATTTGCCATAAATTTTCCTCCTAACTAGCTTTTTTGACAGATATTTTGTTAAATACAGCAAGTAAAAGACCTAGTGCTAAAAATGCTCCTGGAGGTAAAATCATTATTAAAGCAGGTTTATAAGCGCTTCCAAGTAAATTAACTCCAAATATAGAACCAGCACCAAATAATTCTCTAACTGCACCTAGTATAGTAAGAGAGATTGTAAATCCAACCCCCATACCTATACCATCAAATATAGAAGGAACTGGGCTATTTTTAGATGCAAAGCTCTCCGCTCTTGCAAGTATTAAACAGTTAACAACTATTAAAGGTATAAATATCCCAAGCGACTTATCAAGTGCTGGAAGATAAGCTTTTAGAAGCATTCCAACCATAGTAACGAATGTTGCTATTACAACTATGAATGCAGGTATTCTAATTTTAGATGGTATAATCTTTCTAATAAGAGATATTACAAAATTTGAACACAATAAAACTGTAGTTGTAGCTAGACCCATACCCATACCATTTTCAGCCGATGTAGTTACGGCAAGAGTAGGACACATACCTAATACATGAACAAATATTGGATTTTCCTTAACTATTCCATTTTTTATAAGTTTAAACAAATTCATATTTACACCTCCAAGCTACTTTAAAACTTCATTAAATATTCTAATAGATTCATTTATCCCATCAGTAACTGCCTCTGAAGTTATTGTAGCTCCTGCTATAGAAACTATTTCATCATCTTTTGGAATTCCACTTTTTATAACTTCTATATCACCTTTAGCTTCTTTATTTTTGTATTGATTTTTGAATTCATCATCGCTTGCTTTTGCACCAAGCCCAGGAGTTTCGGTATGGTTTCCTATATTTACTCCATGTATAGTTCCATCTACTCCTATTCCAACCATAACTTCTATTTCACCAGAATAACCTTTTGGTGTTGTCTTTATAGTGTACCCTACTAGTTCACTTCCATTTAACCCTTTGTATATTTCTTGTACTAATGAAGATTCTATATTAATATCTATTTTTTCAAATTCATTAGCATCAGGTAATACTTCTTGACGAGCTAGGTTGTTAGCTTCTTTAGCTTGCTTTTCTATATAAGGCAGTGTTAGATTGTTTGTAAATCCTAATACTACAGCAGATATAGATGTTATTATTAGAAGAATTACTCCAAGTTTAGCTATATCTTTCATTACTTAGACACCTCCCCAAATACCTTAGGATTAGTGTATTTATCTATCAACGGAGTTGCAACGTTCATTAGTAGAATAGAGTATGAAACTCCTTCAGGATATCCACCGTAAAATCTTATTACAGTTGTTAAAACTCCACATCCTATTGCATATATTATAAGTCCCTTATTTGTCATAGGAGAAGAAGCATAATCAGTTGCCATATAAAATGCACCTATCATAAGTCCACCTGCAAAAAGATGATAAATAACAGTAGTTAAATCAAATCCTCCTAATAAGAATGTTAATACTGCCACTGTACCTATATAATAAGTAGGTATTACATAAGTTATTACTCCCCTATAAAGAAGATAGATTCCTCCTATTATAAGTGCTATTGCAGAAGTTTCTCCTACACATCCTCCTATATTACCTATGAATAAATCAAATATACTTGGAAGTGCTTCTCCACTTTTCATCATTCCAAGTGGTGTAGCTGTAGCTACTGCATCTACTCCTGGAGTAATCCAGTTAGTCATTTCAACTGGCCAAGAAGCTAGTAGCATCGCACGAGCTGCAAGTGCAGGATTCATAAAGTTATGACCAAGCCCTCCAAATAGCTGTTTTACTATAGCAATTGCAAATACAGAACCAACAAAAGGTATCCACCAAGGAGCTGACGCTGGTACGTTAAAAGCAACCAAAAGACCTGTTATAACAGCCGAATAGTCATTTATTGTAACCTCTTTTCCCATAACCTTTTGAATTAAAGCCTCTGTAAGAACCGCTCCTATTACACCAGATAGTATCGCTATTACAGCACCCATTCTAAAATAATATACAGCAGCTATAGTAGCTGGTATTAGTGCTATTACAACATCTCTCATTATAACTGATACATCTTCATCAGATCTTAAATGAGGAGAAGATGATATTATAAATTTTGTATTCATTTACTTGCCTCCTTACTACTTATTTTGCTTTCTCTTTTTAGCTATTATTTCTCTTTTACCAACTCTAATTGAATGAAGTAGAGGCCTTTTAGATGGACATATGAAAGAACACGATCCACATTCAATACAATCTAATGCTTTGTATTCCTCTACTTTGTCAAAGTTGTATTTTAATGCATGTGCACTTATATATAATGGTTGAAGATTTGCAGGACATATATAAACACACTTTCCGCATCTTATACAGCTCTTTGGATTAGGTAAGGTAGCATCTTTTTTATTTAAACAAAGTATTCCTGATGCACCTTTTATAACAGGAACATCCAATGTGTATTGAGCTAGTCCCATCATCGGACCACCCATTATTACCTTACCTGCTTCTTCCTTAAATCCACCGCACTGATCTATTATATCTTTAAATAAAGTACCTATTTTTATTATCAAGTTCTGTGGATTTGCTATAGCACTTCCGGTTACAGTTGTTATTCTTTCAATAAGAGGCATACCAGTTTTTATAGTTTTTGCAATTTGTGCTGCTGTTCCAACATTATTAACAACAACTCCAACATCCATAGGAAGTCCTCCTGATGGAACTTCTTTCTTTATACAAGCATATATAAGCTGTTTTTCAGCTCCTTGAGGATACTTTGTTTTAAGAGGTACAACTTCGATATTCTTTTCATTTGCTACAGCTTTTTTTATGGAATCTATAGCATCCATTTTGTTATCTTCTATGCCTATATATCCCTTTTCTACACCTAGTACCTTCATAATTGCTTTTAGACCGTATACAACATCTTCCGGAGCTTCAAGCATTAACCTATGGTCAGCTGTTAAATATGGTTCACATTCTGCACCATTAAGTATGACTGTATCTATTTTTTTGTCTTTAGGAGGAGAAAGCTTTACATGAGTAGGGAAACCCGCTCCACCCATACCAACTATTCCAGCTTCTTTAATTATTTCTAATATTTCTTCTTTGCTTAAAGTATCTATATCTCCCTTACTTTTTACGCTTTCATGAACTTCATTTTTGAAATCGTTTTCTATTATTATGCACAAAGAGTTCCCACCAGGAGTTGGGTATTCCTTTATAGCTTTTACCTTTCCAGATATAGATGAATGTACTGGTGATGAAACAAATCCTTGAACCTCACCTATTTTTTGCCCTACTTTTACTGTATCTCCAACACTTACAATAGCATTACAAGGCGCACCTATATGTTGTTGTAGTGGAATGTATGCAATTTCAGGTTCATTAGCTCTTTTTGTAGGAATGTGTTCTGTATACTTCTTTCTATGTGGGGGATGAACACCACCTTTAAATGTTAAGAGCGCCATATCATATT
Organism: Alkalithermobacter paradoxus; assembly: GCA_002029295.1. Lineage (GTDB taxonomy): Bacteria > Bacillota > Clostridia > Peptostreptococcales > Peptostreptococcaceae > Alkalithermobacter > Alkalithermobacter paradoxus. Next base: position 14,934 of record MZGW01000004.1, on the reverse strand, counting down.
ACCTCCTTACTAACCTTTTTATGTATTGATGAATAAATATGCTTAAAATAGTATAATTCATTTTAAGCATACAATCATTGTAGTCGTGTTACAAATAGTATACTACAAATGATATAAAAAGTCCTTTTAATTATTTTTTTAACGGTTTTTATGCATAATTTTTCAAAAAGGAGCTATTTAGCTCCTTTTTCTTAAACTCTCAACAAACTTTAAATATTCAAATATTGAATCTATGTATATTTTTTCACAGGAAAACATGTCTTGCTTTTGCATATTTCCGTCTATTGTATCTATTTTTTCCCGTACATTGTTAATAAATACTAATAAGTTTGCATTAAATTCTTTTGTTTCTTCTTTATCAATGTTCATTGTATACTGTTTCATTTCATCTAGAATGTTTTTCCTTTCTTCTATTATTTTCAGGTATTCTTCGGTTTCTAGATTTCCTTCTCTATACGAGTACCAGAAATTTGATTCTTTTTTCATATTTTCTAAAATAAGATCAATTTTTTTTCCTACATCTCTCAAGTAAGAATGTTCTTTACTATAAGAAAGATTTATAGCAGGAATTTGACTTGTTACTAAAAAAGCATCTGAGTAATTACCTCTTACATCTTCTAATAGACTTCTTGTTTGCTCCTTATCTAAGAACATATAACTATTTATTTTGTTTAGATTTCCCTTTGTAACTATATAGTTAGGTATTCTGTTTTCTTCTAGGTCTTTTACCACTATACTTGTCTGATTCTTATCCGTAAGTGCTCCTACTTGTATAGAATATACTGTAAGTGCTTCTATCTTGTATGAGTTTTTATTTGCAAATGTAGGAACTGAATCTAGTGTATTTATTTTTTTGTATATACTCCATGATACAATTGTTGCCACTATTGGTATAACTAATAACAACATAGCACTAGATAATTTGTAATTTTTTCTTTTTCTCATTTGTTTCCCCTCCACCCTTTACTATTCTATATATAATTTATATAATATTTGTATATAAAATATTACTATCATGAGGGGTATGACTATGAATAATTTAGTTCGACAAATATATCTAAACAAAATAAACGAAATTCAAAGTAGAATACCTGTTAAAATTATCAGAAATAATGAAAATATTCCAAATAATTCCAGTGCAGAGTTTAATAATATTCTTAACAATAAAATTTCAGTTAACAACGAAATAATCGATTCTAGTCCTGTTTCTCAGGTACAAAATTCTAATCTACTTAGTAGCGATATTGACGATATAATTAAGGAAGCTTCTATTAAATATAATGTAGACGAAGCTTTAATTAGATCTGTAATAAAAGTAGAATCTAATTTTAATCCAAATGCTACATCTCCAAAAGGAGCTATGGGTCTTATGCAACTTATGCCTTCTACTGCAGATTATTTAGATGTTAAAGATGCTTACGATCCTAGGGATAATATTTTTGGTGGTACAAAATATTTAAGTTCTCTTATTAAAAGGTATGGAAATTTAGATCTTGCACTAGCTTCATACAATGCAGGTCCTGGGAATGTCGATAAGTATAAAGGTATTCCTCCTTTTAGAGAAACTCAAAACTATGTAGTAAAGGTTATGGATTATTATAATAAAATAAAAAAGTCTTTCCTTGAAAGATTTTAAAGGTAAACTTTTTTGAAATTCATAACGGAAATTATAGAATAAAATTAAAAAAGTGGTCTAAAGACCACTTTTAATCTATAATTCTTCTAGCTGTAACGTAAGTTCTCTGATAATACCCTTCACTTAATGAAGATACTATAACTTGTCTTCTTGAAGACGAAGCATGTATAAACTGTCCATTTCCTATATATATACCTACGTGGTTAATATTTCTATCATTACTTGTATCAAAGAATACTAAATCACCTAATTCTAGGTTTTGTTTTTCTACATATACTCCTTCTCTACTCTGATCTCTAGAGCTATGTGGAAGATTTCTTCCTAAAGCTGCTCTATACGTATAAAGTACAAACCCAGAACAATCAAATCCATTTGGGCTTGAACCTCCCCAAACATATCTTGTTCCAAGCTGAGAATTAGCTATCTGTATAACATTTGATCTAGTTGTACCCCTGCTAACAACAGGTCTTGTTTCTTCTTTTACTGATTGAGGTTGTGCTATAGTAAGTAATGATGAGTGTATATATCCTTGTTGACCATTAATATCTACCTTATACCAATCTCCTGTTTTTTCTAATACATTTGCTCTTGTTCCTGCGCTCAATCTTCTGATAACTCTACTACTTGTACTAGCTCCTGCTCTGAAGTTTACATTATTTGACCTAACAACTGCTCCTGTAGAGTTTGCACTTCTTGATACAGATTGAGAAGGAATAATCGAAGCATATTGCTTACTTATCCATCCTTGTCTTCCATTGTTAAGCCTTACACTATACCAATCATTATTTTCTCCTGTTACAACGATTTGGTTTCCTCTATACAATTTTGATATTACACTAGATGAAATTGCAGCTTGACTTCTGACATTCAACACTGAAGCTGTTATACTTGCTCTTTGTTCGCTTTGTGCAAATGAATGTCCAAAGCTCATAGAAAGAGTTATTAACCCTGCTAAAAGTGGCGTCAATGCTTTTTTATTCATTGGTTCCTCCTGTTTTAATACATTATTTATATTATATATTCTACAAATAGTATATAATACCTTCTTATTATATCATTTATTTTTAATATAACAAAAGTAATCCAATTAACGTTATCTTATTAGTATTGTCATAATTAATAGTTATATTTATATTTTCTAGTGTTTTAGTTAAATTTATTCCAACAGATTCTGGAGAGAACCTTCTTAAATATGGTTTTGAGCATTGCTCACTGCATTTTGGGCATTCATTACATGACCCAGCTCTTAATAAGTGTGCAAAGCTATAGCCTTGTCTAAATGCTTCTTTTTCTATCTCAATCATTTTATGAAATGAGTTTTTTCTTATTATTTCCCACGTATTATATATATCATCATCTTTATCTATGTAATATTCTTCTATTAGTACTAGCCCTTTTTCATATTCTTTTAGTATTCTTCTAAATTCGTCTATAGTTATTATATTAGGTGGACAATTAAGTCTTTTGCCAAAGTCTTTACATCCGTAGGCACATTTTAGATAAACTCTATCCTCTACTATTATATCTTTCGTATCTATAAAATATGGTGTTATTTCATTTTGACGTGATAATTCTAATAATTTTTCCATACTTCACCTCGAAATTTGAAAATGTTTTTGATATGAAAAAAGCAACGCCTATAAGCGCTGCTTAACTGGTGCAGGAGGCGGGACTTGAACCCGCACGAGAATATTCTCACTACCCCCTCAAGATAGCGTGTCTGCCGATTCCACCACTCCTGCATGGTTTGTATTATTATTTTAAATTATTTTTATCACTTAGTCAATATTAATATTTAAGGGCAGATTTACCTGCCCTTTTAGTCTATAACAAATATTTCTTCTATTCCATTGTATATATTAAAATCAGTTGGCTTTAACCTTCCTTTTATCCTGTTGTTCAGAACTATATGTTGATTATTCAAAACCAAACTTATATACGGAATATGCTCTTTGATATAGTTTTGAACTAAATGATAGTTTATTATTGTTTCTTCTTTATTCACAGAGCTTGTAAGCTTTGATAATAAATAGTTCATTCTTTCATCATTATAGTTTGTAATATTTTTTCCATCTAGTGATGAAAATGCAAATGATATGTCGCTATATATAGGTAACTTCCACCCTAGCAAAGCCAGTTCGTACTCTCCTGCATAAACCGTATTCATCATATCATCAGAGCTAAGTTCTATTATTTCAACTTCTATATCTAGCTTTTCTAGACACTCTTTTATTATATATGCAGTTTTTATTTTTAATCTGTTATCTTCATTTACTAAAAGTCTTAGTTTTATATCTTCAAATTCTGTTTTCTGTAAATATTCTCTAGCCTTATCTATATTATGTTGATAGGACTCTATATTTTTATTGTAGTATTTAGAATTTATATTTAAAGGAAATTCAACTAAACTTCCTTTCTCTACATAGGCATTTTCTAAAATCTTCTTTCTGTCTATTGCATATGCTAATGCCTTTCTAAAGTTTATATCTTGTATATATTCACTATTAAAGTTAAGACCTACAAAATCATATTCTTCACCTAAATATTCATGAATATTGAATTTTCTTTGAGAGAATTTTCCACTTATAACCTCACTAACCTTACCTATATGAGCTTCAAAAGAAAGTAGCATATTCTCCTGTGTTTCTCTATCTGGCACTATTATTACTTTTATTTCATCTATATATGGCTTTTTATAGTAATAGTCATTGTTTTTAGTCAAAATTATATGTCTTCTTTTTTCGTACTCTGTTATTTTATACATTCCAGAGCCTATAAAATTCTTTTCTGGAAGCTTTACATCTTCTGCTCTTAAATTTCCAACTCTATGTCTAGGTACTATAGGGAAAACTAGCTTTTCAAGAGAAAATGCATAAGGCCTAGCAAATGATATATTAAAACTCTTACCATCTATAATATTTACACTATAAATATTAGATACAAGAGGATGATACGGACTTTCAGGATTTCCTTTTAGAAAGTCTATAGTAAATTTGACATCATCCGAGGTTAAATTTGCACCGTCGTGCCACTTTGCATTATCTCTTAATGTTATTCTCAAAGAAATACCATCTTCTGATAACTCATAGTGCTTAACTAACTGTGGTACTACATTATAGTTTTCATCTAAGGTAAATAAACTATCATATACAAGCTTTAGAGCGTAATCTAAAGATTTTTCCTTATTCAAAAGAGGATTTAGTGTTTCAAATCTAACAACAGATATACTTATACTTCCTCCTTCTTTAGGAGATATATTTTCAGTAATCTCTTCATTTTCTTCTAAATCTATATCATTTTCAATATCTGCATCTGTACAACCAATCAATAAAAAGATAATCATAAATATTACACAAATAAATTTAATACTCTTCATCCAATTCACCTTTTCTTATAAAGCTTTTCGTATGTTTTCATTGCTTGTTTTACTTTTGTTACGTATTGTCTAGTTTCTTTGAATGGTATATTAGTCAAATTAATTCCGTTATAACTATATCTATTATCAGATAACCACTTATCTACATTACCAGATCCACCATTGTAAGCTGCTATTACAAGATCTATATCATCAAACTGACGCATAAGCTTACTTAAATACCAACATCCTATTTTTATATTTGTTTTTGGATCATATATGTCTATATTAGTTTTGTTTAGCTCTTCTTTTGCCCAATTCTCTGTTATAGGAGCTATTTGCATAAGCCCTTTAGCATCTTTTCTTGATTTAGCATAAGGAAAGAATTTACTTTCAGTTCTTATTATGGCAAATACCAAGTAGGGATCTATTTCATATTCTGCAGAATATTTATATACGTACTTTTCATAGTGCAAAGGGTGAGATAGTTTATCTAGTATATTACTCCTACTCACAAGTACTATTAAAGCTACAAATATAACTACACTCAATATAGAGTGCTTTTTTTTATGCCTTATCAATCCGTTCTACTCCCTCCAAATACTTCAAAAACATATCAACATCACTATTTAACTTATCTAATGTGTATGAATTATCTATTATATAGTCTGCATATTTCTTTTTATCCTCAACGCTCATTTGGCTATTAATTCTTTTGATAGCTTCTTCTTTAGTTATATTATCTCTATTTATTATTCTTTGTATTTGAACTTCATAACTACAAATTATCAAAAGTACTAAGTCTACCATTCCAGTTAGATTAGCTTCTATTAATAAAGGAGCATCTAGAAATACTATATCCACACCTTTATTTTTGTAGTTCTCTATTTCACTTTTTATATTTTGTTCTATTTTTGGATGAGTTATAGAGTTTAGTTTTTTAAGCTTTTCATCATCAGAAAAAACTATACTTCCTAATTTTTTTCTATCTATATTGCCATCATCTTGAAGTATTTCTTCCCCAAAGTGCTCAACCACTTCAATAAATGCAACGCTATTTTTATCTAGTATTTTTCTAGATATCTTATCTGCATCTACTATCTTAAATCCCTTCTTTATTAATATATCTGATACAGTACTCTTCCCACTTCCTATTGATCCTGTAAGCCCTATAATCTTCATAGCGTTCTCCTATTTAGTATCATACCAAGATTTTCCTAAATTAATATCTATATCTAGAGGAACTTCTAGATGTAATGCTTTTGTCATCTCATTTTTTAAAATGTCTTTTACCATATCTATTTCTTCGTCTAGTACTTCTATGATAAGTTCATCGTGCACCTGAAGAATAAGTTTTGATTTTAAGTTATTTTCCTTTAGCTTTTTATATACATTTACCATAGCTATTTTTATTATATCTGCTGCACTTCCTTGAATAGGTGTATTCATAGCAAGTCTTTTGCCTAGGTTTCTAAGAACAAAGTTCTTAGAATTAATCTCAGGAATATATCTTCTTCTATTCAAAATAGTTGTAACATATCCATTTTCCTTAGAACCTTCTACTACCTTATCCATGTATTCTTTTACCTTTGGATATTTCTCAAAGTAGCTATCTATATAATCTTTTGCTTTCTTTACAGGTATATTTAAATTTTGAGAAAGTCCAAAATCACTTATACCATAAACAATTCCAAAGTTTACAGCCTTAGCAGCATCTCTCATTTCTCTTGTCACTTTATCAATACTTACATCAAATACTTTCGATGCAGTTGTAGTATGAACATCTTCTTTGTTCAAGAATGCATCTATAAGGTTTTTGTCTTTAGAGATATGAGCTAATACCCTAAGTTCTATTTGAGAATAATCTGAGTCTAGCAATTTATAGTTTTCCTGTGCTATAAATACTTTTCTTAGATTTCTACCCATTTCAAGCCTTATAGGTATATTTTGTAGATTCGGTTCAGTAGATGAAATTCTTCCTGTTGTTGTTATAGTTTGATTAAACGAAGAGTGTATTCTTCCTGTTTTTTCATTTACTATATTAAGTAATCCATCTACATAAGTAGTTTTTAGCTTTACAATCTGTCTATATTCAGATATCTTTTCAACTATCGGATGCTCTTTTTTTAGACTTTCTAAAACTTCACTGTCCGTTGAGTATCCAGTTTTAGTTTTCTTTATAACTGGAAGATTTAGCCTTTCAAATAATATAACTCCTAGTTGTTTCGGTGAGTTAATATTAAATTTTTCGTTAGCTAAATCATATATGTCATTTTCTAGGTTTTGTATAATATCACTGTATTCTAGTTTTAACTCTTTTAATTTATCTGTATCTATCTTAAATCCTTCATACTCCATAAACCCTAAAACTTGTACTAAAGGCATTTCAACATTGTAAAATAATTCATTCATGTCTAAATTATTTATCTTCTCTTCCATTTTATCTTTTACTTTAAAAACTACATTCAATATATTCGCAAAATAATTAGTCAATTCTTCTTTGTTTAAGTCTTCGTACTTCTTTGCGTTTTTTCCCTTCCCAAGAAGTTCTTCTTCAGACATTACCTTTTGACCTAGGTATTTTGTGCTTATAGTATCATGTGTATAAGTAGAGCTTGTAGAGTCTATTAAATACTCTGCTATTTCGATATCAAATGATAGATTATTCAAATCAATATCGTATGGTCTTAAATTAATATAATCTTCCTTTAATTTATATCCATACTTTTTAATTTCATTTGAATTTAACACTTCTTTCATTTTTAACATAGCATCTTCGCTTTGTGTATAATATATATTTTCTCCATCTAATGTAATAAACATATATATAATATTCTTATTAACTAGATTTCCGTTTTTTGATACTGTTTTTAGAGTTAGATACTTTTTATTTTTTATTTCATCTATAATTTCATTTATATTTTCATCCATATTTATAATATTTAACTTTACTTCTTGTGTATCACTTTTAGCTTTAAGCCTTGGTATTAAAGAGTTAAATTCATATTTATTAAAAAGATTTATTAGCTTATCAAATTCATATTCTTCTACTTTAAGATTTTCAAGATCTACATCTATAGGCATATCTCTAACAATAGTAGCAAGACGCTTACTCATGACAGCACTTTCAATGTTTTCTTGTATTTTATTTTTTATACTTCCTTTTAATTTATCTACATTTTCTATTATATTTTCAATACTTCCAAATTCTTTCAAAAGCTTTATACCTGTTTTTTCTCCTACTCCAGGAACTCCTGGTATATTGTCAGATTTATCTCCCATAAGCCCTTTAAGGTCTATGAACTGATTTGGAGTTAATTCATATCTTTCTATAACTCCACTATAATCGTAGTTTTCAAGGTCTGTAAGCCCTTTTTTTGTTATTAAAACAGTAGTATTATTTGATGCAAGTTGTATAGCATCTTTATCTCCTGTTACAATTATAACCTTAAATCCACTATCTTCTGCTATCTTAGATATAGTGCCAATTATATCGTCTGCTTCAAATCCCTCTATTTCAAGTCTATGTACCTTAAAAGCATCTAATAGTTCTTTTAGTGGCTCAACTTGTTGCCTTAATTCGTCTGGCATCCCTTTTCTTGTAGCCTTGTAATCTTTATACTCTATGTGTCTAAATGTAGGTGCTTTTTTATCAAATGCTACACTTATATGTGTTGGATTATAATCTTGCAGTATTTTAAATAGCATAGTTGTAAATCCATATATAGCATTAGTATGAAGTCCATCTTTATTCATAAGTTCAGGAAGAGCATAAAAAGCCCTATTCATCAAACTATTCCCATCTATTATAACAAGCGTCTTATCCATATTAACAACTCCTAGTGTTATTTTTACACTTAATTTGTGCATTTTCGTTTAAATTTAAAATAATTCCTATATATTTGTTAAACTAGATTATAACAGAAAAAAAGTTATGTAAAAAGGCTAACGTATCATATTTTTATATTGATGTTTGGTAAATTTTATGTTAATATACTACATATCGCCGGTGTGCTGGAATGGCAGACGGGGCGGACTCAAAATCCGTTGGTAGCAATACCGTGTGGGTTCAAGTCCCACCACCGGCACCAACTTATTAAACATCAAAAGCTAGATTGTACAATCTAGCTTTTTTTAATTCCTGGAAGTACTACTCTAAATAGGTTTCTATTATATACATTGAAAAATCTTACATTTCCTTCACCCTCGAAAGATTTCTTTATTTTATCAAGACCCATGCCACTTCCTAGGAACCTCATTTTATCATCTATAATCAGTAGTCTTTGGTGGATCCAGTTGTTTCTTCTAGATGGATTTCTTTCTTTGAGTATAGAATTTATTGTATCTCCATGCGTCAATGTACCAGGGTTACTTATTTCTACTTTATCCGTTCCTATATATATTAATATTTCTCTATTTAAGTCTAGATAATCTCTATGAACTAAACTGTTTCTTATACACTCAAACAGTCCATCTATTGGATAATTGTAATTTGCTAGAATATACTTTATATATTCCTCTACTTCATCTAGCATATAAATAATATTTCCTTGGAAAACTCTAATTACATTATCTTTATTTATATTGTTATTTACTCTTATAGATGCTCCTAATATGTGTTTTTGAGGATACTTTCCAAATACAAGTATCCCTCCTAAAGTAGGATGGTATTTAGATTCTTCTGTCTTTACACATATTCCAAGATTTTCAAGAAGCTGAAGTGATATTTCTTCTTTTATATTTATCTTATTGCAGTATTTGTATATTAACTTTTCATCTATTTCATCTACTCTGCCGTTGTATATAGGAACCATTTCTGATGTTAATATAGCACTTTCCTTAAACATATTTGCAACCTCATATCTTCTTGCTACATCAGTTGTAGATCCCCTTCTTATATAAAATGTTCCATTTTGCCTTATTTGATGTGGTCTGTGTTTGCTTTTAAATATCGTTAGTATTCCTAATGTTTTATTTTTATGTTCTATATATTCCATTCTTATAGGTACAGGAGGGTCTATTCTGTTAGATATTATTTGTTGTATTTGTTCTTCTATGTGATCATTTCTTTCCACTCCTACAACTTCCTTGCTTTTATCTTCTATTCCAAATATTATATATCCTCTTCCACCATTAGTATTTGCTATAGCGGCTATATCTTTAGCTATTTCCTTTTTTTCTCCCTCAGTATCAACACTTAATTTTAATTTATAATCAAGTTTAGGTCCTTCATTTTGTTTTAGCAAGGATTCTATTTTATATCTATACATCCTAAGCCTCCTAAAGAGTTAATTTACATTAAATTATGATGTTTTGATAATTTTTATAACTATATGATATAATTATATTATATTGACGTATTAAATTGATTTCAAGCAAGGGGGACAAAATGGATTTCAAACAACTAGAAACACTTGTTTGTGTTGCAAAATATAAAAGCTTTTCAAAAGCTGCAAAAGAACTATTTCTAACTCAACCAACTATAAGTAATCATATTCAAAACCTTGAAAATGAGTTAGGAACTGTTCTTCTCAATAGAAGTAATAAAGGAATATCTCTTACAAAATCCGGAAAAATACTTTATGAATACGCTCTAGATATGATCAACACTAAACAAAGAGCTCTTTACAATCTAGGTGAATATGCTGGAAAAATAGAAGGAGTTATAGAAATTTCATCTAGTTCAATTCCTGACGGATATGTTATCCCTGATATACTAAAGTCTTTCAGCCGTGATTTTCCTCATATAAAGTACATATTAAATCAATGTGATTCTCAAGATATTATAGAAGGAATAATAACTGATAAAATAAGTTTTGGATTTGTTGGAGGAAAATCCTCAAATAGCCAGATAGAGTATATCGATTTGATAAGCGATGAACTGGTTTTAATAACTCCTTATAATCATAAAATAAATAACGAAAATGGATATGTACAAATACAAGATATAAAAAATGAGAATCTAATAATGAGAAAAGAAGGATCTTCTACTAGAAAGCTTATAACATCGGAATTAAGCAAAAATAATATGTCCTTAGATGAATTTAATATCATAGCTCATGTAGAAAATTCTGAAGCTATAAAGAAAATGGTAAGGCATGAAATAGGTCTATCTATAATTTCAAATAAAGCAATTGTAGATGAAATTAATTTTAATCTTCTAAAATCTTACAAAATCAGAGATCTTAATCTTAAGAGAAAATTTTATCTTGCATACTCTAAGAGAAAATCATTAACACCTCTAGAGAAGAAATTTATAGATCATGTTATTAGTTTCTTTAGCTAAAAAAGGGAGTTTTAAACTCCCTTATAAAATGTCTTGTACGCTTTATATGTTTCGTAGCAATCAACCTTGCTAACAAGCTCTAAAGGTGCATGCATGCTAAGCATAGGAACACCACAATCTACTACCTCTGCTCCGTAGTTTGCTAAAATATAAGCGATAGTACCACCGCCGCCTTGATCAACTTTTCCAAGTTCTCCTATTTGCCAAGTTATGTTATTTTCATTAAATATCTTTCTTACATAAGCTAAGAACTCAGCATTAGCATCATTAGAACCTGCTTTACCTCTAACTCCTGTATACTTAGTCACAACTACCCCATGACCTATGAATGCTGCATTTCTCTTATCTAAAACATCTGGGAAATTAGGATCAAATCCAGCAAGTACATCTGCTGATAACACCATGGAATTTGCAAGAGATCTTCTAACTTTTAGATCATTATAATCTCCTTGTAGGTTTATAAGTTCAGCTACTGTATTTTCAAAAAATCTAGATTCCATTCCAGTATTACCCATAGAACCTACTTCTTCTTTATCAACAAACAACCCTACAGATGTGTATTTTGGATTTTCAGTTTCTAGTATTGCCTTTAATGCAGCAAAAGAGCATACTCTATCATCATGTCCATGAGCTGCAATCATAGATCTATCTATACCTACATCTCTTGATTTCCCTGCAGGAACTATCTCTATTTCAGCCATAGTGAAGTCTTCTTCAGTTATTCCATATTTATCATTCAAAAGTTTTAGAACATTGTATTTGACCTTATCTTTCTCATCTTGATTGCTAGGAATGTGTCCTATAAGAACATTTAGTCCTTCTCCCGTTATACCCTCTCCTAATTTTTTCTCATACTGATCTTTAGCAAGGTGAGGAAGTAAATCAGTTATATAAAGTACAGGATCTGTTTCTTCTTCTCCTATAACTATATCAACTTTAGTTCCATCAGCTTTATATATAACTCCATGTAAGCTTAGTGGTATAGCAGTCCATTGATATTTTTTGATTCCACCGTAGTAATGAGTTTTTAAAAGAGCTAAATTTCCATCTTCATACAGTGGAACCGCTTTAAGATCAAGTCTTGGAGCATCTATATGAGCTCCAACTATTCTCATACCTTTTTCTAACTCTTCTTCACCTATTATAAATAATGCTACAGCTTTCCCCTTGTTTTCTGCGTATATTCTAGCTCCTTTTTCTATTTTTCCATTTTTTATAGCATCATCAATAGAAATAAATCCATTTTCTTTAGCTTGCTTTACTATCTCCTTAACACATTCCCTTTCTGTCTTTCCATTGTCTAAAAAGTGCATATATTCTTTACCATAAGTCATTACACTTTCTATTTCACCATCTTTTAGGTTGTTCCAAGCATTCTTAAATTCATGAGTCAATTTCACCTTTCCCTGCCTCCTTCTAAAAATTTTTTTATGTATTGTTTTTATTATATCACAATTCTCACAATTTAAAAAAATCTAACTTATTTCAAGTTAGATTTTTTTAACATTATTTTTATATGCATATATTGCAGCTTGAGTTCTATCTTCTAGTTCTAGTTTTTTAAGTATGCTAGAAACATGATTTTTTACTGTTTTCTCACTTATGATAAGAGTTTCTGAAATTTGTCTATTACTAAGTCCATCAGCTATACAACAAAGAACTTCGTACTCTCTTTTAGTTAAACTATCTATACCACACTTGCAGCCACTGCTTCTTTTTACATTTATTTCTCTGAAAAGCTCTCCAGCTAAATTAGGATGTACATAAGTTCCTCCATCATTTACATTAACTATTGCAGATACTAAGCTTGCTGATTCTGAATCTTTAAGCATATATCCATTAGCTCCTAAGTTTAATGTTTCTAATAGATATTCTCTTTCATCATATATAGTAAGCATTATTACTTTGATTGATGAATCCATATATTTTAATTTTCTTAAAGTTTCTATTCCGTTCATGTTTGGCATATTTATATCCAAAAGAACAACATCTACATCATGTATTTTGAACTTCTCTATAGCTTCTACTCCATCACTAGCTGTTGCTACAATATTTATATTATCCTCAAGTTCTAGTATCTTTTTTAGTCCTTCTCTCATAAGTGCATGATCATCTACTATCAATACATTAATCTTTTCCTTCATATCGTACCTCCCTGTTAGGAATTGTAAATATTATTTTTGTTCCTTGACCTTCTTTAGATTGTATGCCCAATTTTCCATCTAAAAGCTCCACTCTTTCTTTCATAAATTTAATTCCGAATGAATTTTTAGATATTATGTCATTACTCAACTTAAATCCTATACCATCATCTTCTACTATTGCAGATATATTAGTTTTATTTATATCAAGTTTGATTTTTATATTCTTACATTTTGAATGCTTCCATGCATTATTTAAACTTTCTTGAATTATTCTAAAAACAGTTACATTAACTAAAGGACTGTATATTTTTTCATTACTTAGTTCTATCAAATCTATATTTATTCCTCTATCGTATGTAATATCCGATATAATCCTCCTAATAGTAGGAATTAGTCCTAAATCGTCTAATGAAGTTGGGCTAAGATCATACATAATCCTTCTTACATCTTTCAGTGTATCTCTTATGACATTTTTCATCTCTTTTATTTCATCTTTAAGTAGAGAAATATCTTTATCCATTATCTTTTCTAACATTTCAGATTTAAGAACTAAGGAAGCTAAACTCTGTGCAGGTCCATCGTGTATATCTCTAACTATCTTTCTTCTTTCTTCTTCTTGAGCTTTTATTATATTTATTCCCATTTGGTTTTTGTCTTCTAATAGATTTAATTGTTTAGACACATTTTGAAGATCTCCAACTAAAAAATCCATAACAGACTTCATTTTGTACATATAATTTTCCGCTTTTTCAACAAGTTCTGTATTCTTTTTTAGTCTTATCTCTAATTCATTTCTAGCTTTTACTAGATTTTTTTCTTCTTCTCTTTTTAGTATTAGTTTTACTTGTGCATCTGTAGCTTCTTGGTAAGCATTTTTTATGTCTTCTTCGCTATACCTTTCAAAATTTTTACTAACTATGAATAATTTATTTCTGCATTTTTTCTCTTCATTTTCTAGTATTTCTACTTCTCTTATTATATCTACGACTTTGTCTTTAAATAATTGTAGTTCAAGTTTTATTCTCTCGCACTCATTTTTTGCATTCTCGTATATAGAAAAAATCTCATCTTGTCCGCTTCTTACAGATTGAATTATATTATCAATAACTTTATTCATATTACCTAGAGTATTAGTGTTTTCCATCTTATCCCTCTTTTGTAGATCTGATTTGACATTCGTATTAAGATTATACTATATGTCGAGATGTTTTAATATATTACTTATTATCTATTTTGTCAAAAAAAGAAGAATGCTCTTGCATTCTTCTCAGTTTGTAGACAAAACAATCTGCCCGAAAGGGCAAATATTTTAACTTGCATGAGAAAATATCCTGTAATTTGGAAATATGTATTTTCCTAACAAAAAAAGATCGCAAAAAGAGCTGGCTTTTGGAGTTTTTCCACTTCCAATTTGCCAGCTTTTTTAAATTTAGACATGCGAAAGCAAGCAGGGTCTGCATTCGCACTTTATCTATTCCTCTAAGAGTTGTATAACGCAGTCCATGCTTTTCTT
>MZGW01000003.1 GCA_002029295.1 Alkalithermobacter paradoxus | reverse complement strand
TTATTTCTTGATCCTTATCCCTGTACTTTCGGTCAACTTTATTGTAATTTTTAGAGCCAAGATTCAAGGAAAAAGGCTCAAGAAAGAGCCTGTTTTTCGGTGAACTTTATTGTAATTTTGAAAATGAAAAATGGATAAAAAATGGGCTGAAAGGATGATGGGAAAAGGGGTTGAGGGTGGTGGAGTTTTTAGGTGAACTTTTTTTGTATTATACAAAAGAATATTAATAAAACCATTGAAAATAAAGGAATTAATCCATGTATTAATTCTTTATATTGATTGATTTTATTGAAATACATAACAGAAAAAGCCCCAATCTTAACCATAAATTCTTGAACATTATCCCTAAACTTCGGTCAACTTTATTGTAATTTTTAGAGCCTGAATTCAAGGAAAAAGGCTCATGAAAGAGCCTGTTTTTCGGTGGAGTTTATTTGGAGTGTACATCTCAAAATTACGTTCTTCCATCGTAATTTAACTTCGTACTTGCAGTAATTAAGTTGATATCTGAACGGGAAGAAAAGAGGGAGTAAATGCTGTGTATAAATCCATAAAAGAATCGGGAATAGCATCGTTGTTACGACATTTCGGTTCTTTTTTGCCGGATGAGATGATTAAATAAAGCGAGAGAAATCTTGTTATAATAGGATTTTCAAGTCAATCGAGTCTGAATAAAAACCATTCCCTTTCTCCTTATCTCTACTGTGGATGCTGATTAACATTTTACAGTTTTTTTATAAGTTATAAAGGAAAATTAAAAACTGAGTTGAATAAATATAAAAAACATAAATCTAATGGGGGGTTTTATAGTGAAAAAGAAACTTTTAGTGTTAGGATTAAGTTTTTGTATGATTTTATTTTCTAATTTGAGTTCATTTGCTTTACAACTAAATCATGAGCAACAGAACGAAAATATTATTACCGGTGTATATAACATTGATGACAGCCAATCAGTTATAAGTGAGGCTTTAACTTTCGAAGAAATTGTAGAAATGATAGCTGTAGACAATAATATTTCACTAGCAGAAGCTGAAAAACAGGTCATTGAAAGTTTTAATAAAAATAATAATTTTTTATTCAATAAATCAAGCATATCACCGTACAATGCTACATATAGAACAGTTAGTTCTTCTTTTACTGTTACTTCTGAATATAAGCCTTCTTTAAAATTTTATTGTCAAACGAGTGAAGGGGGTTATTTTTGGGGAATAGTTAAAATATTAAATGTAGGAATGGATAGAAATTACAAAGGCTTGAGCAAACAGTTTGCTGGGACTGTATTTACTCATTTAGAAAATGCGGGAAGAATTTTTTGGATTGTAAATGGAGACTTTTTTAATAATGGTACTACTACTGTTAATGGTGGAGTTGAAATTAAAATAAACGAATCAGCTACTATAAATTTTGGAGTATCGTCTTCTTCAAATCATTATAAATATGTTTATACACAAGGATACTATAATATAAGATAAGAGGTGAAGATATGTTAAATATTATTAGATATGTATTGGGAATATTAATTATTTTAGCTCCTTCAATAATCACAGGAAACTTGCTATATAATTCTTCAAATGCTATAGGGGGATTGCATATTGCTGAGTTTGTAATGAGAACAATTTCTCTTATGTTAGGATTAGTGGTTATTTATGATGCAACTAAAAAAGTTATTGAAAAATAACAATATCTCATAAACACAAAAAAGTACGACTATATCATTTGATATAACCGTACTTTTTTTTATAACACATAGGAAATTATGTACTTTAATAAATTGTGAGAAAGTTATAATTTCCGTAATGTGTTTCAACAAAGTCTTCTTTATTAATTTTTTAAGGAAGACTTTGTTAACTTATATTCATGAAATCTTTAGTATAGTAATTATAAAGAATATATCTAGTAGCTATATAAAGTACAAAGAATATTCCGCTAAATATTAAAACAATAACGCTTTCGCTAAAGTTTATCATAATTTTATAAATAAAATAATAAACAAAACCTAAAATAACTCTAACACCCAAAGATAAAAATACATTAAGGTTATTTTTAATTGCTGCCGTTGGATTACTCCAGTTAAGCAGAGGTCTTTTTATGTTTATAATCATATCAATAGTAGAGAAAAATAAAGTTGAACAGATACAAAATATTAAAGATAAAGCAACTACATTTAAAGATATTGGAAGATAAAATCCACCGAAAAAAGCAAGAACTAATGAACAAGCAAGGGATAACAATATACTTGAATAAACTCTATACTTTATATTATCCTTTATAGATAGAGGTAAAGTCATTGTTTCCCAAAAGGCCTTACCTTCTCTAGTAATTGCTGTAGCAGAAAGGCTACCTACAATAGCAGGAGCTGTAATTGTTAGAGAATATATATATATAATATATGGTTTAATCTCAGGAGAATTAAATATATCAGTTGTAATTTCTCCTGTAAAAAACGAAACTACAAACATAATAATAGGAAGCATCATTGTAAGCACTGTATTTAAAAGAAATACGGGATTAGTAAAGATTATTAGTATATGTCTTTTAATCATCTGATATGATTTACTTTTCTTTTTATAATATATTTTTCCTCTTTGGACTAATGAACCACTTTCTTGATTAAATACAAGTAAGGCTTTTTTATAAAGTAAACTAGAAATATAGTAAAATACAAATACAAAACCTATATTTAAGAAAATAAAGTATAATGTATTGACAAATGAACCTTGAATCATCTTAGTTAACCATATACTAGGAGGAAATCTCCTTCCTATAAGATACAAAAGTCCATCTTCTTTAAGTAAAAAATTAGAAAAGTTTTCAGGATCCATTTGAACTTTAGCTAAATATATCTGAACATATATAATACTAACGATTAAAAATATATTACCTATAAGAACTAAAAAATTTCTTTTATCAGTCTTAGCTAAGAAAGACATAAAAGGCAATATAATTATTATCGATAAAAGCAAAGGAACTATAGGTAAAAGGAATAAAGCTATTATACAAGCTAATAATGTGTATAGATTAAATCCTGATTTAAACATATAAACTATGCAAGATGATCCAAATAGTAATAGCCCTATACCAAACAAATAAATATAAATAGAACTTAATTTGGCAAATATAATACTACTAGCTTTGATAGGAAGTGTAGTTAAAAACTTTAAATCTTTTGAATAAAAAAATGATGAAATAACAAGAGGAATACTAGAAAAAAACATAATCATAACACTACCTATATATACATAAGTGATTGTAAGTTGTTTATATCCTATAAGATCAAAATTATCATATACTTTTAAGACAAACTGAATAACAGGCATAATTATAACTAATGGAATTAAGATTGAAACAATCCTTAAATACTTATTCTTTACGTTAAGCTGCTGAGTGTACTTAGCAAAGAAATCTATTAATTGAATTTTAGTTAAAGATATAATCTTATTCATCTTTTGTCATCTCCAAGAAAATTTCTTCTAATGTTGAATTAGATTTATTCTTTATATTCTCAGCAGTATCATAAGCTATTA
Source organism: Alkalithermobacter paradoxus (assembly GCA_002029295.1). Taxonomy (GTDB): domain Bacteria; phylum Bacillota; class Clostridia; order Peptostreptococcales; family Peptostreptococcaceae; genus Alkalithermobacter; species Alkalithermobacter paradoxus. Next base: position 331,033 of record MZGW01000003.1, on the reverse strand, counting down.
AACTTCCTTTATGGATTATAGCTACCTTATCGCAAAGATTTTCAACAACTTCTAATAAGTGAGATGAGAAAAATACAGTACCACCACTTTTACAATGTTCTTTCATTAAGTCCTTCAAAATCTTAGCTGAATGAGGATCAAGGCCAACTAAAGGCTCATCTAAAATAAATAGCTTAGGATTTGGAAGTAAAGCAGCAGATATTAAAAGTTTTTGTCTCATACCATGAGAATATGAGTTAATAGTTTTTGTAAGAGCATCATAAATTTGGAATGTCTTAGTAAACTTTTCAATTCTTTCTTTTCTGTCATTTATAGAAACATCATACATATCTGCAATAAAGTTAAGATAATCTATACCCTTAATGCTATCAAAAATAGCAGGATGATCTGGAACAAAAGTGAAGCTTTTCTTAGCTTCTACAGGATTTTTTGTAATATCTAATCCATTTACTATGACACTTCCCTCATCAGGAGATATCATTCCTGTTATCATTTTTATAGTGGTTGTTTTACCAGCACCATTTGGGCCAATAAAGCCTACAATTTCTCCTTTATTTATTTCCAAAGAAATATTATCTACTGCCTTTTTAGATTTATCATAGCTTTTTGAAACATTTTTTAAAGTAAGCAAAATAATCCCCCCTTATTTAACTATTCAAAACAAGTATTATAGACACTATAAGTATAATTATAGTAGCAATACCAAAAACTATTCCTATAGGATGTGCAAAGTTAACAGTCCAACCAATGCCAAAACGCTTTTCTATCCACAAGCTAGGATCATCAGGATTATAATAAAATAGTCCAAGCTTCCAGTAGTTATCATCATCTCTATGAATTAATTTTTCATTCTCAACCTCATCACTATCTACATTAACTCTACTTCCACTTTGACCAGTTATTAAAGAAAAAACAGTTAATACTACTAGTGGAAATACAATAGCGAAAATATTTATGATTATATTAAACATAGGAGATAGACTTATAACCCCTAAAATACAAAGCTGAATATATAAAAAATGTGTTATAACCCCAATAGAAGTAAGTATTATAAAGAATCCCCAGCGCCTACTAGCTATTAGATTTTGTTTTTCTGAAGTCTTTGGCTTAGAAGGATCAATTGTCATTTTGGATTTGCTTATCATATTAGAAACAAAATAAAACATAATTAGCATACCAAGCTGAGTCATAGGAACAGAAAATACTGTAACAAAACTTTTAGCCTTGTAAGTAGTTATATTTCCACTAAAATCAAAGTGAGTAGGTATTTGATCTGGGAGATTAGGATATAAAATAGCAGTAACTACAAATGTAAACACAACTATGGCTAAAGGTATTATATGATATTTCATAGAAATTTTTCTTTGCGAAGAATTACTATTAGTGCTTACGATAACAACTTGTTTTTTGTCAATAATCCAGCCTTCAGTTTGTTTTAGGTTCTTAATTTTAAGATGTACATAAATATAGTTAGCTGCAAGAACTAATATAAATGCAAAAACGCTAAGATTAAAGGCATTAGGAATTTGATACTTAAATCCTATAGTATAAAAAATCAGCATAACAAGTGTCAAAGATATACTATAGTTTATCATATACATTTTTTTTAGTTTTTTGACTTTCTTATCATTAGATACATTTTGTGGAACATTAACTCCAAATACTAAAGTTTTTTTGCTGTAGTATGGCATTAAAATACCAAATACTAAAAGAGGAAGATATATAGTAAAAAAATTTATAAAAACTACAAGCGAAAGCATTTACTCACTTCCTTTCTTAATGAATTTTGAAAATTTCTCATCTATAATTTGTATGAATTTCTCTTTAGATATTCCCCTTAAATACGCTTGGGCTGCAATAATTTCAAGATTAGATTCCAATAAGTTCATATAATCTTGAGTAGTTTCCATATTAAGCTCAGGATTTACCATAACTCCTTGTCTACGATGGACAACAACCCACCCCTCTTGTTTAAGCTGCGTATATACCTTATTAATAGTATGAAAATTAACTCCAATATCAGCACCTAACTGTCTTACGGATGGAAGGCTTTCACCTGGAGATAACTGACCAGTAGCAATTCCTTTGATAATCTGATTTTTTATTTGCTGATATATAGGAATTTCAGATTCAAAATCTATACTTAGTAACATCTTTACCTCCTTTATATGACTTGTTATATATATTATATAACAAAAATAATAAAAAGTTGCAATATAAATTACGAATCTAAATTTCTGCAATGTTGCATTAATTTGGAATATAGTATATCATAGTGATAATAAAACTACATAAGGGGGAAAACTTATGAATAAGCATATAAAAGAGACAAGAAATGTAAGTGCTGACATAATAAGTTTTAATTTTATCAATAGTATAACTTTAAAACTAATAATAGCTATAACATCAGCACTTATTGTTAGTGTTCCAATTGCTACAAGAATTAATTCAGCTTTAAATAGTCTTGAGATAATAGACGGGTACATATCGACATATATAAATGCTTCTATGAACATAATAGTTGTTAATATAATAATTTTATTCTTTGCAGAGTATATGATAATGAAGCCTCTCAAACATCATATCAAAATACTTAATGACATAAGTCAAGGAAACTTTTCTATCAATGCAAATGTAAAAGGTAAAGATGAATTTTCTAAGCTTTCAATAGAAACAAATACAGCAATATCAAAATTATCAAAGCTAATAAAAGATGTAAAAGAAAAAGTAAATGACGTAAACTCTACAAGTAGCAGATTAGAAAGAAATATAAATAGCTTTACAGAATCTATAAGTGAAATAAATAAAGCTATGAATAATGTAGCTAGTGGAGCATTAGATCAAGCTAAAAGTATTGAGGAAGGATCACTTAGGGCAATACAATTAGATGAAATAATAGATAAAAATGAGCAATATGTTATAAATTTAAACAATACTTCATCAAAAGTAAAAAGTATAGTAAATGAAGGACTTTTAGAAATAGACAAACTTACAGAAATTGCAGATAATAGTATATCATCAACTAAACAAGTGTATGAAGTTATACTAAAGACAAATGAAAGTGCTAGCAAAATAGAAGAAGCTAGTAATGTAATACTAAATATAGCAAACCAAACAAATTTACTTGCGCTAAATGCAGCAATAGAAGCTGCAAGAGCAGGAGAAGCTGGGAGAGGCTTTTCTGTTGTAGCAGAAGAAATAAGAAAACTTGCTGAAATTTCTACTATGTCTACAAAAACAATAGAAGATGTAGTAAATCAGCTCCAAGGAAATTCAAAAAATGCAGTTGAAACAATGAAAAAAGTATTTGAAACTATACAACATCAAAAGAATTCTGTATATAAAAGTAAAGATAAATATATTCAGATTAATGAAGCAATAAAAAATGCTAATGAAGCAGCACAGAAGTTAAATGCATCAGGAAAACAAATAAAAGAAAACAAAGATGAAATAGTATATATACTTCAAAATCTTTCAGCTGTAGCTGAAGAAAACTCTGCATCAACGGAGCAAGTATCATCAACAATGGATCAGCAAAATAGATTTATAGAGGAAATATCAGAAGTAACTAAAGATTTATCGAGATTATCAGATAGTCTTGAAAAACTTACACAGGAATTTAAAATTTAGAAAAGCTAAGATTAGCTTTTCTTTTTTGATGGTTTATCATTCTTTAGTATTTGAAAGTGAATGGATATTTGCAAAATATAATATCATTTCTTATAATGGCTAGGGCATAGTCCTAAATATATGTAAATTATGGTTTTTACGTATATTTAATGAATAAAGTTATAAAATCAAATATAATAAGGTCAAAGAACTAACTTTAAATGGGAGGAACCTAAATAATGACACAAAAGAAGATAAACATCACAAAATCAACTTTAGGCCTACAAACTAAGCTAACACTATCTTTTGCATCCGTATTTTTCGGAATAATAGCTGGAAGAACATATATACTAAAGTATGCTCTTAGAAATGATAATATCAATGCAGAATTTATAAATTTTATATCTATGGTCATTGCTATAGTATTAGGTATAGGAGCTTCATTTTATTTAGTTCGCTCTTTCGTAATAAAACCTATAGAATCTATGAAAAGTTATTTTGGAGCTATTTCAGTTGGAGACTTTACTAAAGAAATACCTACAGAGGTTATAAATAGAAAAGATGAGTTCGGTCTTATTGCTGAAGTTATGGCTGCAATGCAAACTTCAATCAAGGAAATGATATATAATATAGATACAAAATCTAAACAAGTTAGTATGAGCTCAGATTCTTTAGCTGCAACATCAGAACAAATGGCAGCTTCGTTCGGGGAATTATCAAATACAGTTGAACAAGTTGCACAAGGTGCATCAGATCAGGCAAAAGATTTATCAGGAGTATTAGATTTGCTTACAAGACTTACAGACACTATAAGCAATGTATATAAAGAACTTGAGAATGTTAAAGACGAAACAGAAAGTACACAAAACAAAGCTAATGATGGTAAAAAAGAAATGGATGAATTGGTTAATACGATAGATAAAGTTAAGAAGGCATTTGAACTTGTAACAGGTAAAGTAGAGGCTCTTACTCATTCAGTAGAAGAAATAAGTGGCATAACAGAAATAATATCGTCAATATCAGAACAAACTAATCTACTTGCATTAAATGCTGCTATAGAAGCTGCAAGAGCAGGAGAACATGGAAAAGGATTTGCGGTAGTTGCAGAAGAAGTAAGAAAGCTCGCAGAAGAATCAAAGAAATCCACAAACAAAATAACAGCTTTAGTAAATTCAGTCAACAAGGATACAGAAGAAGTTATAAATACATCTAAAGAGGTAGAATCATCTGTACACGATCAAGTAAGATTAATACAGAACACAGTAAAAACATTTGAAGAAATATTAGGATCTATAGAGAATATAACTCCAGGAATAAGAAATACGTACAAAGCTATGGACGACATACAAAGGGCTAAGGATTCTGTTATGGAAAGAGCAGAAAGAGTAAGTGCTGTTACAGAACAAAATTCAGCATCAACACAGGAAGTAGCGGCTTCAGCACAAGAGCTTACTGCTTCATCTGAAGAAGTATCACATGCAGCTCAGAACCTGAATGGGATAGTTGTTGATTTAAGAGAAAATATAAGTAAATTCAAGATATAGTTATTAATAAAAGGAGAAGCTAACTTGAGCTTCTCTATTATTTTAGGATACTTTTCTAGATATATATGGTAAATTAGAAGAATTTAAAATATAGATGTAATAAATTTAGATTATTGTACCTTAAAATGATATAATAAGCATAAGTATATTAAGAAGGGGGTTTCAATATGAAAAGTTCATTTAAGATATTAATAGCAATAGCTTTAGTTATAGGACTTATGGTTATGTCTTTCATAGGAACATACAATAGCCTAGTATCTAAAGCAGAAGAAGTAGATAGCCAGTGGGCTAATGTTGAAAGTAAATTACAAAGAAGATATGATCTAATACCAAATCTAGTAGAAACAGTTAAAGGTTCAATGAAACAAGAGCAAGAAATATTCGGTCAAATAGCTGAAGCAAGAGCTAAAATGGCAGGAGCTAAAACTACAGAAGAAAAAGTCTTAGCATCTAATCAATTAGAAGGAGCTTTAGGAAGATTACTTGTAGTTATGGAAAATTATCCAGAGCTTAAATCGAATCAAAATGTATCAAAACTTATGGATGAGCTTTCAGGAACTGAAAATAGAATATCAGTTGAAAGAGATAGATATAATGCAGTAGTTAGAGATTACAATAAAAAGATAAGAAGTTTTCCAAATAATTTAATGGCAAGGGCTATGGGATTTGAAACTAGAAATTACTTTGAGGCATCTAAAGAGGCTCAAACTGCTCCAAAAGTTAACTTTTAAAAGGGCGGGATTAAATTGAAAAAAAATAAGTTGCTGATAATAGCTAGTGCATTTTTAATATTACTTTTAAATAGTTTCACAGTATTTAGCATAAACTTACCAAATCAAACAAATGAATTTTATGTAGCAGATTTTGCAAATGTTTTATCTCAAGACACAAAAAGATTTATAATAAATACAAACCTAAATTATGAGAAAACAAGAGAAATGCCCCAAATAGTAGTAGCTACGATAAAAAGCCTAGAGGGTAATGATACTGTAGACTATTCTGTAAAATTATTTGAAAAATGGAGAATAGGAAATGGAAGATACAATAACGGACTACTAGTGCTACTTGCTCCTAATGAAAGAAAGATAAGAGTAGAAGTAGGATATGGTCTAGAAGGAATACTTCCTGATGGTAAGGTTGGAGAAATACTAGATTATGCAAAAGATGATTTATCAAATGGTAATTACGATGAAGGAATAAGAAAGATATTTTACCTACTAGCACAAAACGTAAATAAAGAATACGGATATGAAGACAGTAATATATTTGAAAAGTACAATAACATATATAGTGTACAAAATAATCAAGAAGATATAGGCTTGATTCCTAAGATAATAATAGTGTTTATAGTGTTTTTCTTATTCTGGGCAGATCATAGATTCGCTAGAGGATTTTTCACAGGAATGATTCTAAGGTCTCTTTTAAGAGGAGGGCATTATAAAGGGGGATCTGGAGGATTTGGTGGGTCTTCAGGAAAAGGTGGAAGCTCCGGTGGTGGAGGAGCAGGCAGAGATTTTTAAAACTTAATATCAAAACTAAAGGTATAACCCCTATCTAACTTGTCAATAATGATTAATATCAAAATACAAATTAGATGGGGGTATTTATTATGAAAAGATTATTTTGTTTTGCAATTATCTTAGTTTTATTTGTAAGTATATTAAGTATATCTCAAGCACAAGGAGAAAGTGGATATGACGAGTTATTAAATGTATTCAATAAGACAAACTCTAATTTCGAAAGCTATAGTATAAATGGACATGTTGAATTAAGTAATAAGTTTTTGGAATTTGAAGAAATGAAAAGTATAATAAATAAGCTTAACATTATCTATGGAATTAATTCTAGCGACTTAGAATATGTACAAACAGAGCAAGAAGGATTTAGACAAGTGTATACTCATACGGGTAATGGACAAGGAGAAAATGTATCAGTAATAGTTCAAAGCCAATTAAGTGAAAATGTGGAAGAAACGCATATTATAGTTGACATTAGGTCAAATGAAGTGTATAAAAGTATAGTGAACAATTATAAAAAAATGAAGGATGTATTGTCTGAATATTCAAGTTTGGTAGATATTTATACATGCATCAGTGGGTCTTTCGATGGAAAGATAGAAGATGAACAATATGATATAATAGCCAGTGATATATTTAGTAAATTAAGTGCTAATGAATCAGAAAGAGCAGAAGATGAGAATTTTATTTCTCTAACAGGGTACACAAAGAAAATAAAAGAACATATAACATACGCTGGAAAGAAAGTTAACCTGAATGTATCAGTTAGATACAGTGATTACGAGGATAAAACATATATTTATATTGGAACACCTTTGATAGCGCTAGAATATTAAGAAAGGGATGAAAAGATTGGCTAATATAGTTGTGAGGAAAAGTGGACCCCTAAAGGGTAAAGTTAAGATAAATGGAGCTAAGAATGCAGTTTTACCAATAATAGCTGCAACTCTTTTAGGGAAAGGAACATCTGTTATAAAGGAAGTTCCTAATTTAAGAGATGTTCATGTTATCTCAGATTTATTAAGATATTTAGGAGCAAAAGTTGAGTATAAAGATAACACTTTAACAGTGGATGCAAGTGAAATAAGAACTTGTGAAGCACCATATGAACTAGTAAGAAAGATGAGAGCATCTTTTTTGGTTATGGGACCATTACTTGCTAGATTCAATGTTTCGAAGATATCTATGCCAGGAGGATGTGCAATAGGTACAAGACCTATAGATTTACATCTTAAGGGATTTAAGGCTCTTGGATGTAGTGTTGAAATGGATCATGGATTCGTTGAAGCTAGATGCGAAAAACTGCAAGGTACTAAAATATACCTAGATTTCCCATCAGTTGGAGCTACTGAAAATATAATGATGGCGGCTGTACTTGCTGAAGGTACGACTATACTAGAAAATGCAGCAGAAGAACCTGAGATAGTAGACCTTGCTAACTTCTTAAATAAAATGGGAGCTAATGTAAAAGGAGCAGGTACTAATACGATAAAGATAAAAGGAGTTAGTGAGCTAAAAGGAGCAGAGCATACAGTAATACCTGATAGAATAGAAGCTGGAACATATATGGTTGCAGCAGCTATAACTAAAGGAGATATATTAGTTGAAAATGTACTTTTAGACCACCTAAAGCCTGTAATTGCAAAACTTAGAGAAGTAGGATGCGAAATACATGAAATGGAGAATGCAGTTAGGGTAATAGGGCCAAAGGAGATAAAGTCAGTAGATATTAAGACATTACCTCACCCAGGTTTCCCAACGGATATGCAAGCTCAATTTATGGCACTTCTAAGTGTTGCTAATGATACATCTGTTGTTATAGAAACAGTATTTGAAAATAGATTTATGCACGTTCAAGAGTTAAACAGAATGGGAGCATCTATAAAAATAGAAGGAAGAAGTGCAGTTATCCAAGGAACTCCAACTTTACAAGGGACAAGTGTTAATGCTACGGATTTAAGAGCAGGGGCAGCTCTTATACTTGCAGGACTTGTTTCTGAAGGTGAAACAATAATAGGTGAAACGTATCATATAGATAGAGGATATGTAAATATAGAAGGTAACCTAAGAGCATTAGGTGCTAACATAGAAAGAGTTAAAGAATAAGGAATAAAATAAAGGGTTTTTTCATAGACTTCAATTAAGTGATATTGTCAAAGGAGGAGATCTATGAAAAACCCTTTTTTAATTGCTATATATGTACTGATTGCAATTATAGTACTACCTATAATTATGACACTTGCTATATATAGGGGTGATGCAGCAGTAAATACAGATTCTAAAGTTAGTGTTAGTGATGTAGTTACAACCATAAATGTGTACAACCATAGAACTAAGAAAATAGAGGAAAAGAATATAGAGGAATATTTATATAATGTAGTAGCATCTGAAATGCCTGCAGCTTTTCATGAAGAAGCTTTAAAGGCACAGGCTATAGCGGCTAGATCTTACGTTTTTTATAAGATGGAAAACGGTGGAGAAAATAATAATAAACACCCTGGAGCCGTTGTATGTACAGATCATACTCATTGTCAGGAATATCTTTCATTAGACCAGCTAAGAAAGGCTCACGGAGAAGAATGGATAAAAAATATGTGGCCTAAAGTAAAAAATGCAGTAGATCAAACTAGAGGAATGATTCTAAAGTATGAGGGAAAAGTTGTAGAGCCTCTATACCACTCTACAAGTGGAGGCAAAACAGAAAACTCAGAAGAAGTATTTGCTGCCATGGTTCCTTATTTAAGATCAGTAGAAAGCCCATTTGAAGAAGGATCTCCTAGACTTGTAGGTGTTGTTAAGATAACAGAAAAAGAGTTTATAAACAAATTTAAAAGTGCGTACCCTAAGGTTAAATTTTCAAACAATCTATCTAATGATATAAAGATTTTATCAAGAACAGAAGGTGGATCTGTAAAAGAGATAAATATAGGTGGAGTTAAGCTAAGGGGTAGGGACGTAAGAAGTATCCTTGATTTGAATTCTGCTGACTTTGAGATAAATGTGAAAGACGGATACGTAGATATACAAACCAGAGGATATGGTCATGGTGTAGGGATGAGCCAATGGGGAGCTAATGGAATGGGAAATGAAGGCTATAAGTATGATGAAATACTAAAACACTACTTTAAAGGTGTAGATATAGAAAAAAAATATTAAGAAGAGGCTAAAGTCTCTTCTTTTTTTGTATAGAATTCTGAAAACGGGAAAAAATATCAATGTGGAGGTGGAAGTAATGGAAAACAATAAAAACAACAAATTAAAGAAAATATTAGAAAAAGACAGCTTTTACTTAGTTTTATTCCTATGTGTGTGTTTAGTAGCATTCACTGCAGTTTGGGTTACTAAAAACAGCATAGACAATTTAGCTACAGATAGTGGATTTAAGAATCTAGAGTACTCAGAACTTCTAGATGAGAAAGACACTGCTGATTCAGAAGGAGAAATTCATCTAATAAAAGATGACGAAGATGCAGTTGCTACAAGCACTAATCCAAATGAAACTTTAGACAAAGCAAAAGAGAAATTAGAAAAAGAAATGGCTAAAAAAACTAACACTGAACATGCTGCTATTATGCCTGTTACAGGAGAAATAATTAGAAAGTTTTCTGATACTGAACTTAGTTATTCCCCAACTTTAGAGCAGTGGGAACTACATAAAGGTGTGGATATCAAAGCCAAAGAAGGAACTCCTGTTAAGGTTATGATGGACGGAGAAGTAGTAGAAATAATCCAAAATAGCAAAAATGGTATAACTGTGAAAGTAAAACACAGTGAGGATCTTTATACTATTTATAGCAGCTTATCTACTGATGTATTAGTTGAAGAAGGAGAAGTTTTAAAAGCTGGAGATATAATAGGTGGTGTAGGAAATACATCAATAGTGAAAAGCAAAGAAGGTCCGCTTCTTCATTTAGAAGCAATAAAAAATGGAAAGCATATAGATCCTCTTTCTTTAATAAGCAAAAACTAATTTACAAAGGCTTAATCTCTTTAGAGGTTAAGCCTGTTCTATTTCCCTTAAAAGCATCATATATATGAATAAAATGGTAGCTTTAGGGGGGGGAATATTGAGAGAATATATAGAAAAAAGAGCTATAATAATGGGGCAGTACATACTAGACAAAGGCGCTACCGTCAGAGAAACAGCCAAGAACTTTGGAATTAGCAAAAGTACGGTACATAAAGATGTAACCGAAAGGTTATTTGAGATAAATCCTGTACTTGCTAAAGAAGTAAAAAACATTCTAGACAAAAACAAGTCAGAAAGACACATAAGAGGTGGAATGGCTACAAAGTTAAAATACATAAGTAAAGATGAAAAGAATGTAGGCTAAAAAGCCTACATTCTTTTTTGTAAGGAAATTGTAAATAGTTTGAAAGAAGTGATTTTTTTCTTGACTTGAGAAGGTTTTTTGTATATTTTTGTAGAATAGGGTAAGACTGTGAAGATTTAAGCATAATTTAATTGAAATAAATAACAAAAGAGATAGGAGATGTTATGATGGGTAGATTTTCGCCGGATATAGGTATAGATTTAGGAACGGCATCAGTTTTAGTATACGTTAAAGGAAAGGGAATAGTTCTTAAAGAGCCTTCAGTTGTAGCTATAGACCAAAGAAGTGGAAAGGTTTTAGCAGTTGGTGAAGAAGCAAGAAGAATGATAGGAAGAACTCCAGGAAATATAGTAGCTATAAGACCTTTAAGAGATGGAGTTATATCAGATTATGATACAACAGAGAAAATGATAAAATACTTCATCGATAAAGTTTTAGGGAAAAAAGGATTCTTTAAATTCTTTATGCCAAAAATCATGGTTTGTGTTCCTTCAGGAGTTACTGAAGTTGAGAAAAGAGCGGTTGAAGAAGCGACAAAGCAAGCAGGAGCAAGACAAGTATATATAATAGAAGAGCCAATAGCAGGGGCTATAGGTGCTGGACTTGATATAGCTCAACCAGCAGGAAACATGGTTGTAGATATAGGAGGGGGAACAGCTGATATAGCTGTAATTTCTTTAGGAGGAGTAGTAGTTAGTACATCTATAAAGGTAGCAGGAGATAAATTTGATGAAGCTATAGTTAGGTATATGAGAAAAAAACATAACCTACTAATAGGAGAAAGAACAGCAGAAGATATAAAAATAAATATAGGATCGGCATCAAAGAGAAAAATAGAGGTGTCTATGGATGTTAAGGGTAGAAATTTAGTTACAGGACTTCCAGAAACTAAAAAGATAAATTCTACAGAAATGTTAGAGGCTCTAGAGGAAAGTGTAACTCAAATAGCAGATGCTGTTCACAGCGTTCTAGAAAAAACTCCACCAGAGCTTTCATCTGATATAAGCCACAAAGGTATAGTAATGACTGGAGGAGGATCACTTCTTTGGGGACTAGATAAGCTTATACAAGAAAGAACGGGAATAAAAGTACATGTAGCAGAAGATGCTATATCTTGTGTTGCTAAAGGAACTGGAGAGGCGCTAAACTCTCTAGCAGTATTAGAAAAAGGTGGAACAGTAAGATCCAAAATATAATATAGTTTCCTTTATATTCTTCTAAACTTTGTACAAGCTTTTCCGATATAATAAAGGTAAAAATAAAATCGTGGAGTGATATTATGTTCAGAGGTCTTTATACTGTTACTTCTGCAATGCAAACTAATCAAAAGAAATTAGACGTTGTAAGTAACAATATAGCCAATGCTAATACTAATGGGTTCAAGAAAGATGTAGTTTTGACTGAAGCATTCTCAGAGAAATTAATCATGAAGATAAATGGAAGTAATAATACTTCAGTTCCTGCAAGTAGTGTTGTTGATATAAAAAGAGATGGTGAAGGGTATTACCTTAAAACTAACAACTCATTCTTCACTGTAGAAAGTCGTGCAGGCAAAAGTTACAGCAGAGAAATGAGATTTGCAGTAGATGAAAATGGATACCTAAAGACTTATTCAAGAGATATAAACAAAGATATAGATACAACAACAGGATACTATGTACTAGACAAAACTGGCAAAAGAATACAAGTGAACGGAGATATAGATGTAGATCAAAATGGAAATGTATTAGTGGGAGGAGCTGTAGTAGCTAATCTTATATATAACCCTCCAAGAAATGTTATAGGAACAATAAATAGCGGAATTAGATTAGACAAAATCCAGACTAACTTCTTGTCAGGTCAGATGAATGAAACACAAAATAAACTTGACTTTGCAATAGATGGAAACGGATTCTTTAAGGTAGAAACTCATAATGGAATAAGATACACTAGAAATGGAGCATTTTTAATAAATGATAAATCAGAACTTGTAACTAGCGAAGGACATAGAGTATTAGGTCTAAATGGCCCTATAATACTAAATAGAGACTTTGATATAAATATATTCGGGGAAATATCTATAGATGGACAATTTGTAGACAAGTTAGACGTTGTAAACATACTCAACGTGAACGCTTTAAGAAAAGAAGGGCACTCTCTTTATAAAATGGAAGATGGAATAGATGCTCAAATAGGACAGTTTGATGGCCATATACTTCAAGGATTTATAGAAAGCTCTAATGTAAATGTAATAAACGAAATGGTACAAATGATAAATATACTAAGAGAATACGAGAGCAATCAAAAGGTAATAAGATCTTATGATGAGATGCTAGGAAAAGCTGTGAATGAGATAGGTAAATTATAATTGGGGGTGTAATAAATGAGAGCGATGTGGACTGCTGCAAGTGGAATGAAAGCTCAGCAGCTTAATATAGATACAATATCTAACAATTTAGCTAATGTTAATACAACAGGATACAAAAAGCAAAGATTAGAGTTTAAAGATCTTCTATACGAAACTGTTAGAAAGACTAACTTAAACAATGGACAAGGAACTCCTGTTAATCTTCAAATAGGCCATGGGGTTATGCCTGCTGCTACAAGTAGAGTATTCCAAAATGGAAACCTAGAAAGAACAGAAAATGCAACAGACTTTGGACTTGATGGGTCAGGATTTTTCGTTGTTCAGTCTCCATCAGGAGAAATGTTATATACAAGAGATGGATCATTTAAATTTAGTATAAATGGAGATACTAGAAAGCTTGTTACATCTGAAGGATACTCTGTATTATCACAGAATAATCAAGAAATAATAATCGGAGCTAATCACAAAGATTTCACTGTTGATGAAGATGGATATATAACTGTTACAAACCAAAATGGAGAAATAGAAACTTTAGGAAGAATAAAGCTTTCACAATTTATAAATCCTGAAGGACTAGAGGCAGTAGGAAAGAACTTATTCAAAGTGACTCCAGCATCTGGAGAAGAAATTCCTCTAGGAGGGCAAGGAAGAAATACTAAGATATACCAAGGATTCTTAGAAACTTCTAATGTTCAGATAGTTGATGAAATGATAAAAATGATAACAGCTCAAAGAGCATATGAAATAAACTCTAAAACTATCCAAACAGCAGATGATATGATGCAAATAGCAAATAACCTTAGAAGATAGGTGATTAGATGCAAATAAATAATACAAACCTAGACAGGATAACAACTAATATCGACACTAAAGATAAAGATAAGTTAATGCATGCTTGCAAATTGCTTGAGAAAGAATTCACTAAAATAATGTTCAAAGAAATGAAAAAGACAGTTCCTGAAAGTTCAATGAACGAAAAATCTCATGGAAGAAAAATATTCGAAGAACTATATGACGATGAGCTTATTCAAAGCACTACACAAAGCTCACAACTAGGTCTAGCAAAACTTATATACGATCAGTTCACAAAGACAAACATCAAAAGATAAGAGATTCTCTTATCTTTTTTTCTTTGTAAATGATATGTAAAAGTGATATAATAAAATATAATTAGTATCAGGTATTAAAAGGAGGTTTTAAAAAATGATGAATATCGACGAAATAAAAAAAATAATACCACATAGGTATCCATTTTTATTAGTAGACAAAATACTAGAGTTAGAACCTGGAAAAAGAGCAGTAGGAATAAAAAATGTTACAGTAAACGAGCCATTCTTTCAAGGTCACTTTCCAGAATACCCACTAATGCCAGGAGTACTTATAGTTGAAGCTATGGCACAGGTAGGGGCTATATCTATAATGTCTTTAGACGAATACAAAGGAAAGTTAGGAGTATTTACAGGAATAGACGGGGTTAGATTTAGAAAAGAAGTTAGACCTGGAGATGTATTAAGAATGGAAGTAGAATTAACTGCAATGAGAAGAGGTATAGGAAAAGCGGAAGGAAAAGCTTATATCGGTGAAGAACTTGTTTGCAGTGGAAACTTAATGTTTGCTATAGTAGATAAATAAATCCTCTAAATTTAGGGGATTTTTTTTTAGCATTTTGAATATATGTTATGGTAAAATAAAGTGATGAATGAGGAGGGGATGAAATGGACTACATAAAAAATTACAATGAATGGTTGAATAATGTATACTTTGACCAAGAAACAAGAGATGAACTTAAAAGTATAGAAAATGATAAAAAAGAGATAGAAGAAAGATTCTACAAGAACTTAGAATTTGGAACAGCTGGAATGAGGGGGATAATAGGAGCTGGAACAAATAGAATAAATAAATATACTGTAAGAAGAGCTACATTTGGACTTGGAAATTACATAATAAATAAAGAAGGTCAAAGTGGAAAAAATAGAGGAGTTGTTATAGCACACGACTGCAGACACAAATCTAAGGAATTTTCTATTGAAACTGCAAAGACATTGGCTGCTATGGGAATAAAGGCATTTCTATTTGATGATTTGAGAACTACTCCTGAATTATCTTTTGCAGTTAGAAATTTAAATGCTATAGCTGGAATAGTTATAACAGCAAGCCATAATCCACCGGAGTATAATGGATATAAGGTGTACTGGGAAGATGGAGCTCAAGTAGCCTCAGGTATTGCACAGGAAATAATAAATGAAGTTAATAAAGTAAATGACTATAGCTTAATTCCAACTATAGATGAAACTTTAGCTAGAAGCAAAGATTTAATAACTATATTAGGAGAAGATCAAGATACACAGTTTATAGAAGAAGTTAAAAAGCAAGTATTAAGAAAAGATATAATAGATAAAGTAGCTGATGAATTCAAAATAGTATTTACTCCTTTCCATGGAACAGGAAATGTTCCTGTAAGAAGAGTACTAAAAGAAGTAGGATTTAAGAATGTACTTGTTGTTAAAGAGCAAGAAAAGCCAGATCCAAACTTCTCAACGGTAGCTTATCCAAACCCAGAAGAGAAAGAAGCATTTTCTCTTTCGATAGATCTTGCAAGAAAAGAAAATGCCCACATAATAATAGGGACAGACCCAGACTGCGATAGAGTTGGAGCAGTTGTAAAGAATAAAGATGGAGAATACGTAGTTTTAACTGGTAACCAAACAGGGGCACTTTTATTAGAGTACATATTATCTAATAAAAAAGAAAGAAATGAAATTCCAAATGATGGAGTAGTTATAAAAACTATAGTTACATCTAAATTTGGAGAAGTAGTTGCTAGAAACTACGGAGTTGAGGTTATGGATACTCTAACAGGATTCAAATTCATAGGAGAGAAGATAAAGCAGTTTGAAGAAAATAAAGACAAAACATTTATATTTGGATATGAAGAAAGTTATGGTTATTTATGTGGAACACACGCTAGAGATAAAGATGCTGTTGTAGCATCAATGCTTATATCAGAAATGGCTGCATACTATTATGATAGAGATATGAGCCTTTATGAAGGGTTAATAGAACTTTACGAAAAATACGGATACTACAAAGAAGAGCTAAAATCAATAACACTAAAAGGAAAAGAAGGATCAGAAAAAATAAAAGAAATGATGCATCACTTTAAGGAAAATCCAATAGAATATATAGGGAAAGTTAAAGTGTCAAAAATGAAAGACTACAGCAAAGGAATAGATAATCTTCCAAAAGCTGATGTAATACTTTATGAACTAGAAGATGAATCTTGGTGTGCTATAAGACCTTCAGGAACAGAGCCTAAGATTAAATTCTACTTCTCAGCTAAGGGAGTATCTTCAGAAGATGTTAATAACAACTTAGAGGATTTAGTAAATGGACTAATGACAAAAGTGAATGACTTTATAAATAATTAAAAAGGGCCTTTGGCCCTTTTATTTTGACGAGGTGATTAAATGAACTTTATTACAATTTTCAGTCAAATATTAGTGCTATTCTCATTAATACTAATAGGATATATAGCAAACAAAAAAGGAATTATAACTAAAGATTCAAATAAGGATTTTAGTGGATTAATACTAAATGTAACACTTCCAGCTCTTATAATAAAGTCTATGCAGTATAGCTTTTCAAGAGAAATGTTTGGAAAGAGCATGAAGATATTAGGAATATCTCTATTAGTTTATGCACTAGCTATTTCATTTTCATTTTTGATTACCAAAATGTCTAAAATAGAAGGAAAAGAAAAAGACGTATTTCAATTTCTACTAATATTCCCTAATGTAGGATTTATGGGATACCCTGTTATAAATTCTATATACGGAGAAATAGGGGTATTTTATACATCTATATTCAATATGATATTCGATCTACTTATATGGACATTAGGAGTTATGATTATGTCTAGAAGCTCAGAAAGCAAAAACAATCTTAAATTAAAGAAAATAATATCAACACCAGGTCTTATAGCAGTATTTATAGGGTATAGCTTATTTTTACTTTCAATATCACTACCAAAACCTATATATGATACTCTTAACTTGTTAGGAAACGCAACTACTCCTTTAGCTATGATAGTTGTCGGATCTATACTTGCAGGATCAAAAATGGATATGGCATTTAAGAATGTAAAGCTTACTATAATATCATTTATAAGACTTATATTTATACCTATATGTGTTTACTTTCTTCTAAGGAATGTATTAAGATTAGAAGGTTTGCTTTTGGGAATTCCCGTTATAGTATTTTCAATGCCATCAGCAGCTAATGCAGCAATATTTGCAACAAGGTATGATAATGACCACATACTAGCATCGCAAGGAGTATTTTTAACAACACTATTTTCTGTTATTACAATACCCCTACTTATAATTATGTTGCAAGTATAATAGAAGTGGCAATGATTTCAGACATTTCAACTATGAAGTTTAACCTTATGTTGTTGAAAGTGAATTTGATATCTTCATCAATTTGATCAACTATTGCAACTATTGAGTAATCTCCTATTTGTGGAAGTGTTTTGCCAACACCTTTACCAGGAAGGATAGGACCTTTTCGAATTTGAATATTTCCTATATTCTCTTTATCACCTAAACAAGCATCCAGAGCTATAAACATTCCATCTGGGTGCTTTTCTCTTATCTCTTTTAAGGACTCATATATATTAAGTGCATGAATAGGGCTTTCTAATGTTCCGTACACCGGGTACTTATAATCGCTGTTTTTTAGCATAGTTCCAATAATAGGACCTAGAGAATCTCCTATGCATCTATCTGTACCTATACATATAATTACAGTTTTGTTAGTTATTATAGTTTTTAAAAGTTCGGTTAGAATACTTACACAGTTCTCATCTTTGTAATTTACTTTAACTACATACATTAGATAGCACCTCCTAATAAACTATATGTGCTATTTACATAAAATATGAAGGCGTTTCATAGGCTTTAATATATGCTATAATTAAATCTCTGGGGGTGATATATTTGCTAGAATTTATAAGAAAAGAGTTCATGCTTTTGCTTATGTCTTTCATGCCGATAATAGAATTAAGAGGAGCAATACCTTATGGAATAGCACTTGGATTTAATCCTATACACGTATATATAACTTGCCTTATAGGATCTATACTTCCATCTCCCATTATAATACTGACATTTAGGCATATACTAAAATGGGTAAAAAGCAATAAGTACTTATACAAAATTGGACATTACATAGACATAAAGATAAATAGAAAAGGTAAAAATGTAAAAAAATATAAAATGATAGGATTAATGCTATTTGTAGCACTACCCATTCCATCTACAGGAGTTTGGAGTGGATCTATGATAGCATCTATTCTTAAATTTAGAATAAAAGATGCATTAATTTCAATAACTATTGGAAATATAATAGCAGGGCTTATAGTACTTGCACTGTCGTATCACTTAATATAAGAAAAAATAAAAAATTTGTTGACAAGAGTAATACCGTGTAGTATTATTGTCTGAGCGACAAAAACTACATAGTTCTTGATGCCTTATCAAGAGAGGTGGAGGGATACGGCCCTATGAAACCCAGCAACCGCCCGTTAGGGTACGGTGCTAATTCCTGCAAAATTTTGCAAGATGAGGATAATTTAAAAAATTAGCCTCTTCTACAAAGAAGTGGCTTTAATTTTGCATAAAAAGGTAATACTAAATGAAGAAATGATAAAGGAGGCAAACAAATGTTAAAAAGATTATTCACTTCAGAATCTGTTACAGAAGGACATCCGGATAAAATCTGTGACCAAATATCTGACTCTATATTAGACGCTATATTAGCAAAAGACCCTCAAGCTAGAGTTGCTTGTGAAACTAGCGTTACTACAGGACTTGTATTAATAGCTGGGGAAATTACAACTAGTGAGTATGTAGATATCCCTAAAGTAGTTAGAAATACAATAGAAGAAATAGGGTACACAAGAGCTAAGTATGGATTTGACTGCGACACTTGTGCTGTACTTACTTCTATAGATGAGCAATCTCCTGATATAGCAATGGGAGTTAATGAAGCTTTAGAAAGCAAAAAAGGAGAAATGAAAGACGAAGTTGAAGCAGTAGGAGCTGGGGACCAAGGTATAATGTTTGGATTCGCTTGTAATGAAACTCCAGAGCTTATGCCACTTCCAATATCATTATCTCACAAATTAGCTAAGAGATTATCAGATGTTAGAAAAAATGGAACATTAGCTTACTTAAGACCAGATGGAAAAACTCAGGTAACTGTAGAGTACCATGATGACAAGCCAGTTAGAGTAGATACTATAGTTATATCAACTCAACATGGACCAGAAGTAGACCATGCTACAATAGAAAGAGATATGATAGAGCACGTTATAAATAAAGTTGTTCCTTCAAATCTATTAGATAAAAATACTAGATTCCTAATCAACCCAACAGGAAGATTCGTTATCGGTGGACCTCAAGGTGATGCAGGACTTACAGGAAGAAAGATAATAGTTGATACTTACGGTGGATATGCAAGACACGGTGGTGGAGCATTCTCTGGAAAAGATCCAACTAAAGTTGATAGATCAGCAGCATACGCAGCTAGATACGTAGCTAAAAATATAGTAGCAGCTGGACTTGCAGACAAGTGTGAGTTAGAACTTGCTTACGCAATAGGAGTTGCAGAGCCTGTATCTATACTAGTTGAAACTTTTGGAACAGGAAAAGTATCAGAAGAGAAATTAGTAGAGCTTGTTAAAAAGCACTTTGACTTAAGACCAGGAGCAATAATCAAAAACTTAGATCTTAGAAGACCTATATACAGACAAACAGCAGCTTACGGACACTTCGGAAGAACTGACATAGATGTTCCTTGGGAAAAAACTGATAAAGCTGAAATATTAAGAAAAGAAGCTTTAGGAGAATAATTTTAAATACCCGATATTTGATATCGGGTATTTTCTGTTTTTTGGTATAATACCTTTATAGGTATTAAACAGAGGTGTATTTATGGAAAACATAAAAGGTATGATAAATGAAATAATATTCAAAAATGAAGATAATGGATACACAGTTGCAACACTTGAAACTAATGATGATGAAATAACTATAGTTGGGTGTTTGCCGACATTATCTATTGGAGAAACTATAAAAGTAAATGGAAAATGGATAAATCATAAAATATATGGGCCTCAATTTGAAGTTGAATCATTCATGATAGATACTCCATCTTCAGTAGATGGAATAATAGCTTATTTATCATCAGGAATGATAAAGGGTATAGGGCCTAAAATAGCAGAAAAAATAGTTCAAAAGTTCGGAGTAGATACTATAGATATAATACAAAGAAGTCCACAGTTGCTAACACAAATAGATGGCATAGGAATAAAAAAAGCAGAGCAAATAGGAGAAAGCTTTGAAAAAGAAAGAGAACTTAGAAATCTAATAATAAACCTAGCATCATTTGGAATAGGGGCTAACTACTGTCTTAGAATATACAAAAGATACAAAAGTAATTCACTTAAAATAGTTAAAGAAAATCCATACAGACTAGCACAAGATATAAGAGGAATAGGATTTAAATTAGCAGATGATATAGCAAAAAAAATTGGAATAAGCCCATATTCAAAAGATAGAATAATGCAAGGAATAATATACACACTAAATCAGAGCCTAGGAGAAGGTCATACATTTCTTCCAAGAAGTAAATTAGTAAGTGAAGCAAGAAAAATATTAGAAATAGAAGAAAATTATATAAAAGATGAAATAACATCACTTGCACTAGACCATCAAATTCAAATAGAAAAAGGATACAGTGAAGAAAATATATACTTACTACCTTACTATATAAGTGAGAATGGAGTATGCAGAAAAATAATACAGCTATCACAGCATGAATTTGAAAAACTAGAGATAGATATAGATGAAGAAATAAAGAAGATAGAAGAAAGTGAGGATATATCACTTGCCAAAAATCAAAAAGATGCAGTTACAAAAGCTCTAGAAAAAGGTGTATTCGTACTAACAGGAGGTCCAGGAACTGGAAAGACAACAACTATAAATACAATAATAAAGCTATTTGAAAATCTAAACATGGAAATACTTCTCGCTGCCCCAACAGGAAGAGCTGCAAAGAGAATGAGCGAAACAACAAATAAAGAAGCAAAGACAATACACAGGCTCTTAGAGATGGGATACTCTCAAGATGATGATGAATTTGTATTTATGAAAAGTGAAGATGACCCACTAGAAGCTGATGTTGTAATAATAGATGAAGTATCTATGGTTGATGTTGTTCTTATGTATAGCTTACTTAAAGCGATAAAAGTAGGAACTAGAGTTATATTAGTTGGAGATAGCGATCAGCTACCTTCAGTTGGTGCAGGTAATGTACTTAGAGATATAATAGATTCACAAATAGTTCCAGTAGTAAAATTAGATGAAATATTTAGACAAGCCAAAGAAAGTATGATAGTAGTAAACGCACACAAAATAAATAAAGGAGAAAGTTTGCTGCTAAATCAAAAAGATAAGGACTTTTATTTTATACAAAGAACTAATAACGAAGATATAGTAAAGGAAATATTACACCTTGTTGATAAAAGACTACCAGAGTATTACAAAGTGAACAAAATTAAAGATATACAGATACTATCTCCTATGAGAAAAGGTGATCTAGGAGTTATAAACTTAAATAATGAACTCCAAAAGGTACTCAATCCAAAGGATAGACTAAAGACTGAGGAGGTTTTTCAAAATAGGATATTTAGAGTAGGCGATAAGGTAATGCAAATAAAAAACAACTATAATAAAAAATGGGAAACTGAAGATGAAAGTGAAAAAGGGGAAGGGATATACAACGGAGATATAGGGTATGTATATTATATAAATAAAGAAGAAAAAACTATACATGTAATATTTGATGAAAGCAAAATTGTAAAATATGAATACAGTGAACTAGATGAGCTTGATCATAGTTTTTGCACAACAATACACAAAAGTCAGGGAAGTGAATTTCCTATTGTTATTATGCCTATGGCATGGGCACCTCCTATGCTACTTACTAGAAATCTCCTTTATACTGGAGTTACAAGGGCAAAAAGACTTGTTGTATTAGTTGGAGATATCAAATATCTAAATTATATGATAAAAAATAATAAGATATATGATAGATACTCTAATCTTAAAGGAAAGCTTTCTATGTTCAGGGATGAAGGGATAATAGAAAAGAGTGAGTGATATGCTAGATATTTTTCTAGATTATATATATCCTAGAAATATTAAGTGCATAGTATGTAAATGTCCTATAGATAAAGGCAATTCTTATTCTCTTTGTAAAGATTGCTTTCGTGAAATAAAATTTATAACAAATAGCTGCTATAGATGTGGAAAGGTTCTTACTGATTTTTATAAAGAAGATTTATGCCCTGTATGTAGTGATAAGGAATACAACTTTGATAGAGGATTTTGTTGCACTGTTTATGATGATAATATACACAAGATAATATATTCTTTTAAGTACGGCGGAAATACTTTCTTGTCATATCCTATAGCACAGATTATGAAAGATAAGATACATTATGAAGGAATATATTTTGATTATATAGTTCCTGTTCCACTCCATAAAAATAGAAAAAATAAGAGAGGATTTAATCAAGCGTTTTTAATATCAAAGAATTTGGGTAAATTTATGGATAAAGAAGTTTTAGATATAGTTATAAGAAATAAAGATACAAGATTTCTTTCTAAACTATCAAAATTTGAAAGAGAAATTGAGCTTAAGGATTCATTCACTATATCTAAAGAAAAATATAAAATAGTATCAAAAGATATATTATTAATTGACGATATATTTACTACAGGTACTACTAGCAGTGAAATTGCAAAAATTTTAAAAAATAACGGAGCAAACAAAGTATATGCATTGTCATTTGCAAGTGGAAGAAATATATATTAAGGAGTGGTTACATGGAGCTTATAAACTGCAGAAAATGTGGAAGGGCATTTGGAAGTGTAAATGGTGAACAGTATTGTTCAAAATGTAGAGATGATGATCATGATGATTTCATAAAAGTTAGAGATTATCTTTATGATAATCCAGGAGCTACAGTCAAGGAAGTTTCAGAAGAAACAGGAGTATCAGAAAAAAAGATACTAAAGTTTCTTAAAGAAGAAAGAATCGAAATAGCAGATGAAGCTAATGCAATTCTTTCTTGTGAAAGGTGCGGAAAAAGCATTAAGAGTGGAAAATATTGCCAAAAATGTAAAACTGAGCTTCAAAAAGAATTATCAAATGCAGCAAAGTCTATAAGTGCATCTAAGAAAGAAAAAGGCATTTATCATATATCAAAAGGTAAAAAATAAATGTAAATATAGGGTAAAGAAAACACTCCTTCGGTCGATAATAATAATATGAAGACTTAATACGAGGAGTGTTTTTTTTATGAAAATAAGTGGAGTAAGTAATATTCAAAACGTTATGAAGGCATATAGCAAAACAAAAGCACAAAGTGTAACAAAACCTCAACAGAAAGAAGACAAAATAGAAATCTCTCAAGTAGGAAAAGACTTTCAAATGGCAATGAATGCTATAAAGGATATACCGGATATTAGATTAGACAAAGTAGAGGAAATAAAAGCGCAAATACAAAGCGGAAACTACTCAGTAGATATAGAAAAGTTAGCACATGCCATCATAAATAACAAAATATAGTTTGGAGATGTTTAATATGCACTCTATAGACCAATTTATAGAAATACTTAATGAGCAGATAATCCTAAATGAAAAGCTTCGTGACCTTTCGAAAGAAAAGAAAGAGGCAATAATAAATAACGATACTAAAAAGCTAAATCACATAGCATCACAGGAGCAAGGTTTAGTAAAGAAAGTTATAACATTTGAAAAGTTAAGAGGAGCGGTAATTTCTAATATAGAAAGAGATCTTAATGTAGATAAAGTAACTAGCATAACAGAAATAGTAGATAAAATAGACAGTGATAAAGCTAATATAATAAAGGAAAAGGGAGATAAGTTAAGAAGTATACTATCAGAGCTAAAAGACATAAATGATCTTAACAATAAGCTTTTAGAACTTTCTATTGAATATCTAGAGCTTAACTTTAATTTATTGACGAGTCAGCCAAAGCCTAAAAATTATAGCAAGAAAGCAAATGAAAGCTCAGCGAGTACAAATTTCTTTGACGCAAAATATTAAGGAGTGAAAAGTATGAGATCCACTTTCTTTGGATTTAATATAGCAAGATCGGGGCTATTTACAGCACAAAGAGCATTAGACGTTGTAGGACACAATATATCAAATGCACAAACACCAGGATATAGTAGGCAAAGGGTAGAACAATCACAGCTTACACCTTTAGCTATTCCTGGTGGAAGAGGTATGTTAGGAGCTGGAGTAGAAGCAAGAGCAGTAACTCAAGTTAGAAATGAATTTTTGGATGTTAAGTATAGAAATGAGAATAATGCATTTGGAGAATGGAAAGCAAGATACGACACTTTATCAGAGATAGAAGCTATAATAAATGAGCCTAGTAATAGTGGTATAAGAAATGTAATGGATGAATTCTTTGGTTCTATACAGGAACTAAGCAAAGACCCATCATCTCTTACAGTAAGAGCATTAGTTAGACAAAGAGGGATAGCTCTTTCTAACACTATAAATCATATGTATAATCAGTTTGAAAAAATGACTAGAGATATGGACTTTGCAATAAGAACAACAGTATCTCAGATAAATAACTATGCAAAGGATATAGCAAAACTTAATGATGCTATATATAGATTTGAGCTTGATGGAAGCAGTGCAAATGACCTTAGAGATCAAAGAAATCTTCTGATAGATGAACTTTCAAAGCTTGTTAAAGTAGAGATGACGGAAATTAAAGATCCTAATTTGTTAAATTCAGGATCAGGGCGAATGAGTATACTCATAAATGGACAAGCACTAGTATCTCACGATAAAGTTGATTTGCTTAATATAGACAATCAAATAGAACATCCTAATGTCCCAGGGCTCTTAATTAGAACTTTAAGATGGGATTCGGGATCAGCTATAAATGTAGATGGCCTTAATGGGCAGCTAAAAGCTCAGCTTGACATGAGAGATAACGAAGATGGAAAAGCTAAAGGAATACCTTATTATATAGAAAAGCTAAATGAATTTACGAAGATATTTGTAGAGCAATTTAATAATCAACACTCTAAGGGATATGGATTAGATGATGCAGGAAGTGGAAATAACTTCTTTGAAATAGGAGATGTACCAGCTAAAAGCATAAAAATATCAAATCTTATAGAGCAAGATCTTGATTATATAGCAGCTGCAAGCTCAAGCTACCCAGATGGAAGGGGTATACCTGGAGATGGATCTAATGCACTTTTACTATCTGAAGTAAGAGATAATCATAATATGTTCGCTTGGGGATCTCCTGACGATTTCTTAAAGTCATTAGTATCAAATCTAGGAGTTGATGCTCAAGAAGCGAGAAGAATGACTGAAAATCAAGAAGTATTACTTTATCAGGTAGATAATCAAAGACAATCTATATCAGGAGTTTCTTTAGATGAAGAAATGGCAAATATGGTTAGATTCCAACATTCATACAATGCAGCTGCAAGAATGATAACTGCAATGGATGAGATGGTAGATGTTATTATAAATAGGTTAGGAAGAGTAGGACTTTAAGGATAGGTGATAAATATGAGAGTTACTAACTCTATGATGATGAATAGAATGATGCTTAATATGAGCAATAACCTAAAGCGTATGGATAGAATTCAAAATGACTTGGCTTCTGGAGTGAGGATTCACAAGCCTTCTGATGATCCTATAGCTGTGTCAAGGTCATTAAAGATAAGAACTGATATATCCCAGAATGATCAGTTCAACAGAAATGTAGGAGATGCACAGTCAATTCTTGAAAAAACAGAGCACTCGCTTAATGAATTAAATAATGTATTACAAAGGATAAGAGAACTTACTGTTCAGGCATCTAATGGAACTATAACGCCTGATGATATGGACAAGATAAAAGCTGAAGTAGTTCAGCTTAAGGAACATATAATAAGGGCAGGTAATGACACTTACGTAGGAAGACACTTATTTTCAGGATTTTCAACAGAGCAGAAGTTACTAAATGAAGATGGAACTGTAAATGTAAATATAGATTATGGAAATTTAAATAATCAGAACATAGAATACCAAATAGGAATATCAGCTAGAGTTAAGGTTAACCTAACAGGAAGTGAAGTATTCGGTGCTATACAAGATGATAATAAGCCAAAGTTAATATCAGATATAGACAAGCTCATAACTAGCCTTGAAAGAGGGAATAATCTAGAGGTATCTAATAGTATACAGGATATAGATGATAATATATCTAATATACTAAGGCTAAGAGGAGATATAGGAGCTAGAATATCTACAATAGAAGTAATAAGAAATAGAATAGAAGATACTAAGATAAATTTCACGAGATTATTATCAGAAACTGAAGATACAGATATAGGAGAATCTATAATGAAAATGAATATGTATGAAAGTGTATATAGAGCATCTCTTGCAATAGGAGCTAGAGTTATCCAGCCTACTCTTATAGATTTTTTAAGATAATAAATTATTCTTTATTCTAAGTAAATCATAAAGCTACCATTATATTGGTAGCTTATTTTGAAGGGGTGTATAAATTGAAAATAAGTACAATTAACTTCGGAGAAATAAATATAAAAGAAGAAGATATAATAACATTTGAAGATGGAATACCTGGATTTGAGAATTTAACCAAATTTGTAATAATAAAAGAAGAAGATATGGTATTTGAGTGGCTACAATCTATAGAAGAAGATGTGACTTTAAGTTTAATAAATCCATTTATAGTAAATCCTCAGTACGACTTTAAGATAAATGAAAACACCGTTAAAAAGCTTAATATACAATCTCACGAAGATATATCTATATACACAGTAGTTACAATACCAGAAGATATAAAACAAATAAGAACAAATCTTCAAGCACCTATAATAATAAACAACAAAGAAAGAAAAGGAAGGCAAATAATCTTAGATGACAACTACCCACTAAGATACAATATATTTCAAAAGGTAGGTGCATAAAATGCTAGTACTAACAAGAAAAAACAATGAAAGTATAATAATAAATGAAAATATAGAAATAACAGTACTAGAAACCTCTGACGGAAAAGTAAAGCTTGGAATAAAGGCACCTAAAGATATAGAAATATTAAGAAGTGAGGTCAAAGAAGCAGTAGAAAGTGAGAACAAAGAAGCAACTACAAAGATAAATATAAATGAATTAAAAAATTTATTCAAAAAATAAAAATTACTATAAAGTATACGAAAATATTATCGATATATATATTGTAAGAGTTACTGGCCAGTAACCACAAAATTAAGGCAAGGATGCCAATAAAAAATCAAGGAGGAAAAAACAATGAGAATTAACAACAACTTAATGGCAATGAACACTCACAGACAATTAGGAATTTCAAACAACAATGCTGCAAAATCAATGGAGAAACTATCTTCAGGATTAAGAATCAATAGTGCAGCAGATGATGCAGCAGGACTTGCTATCTCTGAAAAAATGAGAGGACAAATAAGAGGACTTAATCAAGCTTCTAGAAATGCTCAAGATGGTATATCTTTAATTCAAACAGCTGAAGGAGCTTTAAATGAGTCTCATGCAATTCTTCAAAGAATGAGAGAATTAGCGGTTCAATCTGCTAATGACACTAATACAGACGATGATAGAGCAGAATTACAAAAAGAAGTAGAACAATTAATTGAAGAACTTGATAGAATTGGAGAAAATACAGAGTTTAATACTCAAAAGCTACTAGATGGATCATTTACAGGGAAACAAATTCATATCGGGGCTAATGAAGGTCAAGCATTAGAAATTGAAATTCAAGATATGACAGCTAGTGGATTAAGTGTTGATACTGTTGATATATCTAATCAAGCTGGAGCAGATACTGCAATAACAACACTTGATGATGCTATAAAGACATTATCAGCTGAAAGGTCTCAGTTAGGTGCATGGCAAAATAGATTAGAGCATACAATCAAGAACTTAGATAATGCTTCTGAGAACCTTCAAGCAGCAGAATCTAGAATTAGAGACGTTGATATGGCTAAAGAAATGATGAACTTAAGTAAGAACAATATACTTCAACAAGCTGCTCAAGCTATGCTAGCTCAAGCTAATCAAGCTCCACAAGGAGTACTTCAGTTATTAAGATAAGTGACACTCTAAATCTATGATTTAGGTAGTGGAACCTACTCAGCGAACGAGAGAGAGTTGAGTATCCTTAAACTGAATATAGTAATAAAATCATATAGAGTCAGAGAATTTTCTCTGGCTCTTTTGTTATATGTAAATATAAACTATCCCAAAACTTTGCCGATAAACTAAATAGAAAAATATACAAGGAGGATTAATATGAGAATAGATTCTTCACCTATAAACAATATGATTCCAAATAACCAAGATACAACTCAAGTTAAGGTATCAAATGAAAAAGTAGATGTGTCAAAAGAAATAAAAAACAAAGAAGAAAATGTATCTTTCCCAGCCGAAAGAAAACTGATAGAAGCAATAGAAAAATCAAATAAAGAACTTATAGGAATGGATACAAGTCTTAAATTCTCAATACATGAAAAAACAAAACAAATAACAGTGAAAGTTATAGACAATAAAACAGAAGAAGTTATAAGAGAAATTCCATCAGAGAAGGTATTAGATATGATATCTGATATAATGGAAAAGACGGGAATATTTATCGATAAGAAAGTATAAGGAGTGATATAATTTGAGAATAGGGGGCCTAGCTTCTGGAATAGATACAGAATCAGTTATAAAACAGTTGATGGATGCCGAAAGGATAAAGCTTAATAAGTTCAATCAAAGTAGACAGATTAAGCTTTGGACTCAGGAGGCATATAACAATGTGAATAAGAGTATAGCAAACTTTATAGTAGATAGCAGACAAAGCTTTGGGGTAAGTTCACTTACAAGCTCTACAAACAATTTCACTTGGATCAAAAGAGCTATATCTTCTGATGAAAGTGTATTTGGTGCTACTGCAACTACTTCAGCTATGAATGGAACTCATACTATAAGAGTAAAAAGCCTAGCTGGTGGAGTGAATGTTGCAAGTGTAGGAGCTATTCAAGCTAGAGGAGAGAATAAGACTTTAAGTGAATTAGGTCTTGGAGATATAGGTGAATTTAGTATAAATATAAATGGAGAAGAAATAACTTTAAATTCAGATTTTAGAATGTCTGATGTTGTTAGGGCTATAAATGACAAGTCCTCTACTACAAAGGTTAGGGCGAGTTACGATTCTAACATAGGGAGATTATTTTTATCTACTACTAATACTGGATCTAATTCTAAGATAAATATAAGTAATGATGATAATAATTTATTTGTTGGAAATGATACTTTGTTTAAATTAAATATGCAAAATGACCCTGATATGTATAAAGGAGTAGATGCTGTAATAGACTTTAATGGTGCAGAAAATATTACTTACAGCACTAATCAGTTCAGAATAAATGGTATAAATATAGATTTAAAGTCTGCAAGCCCAGGAGAGGTTCATACTATAAGAATCGATACAGATGTTAATGGGGTATATGACAAGATAAAGTCTTTTGTTGATAAGTACAATGAACTTGTTGATAGTCTTAATAAGACTGTTACAGAAAAAAGATACAGGGATTACAAGCCTCTTTTAGATGAAGAAAGAAAAGCACTAGATCAGGATACTATAAAGCTTTGGGAAGAGAAGGCTAAATCTGGCCTTTTAAGAGGCGATGAAGTTATAAATAGGATATTAAACTCAACAAGATCAGGGCTTTATGAGAGTGTATATAGTGGTGGAGATAATAGATTATCTGGATTTTCACACTTAACTGAAATAGGTATAACTACAGGAAATTATCAAGATAGAGGAAAGCTTACTATAGATGAAGAAAAGCTAAAGAAAGCAATTCAAGATGATATAGATGGAGTTATAAATTTATTATTTAAGACGTCAAATGCATCTGATCCATCTCAAAAGAGAAAAGAAACTGGTACTATAAATAGGCTTTATGATGATTTAATAGATGGTATGAAAGGAATTATAGATAGATCAGGTACTGGTGATAATGCATCTTTATATAGAAGTGTTAGGGCGAATATTCTTATAGACTTTGTTACTAAAAGAGGATCTATAAGTTTGTTAGATAGAGATGTAACTGGTATAGATAGACAAATAGATCAAGAAAATAGTAGACTTGCTAGAATAGAAGACTCTTACTGGAGAAGATTTACTGCCCTTGAGAAAGCTATGGCTAAGATGTCAGAGCAAAGTGGATGGCTTATGGCTCAAATGGGTGGAATGTAATAATTATTTAGGGGGTAGATTGTATGGCACTTAATAATCCATATGCAACTTATAAAAATCAATCAGTTAATACAGCAACAGCAGAAGACCTTACTTTAAAGCTTTATGAGGGATGTATAAAATTCATAAATTTAGCCATCATAGGCATAGATCAAAAAAATATAGAACTAAGTAATACTAATATAATAAAAGCTCAAAATATAATAAATGAGCTTAATATAACTCTCAATATGGACTATGAGATATCTAAGAATTTAAGAGCTTTATATGATTATCTAAATAGAAGATTAGTTGAAGCAAATATAAGTAAGGACAAAGATATATTAGAAGAAGTAAAGGAATTTGTGGTTGAATTTAGAGATACTTGGAAACAAGCTATGATTATTGCTCGTAAAGGAAAGTAGGTATTTTTTATGAATACAAGTGATTGCATAGAGAAGTTAATAGAGCTAAGTGAAAAAAAATATATCTTGCTTGTAGAAATGTATGAAATAACAAAAAGACAAAGAGAATATATAAAAGAAAAAGATGACAATGCACTTCTTGATAGTATAGAAAAAAAGCAATCTAGAATAGATGATATAAATGAACTTGATAAAGAGTTTTATGAAATATATTCAAATATAAAAAAGTCTTTAGGAGTAAATTCTATAGAAGAAATTAGCATAAATAATTACCCTAGCTTAAAGAATCTAAAAAACAAAGTAAGCGAGATAATGAGTGTATTAGGAAAGATTGACATTATAGACAATGAAAATAAAGAAAAGGCTAATGAAGAGCTTAATAAAGTAAAAAATGATATAAAGTCATTAAGAAGCAATGTAAGGGCAAATAAAGGATATAATGCTGGATACAAAGATGTACAAGGTATATTTATAGATAATAAAAAATAGAATTGAAATTTGAGTTTTTTTGTGATAAAATACAGAAATGCAGCTATAGGTCTGTGGTTGAAAGTTCATGCCAGTCGCAGGCGAAAGAATCCACGTAAGTTAATCCAAAAGGGGATTGACGATCATGGTGCGGCTTAGAAGTAAGTCCTGCCGACATTAAAGTCGAGAGAGTTAGTAGTACGGCAATCCCAAGCGAACCCTCCAGCAGGCGAGTGTGGGGTCAAAGACCAGGTCAGCTATAGCTAAAAAAGAGCATCCATTGGGTGCTCTTTTTTTATGTAGAAATTTGTAGATTAATGTCAGTGTGATCGACGGCATATATCAAGTTCTCAACATAACAATCCACAGAAAGAGCATTGAAATATAGGTTATTCACAAAGTTATGCACATTATCCACAGAAAACTATACACATTATCCACTGAATAAAAGATAAAGTTATTACAAAATTATAAAAATATAAAAAATATGTAGTATTTTGCGAATGCTAGAAAATTATATTTGAGTTTCCTTTATGTGAATATAATGGCTTTTAGTGTTATATATGTGTTAAATAAAAATGTTTTAATAATTTTTACTTGGGTAAAATATAAATAAGTAATATTGAAAAAGTTTTTAATGTTTTTAAAATCGAAAGGGGATGAAGTAATGGATATAAAGATAGTAGGGAAAAATATAGACCTAACAGAGGGAATAAAGACTTCAATTCAAGATAAATTAGGAAAACTTGGGAAGTATTTTACCAATGAAGTTGAAATAAGAGCTACTGTAAGAGCAAAAAAGGCAAGACAAACTATAGAAGTTACTGTTATTCCTATAAGTGGAAGTATACTTAGAGCTGAGCAAAGTGAAGAAAACTTATACGCAGCTATAGATGGAGTTGTCGATAAATTAAGTAGACAACTTAGAAAATATAAAACAAGACTTATAGATAAAGGACATCAAAGTATAAGATTTGAGAATATAAGTGATGAGCCGGAAGTTAAAGATGATAATGATATTAGAATAATGAGGAGAAAGAAATTCGGATTTAAGCCAATGAGTGAAGAAGAAGCTATACTTCAAATGGAACTTTTAGGTCATAATTTCTTCGTATTTACAAATGCTGAAACTGATGAATTAGCTATAGTATATAAGCGTAAAGAAGGAGATTATGGTATAATAGAGCCTGAATAATATCAAAATATTTAGAGTGGATATTTTATTCCACTCTTTATTTTTTATGTGATAAAATATATACTATACAAAATATATAAAATGAACAAAGTGAGGTAAAGTTATGGGATTTTTAGATATGATATTTGGGGGTCAACAAAAAGAAATAAATAAGTTAAATAAAATTGTTGATAAAATAGAAGCTCTAGAGCATAAGTTTGAAGCTATGAGCGATAAAGAATTAAAAAATATGACAAATGTACTTAAGGAAAGGTTAAACGGTGGAGAAACACTTGATGATATACTTGTAGACGCTTTTGCCACTGTTCGTGAAGCTTCAAAGAGAGTTTTAGGAATGAGACACTACAAGGTTCAGCTTCTTGGAGGTATAGTTCTTCATCAAGGAAGAATAGCAGAGATGAAAACAGGTGAAGGAAAGACATTAGTTGCAACATCTCCTGTTTATTTAAATGCTTTAACTGGAAAAGGAGTTCATGTAATTACAGTTAATGATTATCTAGCAAAACGTGATAAAGAATGGATGGGAAAACTTTACGAGTTTCTGGGACTTTCTGTTGGTGTTATAGTTCATGGACAGACACCAGAAGAAAGAAGACATGCTTACAATTGCGACATAACTTACGGAACTAATAATGAATTTGGATTTGATTATTTAAGAGATAACATGGTTATATACAAAGAACAGATGGTTCAAAGACCACTTAATTATTCTATAGTGGATGAGGTTGACTCTATTTTAATAGATGAAGCTAGAACACCTCTTATAATATCTGGGCAAGGAGATAAGTCAACTAATCTTTACTCCCAAGCAGATACTTTTGTTAGAACACTAAAAAATGAAGAGCATTACACAATAGATGAAAAAGCAAATTCAGTTTCATTAACTGAAGAAGGAACTCATAGAGCTGAGGCTTTCTTTGAAGTTGATAATATAACTGATATATCTAATATAGAGATATTCCATCATATAAATCAAGCACTTAAAGCTCATGCACGTATGAAGAAAGATGTAGATTATGTTGTTAAAGATGGAGAAATAGTTATCGTAGATGAGTTTACAGGAAGACTTATGTTTGGTAGAAGATATTCTGATGGACTTCACCAAGCTATAGAAGCAAAAGAAGGACTTAAAGTACAAAGAGAGTCTAAGACACTAGCTACAATAACATTCCAAAACTACTTTAGAATGTACGAAAAAATAGCTGGTATGACGGGAACTGCTAAGACTGAGGAAGAAGAATTTAAGGCTATATATGGAATGGATGTAATTCAAATACCTACTAATAAGCCTATACAAAGACAAGATATGCCAGATGCTATATATAAGACTGTAAAAGGAAAGTTTAATGCAGTTATAAATGAAATAGAAGAAAGACACAAAACCGGCCAACCTATACTTGTAGGTACTATATCTATAGAAAGCTCAGAACTTATAGGTGCTATGCTAAAAAGAAGAGGCATTCCTCATCAGATACTGAATGCAAAACATCATGAAAAAGAAGCAGAAATAGTAGCTCAAGCAGGTAGACTTAAAGCTGTAACAATAGCTACTAATATGGCTGGTCGTGGAACAGATATAATCTTAGGTGGTAACCCAGAGTTTTTAGCAAAGAGAGAACTAAAGAAAAAAGGATACAGTGATTATGCTATATCTTTAGTTACATCTCACTTAGATGTAGAAGATGAAGAAGTTAAAAATGCAAGAGAAGAATATGCAAGACTTTACGAAAAGATAAAAAGAGAGACAGATGAGGAGCAAAGAAAGGTAGTAGAAGCTGGAGGACTTTGCATACTGGGAACTGAAAGACATGAATCAAGAAGGATAGACAATCAGTTAAGAGGACGTGCTGGTCGTCAAGGAGACCCTGGTGTATCTAGATTCTACATAAGTCTTGAAGATGATCTTATGAGATTATTTGGAAGTGAAAGAATTATGGGAGTCATAGAAAAGCTAGGAATGGATGAAGATACTCCTATAGAACATAAGATGCTTTCAAAATCTATAGAAGGTGCTCAAAAGAAAGTGGAAAGCAAAAACTTTGCTGCTAGAAAGCATGTTCTTCAATATGATGATGTTATGAACAAGCAAAGAAGCATTATATATGCTGAAAGAAAAAGCGTTCTTGAAGGTGAGAACATAAAAGATCATATTACATCTATGATGGAACAAATAGTTAAAAGATCTGTTGAGATATATACAGCTAATGGAAAATATCCAGAGGAATGGGATCTTAAAGGACTTAAAGAACATCTTTATTCAATATATCTTCCTAAAGGATCTATCGATTTTGGAAATGTAGAAGAATTAGATAAAGAAAAGATAGAAAAGATAATCCTAGATCTTTCTTATTCTTTATATAATAAAAAAGAAGAAGAAATAGGATTTGATAGAATGAGAGAGATAGAAAGAATAATTCTTCTTCAGGTAGTTGATACTAA
The DNA here is from genome assembly GCA_002029295.1 of Alkalithermobacter paradoxus. Lineage (GTDB taxonomy): Bacteria > Bacillota > Clostridia > Peptostreptococcales > Peptostreptococcaceae > Alkalithermobacter > Alkalithermobacter paradoxus. The sequence goes on along the minus strand of MZGW01000003.1, from coordinate 295,759 downwards.
GTGGATGGATCATATAGATGCTATGGATCAGCTTCGTCAGGGAATAGGCCTTAGAGCTATAGGACAGGAAGATCCTGTAAGAGCATATCAGTTTGAAGGATTTGATATGTTCGAAGAAATGATTAACTCTATTCAAGAAGAAACAGTAAGATATTTACTAAATCTTACTATTGAAGAAAGAGTAGAAAGAAAGCAAGTAATAGACATAGACAATCTATCAGAGGGTGAAAATGTAAAGAAAACAGTAGTAAAGCAAGATAGATTAGGAAGAAATGAACTTTGCACTTGTGGAAGTGGTAAGAAGTACAAAAAGTGTTGTGGAAAAGAGTAGGTGATAAGGTGCTTAATATACAAGAGTACAATCAAAAGATAGAAAGCATGACAAGTACAATAGAAGAATTGAGGGTTTCTCTTTGACATTGCAGGGATAAAGGAAGCTATAAAATCTTTTGAAGTTGAAATGTCAGAACCTAATTTCTGGGAAGATAATGAAAAAGCTCAAGCAGTTCTTCAAAGAAATAAAGCCTTAAAAGAAACATTAGAAGACTTTGAAAATGTAGAAAATGAATTAGAAGAAGTAAATGTCATGATAGAGCTTTGTATTGAAGAAAATGATATAACTTTAGAAAAGGAAATAGAAACTTTAGTACAAAAGCTGTACTTAAGGCTTGAAGATATGAAGATAAAGACCCTTTTGAGTGGAGAATATGATAAAAATAATGCAATACTCTCTATACATGCAGGAAGTGGAGGTCTTGATGCTCAGGATTGGGCTAAGATGCTTCTTAGAATGTATGATAGATGGGCAGAAAAGAAGGGATATAAATTCTCTATGCTGGATTTGATTGCAGATCCTGAAGCCGGTATAAAGAGTGCAACTATCTTGGTTGAAGGAATAAATGCTTACGGATACTTAAAGGGTGAAAAGGGAGTTCATAGGATAGTTAGAATATCTCCTTTTGACTCATCAGGAAAAAGGCATACTTCATTTGCATCAGTAGATGTAATACCTGAACTTGATGATGACATAAATATAGATATAAATCCTAGTGATCTTAAGATAGACACGTATAGAGCATCTGGTGCAGGAGGACAGCACGTTAACAAAACAGAGTCAGCTATAAGAATAACTCATATTCCAACAGGAATAGTTGTTCAGTGTCAAAATCAAAGATCTCAACACGCAAATAAAGATACAGCTATGAAAATGCTTATGGCAAAGTTAATAGAACTAAAGGAGCTCGAGAACAAAGAGAAGATAGAAGATATCCAAGGGGAGTATACGCAAATAACTTGGGGAAGTCAGATAAGATCTTATGTATTCAATCCATACAACCTAGTTAAGGACCATAGAACAAATGCTGAAATAGGAAATATACAAAGTGTTATGGATGGAAATATAGACCTTTTCATAAATGAATATCTAAAGCACATAAAAAAGTAGGGAGCTAACCTCCCTACTTTTAATTTTTTATAATGAATAGGAAATTATAAACTTTTTGAATTGTGGATAACTTATAATTTCCGTTATGAATTTCAAAAAAATTCACCTTTAAAATCTTTCAAAGAAAGACTTTCTTACATAAAAGTATCTAACAGCATACCTCTAATGTCGTCAAGTCTTTTGATAATAGATAGCCTGTCTACTTCTTGACTTAAAAACTCTTTAGTCAAAGAATCGAGTTCTCTATCGACCTGCTTAACTACAGAATATACTCTATGTCTTCCTCTCCTATCGAGGAAATTCTCCTTATGAAACACATGCGAATTTTTCACAGCTACATCTAAGAATTCTCTTACGAGCTTTTTGTATTGAAGCAAATCTCCTAAGTAAAGTTTTTCTCCTATTTTATCAGAAGCCTCTACTATTTTATCATAAATTCCTTTTAAGTGATCTTTAACTTGATCGGACTTTATCTTCTCAAACTTTTCTATAAATTCTTTTCTTTGAACATCCTTAGACTTATGTGAACTTATTTTATTAATTGGATTTATGTTCCTTATCTCGTTTATATTATTCAAAGGATCAACTCCTTCCTACACACTATTATAATATACAATATCGACATTAAAAAGAAAATTTTTAATACCAAAAGTTGCATTAAAGAAAAATAAAAAAAAGTCGATAAAAATTATATGAAAATAAGAAGATAGGAGGGATATTGCTTGGATGCTAAGGCGTTAGAAGTATCTTCTTATATTGTAGCAAATGAAGCATATAGCTCATTTAAATCTACACATAAGATAAAGGGAACATTGATAGAGAAAAATGAAGATGAAATAAAAATAGATATCGGAGATAACAGGGTAATAGAGGCAAAGCTTAGAGAAGAAATAGAGTGTGATAAGGGAGATACCGTATTAATAGATAAAAAAAATATAGTTAGCTCTAGAATAATAAAAAAATATGATACCGTAATCGAGAAAGAAGATAAAGAAAAATATGAAGCAGTATTAAATCATTTAGATATAGAAGTTAATAATGACAACTTAAATGCTGCTAAAGCACTAGATATTAACAATATTAAGATAACTAAAGAAAATATAACTTCTTTTGTAATGAGTAAAGAATGCTTAGATAAGATATGCGTAAATTTAGATTACGATACAGCTATTAAAATAATAGAAAAAGAAATAGATATAGAAAATGATTCACTTTATAAGATATCTTTAGCAATAGATGAAGTAAAAAATGAAAAAAACGGATTTTCATTTATGAAATTATTTAAGAAAAAAGAAATAAGTACAGATGAAGCTGAGTATATAGCAAAGAAAATATACGGAAGCCCTATGGGTAAGGATATAACGGATATTATAAAAGTTCTATATAAAAAGGATATAAGCATAACTAAGAAAAATATAGAGAAAATAAACGACACATTCTACAAACTAGATAAAATCAAAGATATAGACAATTCTACATTTGTAGACGTCCTAAAAAATAAGCTAGAAGCTACTATAGATAATATATATAAATTAAAAAACTATGTAAGAAAAAGTGAAATAAAAGTAAAGGGTGCTGAAGCTAAAATACTAACAAGGGCATATGAAAATATAAATATGACTCCTGTGAAAGTTACAGAAAAACAGCTTAAGTTACTAGAAGAAGATATAAAGACATTATTGAATGATATAGAAATTGATGCAACTACTGAAAATATAAATATATCTAAGGAATTTATAAAAAATAATATAGAAATAAATACTGTCAACATAAAAGAGATCCACACAATGAAACAAGCTCTAAAAGAGTTGGTTAGTAATTTTGATAGCGAGAAAGCTGCAGCTCTTGTAAGTAGTGGATTAGACATAGAAAAAACTGATATAAGACAGCTAGTAGAAAAGATAAATACAGAAAATAAAGAACAAAATGTAGATACAAAAGAAACTATTAATAAAGATGATACAAATGGTATAGAAAGTATACTAAAAAAAATAGAATCGCTACAAAAAGTTACGGATAAAGAGCTTTTAGTATTAATAAAAAAGAATATAGACTTTAATATAGACAAAATAAATATTGTAATAAATTCAAAAGAAAATACAGATCAAGTACAAAGTATAGATAAAGCTATAAATAGCAATATAGAGCTAAATGCAATTGTTAAGATGAAAAGTACACTAGAAAGTCTTAAAAATTTAGATCTTAACACAGTAGCGTTTCAGATAAAAAATAAGCTACCTATGACGCTAAGTAGTTTAGAAAGCAGTCATAAATTAATAACAAATAATATTCAAAGTACTGAACTGCAAATGCCTAAGAAACTTGATAATAATAAGGCTTTAGATCTTTATAAATATATAAATAAAAATATAAACAGTATTTACGAAGATAAAAAAATAGACATAAAGTCTACATTTGAAAGCGTAAAGGCTCTGATGCAAAATAGCCTCAATATAAATAAGGTAAATATAAGCAAGATACAACAAGTGTATGGGTACTTTAACAATATAAAAGAGAATATATCGAGCAATATGGTAATAGATACTATGAAGTCAAACATAGATATTTACAATATCGATATAGAAAATGTATCACAGTATATAGATTCTTATAAAGTTAAAGAAAGCAATGAGACTGAAGGTCTGAAACACGAAAAATATAAAACATCAGATAATACTTTGATACCAAATATGAAGCTTGAAAATAAAGAAAAAGAAAATATTATATCGCTACTTATGAAAAATAATATTCCCATAGTTATGAAAAATATAAAAAGTGCATATATGCTCCTAAGAAATAAAGAGCAGATAGGTCACAATATAGGGGATATTGTGGAGCTTCTTAAAGAAGAAAGTAGCACTAGACTTCAAAATATATGCAAAGAAATATCAAGCGATGTTAAACATGGAACTATAGATATAGAAAATGTTTATGAAGAAATAGAAAAAGAAATAAAAAATATAAAAACTTATGAACTTGATAGTAAGAGTGAGACTTTAGTGAGTAAAAAAATAGACCAAATAGAAGAAGGTATGAAGTTTCAAACTAACCTTAATAAGAGTGGTGATTTATTTCAGCTTCCTATATATATGAACAATGTATTGTCTAATTTACAAGTATATATAAGAGATCAAAAAAGTAAGAATGGAAAAATAAATAAAGAAAATGTATCCGTAGCTATGAACTTAGATACACAGACTTTAGGAAATCTAAATATATATATGGATATAAACAAAAAGAATATAAATCTTAGAATCGGTTTAGAAAGCGATAAATATAAAAGCAGTATTGAAGATAATAAATCTACAGTGAAAAATATATTTGAAAAGCTAGGATATAGCATCAATAATATATCTTTTCATGTAGACAAAAGTCAAAATATAACTTCTTTACCTGAAGAAGAAAAAGAAAAGATAAATATGTCTAGAGGTTTTCTTGATATAAAAATTTAGAGGTGTGAAATGGATAAGCCTAACAAAGCTAATGAAAAGGATAAAGTAGAAAATAAAAATGCAGAAAAAAAAATCCCTAAGGAAATACTAGAGCTCGTAGGGGGAATGGTTTCATTTATAGAAAATATAGACAAATTAAATAAATAAAAATAGTAAAGTTTTAAAATATTGTGTCGATAAAATAAATGTAATACTCAAGAGATTAGGGAGGAAAAATAATGAGAATTAATAATAATATATCTGCAATGAATGCTCACCGTATATTAAATGTGAATAATACAACTGCGGCAAAATCATTAGAAAAGCTTTCTTCTGGTAAAAGAATAAATAAAGCTGCTGATGATGCTGCTGGTATGGCTATATCTGAAAAGATGAGAGCTCAAATAAATGGTCTTAAAATAGCTTCAAGAAATACTTTAGATGGAGTATCTATGGTACAAACTGCAGAAGGAGCTATGGCAGAGGTTACTGCTATGCTTCAAAGAATGAGAGAACTTGCGGTTCAAGCTGCTAACGGAACTATGACAGAAAGTGATAGAAGTGCAGTTCAAGACGAAATAAATCAATTAACATCAGAAATAAATCGTATAGGAAATGGAACAGAATACAATACAAGAAAGATATTAAGAGGAAATGAAGGTCCAAATAGTAATACTACAGTTCATAGAATGTCTACAGGAGAGCCTGCTGCTTATGTATCTAAGATAGCATTTGCTAATGATAGTGATGTTAAAAATCTAGGTAATTTAGCTTCTAAAAATCTTTCTATATGGATAGATGGAGAAGAAAAGGTAGTAAATTTAAATAGATTAAATGGATCAGATGCTGCTACAAAAGATGTATTATTAGAATCTATAAATAATGCTCTAGGAGAATCAGCTAAAGCTATATACACAAAGGACAATACAATAGAAATAAGAACTACTTCTATTGGAGGATCAAGTCAAATAGAAATAACAGGAAGTGCTGCTAATATTATATTTGATAATACGGCAGGTGCTAATTATACAGCAACTGGAAAAGCAGAAAATGCAAACAATAAATCAAAAGGAAGTTTCTATTTTGAAGCTCTTCCACAAGTTAAATCTACTCTTACAATAGGAAGTGAAAAAATAGAGTTTTATGACAGCAGCAAAGAGCCTTATATAGGATCAAATAGAGGAATAGATATATATGATAGTGAAAACTCTCAATATAAAAGCATTAGTGATATAGTTAAGGAAATAGAAGAAAACATACAAATAGATGGAATAAAGTTATTACAAGATACAGATGTTCCTTCAAGACTTAAAATAGAAGCTGAAGAAGTAGGATTCAAAGGAAACTTAATTTACTTAGAGGGAACCCCTAAAGAATTCCTTACAAATCTTCAAATAGGATCAAACTCAGGACAAGGATTTAGACTTGAAATAGGAGATATAAGATCTCTTAACTTAAGAATAAGTTCAGACAATCCAGATGGAAACCCAGGAGTTAAAGGTGCTTCATATGTAGCTATAGCTAATGTAACAGATGGAATTTCTGCTAATAGAATAGAATACGCACTTGATATATCAAGTGAAGAAAAAGCTTCAGCAGCAATAACAGTTATAGACAATGCTATACTTAAAGTAACAGCTGAACGTTCAAAACTTGGAGCAACTCAAAATAGATTAGAACATACTATACAAAACCTAGATAACACAGCAGAGAACTTAACAGCTTCATTATCTCGTATAGAAGATGTTGATATGGCTCTTGAAATGGCTAACTTTACTAAATTCAATGTACTTCAACAAGCAGGAGTATCTATGCTTGCTCAAGCTAATCAACAGCCACAAGCTATACTTAAGCTCCTAGGCTAAAAGGAGGTATAATAGATGATAGAAAAGGAATACTTAGCTAGTAGAGTTATGTCATCTAACGATGCACAGCTTGTAGCTATACTGTATGAAGGATTGATAGATACATTAAATGAAGGAATATCTTATATAAATAAAAATGAAAAAGAGAATCTAGATAAATCTGCAAATAAATGTAGAGATATAGTAAGCGAACTTTTAGCTACATTAAAAGGAAACTCTGATATAGCTAATAATTTGAGAAGTTTGTATATATACACAAATAAGCTTATAACTGAAGGACAAGTAAAAAAAGACGAAAGTAAATTCAAAGACGCTATAAAAGTTATAACTCCTATATACGAAGCTTGGGTAGAATTAGGAAATGAGATAGCTAAAAAAGAAAGTACTAAACCTAAAGGACCTTCTATTGTATCAGGAGCTACTTATGGAAAAGGACATCTTAACGATTATGTGGTAAATGACAGCAATAGATGGGATAAGGGTTAAAAATCTTAAAATTTAGAAAATATAGTCAAAATATGGGTGTTTAGCAAAAAAAATTGCTAAGCACTTCTTTTTTTTTTGGTATAATTGCTTTATGATGAATTTTATGGGGGTAGTAGCATGAATATACAAAGTATAATACAAAAGGAATTTAATCTAAAAGATTTTCAAGTTATAAATACAATAAAACTTATAGATGAAGGAAATACAATTCCTTTTATAGCTAGATATAGAAAAGAAATGACTGGAGAATTAAGCGATGTAGTACTAAGACAATTTCACGATAGACTTATGTATCTTAGAAATTTAGAAAGTAGAAAAGAAGATGTAATAAGGCTTATAAATGATATGGATAAGCTTACAGATGAAATAAAGATAAGTATAGAAAAGTGTGAAACACTTCAGGAGATAGAAGATATATATGCCCCGTTTAGACCTAAGAAAAGAACAAGAGCTACAATGGCAAAAGAAAAGGGCCTTGAGCCTTTAGCACTTGGAATATTAAATTATACTATTGAAGATATAGATAAAGAAGCTAGCATTTACATAAATGAAGAAAAGGGAGTAAATAGCATTGAAGAAGCAATAAAAGGGGCATGTGATATAATAGCTGAAATTATATCAGAGGATGCTAATTTAAGAAAAGTGATAAGAAATATAGCTCTAAATGAAGGGATAATATCATCTAAAGGAGCTACTGAAGAAGACTCTGTTTATAGTATGTATTACTCATATAGTGAGAGAGTAAAAACTATGGCTCCACATAGAATACTTGCTATAAATAGAGGAGAAAAAGAAGGATACCTAAAGGTAAAGTTAGAGCTTTCAGATGATAAGATAGTTCACAGAATATCTTCAAGTTATATAAAAAATAATGAAAGAGATATATCTAAATATATAATAGATTCTATAAATGATTCTTACAAAAGACTTATATACCCGTCTATAGAAAGAGAAATAAGATCACATCTTACTGAAATAGGAGAAGAAAGAGCTATAAGAGTATTTGGAGAAAACTTAAAGAAACTACTTCTCCAATCTCCTGTTAAAGGAAGTGTAGTTATGGGATTTGATCCAGCTTACAGAACTGGATGCAAGATAGCAATAGTAAATCAAAATGGAAAACTTATAGATACTACAACTATATATCCAACAGCTCCACAAGAAGATATCGAAACTTCTAAGAAGATACTCAAGGAACTTATAAATAAGCACGATGTAAATATAGTAGCTATAGGAAATGGTACAGCATCAAGAGAGTCTGAGATGTTCGTAGCAGAACTAATAAAAGAAATGGATAGAGATATCAAATATATAATAGTTAATGAGGCAGGAGCTTCTGTATATTCAGCATCGGAAGTTGCAAATGAAGAACACCCGGATATAAATGTGTCACTAAGAGGGGCAATATCTATAGCTAGAAGATTACAAGATCCACTAGCAGAGCTTGTAAAGATAGATCCAAAACATATAGGGGTAGGTCAATATCAGCACGATGTAAATCAAAAAAGATTAGAAGAGGTGTTAAATGGAGTTGTTGAAGATTCTGTAAATACTGTTGGTGTTGATTTAAACACTGCATCTTATTCACTTCTTCAGTATGTTGCAGGAATAAGTAAAGGGGTTGCTAAAAATATAATTGCATATAGAGAAGAAGTAGGAGAGTTTAAATCAAGAAGTGAACTGAAAAAAGTTAAGAGATTAGGCCCTGCTGCATTCTTGCAGTGTGCAGGTTTTTTGAGAATACCTAATTCGGAAAATCCACTAGAAAATAGCTCAGTTCATCCAGAAAGCTATGACATATGCAAAAACCTTTTAGAAAAATTAGGATACACATTAGATGATGTTAAAAATAAAAATATAAATAATATAGAGCAAAGGGTAAGAGAAATAGGAATAAATAGCTTAAGCGAAGAATTAAATGTTGGAATTCCTACGCTCAAAGATATAATAAATGAAATTAAAAAACCAGGAAGAGATCCAAGAGAAGAAAGCTTAAAGCCTATATTTAGAAGCGATGTACTTAAGATAGAAGATATAAAGGAAGAAATGGTATTAAAGGGAACAGTCAGAAATGTAGTAGATTTTGGAGCTTTCGTAGACATAGGAATAAAAAATGATGCACTTTTACATAAATCACAGATGAGTGACAAATTTGTAAAGGATCCTATGGACGTAGTATCTGTAGGGGATATTGTAGATGTTAGAGTTATTAGCGTAGATATTCAAAAGCAAAGAGTATCACTTTCCATGAAAGGTATTTAGGGGGATATGTATGTCAGTCAATAAAAAGCTTAAATTTGTAGGGCATTTAAAAAATGTTATGATTCTAAGTTCACAGCTAGAAAAGAGCTTTCACTATATAATGAGATACATAAATTTAGTTCTTAACGAGGGTTCAAGAGCTATACTTATAATCAATAGAATAAATAATAATGGAAATATTCCAGACTATCAGATTCAAATAGAAAATTATATAAAACAAAATAAAGTTGTTTTATTAGAAATTGAGGAAATCCTAAAGAATACTGATAAGCTACTAGAAATTAGAGAAGAAAGTCTAAAGCTTGGATTTAAAGATGCAAAACTCGTTATTTGGTCTCCAAAGAAACTAGATAATAAAATAAAGCTTTTGGATTTTGCAACTAAGCATAGATATGAATATTTTTGCTATTACAATGTTATAGACTTGCCTGTGAAGAGCATTTTAGAGTTATCCTCTTACTATAAAGCTATAGTATTTGAAGATGAATACGATATAGAAATATACAGCAACAAAAAAATAAAAGAATTAGAGCTAATAGTTGAGAGCCTTCAGTCATCGGTAAGATCAAAGAAAAAGACATATGAGAATGTAAAGGCTCTGGAAAAACTAAATAAATTTTTAACAAGTGTTAATAAGATTGAAAGTCTAGATGAGTTTCTTCACAAGTTTGTACGCTTCTTGATGGTTATGACTCATGCTTCTGGAGGTGGAATACTTACATATTCAGAAGAAACTAAATTTAAGGCATCGCATTTAGTAGGAGAAGACCTTGAAATACAAAATCATATAGATCTAAATCTAAAAGAAAATGAAATAGTGAAAGAAGCATATATAAATGAAGAAAAAGTTATTCTTTTAAATATAGATAAGTTTACAATAATGTATCTGACTTTCAAAACTAATGAAAATATATATGAAAATGAAGATGTATTCAAAATAGCTACATATTCAGCAAGAAATATACTCAATGCTTTTTTAGAGAGAGTAAAAAATGATAGCATATTAGCTCAGAATGAAAAATTAAATGCATTAGGGGAAATCTCAAGTGGAATAGCACACGACTTTAATAATATACTAGCTAGCGTTTCTGGATATGTGTCCTTATCACTAGTTAAAAACAATGATAAGTCTGTAAGAGAATATCTAGAGATAATAAAAAAGGCTTCCTTAGATGGAGCAGAAATGCTAAGAAGAATACAAGAATTTACTAAAGATATAAGAAAAGAAGAAAAGCATTCATTTGATATAGATTCTATAATAAAAATAGCTTTAAGTATGATTCATACAAGAATATCAGAAAGAAAATCGTGCGGAATAGATATAAACATAGTTAAGGATTTAAGAGCAAAAGGAAATATAAAAGGAAGAGAGTCTGAATTAAGGGAAGTAATAATAAATATATTAAATAATGCTATAGATGCAATGCCAGATGGTGGAGAGATAAATGTAGTTAGCTATAATAAAGAAGATACTATAGTAATAGAGATAATAGATAGTGGAAGTGGAATGACAAAAGAAGTATTAGCTAGAATATTTGATCCTTTCTTTAGTACAAAAGGTGTAAATGGAAATGGGATAGGCCTTAGCGTTTCATACAAAATAATAAAGGATCATAAGGGAACTATAGTAGCTGAAAGTACATTAGGAGTAGGAAGTAAGTTTATAATAGAACTTCCTAGAGAAAATGAAGAAGTTATACATATAGAGCAAGTAGATGAGAGTTTAGATAAATATGACTTTAATGTATTAGTTGTAGATGATAAAGCAGCTGTTGCTGTAGCTACTGGAGAAATACTAAAGAGTATGGTATCTGAGGTTAGTATTTGTTTCAGTGGACAAGAGGCGCTTGAGAGCATATCAAAAAATGACTATGATATAATAATAAGTGATCTTGCTATGCCTAATATGAATGGAATAGAACTTGCTAAAAGAGTTAAAGAAGATTATCCGGATATAAAATTTGTGATTATGACAGGTTGGCTAGGAGATATAGATGAGTGTAATGATAATATTGTTAAGTATATTCTAGAAAAGCCCTTTGGAATAGAAGAAATAAAAGAGCTTTTAGAAAGACTTAAGTAGGAGGAAATGTATGAGCTTTGCTAGTAAAGTATGCTTAATAGGGCCTGAAGAGATATTTGGAGTAGATCTTATAGAAGAGTTTATATCCAATTGTTTCAAAAACGATGGAACTTGTATATTTCTAGGAACGAATAGACTATTCCATAATATAGACTCTATTCATAAAGATAAAATAATGTATATTACAGATGCAAATATAGATACAAAAGAAGCTATAAAACATAAAGATAAAAGAAAGATATACATAATTGTAACTTCAAATTGGATACTTAAAAATATAAAGGTATTAATAAAGCAAAGAGAGTATATAGACAAACTACTAGAAGATAAAGATATTAACATATTAACATATTTTAATATAGTAGACTTTCCTATAGACATTCTAGAAAAATACACCAAATATTATGATAAAATAATATTTGATGATGAGAATAAAAGACAAGTTATAGATAGAGAAGAATTAAGTAATATAGGTTTTTTGTTTAAGTCTATTCAAAAGGCAGAGATGGATAGAAGAAATCTTGAAAATAATAAGAAAAATCTTCAAATACTTAATGATTCTATAATAAGCTTTAGTTTTGAAAGTGACATTGAAAAGGTAATAGAAAAATCTATAAAAACTTGTCTTGATATTACAAATGCTGACTATGGATCTATAACCATAATGTTTGGTGGCGAAAAGATAGAGAAAGAATACTCATACGCAGATATAGATCTTACATACAGCTACAGAATATACTCTAATAACGAAATTGTAGGGATATTAACTTTAGGATATAAAGAAAAGTCATATAAAGGAAAAGAAGACGATTATATAATCAATTTCATATGTTCAAGTATAGGAGACTTTATATATACTTTTAGAAAGAGAGAAGATGGAAAAAAACTAAAGGATAGTACTAATAAGATAAAAGTTATGGGAGAAGTTGCAGGGGGCATAGTTCACGATCTTAATAATATATTTGCTATAATAAAAGGATATACACAGCTTCTTCAGATAGTTAAAGGGGCCTCTGACATAAAAGAGTATATAAATACTATATCTGATGTTACTAATGAAGCTATAGATAAAATAAAGATAATACAAGATTTTTCTAGAAATATACCTGAGGAAAAGAAATATATACTCATAAATGATATAATAGAAAAAGCTATAGACACATCAAAGCTGAAGTGGCAAAATGTAGGATATGTTAGTGGTAAAGATATAAATGTTATTTTGAACCTGAATAGTACTAAGACCTTACTAGTAAGAGAAAATGAAATAAAAGAATCTATAATAAATATACTGTTTAACTCAGCTGATTCAATGGTAGATGGAGGTAATATATACATAAATACGTATGATGAAAAAGAATATGTTGTTACTGAAATAATAGATGAAGGAACTGGGATAGATGAAGAGTTTTTAAATAATATATTTGATCCATTCTTTACAACTAAAGAAAAGAGTACAGGTCTAGGGCTTAGTATAGTTAAAAAGAATGTAGAATACAATGGTGGAGAAATAACTGTAGAATCTATAAAGGGAGAAATGACTAAGTGTATAATAAAAATTCCAATAAGAGAGGAAGAAGTAATATGATATGTATAAAAAATGGTAAAGTATATACAATAACAAATGGAATAATAGAAAATGGAGATATACTTATTAAAGATGGAAAAATAATAGAAATAGGAAAAGATATAGTAGCACCACTTGACACTAAAATAATAGATGCTCAAGGGAAGTTTGTATTCCCAGGATTTATAGATGCACATACTCACTTAGGAATGTGGGAAGATAGTATGGGATATGAAGGTGCTGATGGAAATGAAGAAACAGATCCTATAACTCCTCAGTTAAGAGCTATAGATGCAATAAATCCTATGGATAGAAATTTCAAAGAAGCACTAGAAGGTGGAATTACTACTGTTGCAAGTGGACCGGGAAGTGCAAATGTAATAGGAGGACAATTTATAGCTATCAAGACATATGGAGATAGAATAGATGATATGGTAATAAAAGATCCTATAGGAATGAAGATAGCATTCGGAGAAAATCCGAAATCTGTGTATGGAAAGAATGAAAAGACACCTCAAACTAGAATGGCAACTGCTGCACTTTTGAGAGAAACATTAAAGGAAGCTCAAATATATCTTGATGAGCTTATAAAGCATGAGGAAGATGAAGATAATGATAAGCCGGATTACGATATAAAAAAGGAAGCATTACTTCCTGTATTAAGAGGAGAAATTCCTCTAAAGGCTCATGCACATAGAGCTGATGATATATTTACTGCTATAAGAATAGCTAAAGAATTTGGCCTGAAACTTACTCTTGAGCACTGTACAGAAGGACATTTAATAGTTGATCATTTAGTTAAAGAAGGATATCCAGCTATTGTAGGACCTAGCTTATCTGATAGATCTAAGATAGAACTTAGAAACTTAACTTTTGAAACACCAGGAATATTATCTAATAAAGGAATGACTATATGTCTTATGACTGATCACCCTGTTGTACCTGTGCAATATCTTACTTTATGTGCAGCACTAGCTGTAAAAAGTGGAATGACAGTAGAAAATGCACTTAAAGCTATAACTATAAACCCAGCAATAGTGTTAGGTATAGAAGATAGAGTAGGGTCAATAGAAGTAGGAAAAGATGCAGATATTGTTATATGGGATGAGTTTCCGCTTGATATACAAAGTAAAGTATTATATACAATTGTAAATGGAGAAGTTGTGTATCAAGAAAAATAAAATAAATAGGAGAGATATTATGTATAAGCATATGTCTATTAGAAAACAAATTTTTACAACATCTAACTTAGTAAAAATATCTATGCTTTCTGTTTTATCGTTTTTATTAATGTTCATTCAAACACCGCTTATATTTTTTCCGGAGTTTCTGAAGTTAGACGTTTCAGATATTCCAGCAGTAATAGGAGGATTTGCACTAGGGCCTATAGCAGGAGTATTTATAGAACTTTTAAAAAATTTACTTCATTTTGCATTTAAGACTAGTACAGGTGGAGTTGGAGAGTTTGCAAACTTTATAGTTGGTGGAGCATTTGTATTTGTATCATCAGGGATATATCATATGAATAAAACAAAGAAAAATGCACTAATAGGATGTATACTAGGTACTATAGTTATGGGATTAGTTGGTGGTATTGCTAACTACTATATATTAATACCTTTTTATACGAGATTTTATCCGATTGAAGCTATAATTGCAATGGGAAGTGCTGTTAATAAATCTATAGTAGATCTTAAGACTTTAATAATTTATGGGATAATTCCTTTTAATATAATAAAGGGTGCACTTCTTTCAGTATTAACAATAGCATTATACAAAAGAGTTCGTGTTCTTCTTAAAAAGTAGGTTTTAACCTACTTTCTTTTTTGCTATAATACATAAGAAATTGTGTAGATGGAAAATTATATTTAAATATATTATGGCAATAGATTGGAGAAGATAAAAATGGAGAAGCTAGTTCTAAAAGATGAGGAATATACTAAGGAAATTGGATATAAACTAGGAAAGCTACTAAATAAAGGAAATGTAATATGTCTTAAGGGAGATTTAGGAGCTGGAAAAACTACACTTACTCAAAGCATTGCAAAAGGATTAGGTATAGATGAATATATTACTAGCCCTACATTTACTATAGTACATGAATATGATGGTGATATTCCTCTTTACCATTTTGATGTTTATAGAATAGGGTGTAGTGAGGAAATGTATGATATAGGATTTGATGAATACATAAATGGAAATGGAGTATGTATAATAGAGTGGGCAAATCTTATAGAAGATATAATACCTAAAGATTGTCTTTGGATAGAGCTTAAATACTTACAAGAGGGAAGAGAAATGATTTTAAATCCAATTGGAGATGAATACGAGAAATTAGTTAAGGAGTTGTTAAGCTAATGAAGATATTAGGAATAGATACATCTTCTCAAGTAGCAACTGTTGCTATAATGGATGAAGATAAGTTAATAGCAGAATACACTATAAATTATAAAAAGAATCATTCTGAAAATTTGATGCCGATGATAAGTGAAATATTTAGAAGCTGTGATATGAAAGTTGATGATATAGATTTGATAGGAGTATGTATAGGCCCTGGGTCTTTCACAGGACTTAGAATTGGTGTTGCAACAGCAAAGGCAATTGCACACGTTAGAAATATACCTATAGCTCCTGTAAATAGCTTAGAAGCATTAGCGTTTAATATGAATTTTTCTAAAGGAATAATATGTCCTATAATAGATGCTCAAAGAAGTGATGTATATACATCTAAATATACATGGGAAAGCAATACTCTTGTAAGTATTGAGGAGATGAGTGTAAAGAATATAGATGATCTTATAGATGAGCTTAATGATAGATATGATGAGATAGTTTTATTAGGAGAAGGAGTAGATATACATAGAGAAAAGCTAAACAAACTAGGAAATATATATATTGCTCCAAATTCACACAAGTTATCTAAGGCATCTAGTGTATGTCAGATAGCACTTCAAAAATACGAAAGCGGAGATACACTCGATTACAAAAAAGTAGAGCCACTATATATAAGAAAATCCCAAGCAGAAGTTCAGTATGAAGAGAAGTTAAAAAGGATGAATAACAATGAATAACATAGTAGTAAGAAATCTAAGAGAAAGTGATATAGATGATTTAGTTGAGATAGAAAACTTAGTATTTCCTATACCTTGGAATAAAGATGCATTTAAAAAGGAGCTTTCAAACAAACTTGCAAGATATGTTGTAATAGAATATAACTCAAAGGTAGTAGCATTTGGAGGTATATGGCTTATAGTAGATGAAGGTCATATAACAAATATTGCAGTTCATCCAGACTATACTGGTAAAGGACTTGGAAATGTAGTTGTAGAAGGATTGATAAGTGAGTGCAGAAAAAATAATATTTTATCTATGACACTTGAGGTTAGAAGGTCAAATGTGATTGCACAGAATTTATACACAAAGTACGGATTCAAGATGGTAGGGGTAAGACCTGAGTATTATAGCGATAATAAAGAAGATGCTCTTATTATGTGGAAAGAGTTATAAAGGAGTGTGGATATGAAAGACATAATTACTTTGGCTATAGAAAGCAGTTGTGATGAAACTTGCGCTGCTATATTAAAAAATGGTAGAGAAATTTTATCTAATGTGGTTTCAACTCAAATAGATCTTCACAAAAAATTTGGCGGAGTAGTCCCAGAGGTTGCCTCGAGAAAGCACATAGAAAATATAGAGTTAGTTATACAAAGTGCATTAGATGAAGCTAAATTAAGCTTTAAGGATATAGACGTAATAGGAGTTACATATGGACCTGGACTTGTTGGAGCACTTTTGGTTGGACTTTCAAGTGCTAAAGCATTGTCATTTGCTTTAGATATCCCATTAGTTGGGGTAAACCATATAGAAGGCCATATAGCAGCAAATTTTATAGAGCATAAGGACCTTGAACCACCATTTGTATGTCTTATAGTTTCTGGTGGACATACTCATTTAGTTGAAGTAAAAGGATATGGAGAGTATGAAATACTAGGAAAAACTAGAGATGATGCTGCAGGAGAAGCATTCGATAAGATAGCAAGAGCTCTTAATTTAGGATATCCTGGAGGGCCTAAGATAGATAAGTTATCTAAGATAGGTAACAAGAAAGCTATAGATTTTCCAAGAATATATCTAGAAGAAGATAGCTTCGATTTTAGCTTTAGTGGTCTAAAATCGGCAGTACTTAATTATCTAAACTCTAAGAAAATGAAAAACGAAGAGATAGTTGTAGAAGATGTGGCTGCGTCTTTTCAAGAAGCAGTTCTTGATGTATTAGTAGATAAGTCTATAAAAGCAGCAAGAGTTAAGGGATATGACAAAGTAGTATTAGCAGGAGGAGTTGCAGCAAACTCTGGTCTTAGAGAAAAGCTAAGCGAGAAAGGAAAGGAATACAATATAGATATAAAATATCCACCTTTATCCTTATGTACAGACAATGCAGCAATGATAGGATGTGCAGCATACTACGACTATTTAAATGGAAAGGTTTCAGATTTATATTTAAATGCTGTTCCTAATTTAAAACTAGGACAAAAATAGAATATAAAGCCCTTGATTATAATCAAGGGCTTAAATTTATGCTCTTTGAAGCATGTTAGTTCTTTTTAGCACTTCATTTGCAATAAATGAAGCAAACGCCATTTTTATTATATCAAGAACTAAAAATGGAGCAACACCTGCAGCAAATGCCTCCTGAATACTTAAATTAAGAACAACTTTTAATTGAAGCATTCCTAATGTATATATAGAAATAATCCCTAACAGCATACCTATGAACATATTTATAATACCTTTTCTTTCAGAGAGCATACCTATTAAATAAGCTGCTATTGGAAAAGCGAATAAATATCCTCCAGTAGGACCTATTAAGAAATTAAATCCTCCCTTAAATCCTGCAAATACAGGAGCTCCTATTGCACCTAATAAAAGATATACAACTTGAGATAAAAATCCATGCTTTCTGCCTAAAAATGCACCAGCCAGTGCAACCGCAAGAACTTGAAATGTTATAGGTACTGGTTGAATAGGTATTGAAATTTGAGAAAATATAGCTGTTATAGCTGCGAATAAAGACACTAGTATCAAATCTTTAGTTTTCATAATATCCTCCTTTTGTTAACTTACAATATGCATTATGTTGACAAATATAGTTTACATAGATTGAAGTTATATGTCAACTAAAAAACATAAATAAGTTTACAAAAGTGCAGATTTTTCTACATCAAACTTTCCCATTTCTCATACAGATTTTCTAAGTTAGAACTTAACTCTTGTTTTTTCTTATTTACTTCTCTGCATTTTTCTTCATTTGAATACACTTCCTCTTGACACATTAATATATCTATTTGTTCTAACTCAAGTTCTATCTTTTCTATTTCCTTTTCAACTTTTTCTCTTTCAATCCTTTGCTTTTTCTCTAGATCTTTTTTTTCTCTTTCCTTTTTTCTTTCCTCTTTAATTTGTGTCTTAGTTTTTTCTTCTACTTCCTCATGAACTTCATTTAATTCATTTCTTTTTTCTATATAATAGTCGTAGTTACCTAGATATTCTTTTATTCCATCTTCGGTAAGAACAAGTATCTTATTTACTACAGTGTTTAGGAAATATCTATCGTGAGATATCATAAATAAAGTTCCTTCGTAATTAGATAAAGCTTCCTCTAGGACTTCTTTAGAATCTATATCAAGATGATTAGTAGGCTCATCTAGTAAAAGAAAATTAGATTTTGATAGCATAAGCTTTGCAAGAGCTACTCTACCTCTTTCTCCACCACTTAGTTTAGATATCTCCTTAAAAACCTCCTCATCTTCAAATAAGAATGATCCTAGAACAGTTCTTATTTTAGTTTGATCTAGATTAGGATTAGAATCCCAAATTTCATTTATTATAGTATTTTCTAAATTTAAAGTTTTTTGTTCTTGATGATAGTAACCTATATTTACATTTGTACCGAGCTTAAATTTACCTTCAGTTTGAGCAATCTCCTTCATAAGTATTTTAAATATAGTTGATTTACCCATCCCGTTTGGACCTATTAAAGCTACTTTTTCTCCCTTGTATATATTAAATGAAACATTCTTAAATAAAGTTCTATCTCCATAAGCCATAGATAGATTTTCTACATTCAACACCTCATAACCACTGCTTATCTCTGGCTCAAACCTTATTTTAGCTTTTTTTCTATACATTTCAGGTTTATCCAAAACATCTATCTTTTGAAGTGCTTTTTCTCTACTTCTAGCTCTTTTTACATGCTTTTCTCTGCCGAACGATTTTAATTTATCTATAACATCTTCTTGTTTTTTTATACTCGCTTGTTGCTGTTCGTATTTTTTAAGTTCTAATTCCTTCTCTATGGCAGATTTCTTTATATATGTTGAGTAATTACCACTATAATCTTTAAGGCGTCTGTTGTGAAGTTCGAATATTCTATTGACCACCTGATCAAGGAAGTATCTATCATGAGAAACTGTAATAACAGTTCCTTTGTATTGTTTAAGAAAATTTTCAAGCCATTCTATTGCACCTGTATCAAGGTGATTTGTAGGTTCGTCAAGTAGCAATAAATCAGGTTTTTTAAGAAGTAATTTTGCAAGTAATACTCTCGTTTTTTCTCCTCCAGACAATATATTTACATCTTTTTCAAAATCTTCATCGCTAAATCCAAGGCCCTTCAGAGTACCTTTAGCTTCAGATTTATATCCGTATCCATTTTTGCTATTAAATTCTTCTAGCTTAGCAGAATACTCATTCATAATAGACTCGAGTTTATTAGAGTTTTTATTTTGACTCTCATCTGATATAAGAATTTCTAAATTCCTAAGTTCCTTTTCCATCAACATAAGATCTTCGAATACTGTCAATACTTCATCTAGTATATTATTGTTAGATTTGAAGTTAGGATTTTGGTGAAGATATCCTATGCTAGTGTTTTTTGATATATATATATCACCAAAGTCATACCCGTACTCTCCTGTTATTATTTTAAACAGAGTAGTTTTTCCTGTACCATTAACTCCTACAAGTCCTACTTTATCTCCTTCATTTATAGTAAAGCTTATATTTTCAAGTATAGTATCTATACCAAAACTCTTGGTTATATTATTACAAGATAAAATTATCATAAATTTAGCCTCCTCATAAATAAAATTATAAATCTTAACATATATATAATCAAGCTGAGAACTTTCAAAATAGCGAACTATATGATAAAATATATCAGAATAGGTTTGACATTGAACGTGACATTTGTTATAATTATGACAAAAAAACAAAATTTATGGAATTTTACAAAACTATATAGAGTGGGTGAAAGAGGATGTCAAAGAAAATTTCTATGGCAGTAATAAGAAGATTACCTAAATACTATAGGTATCTAAAAGAGCTTATGGATAAAGATGTGAATCGTATTTCTTCTAAAGAGTTAAGTCAGATAATAGGATTTACTGCATCTCAAATAAGACAAGATTTAAATAACTTCGGGGGATTTGGACAACAAGGATATGGATACAATGTATCTGAATTATATGATGAGATAGGAAAGATATTAGGGCTAAACAAAGAATACAACACTATATTAGTAGGGGCTGGTAATTTAGGTCAAGCTATTGCTAACTACTCAGGGTTCCAAAAATCAGGATTTAAGATAAAAGCAATATTTGATGCAAACCCAAGAATTATAGGTCTTAAAATTAGAGATCTTGAAGTGCTAGATGTTGAACTAATGGAAGAATACGTGAAGGAAAACGATATAAAAATAGCGGCTATATGTATTCCTAAAGAAAAAGCACAACAAGTTGCAGACATATTAGTAAGAGCAGGAATAAAAGGTATATGGAATTTTGCACCTATAGATTTACATTTGCCAGATGATGTAGTTGTAGAAAATGTCCACTTAAAAGAAAGCTTATTTACATTATCATATTTACTTAATGAAAATGAAGAAGCTACCAAATAATTTGGTAGCTTCTTTACTTTATTATTCTGGTTGAGGTGCGTCAACTGGACATACTCCAGCACAAGCTCCACAGTCGATGCAAACATCTGCATCTATAACATAGATATCATCTCCAGCACTTATGCAGCTAACTGGACATTCTGGTTCGCAAGCTCCACAGCTTATGCAAGCATCGTTGATTATGTAAGCCATATGAATTACCTCCTTGGTATTTATAAATATATTTTCAGTACGTATCATAAAGACACAACTGATACTACTATTATATCCATATAAATACAATTTGAAAAGGGATTTTGAAATAAATAATTGCATTAATAATAGTGAATATTGTGAAATTTATGATAGATATGTATAATAACAGTATTACTTAATGATATAGGGGGCATAATTATGAGGGAAATATTAGAATATAATCCAGTAATAGCTGCAGTAAAAAGTGATGAAACATTCAATAGTGCAATTAAATCAGACTGTGAGATAGTATTTTTACTTTATGGGGATATACTTACTTTAAGAGATAAAGTAGAAATCATAAAAAAGAACGATAAGAAAGTTTTTATACATCTTGATATGATAAGTGGAATAGCCTCAAATCCTATAATAGTAGATTACATACATGAAAATATAAAAGTAGATGGAATAATAAGTACAAAAGTAAATATAGTAAAAAGGGCTATAGAGAAAAATATAAATGTAGTGCAAAGATTTTTTATACTAGATTCAATGTCTTTAGAAAGTGCTATGGATAGTATAAAGAAAGTAAGACCATCTGCGATAGAAATAATGCCTGGAATTATGCCAAAAGTCATAAAAAGGTTGAAAGATGAAACAAGCATACCTCTTATAGCGGGAGGGCTTATAAAAACAAAGGAAGACATAATGGATGCTCTAAAAAGTGGAGCTGTATCCGTGTCTACTACTAACTCAAAGCTTTGGGAAGAATAATTAAAAAGAAGATCTGATTTTTCAGGTCTTCTTACTCAAAAACTTAACAATAAATGAATTGACAAATTTCATGAATAAAATTATTATGTATATAGACACATTTAAATATATCTATTCATATAATGTAAGGAGACTGAAGATGGAAGAAAAAGTAGAGATATTTAAAGCACTATCAGATAAAAATAGACTAATGATATTAGAAATGCTTTCGTGTGGAGAAATGTGTGCTTGTGACATTATGGAAGGATTAGAGTTGACACAGCCAACTATCTCACATCATATGAAGATACTTCAACAATCAGGACTTGTAAATTCACAAAAGAAAGGAAAATGGGTATTTTACTCTATAAATACTGATAATATTAAGCTTATATGTGAATTTATAAAAAATATAACATCATATAAAGATGGATGTATTTGCAATAAAGTTAAAAATAAATGCATAGAAGAATAAAAATTAAAGGAGTGATAAAATGTCAAACGAAACTAAAAAAAGTGGTGGATTAGACTTCTTTGGAAGATACCTGACAGTTTGGGTTACTCTTTGTATAGTAATAGGGGTAGCTATAGGTCAGCTTTTCCCAGCACTCCCAGAAACTCTTAGCAAATTTGAGTATGCAAAAGTATCTATACCAGTTGCAATATTAATATGGCTTATGATTTATCCTATGATGTTAAAGATTGACTTTACAAGTATAGTTGAAGCTACGAAAAGGCCAAAAGGTCTTACTGTAACATGTGTTACTAACTGGCTTATAAAACCTTTTACTATGTATTTGATAGCAGCATTTTTCTTAAAGGTAGTATTTAAAGCCTTTATACCAGCTGACTTAGCATCTGATTATCTAGCAGGAGCAGTTTTATTAGGTGCAGCTCCTTGTACAGCAATGGTATTTGTTTGGAGTCACTTAACTGATGGAGATCCTGCTTATACTTTAGTTCAAGTTGCTGTAAATGACCTTATACTACTTGTTGCATTCACACCAATAGTTGCTATTTTACTTGGAGTAACTAATGTAGCAGTTCCATATGATACGCTATTTTTATCTGTTGTATTATTTATAGTTGTTCCACTTGCTGGAGGATATTTTTCAAGAAAGTATATAATAGAGAAAAAAGGATTAGATTATTTTGAAAATGTGTTCCTAAAGAAATTCAATAATGTTACTATAATAGGGCTTTTACTTACGCTTATTATAATTTTCTCTTTCCAAGGAGAAGTAATATTAAACAATCCAATTCATATAGCTTTAATAGCTGTACCACTAATTATTCAAACATTATTAATTTTCTTTGTAGCTTACTTATGGGCTAAAGTTTGGAAATTACCTCATAATATAGCGGCTCCTGGAGCAATGATAGGAGCAAGTAACTTCTTTGAACTTGCAGTTGCAGTTGCTATATCTTTGTTTGGGCTTCAATCTGGAGCAGCACTTGCTACAGTTGTTGGTGTATTAGTAGAAGTTCCTCTCATGCTTGCACTTGTTAAAATAGCAAACAATACAAAAGGTATGTTTGAAGTAGCAAAGTAATAAATATACAGAAAATTTTAAAAATAATTGACATTAATTTATAGTCATATTAAAATATAATCATGAATAGTATATAGTAAATCGGCAAGAGAAGAGAGAGCCATTTTGTGATAGAGTGGCTCTCTCTTTTTTGTGTAAAATTTAGGGGGGGATATATTCATGAGGAAAACGTTATTAGGAGAGTGTATTTCAGAATTTATTGGGTCTTGGATTTTGCTATTCATAGGCTCAGGGTGCGTTGCATCACTAGTTTTAAATGGTGCACCTGTTACCCAGTGGGAGATAAGTATTATATGGGGTTTAGGAGTTACTATGGCTATTTATGTAACAAGTGCAGTATCTGGAACTCACATAAATCCAGCTGTAACTTTGGCACTTACTGCGTATAGGGATTTTCCTAAGAAAAAGGTAGGACCATATATAGTTTCACAATTTCTAGGAACTTTTGCAGGTGCTGCAACTACATATTTACTTTATAAAGATGCATTCATAGAGTTTGAAAAAAGCAACAATATAATAAGAGGAAGTGTTGAAAGTTTAGCAAATGCAGGAATATTTTCTACTTATCCAAAATCTTATCTAAATAACTTTGAGGCACTTTTTGTAGAAATAGTTATAACTATGTTCTTAGTTATGGTTATATTTGCGATTACAGATGATAGAAATAGTGCAGCTCCTAAGTCAAACATGGTTCCTGTTATAATAGGTTTGACCATAGCGATAATAGGCTCTTCATTTGGAAGTCTAACAGGGTTTGCAATGAATCCAGCTAGAGATTTTGGACCTAAATTATTTGCATATATTGCTGGATGGGGAAAAATTGCATTTGGAGTTAATAATTATTTCTGGGTGCCTATAGTAGGGCCTGTAATAGGAGCTTTAGTTGGTGGAATTGTTTATGATAAGGGAGTAAGAAAGTACTTAGAGTCTAACGTAAAAGAAAGAGCAAATAATTAGGGGGAGAAATATGAAAAAATATATAATGGCTTTAGACCAAGGAACTACAAGTTCAAGAGCAATACTATTTGATCATGATGCTAATATAGTTGGAACATCTCAAAAGGAATTTACTCAGATATATCCTAAGGCAGGATGGGTTGAACATGATCCTATGGAGATATGGGGTACTCAAAGTGGAGTTGCAAGAGAAGTTTTGGAAAGAACAGGAATAAGACCAGATGAAATAGCAGCTATAGGAATAACAAATCAAAGAGAAACTACTGTAGTTTGGGATAAAAATACCGGAAAGCCTATATACAATGCTATAGTTTGGCAGTGTAGAAGAACTGCAAATATATGCGATGAATTAAAAAGAAAAGGTCTAGAAAAAGAGATAAAAGAAAAAACTGGTCTTGTAGTTGATGCTTATTTTTCGGGAACTAAGATAAAGTGGATATTAGATAATGTAGAAGGTGCTAGAGAAAAAGCTAACAAAGGAGAATTGTTATTTGGAAATATTGATACATGGATTATATGGAATTTAACTAGAGGAAAAGTTCATGTTACTGACTACTCTAATGCATCAAGAACAATGCTTTATAATATAAAAGAACTTAAATGGGATGAAGATATACTTAAAGAACTAGATATACCAATGTCTATGCTTCCAGATGTTAAGCCTTCAAGTCATGTATATGGAACTACTGATATACATACATTTGGAGGAGCTCAAATTCCAATAGCAGGAGATGCAGGAGATCAGCAAGCGGCACTATTTGGTCAAGCTTGTTTTGAAGAAGGAATGGCAAAGAATACCTATGGAACAGGATGCTTTATGCTTATGAATACAGGAACAAATCTTGTGTATTCAAATAATGGACTTCTAACAACTATAGCTTGGGGAGTAGATGGAAAAGTTGAATATGCATTAGAAGGAAGTATATTCATAGGTGGTGCATCTATACAGTGGCTTAGAGATGAATTAAGACTTATATATAATGCTCAACAATCTGAGTTTTACGCAAATAGTGTTGAGGATACGAATGGAGTTTATGTGGTTCCAGCATTTACTGGTCTTGGAGCTCCATACTGGGATATGTATGCAAGAGGATCTATAGTAGGTTTAACTAGAGGTGCTAAAAGAGAGCATATAGTTAGAGCAACACTAGAATCTATAGATTACCAAACTAAAGATGTTCTAAATGCTATGCAGGAAGATTCAAATATAGAGCTTAAGGGACTTAAAGTAGATGGAGGAGCATCTGCTAATAATTTCCTGATGCAATTCCAAGCAGATATATTAGATGTTCCTGTTTATAGACCAAGTGTTATAGAAACAACTGCTTTAGGAGCAGCATATTTAGCAGGTCTTGCAGTAGGATTTTGGTCTAGCAAAGAAGAGATAAAACAGAAATGGTCAATAGATAGAGAATTCACTCCTAATATGGATGAAAATAAAAGAATAAAGCTTTATAGTGGATGGAAAAAAGCAGTTAAAAGAGCATTAGAGTGGGAAAAAGAAGATAATGAGGAACTTGCATTAACTGAAGCATAAGAATTGACTTTAAGGCATAGAGACGAGAGAGGGCCTAGTATATTAGGCTCTCTTTTTGTATTTTTAAGAAAAAGGAGATGATTATATGTTTGATGTAGCGATAATAGGAGCTGGTGTAGTAGGAGCTAGCATATCTAGAGAACTTTCAAAATATGAAATAGATATAGTTGTTTTGGAAAAGGGTATAGAGGTATGTCAGGGAACAACAAAGGCAAATAGTGCCATAGTTCATGGTGGATATGATGCTTACCCTGGAACTTTGAAAGCAAAATTAAATGTAGAAGGGAATAAGATGTACGATGATTTGTGTAGAAAGTTAGATGTGCATTTCAAAAGAGTAGGATCTTTAGTTTTAGCATTTAGTGAAGAAGAAATGATAAGGATAAAAGAGCTTTATGATAGAGGTATAGAAAATAAAGTAGATGGCCTGAAAATCCTAAATAAAGAAGAAACAAAATTAATTGAGCCTAATATAAGTGATGATGTAGTTGGAGCACTTCATTGTTCAAGTGCAGGAATAGTTTGTCCTTTTAACCTTACAGTAGCTTTAATGGAAAATAGTATAGACAATGGGGTACAACTAAAAACAGATTGTGAGGTTTTAGGTATAGAAACTGAAGAAGAAGGATTTTTAATAAAAACTACAAAAGGAAATATGAAAGCAAGGTACGTAGTAAATGCTGCAGGGGTGTATGCAGATAGAATAAACAATATGATAGGAGGAGATGAATACTACATTATTCCAAGAAAAGGAGAGTATAGAGTACTAGATAGATCTGAAGGGAAAATTATAAATAGTGTTATATTTCAATGTCCTACTAAAAAAGGAAAAGGAATACTTGTAACTCCTACAGTACATGGAAATATATTAGTAGGTCCTACAGCTATTGAAGTAGATGATAAAGATGATGTATGTACTAGCTATGAAGGTTTGAGTTTAGTTAGGGATTTATCCAAAAAATCTGTTCCAGATATAGATATATCAAAGACAATAACATCATTTGCAGGTCTTAGGGCAACTCCTAATACTAGAGATTTTATGATATTCCCATCAAGTAAGGCCAAAGGATTTATAAATGTTGGAGGCATAGAATCACCAGGTCTTACAGCTGCACCAGCCATAGCTACATATGTTGTAGATATTTTAAAAAAGGAAGGATTGAATTTAAATAAGAAAGAAAATTTTAATCCATATAGAAAAATAGAAAAACCATTTATTCATATGACTAAAGAAGAAAGAAAGGAAGCTATAGCTAAGAATGATAAGCATTCAAAAATAATATGTAGATGTGAAACTGTAACGGAAGGTGAAATAATAAATGCTATTCATAGAAATGCAGGAGCTAAAACTTTAGATGGAATAAAAAGAAGAATACGACCAGGAATGGGAAAATGTCAAGGTGGATTTTGTGGGCCTAGAGTTTTAGAGATACTTTCAAGAGAGCTAAATATAGATATGGAAGATGTCCTTAAAGAACACAGAAATTCAAATATGATACTAGGAAAAGTAAAGGAAATGAGGGGTGAGAAAATTGAAATATGATGTTGTTATAATTGGAGGAGGGCCAGCAGGACTAGGTGCTGCTATTGAAGCAAAAAGAACAGGTGCTAAGAAAGTGATAATATTAGAAAGAGATAGGGAATTAGGAGGAATATTAAATCAGTGTATACACAATGGTTTTGGATTGCATGAATTTAAAGAGGAGTTAACAGGACCAGAGTATGCTAGTAGATTTATAGATATGGTGAAAGAATTTAATATAGAATATATGCTAAATACTATGGTTTTGAGTATAGATGAAAATAGAAATATAGTAGCTCTTGGTGAAAGAGGACTTATAGATATAAGTGCAAGAGCAATAGTTTTAGCTATGGGATGTATAGAAAGGTCAAGAGGAGCAATAGATGTTCCGGGATATAGAGGAGCAGGGATATATACAGCTGGTGCTGCTCAAAGATTTATGAATATGGAAGGATATATGGTTGGTAAGAGGGTAGTTATATATGGTTCAGGGGATATAGGACTTATAATGGCTAGAAGACTTACATTAGAAGGAGCTAAGGTAGAGGCTGTTGTTGAAAGAAATCCGTTTTCTAGTGGACTTAATAGAAATATAGTACAGTGCCTTAATGATTACAATATACCTCTTTTATTAAGTCACTGTATAAGTTATGTACATGGAAGGGATAGAGTGAATGGAGTTACTATATCAAAGCTTGATGAAAATATGGATATAATCCATGAGAGTTCAAAATTTATAGAGTGTGATACATTATTATTATCCGTTGGATTGATTCCTGAAAATGAACTTTCAAGAGAGGTTAATATAAATCTTGATAATACAACTAGAGGACCTGTTGTAAATAGTAGTATGGAAACTAATATAGAAGGAATATTTGCGTGCGGAAATGTTGTTCATGTTCATGATTTAGTTGATTTTGTAACCAAGGAAAGCAGAATAGCAGGAAGAAATGCAGCTATATATGCACTAGGAGAAAATAAAGATAAATCATATGTAAAAACAAAAGGAGGAAATGGAATAAGCTACATTGTTCCTCAATACATAGATACTAACAGTAACGAAAACATCGACTTATTTATGAGGGTTAGAAATATATACGAAAACAAGAAGCTAATTATAAGATGTGGAGAAAAAATAATACTAGAAAAGAGTAGACTGCATATGATACCTTCTGAGATGGAAAATATCAAATTATCTCCACATATTCTAAAGAAAATAAATGGTGATATAGAAATTTGTGTAGAGGGGGCGTAAATATGCAAAGAGATCTTGTTTGTATAGTTTGTCCTATAGGATGTAGGATGAGTATAGAAAAAACAGATTCTAAAGATTACAAAGTTAGCTTAAACAAATGTAAAAGAGGAGAAAAATACGCAATAGAAGAAGTTACAAATCCTAAAAGAATGATAACTACTACTGTTAGAATAAATAATGGGCAGCTTAGATTAATACCTGTAAAGACAAAAGATGCTGTTCCTAAAGAGATGATATTCGAAATAATGGAATATCTAGATGATATAGTTGTAGAAGCACCTATAAAATTAGGAGATATTATAGTTGAGAATATACTTAATACTGGAGTAGATATAGTTGCTACTAGAAATATGGAGAAAGAAAGGTAAAAATACCTTTCTTTTTTTGATATAATATTAAATAATAACAAAATCAGAGAGGTGTCTATGAAAGTATATTCTTTAGTTGGACCAAGTGGTACAGGAAAAAGTTATAGAGCATTGAAGGTATCTTATGAAAATGATATAGAGTACATAATAGATGACGGAATACTCATACATAAAAACAAGATAATAGCAGGAGTTTCGGCTAAGAGGGCATCAACAAAAATGGAAGCTGTAAGAAGAGCTATATTTGAAGATGTAGTTCATAAAAATAAGGTAAAAGAAGCTATAAAAAGAAATAATGTAGATAAAATACTTGTAATTGGAACTTCTAGAAGAATGATAAATATAATATGTGATAGATTAGAACTTGGAAAAGTACATAAAGAAATAAGTATATACGATATAGCCACAAAAGAAGAAATAGAAAAAGCCAAGACAAGTAGATTGCAAGAAGGCATACACATAGTTCCACTTCCGACATTCGAGGTAAAAAGACATTTTTCTGGAATGTTTAGAAATCCAATAAAACTTCTATTCAAGAATAAAAATAGTGAGGTTGAAGAAGTAGAGAAAACATTGGTTAGACCTACGTTTAGCTACCTTGGAAAATACTTTATATCAGAAAGAGCGATTATTCAGATAATTGACTATGAAATATCAAACCTAAATGAAGATATAAGAGTATATGCAATAGAGGTAAGTGATTTATCGAAAGGAATAGAAATAAATATAAAAGTTGGAATGAAGTATGGTAATTTAATATCTCCATCATATAAAATTCAACAGAATATATTAAAAAGCTTAGAAAATATGACACTTCTAAATATACTAGCTATAAATATAAATATAGTGAGAATATACTTTGATAAATAATTCATAAATGATATTTACAAAGGTGAAATCACTATGTTATAATCCAATTAGGAGACAGGGAAAATGTTTTCAACAAATTGTAACAAGATTCTACAAATAAAAATAAATGAAGGGGGCTTCTTAATATGGAAAACCAAGTTTTAAGTCCTAAAGAGTACATAGCGAAAGTATTAGAAAATACAAAAGCTAGAAATGCTAGTGAACCAGAATTTATTCAAGCAGTTGAGGAAGTATTACATTCTTTAACTCCAGTATTAGAAAAACATCCAGAGTACATAAAAGCTAATCTTTTAGAGAGAATGATTGAGCCTGAAAGAATGATATCATTTAAAGTGCCTTGGGTTGACGATCAAGGAAATGTACAAGTAAACCGTGGAATGAGAGTTCAATTCAATGGAGCTATAGGACCATACAAAGGAGGAATTAGATTCCATCCAACAGTTTACTCAGGAATAATCAAATTCTTAGGATTTGAGCAAATATTCAAAAACTCATTAACTGGACTTCCAATAGGAGGAGGAAAAGGTGGATCAGATTTCGATGCTAGAGGAAAGTCTGATGCTGAAATAATGAGATTCTGCGAAAGCTTCATGACAGAGCTTTACAGACATATAGGACCAGATGTAGACGTTCCAGCTGGAGATATCGGTGTTGGAGCAAGAGAAATAGGATACATGTATGGACACTACAGAAGAATCAGAGGAGCATTCGAAAACGGAGTTCTTACTGGAAAAGGATTATCTTACGGAGGAAGCTTAATAAGACCTGAAGCTACAGGATTTGGTGTAACTTACTTCTGTAACGAAATGCTTAAGCATAATGGAGAAACTTTCGAAGGTAAAACAGTAGCTGTTTCAGGATTTGGTAACGTTGCTTGGGGAGCATGCCAAAAAGTTGCTGATTTAGGTGGTAAAGTAGTTACGCTTTCTGGACCAGACGGATACATCTACGATCCAGAAGGAATAACTGGAGAAAAAATAGATTACTTAGTTGAAATGTTAAAAGAAAACAAAGGTGCTAGAGTTAAAGACTATGCAGATAAATACGGTGTTGAGTTCGTTGCAGGAGAAAAACCATGGAATGTTAAAGTTGACATAGTAATGCCATGTGCAATCCAAAACGACATTACTTTAGAGCATGCTAAACAAATAGTTGCAAACGGAGTTAAGTATGTTGCTGAAGGAGCTAACATGCCATGTACTAACGAAGCTGTAGAATACTTCTTAGCTAATGGAGTTATAGTAGGACCTGCTAAAGCTGCTAACGCTGGTGGAGTTGCAACTTCTGCTCTTGAAATGTCTCAAAACAGCATGAGACTTGCTTGGACTAGAGAAGAAGTAGATGCTAAATTACATCAAATAATGATCAACATCCATGAAAATGCTAAGCAAGCTGCTGAGGAATATGGATTTGGTTACAACTTAGTTGCTGGTGCTAACATAGCTGGATTCAAAAAAGTTGCAGAAGCAATGATGGCACAAGGAATATACTAGAAATTATTCAGAGAATCCCATTTGGGGTTCTCTTTTTGCGTTTAGATTTAATAAATTATGTGTATCATATAATTGAAAAATAATATAAGGAGATGATAAAATGAGAGTTACTTTTATGAAGGTAGAAGATATAAACAGATTTGTAGAATTTGTATCTAAACTAAAGGGAAAAGTATATCTTAAATCTGGAGAATATTCAGTAAATGCAAAATCAATAATAGGAGCGATGTATATAGTTAATGAAAATCCTAATGATATTGTAGTTGAAGTAGAAAACGAAGAAGAAGCAAAACTTGTACTAAACTTTCTAATGCAAGGGTCACATCTAATTAATGACAAATAAAAATATACTTATGATTATTTCTCGGGAAATATGTATAAAAATAAGAGAATATATTTCTCTTTGTCGAATACAATATATTGACAATGTATCTTCTAGGTGATATTATCTTATAAAGAAAATGTTATCTTTAAGCTAGTCCAGAGAGGCTAGGAAGGTTATTAAATAATATCTAGGGATATCTATGCCTTCCTACGCCAAAATGTAGGGAGGCTTTTTGTCTTTTAAAATAGTCCAGAGAGGCTAAAAAAGGAGGAAATAAAATGTTAAAAGGAAAGCATCTAATCGATTTAGAAGAATTTTCTTTAGATGAGATAAGAGAAATATTAGACTTATCTAAAGAAATAATAATCAATCCAGAAAGATATAGTGATGTATGCAAAGGAAAAGTATTAGCTACACTATTTTATGAGCCTTCTACTAGAACGAGATTTAGTTTTGAAGTAGCTATGCTTAGATTAGGAGGAAGCATAATAGGATTTTCTGATCCTAATGGATCATCTGTATCAAAAGGAGAAAGTATTGCAGACACAATAAGAACTATAGCTTGTTATGCTGATTTAGCGGTTATGAGACACCCAAAAGAAGGAGCACCTAAGCTTGCTTCTAAATACTCAACAATTCCTTTGGTAAATGCTGGTGATGGAGGACATCATCATCCCACCCAAACTCTTACAGATTTACTTACAATAAATTCATTAAAAGGCAAACTTTCAAGTCACACAGTTGCAGTTTGTGGAGATTTAAAGTTTGGAAGAACAGTTCATTCTTTAGTTAAAGCTATGAATAAATATGAAAATACTAAATTCATATTTATATCCCCACCAGAACTAAAAATTCCAGAATATATAAAAGATGAGATAGATTCTAATTCATATATAGAAACTACGAACTTAGAAGAAGTCATAGATGATATAGATATACTTTATATGACTAGGGTTCAGAAAGAAAGATTTTTTAATGAAGAAGATTATCTAAGATTGAAAGATAGTTATGTACTAACTAAACAGAAAATAGAAAAATCTAAAAAAGATATGATAATAATGCACCCACTTCCAAGAGTAAATGAGATAGCCACAGAAGTAGATGAAGATAGTAAAAGTGTATACTTTGATCAAGCTAAATTTGGAATGTTTGTTAGAATGGCTCTTATAATTAAACTTTTGGGGGTTGAGATAGATGCTTAATGTAACTAGCATAAAAAGAGGAATAGTAATAGACCATATTAAATCAGGTTGTGGATACAAAATATTTAAAGAATTAGGACTTCACAAAGCTGAATATAGCACTGCACTTTTAAAGAATGTAAGCTCTAATAAAATGGATAAAAAAGACATTATAAAAATAGAGAACGAGATAAATCTAGATGTTCATATACTAGGACTTATAGATCCAAATATAACTATAAATATAATTGAAGACGGAAAGATAAGAGAAAAAATACAACTAAGATTGCCACAAAAAATAAAAGGAACATTAAAATGCAAAAACCCTAGATGCATAAGTACTGTTGAGAATATAGAAGATATAGAATTTGTGCTTGTAGATAAAGAAAATAAAGAATATAAATGCGAATACTGCGATTGCAGGGTGTCTATATGAATTTATTAATAAAGAATGTAAATGTAATTGATGCTACTAGGGATATGCATGCAGATGTAATGATTGAAAATGGAATAATAAAAGAAGTTGGCCAAAACATTAGATCAGAGTATGAAAGTATAGATGCTAAAGGGCTAACACTACTTCCTTCGTTTGTAGATATGCATACACATCTTAGAACTCCTGGATATGAATATAAAGAGGATTTAGAAAGTGGTCAAAGAGCAGCATTGAAAGGTGGATTTACAACTCTTTGTGCAATGGCTAATACAAATCCAGTTTGCGATAACGAAGATGTAATGGAATTTATAAATGAGAAAGTGAAAAACCTTAATCTATGCAATGTTGTTCAAATAAGTTCTGTAACTAAAAATTTAGACGGAGTAGAAACTGTAGACTTTGATAAGATGATAAAATACACTAAATTGTTTTCTGACGATGGGAAAACAATAGAAAATGAAGATATTATGAGAAAAGCTCTTAAGTTATCAAAAGATATGAACTTTAAGGTGTTAACTCACTGCGATTCTGAAGAGGAGATAGTAAGAAGAGATCTTGAAATTTTAGAAGATGTAGGTGGAAATCTTCATATATGCCATATAAGTCTAAAAAGTACATTAGATACGATAAGAGAGTTTAAGGATAAGAATATAAAATTTACTTGTGAGGTAACACCACACCACATATTTAAGAGCAACATAGATTATAAGGTCAATCCTAGCTTTGCAACTACAGAAGATGTAGGTGCATTAATACAAGGAATAAAAGAAGGATATATAGATATTATAGGAACGGATCATGCACCACACAGCATGGAAGATAAAAAAAATAATGCACCGGGAATATCAAATATAGAAGTAGCTTTTTCGATGGTATATAGAGTTTTTAAGGAAAATGACATATCAATAAATAAGCTAAGTGAAATGATGAGTTATAATCCAGCTAGGATATTAAATTTAAAGTGTGGGCTTATAAAAGAAGGATATGTAGCGGATTTGGTTTTAGTTGACTTAAATAAAAAATATAAAATAGATACTAGCAAATTTATATCTAAGGGAAAAAATAATCCATTCGATGGTTATGAGGTATGTGGAGAAGTAAAAATGACTATAAAAGGCGGGGCGATTCTTTATGATAATAGATAAACTTTACCAAAGTGTAATAGAAAAAGGGCCAGTATGCGTAGGCCTTGATACCAGACTTGAGTATATTCCAGAATATATATTAAATAGCACAAAATCAATACAAGATAAGATATTTGAGTTTAATAAAAGTATAATAGATGCAACTTTTGATGTTTGTTCATGCTACAAACTACAGATAGCTTGCTATGAGGCACTAGGAATTGAAGGCCTTATGGCATACAGCAAAACTTTAAAATATATAAAGGATATCAAGGGAATATCAATAGGTGATATAAAAAGAGGAGATATATCATCAACTGCAAAGATGTACGCAAAAGCTCACTTTGAAGGAGATTTTGAATGTGACTTTATAACTGTAAGCCCATATATGGGAGTTGATGCTGTAAGCCCTTACTTTGAATATGTAAAAAATAAGGATAAGGGATTATTTGTACTAATAAAAACATCAAATGAAAGTTCTAACGATTTTCAGGAGCTTAAAGTAAATGATGAAAAACTATATGTTAAGGTAGGACAAAAAGTAACTAGTTGGGGAAGTGAATATATAGGAGAAAGTGGATTTAGCTGTATAGGTGGTGTTATTGGGGGAACACATTTTGATGAAATGATAAATATAAAGAATAGATTTAATAATATGTTCTTCTTAATACCTGGGTATGGAGAACAAGGGGGGAGTGCTAAAGATATAGCACATCTTTTAGGGAAAAACATGAGTGGAGTTGTAAATTCTTCAAGAGGAATAATAACAGCTCATAAAGGAAAAGAAGAAGGAGTAAATTTTAGTGAATTTTCTAGAAGAGAAGTTATAAATATGAGGGAGGACATACTGAAATGGCTAAGGTAATTTCTAATGAATACATTGGTGAAGGTATGTACCTTCTTAAAGTACAAGGGAAATTTGAAGGAAGTATGGGACAGTTTTATATGTTAAGGGCTTGGGATAAGCATCCACTTCTTTCAAGGCCTATAAGTATACATGATATAGGAGATAATTATATAAGCTTTTTATATAAGGTAGTTGGGGAAGGAACAAAGATACTAAGCAAGTTAAAGAGTGATGATACTATTAAGTTAGAAGGCCCTTACGGCAATACATTTCCAAAAGTTGAAGGCAAGATAGCTTTAGTTGGAGGTGGAATGGGAGTAGCACCTTTATATCTAGCTGCTAAAACATTAAAAAATGTTGATATATATATGGGATTTAGTAAAGAGGCTATACTTTTGGATGAGTATAGGGACTTATCTGATAGATTCTATGTAACAGTAGGTAAGAACATAACTGATATATTAGATGTATCAGAGTATGATTATATAATGACTTGTGGGCCTATGCCTATGATGAAGAAGATAGTAGATATGGCAAGAGATAAAAAAACAAAAGTATATGTATCGATAGAAAAAAGAATGGCTTGTGGAGTTGGGGGCTGTTTAGTGTGTACATGTAAGACAAAGGGAGGGAATAAGAAGACATGTTTAGATGGACCTGTTTTCTTAGGAGATGAGGTGATATTTGATGCCTAATTTAAGTGTGAAATTCGGAAAACTAAACTTTAAAAACCCAGTTGTTATGGCATCTGGTACATTTGGATTTGGGAAAGAGTATGAAAGAATATATGATATTCAAAAGCTTGGGGGCATATGTACCAAAGGAATAACACTTAATAAAAGAGATGGAAATAATGGAATTAGAGTTTGGGAAACAGCATCTGGTATGCTAAATAGTGTAGGGCTTGAAAATCCAGGTATTGATAAATTTGTAGAGGAGTATAATGATTATTTAAAATTACTTGATACTGTAAGCATTGTAAATATAGGTGGATCTACTATAGATGAATATATAGAAAGTGTAGAAATAGCCTGTAAGAACAATGTTGATGCAATAGAGCTTAATATATCTTGTCCTAATGTAAAAGAAGGCGGTATAGCATTTGGAATAAGAACTGATATTGCAAGACAAGTAGTTAGAAAAGTAAGAGATGTTTGTAATGTTCCTTTGATAGTAAAATTATCTCCTAATGCAGAAAATATAGTGAATATGGCGGTTATGTGCGAAGAAGAAGGAGCAGATGGAGTATCATTAGTAAATACATTTATGGGAATGGCTATAGATATAGATAAAAGAAAGGCTATATTTGATAATATGTATGCAGGACTTTCAGGTCCTTGTATAAAGCCAATGGCACTTAGAATGGTTCATCAGGTTTGTAAGAATGTATCAATTCCTGTTGTGGGAATGGGAGGTATAAGCAATCATAAAGATGCTTTGGAATTTATAATGGCAGGAGCTACTTGTATTCAGGTAGGAACTGCAAACTTTATAAATCCTAGGATAGGTATAGATATAATAGATGGCATAAATGAATATATGAAAAAAGAAAATATAAAATCGCTAGATGAAATAAGAGGGATAATTTAGGAGGAGATACTATGGAAAACATATTAAAAGAATGTGGAGCATTACTTGAAGGACACTTTTTATTATCATCAGGAAAGCATAGCAATAGATATGTTCAGTGTGCTAAGATACTTAGATATCCAGACAAAGCAGAAAAGGTACTTAAAGTTGTTGCAGATAAAATAAAAGATATTGATATAGATATATTAGTTGGGCCTGCAATGGGTGGAATATTAGTTTCGTACGAACTTGGAAGACAACTAGGTAAAGAGTCAATATTTGCAGAAAGAAAAGATGGATTAATGCAGATAAGAAGGGGATTTGAGATAGAAAAAGGAGCTAAAGTACTTATAACTGAAGATGTAGTAACAACAGGAAAGTCTACACTTGAAACAAAGGAAGCTATAGAAAGTATGGGCGGAGAAGTTATAGGAGTAGCGTGTATTATAGATAGAAGCAGCACTGATATAGGAATGCCTATATATAGTGCGATAAAGCTTGATATAGAAACTTTTGATGAATCAGATTGTAAGCTTTGCAAAGATAATATACCTTTTGTGAAACCAGGTAGTAGATAAAGTTAAATTTCAAACCCCTTCTCTCATAATTATTGTGAAGGGGTTTAAAGTTTATATAGCTTTATTAAGTTTAAGTATATCTAATACCTTAGATGCTATTATATCTAAGTGATGAGGATTTTCTATAATATCAACTTCATCTATATTTACATAAAGAACAGGAGATTCTTTATAATTTTTTATCCAATGATCATATCTTCTATGAAGATTTTCCCAGTAGTCTTTTGAAACTCTTTTTTCCATGTCTCTTCCTCTTGTATTTATCCTACTTATTATAGAATCTATAGACCCAGTTAAATATATCATAAGATCAGGTTTTTTAAGATAAGGGATCATATCGTAGAAAAGTTCAGTGTAAGTTTCAAAATCTCTTTTATTCATTTTTCCGTTTTCATAAAGGGACTTTGCGAATATCTCTACGTCTTCATATATACTTCTATCTTGAATATTATCAAATCCATTACAAGATATTTCTTTTTGCTGTTTGAATCTTTGAGCTAGAAAGTAAAGTTGAAGGTGAAAACCCCATTTTTCTTGATCAGTATAAAAATCATCTAGATATGGGTTTGTGTCTACTTTTTCAAAATGTGTCTTAAAATTTAATTTTTCCCCAAGCATTTTAGTAAGCGTGGATTTTCCAGCACCAACATTTCCCGCAACAGTTATAAATAAATTCCCTTCATTTTCAGTTTTTATATATTCAGGGTGAGTAACAAGATTTAGCATTATTTTCCTCCTAAAAAATCAATCTCTTTTTGTATTTGTTTTATTATCATATTTCTGTGTTCTTCATTATTTATAAAATCTAAATTAGAGTTATCAACTCGTATTATTCTTGGAGTCTTTTCTCCGAAGTAGTGTTTTATAGATCTTTCGTTGAAGTAATATTCATATTCCTCTCTCAAATTATCTATATAAGATCTATCCATTTTTCTCTCAAAACTTCTATCTCTAAGAGAAATTTTTTTCATTAGAGTATCGGTATCTGATGTTAAATACACTATTATATCTGATTGAGGCAGGCCACTTACAAATACATCGTAAACTTGTTTGTATTTGTGGAATTGTTTTTTGTTTAAAGTAAGTCCAGCAAATATCAAGTTTTTGATTATATTGTAATCGCTAATAACGGTATTTCCTTTCCTAAGAACTTTTTCAATATCCTCTAACTGCTTCACTCTGTTAAAGAAAAAGAAAGTTTCTGTCTGAAGAGCATACTCTTTTATATTCTTATAAAAATTTGATAAAAACGGATTTTCCTCAACAATTTCCATTAAGGTATGAGCATTAAAATGAGAACTTAATATATTAGTTAGTGTAGTTTTACCTACACCTATAGGGCCCTCTACAGAAACTAGAATGCCTTTTCTGACATTTTCCTTCAATGTAATCACCTTCTATAAATATAATCATGTAGAATAGTTTATCAAAAAAATAGATTTAATTCTACAAAATAAGCTATAAAATGTATCTGGAAATATGTACTCATGATTAAAAGATACATTGAAATTTTGATAAAATCATGTTAGAATGTTATTAGCAATAACTATGAAAGGCGGGAAACAATGAAGGTATTAATCGTAGATGACGCCACATTTATGAGGAATTTTTTAACTGATAATATAAGACAGTTGGGATATGAAGTTGTAGGAGAGGCTAGTAACGGAAAAGAAGCAGTAGAGAAGTACGTAGAGCTGAATCCAGATTTAGTTACTATGGATATAACCATGCCTAAAATGAATGGTATAGAGGCACTTAAAGAAATAATTAAGATTGATACAAATGCTAAGGTTATAATGATATCTGATATAGGTCAGCATGATAAAATAATAGAAGCTATAAAAAATGGAGCTACTGACTTTATAATAAAGCCGGTACATCCTGACAGATTAAAAGATTCGTTGGCAAAAGTAGGAGCGTAGCTCCTACTTTTTTATAATGAATAGGAAATTATAAACTTTTTGAATTGTGGATAATTTATAATTTCCGTTATGAATTTCAAAAAAGTCTACCTTTAAAATCTTTCAAAAAAATACTTTTTTATTAAAAATCTATATAAGGAGTGGAATTATGCTAATAAGAAAATTAGAACAAAATGAGTATGATTTGATAAGAAATATAGAGTACTACTATGAAAGCGATAAAGAATATATACTGAAAAGATCAGGAATGACCTTTGATTTAGATTTAAAAGATATAGGACATGTTATAAAAAGAGAATTAAGTATCAATATTGAAGATAACTATCTAAAAGAAGTTCATATAAATGTAATAGAGCAACAGGGCGAAATAATAGGCTTTATACAAATGGGATACGAAGAAATGAACAAAATGGCTGTAATCATGAATATATGGGTAAGGGAAGATAAAAGAAGAGATAATATAGGAAAAAAACTTATAAAATCTTCTAAAGGATATGCAAGATATGTAAATTCAAAGGGTGTTTATGTTGAAGTGGACTCTAAGAATTATCCAGCTATAAATTTCTTAATCAAAAACGGATTTGATATAACTGGAATAAATGAAGATATTATAAATAAAGAAGTTATAATAGGTTTAACTTCTGTATTTTAAAAGGGGCTAGTTAGCCCCTTTATATATTCATATTAGCTTCTTCAAAAGTAAGCATATTTTCATACATATAGTTAGCTGCATCTATAATATTAAAAGCTAGTGCTGCTCCAGAACCTTCTCCTAATCTCATATTCATATTAAGCATAGGATCAAGCCCTAAGAGCGATAATGCTTTTTGTGAAGCAGGTTCAGCAGAAAAGTGAGAAGCTATAATATAGTCTTTACATAAAGGACACAGATTATATGCAATTAAAGCAGATGCATATGAAATGAATCCATCTATAACAACTGGAACTCTTCTTGAGCTTGCTGCAAGTATAACACCAGCCATACTACCTATTTCAAATCCTCCAACTTTAGATAGCACATCTAGAGCATCTTTTTTATCTGGACAGTTAAGTTTTATTGATTTTTCGATCACATTTGCTTTATGAACTATTCCGTTTGAATCTAATCCACAACCCATTCCTGTTATATCCTTAGGGTTAAAATCTCCAAATACAGAAATTATAGCAGTAGATGGAGTTGTATTGCCTATTCCCATTTCTCCGATTCCAAGAACCTTATATCCCTCATCTATTAGATTATTAGCAATCTCTATTCCTATTTCTATACTTTTTATCGCTTCTTCTTTACTCATAGAAGGGCCCTTGCTCATATTATCTGTTCCCTTCCTTATTTTATAATCTAAAACTCCTTCTAACTTTTCATCACAGTTTATACCAACATCTACAGCTACAACCTTTGCACCTGCAAATTTAGAAAGTACACCTACTCCGCTTACTCCCTTAACATAGTTAGGTATTTGAATTTTGGTGATAGCTTGTGGAACAGGGCTTACACCTTCTTCGTAAACTCCATGATCAGCTGCAAAAGCTATTATAGCTTTTTTTTGAACGTCAAAATACTTACTTTGATATATGCCTGATAGTTTGATACATATATCTTCTAGCTTACCAAGGCTACCTACAGGTTTTATAAGGCTATCAAGTCTTTTTTTAGATTCTTCCATATGAAAATAATCAAGTTTTGATATAGAATTAATTGTCTGTTTTAAAAGGTTCATCAAAATTCCTCCATATATATGTATGTTAAATCAAAAATTCTAGATGAATAAACAAAACTCCTTCACTAGCTTAAAATAAAAGTTTTTGGGTAAATTAAATATAATAGCTTTAGAAAGGAATGATTTTATGAATATATATGAAGAAAATAACTCTGTAGTAGTTGAAAACTTAGAGCATTTTGAACCCGAACATATATTTGAATGTGGACAATGCTTCAGATGGGAAAAAGAAGAAGATGAGTCGTATACAATAGTTGCATTTGAAAGAATACTTAATATAAAAAAAGATAAGAATAAAATATATTTTAATAATACTAATGTAAATGAATTTCATAGTATATGGTATGAATATTTTGATTTACATAGAGATTACGGTAAGATAAAAGATAAACTTAGAAAAATAGATACATATCTTGAGAAAGCTGTGAATTTTGGAAGTGGAATAAGAATACTAAATCAAGATCCTTGGGAAATTTTAATATCATTTATAATATCAGCAAATAACAGAATTCCTATGATAAAAAAATCTATAGAAAATTTATCTAGATTATATGGAAAAGAAATAGGAGAGTACAAAGGAAAGAAATATTATGCATTTCCTACTATTGAAAAGATGAATTCACTTTCAGTAGAAGAAATAGAAAAGTGTGGAACAGGATATAGATCTACATATATAAAAGACACTGCTTTCATAGTAGAAAATAAACAAACAAACATATATAACCTAAAGAATCTAAACACAGATATGTGTAAAAGTGAACTTATGATGTTTTGTGGAGTAGGACCAAAAGTTGCAGACTGCATCATGCTATTTTCAATGCAAAAATACGATACGTTTCCAGTAGATGTTTGGGTAAAGAGAGTTATGGAAGAATTTTATTTAGATGAAGAAATGAGCTTGAATAAAATAAGAGAGTACGGTATAAATAAATTCAAAGACATTTCGGGCTTTGCTCAGCAGTATTTATTTTATTATGCAAGGGAGTTGGGTATAGGAAGAAAGAGATAGGAGGGTAATATGGATGTATTAAATTACCTTTGGTGGATAGTTGGAATTATATTTACGATTTCTGTCGCATCTGTATCTATAATTATATTTCTAGAAAATAGAGATCCAGCCAAAACAATAGCTTGGCTTTTGGTCTTTATACTATTTCCTGTTTCAGGATTTATTATATATCTTCTATTTGGCCAGAATATAAGAAAAAAGAAGATATTCAAAACTCAAAAGCTGCTTTTAGAACTGAAATCTTCTAACACATTCAAAAGTATTAAAGAATTTGAAAATTTAGTTGCTATACAAAAAAATGCAATAACAGAAAATTTGCTATTTGATGATGAAGGTTCATTTGCAAAGAAAAGGATAATGAACCTTTTGCTCAATATGGGTAGATCTCCATTTACACTCAACAACAAAATAAAAATACTCACAAACGGTGAAGAAAAATTTAATGAACTTGCAAATGATTTGGAAAATGCAAAAGATCATATTCAC
Source organism: Alkalithermobacter paradoxus (assembly GCA_002029295.1). Lineage (GTDB taxonomy): Bacteria > Bacillota > Clostridia > Peptostreptococcales > Peptostreptococcaceae > Alkalithermobacter > Alkalithermobacter paradoxus. The sequence goes on along the minus strand of MZGW01000003.1, from coordinate 252,990 downwards.
ATGGAATACTATATAATAAAAGATTCTCAAATAGGAAGAACGATAAAAGAAATCCTTGTTAGGAAAGCTAAAGAGGGAATAGATGTTAGAATTCTATACGATGATGTTGGATCGTGGAGATTGTGGTTCAAAAAGAGCTTCTTTGATGAAATGAGAAAAGAAGGGGTAAAGATATATCCTTTTTTGCCATCACTACTACCTTTCTTAAATAGAAAAATAAATTATAGAAATCATAGAAAAATAACAGTAATAGATGGAAAAATAGGATACATTGGTGGAATAAATATAGGAGATGAGTATTTAGGAAAAAGTAAAAGATTTGGATTTTGGAGAGATACTCATATGAAGATAGAGGGAGAAGCTGTATATATGATGCAGCTAACGTTTTTATTTGACTGGTACTTTTCAAGCAAAACACTTCTATTCGATAAGAAATACTTTCCACGCCTAGGATTTTGTGGGGAAAGTATAGTTCAAATAGTTTCAAGCGGTCCAGATTCTGATTGGGAAGCCATACATCAAGCTTATTTTACTGCAATATGTCAAGCTAAAAAGAGAATATATATCCAAACCCCTTACTTTATACCTGATGAAAGCATACTTATGGCTCTCAAAAGTGCTGCTTTAAGTGGAGTAGATGTTAAGATTATATTCCCAGGAAAACCAGATAATAAAGTAGTTTATTTAGCATCTTTATCCTACTTTAAGGATATACTAAAAGCAGGTGGCAAAGTATATTTGTACCAAAAGGGATTTTTACACTCTAAGATATTGATTTTAGACGATGATATATCTTCTGTAGGTACTGCTAATATGGATATGAGAAGTTTTATGCTGAATTTTGAAATAAATGGATTTATATACGATAAACAAATAGCTAAGGAGCTTTTAGATGATTTTGTAAAGGATATAGAAGATAGTAAAGAAATAACTCTAGATGAATATATAAATAGACCTATGATTCAAAAAATAAAAGAATCAGCATCTAGGTTGTTATCTCCAATATTATAGGGGCAAATCTGTCCCTATAATTACGTTTATAATTAAACAAAATTTCTGAAAAAAATAATAAAAAATATCTTGCAAAGTAAGTTTTTTTTTTATAATATTATAAGTGAGGTTAGCACTCAGTAAGATAGAGTGCTAATAAATATGAATATACATTATTATTGATTATACATAAGGAGGGGTAAAAATGAAGATTAAACCATTAGCTGACAGAGTTGTTATTAAGAAGTTAGAAGCAGAGGAAAAAACTAAAAGCGGTATAGTTTTACCAGGAAGTGCTAAAGAACAACCTCAAATGGCAGAAGTAGTGGAAGTAGGACCAGGAGGAGTTGTTGAAGGAAAAGAAATCAAGATGGAAGTTAAAGTTGGAGACAAAGTTATATTCTCTAAATATGCTGGAACTGAAGTTAAGTTAGAAGGACAAGAATACACTATATTAAGACAAAATGATATATTAGCAGTTGTTGAATAGATAATATATATAATAAATAATAGGAGGGGTAAAAATGGCTAAAGAAATTAGATTCTCTGAAGAAGCAAGACGTGCTTTAGAAAATGGAGTTAATAAATTAGCAGATGCTGTAAAGGTTACACTTGGACCAAAAGGAAGAAACGTTATATTAGATAAAAAGTTTGGTTCACCACTTATAACAAATGACGGTGTTACTATAGCTAGAGAAATAGAGCTTGAAGACAGATACGAAAATATGGGTGCACAACTTGTTAAAGAAGTTGCTACTAAAACTAACGATGTAGCAGGAGACGGTACTACTACAGCTACTGTTTTAGCTCAAGCTATTATAAGAGAAGGATTAAAGAATGTAGCAGCTGGTTCTAACCCGATATTACTTAGAAAAGGTATACAAAAAGCTGTTGATGTTGCAGTTGATGAATTAAAGAAAGTATCAAGAACTATAGAAAGCAAAGAATCTATAGCTCAAGTTGCTGCTATATCTGCAGGAGATGAAGAAGTAGGTAAATTAATAGCAGACGCTATGGAAAAAGTAGGCAAAGATGGAGTTATAACTGTTGAAGAGTCTAAATCAATGGGAACAGAACTTGATACTGTTGAAGGTATGCAGTTTGACAGAGGATATCTTTCTCCATACATGGTAACTGATGTAGAGAAGATGGAAGCTGTATTAAATAATCCGTATATATTAATTACAGATAAGAAAATATCTAATATCCAAGAAATACTACCTATACTTGAGCAAATAGTACAACAAGGAAGAAAACTTCTTATAATATCTGAAGATGTTGAAGGAGAAGCTTTAGCTACACTTGTTGTTAACAAGTTAAGAGGAACATTTGAAGTTGTAGCTGTTAAAGCTCCAGGATTTGGAGATAGAAGAAAAGATATGCTTAAAGATATAGCTATCTTAACTGGAGGTCAAGTAATCTCTGAAGAATTAGGATATGACCTTAAAGAAGCAGATTTAAGCTTATTAGGTAGAGCTGAAACTGTTAAAGTTACAAAAGAAAATACTATAATAGTAGATGGAGCTGGAAATCCTCAAGAAATTAAGGATAGAGTAAGTCAAATAAGAAGACAAATAGAAGAAACTACTTCTGAATTTGATAAAGAAAAATTACAAGAAAGACTTGCTAAGCTTTCTGGTGGAGTAGCTGTAATAAAAGTTGGAGCTGCTACAGAAACAGAATTAAAAGAAAGAAAATTAAGAATAGAAGATGCTTTAAATGCTACTAGAGCTGCTGTAGAAGAAGGTATAGTAGCAGGTGGAGGAACTGCACTTGTTAGCGTAATACCAGCAGTAGAAGCATTAGTAGATTCTCTAGAAGGAGAAGTAAAAACTGGAGCTAAAATAATAAGAAAAGCTTTAGAAGAGCCTCTAAAACAAATAGCAGTAAACTGTGGACTTGAGGGAGCTGTTATAGTAGAAAAAGTTAAAAACTCTGATCCAGAAATAGGATTTGATGCATTAAATGAAACTTATGTAAATATGATAGAAGCTGGCATAGTAGACCCAACTAAAGTTACAAGATCAGCTCTTCAAAATGCTGCATCAGTAGGAGGAGTATTCTTAACTACTGAAGCTGCTGTTGTAGATCTTCCAGAAAAAGAAGCTCCAATGCCAGGAGGAATGGGTGGCGGAATGCCAATGATGTAATAAAAAGGAGACCGTTATGGTCTCCTTATTTTATGCACTCAAAAACTGAATCTAAAATTTCAATAGCTAAATCTGAAGTTCTATCACCCTCATCAAGGAGAGTGTTAAGCTCTACAAAATCCATAGATTTTATCATGTCAGTTTGAACTAATTTTCTAAGAAGAAGCTTTGTTTCATCTACATTAAATCCATTACTAACAGGAGTTCCAGTACCAGGAACATAACTTGAATCTATAAAGTCCATATCAAAGCTTAGATGAATAGCATCTACATCATTTGCTTTAAGTTTGTCTAATATAGAGTTAACAAGATTTTCTATACCTATTTCACGAATTTCCTTTGGAGAATATACATTTATATTTTTTTCTTTTATTAAATCAATTTCTCCAGAGTCTATATCTCTAGCGCCCAAAATAAAAACGTTTTCAGGACGAACCTTAGCTTCCCCATAATATAAGTTTGTAAGATCTTCGTGGCCTATTCCCATAGACGCTCCAAGTGGCATACCATGAACATTTCCGCTAGGACTTGTTTCGTGAGTGTTAATATCAGCATGAGCATCTAACCATATAACTCCTATATTTTTATAAGAGCTGCTAACTCCAGATATACTTCCTAGACCTATACTATGGTCCCCACCTATTATAAGAGGGAAGTTGTTATTTTTTATAGACATATTTACTACGTGAGCAAGATTAGTGTTAGCAGTAACTATAGGTTTTAGGTATTTCATGTTAGAATGGTAAGAGAACTTATCTTTTACACTAACTTTAGGAACGTGAATATTTCCAAGGTCGTATACCTTATGATTGTGCTTTTTTAGAACGCTTACTATATTTTTTTCTCTAAGTTTATCAGGTCCAAACTGTGGGCCTTCTTTATCACACCCATAAAAAATAGGAACTCCAATTAAATTAATATCCATATAAATACCTCCTAGACATTTCGTCGTATTAAAAAAACTATATGTATAATTTATTTATACCATATTTCTACAACAATTTCAAAATAAACTCAACATTTTAAATTTTCTACTCAATTGCAAAAAATATTCTATTATTATAAAATCAAGTTAATATAAAATAAATAGGAGTGATTAAATGGACTTAAAAGAAATGCTTCTAGATGTAAAAAATGGGAATATAGAAATAGACGAAGCTTTAAAAAAACTTAGAAATCTTCCTTTTGAGGACATAGAATATGCAAAAGTAGATCACCACAGAAGTATAAGAAATGGATATCCTGAAGTTATCTATGGAGAAGGAAAAACGGATGAGCAAATAGCAGGTATAATGGAAAAGATGATGGAAAAAGGAAGCAATATACTTGTTACTAGGATAAATAAAAAAACATATGATTATCTAAAAAAAATATATCCAAATATACAATATGAGGAGCTTGCTAGAATTATAAAAGTTGAAAATAAGAATATACAGAATGTAGGCAAGGGAAAAATATTAGTACTTACTGGTGGTACTTGCGATATACCAGTTGCCGATGAAGCTTATCATACTGCTAAATTCTTAGGTAATGATGTAGAAAGAATTTATGATGTAGGGGTTGCTGGAATACATAGACTTTTTAATAATATGGAAAAGATTATGTCTGCTAGAGTTATAATAGCAGTAGCTGGAATGGAAGGAGCACTTCCTAGTGTTGTTGGTGGACTTGTTGACGTTCCTGTTATAGCAGTTCCAACATCTGTTGGATATGGAGCTAATTTTAAGGGATTATCTTCACTTTTAACTATGCTAAACAGCTGTGCATCAGGAATATCGGTTGTAAATATAGATAATGGCTTTGGAGCAGGGTATCTTGCTAGTATGATAAATAAACTTTAGGAGGGTATTATGGAGAATATATTATATTTTCAATGCAATTCAGGAATTTCAGGGGATATGACGCTTGGAGCACTTCTTGATCTTGGACTTGATAAAGATGAGTTTTTGAGTGAGCTTTCAAAATTAAATATAGATGATGAATTTGAAATAGTTATAACTTCAAGAACTGAAAGTGGAATACAAGGAACTGATGTGAATGTAATATTAAAGCATAATCATAGTCATGATGGTCATCATCACCATAGACATTTAAGCGATATATATAAAATAATAGATGATTCAGATATAAGCGAAAATGCAAAGAGCATATCAAAAGATATATTCATGAATGTTGCAATAGCAGAAGCTAAGGTCCATGGCACTACTGTAGATAAAGTTCACTTTCATGAAGTTGGAGCAACAGATTCAATAGTAGATATAGTTGGATGTGCAATACTTATAGATATGTTAAAGCCTGACAAGATATATTCATCTATTATTCCTTTAGGAAGTGGATTTGTAAAATGCGATCATGGAATTATGCCTGTTCCGGCTCCTGCTACTTTAGAAATACTAAAAGGAATGAATGTTAAACTAAATACCATAAAAGGTGAGATAACTACACCAACTGGAGCTGCAATACTAAAAACTTTGGTAGATGAATTTGTAGATGAATTAGAGTTTGAGGTAGACTCTGTAGGTTATGGAATGGGTAAGAAAAAGCTTGAAATTCCTAATATGTTAAGAGTTATAAAGGGTGTAAAAAAAAAGAAAATGTAATATATGAAGTAGAAGCTAATATAGATGATATGAATGGAGAAATATATTCATATTTATATGATAAGATTCTAAATATAGGTGCACTTGATATATATACACAAAGTATATATATGAAGAAAAATAGACCAGCTGTAAAGCTTTCTGTTTTGTGTAAGAAAGATGATTTAGATAAAGTGTGTACAGAAATACTAAAAGAAACTACAACATTTGGGGTTAGATATAAACAGTTAAACAGAAAAGTACTCGATAGAAAAATTATAAAGATAAAAACAAAATTTGGTAATATATCTATCAAAGTAGCATATTATGATGGTAGGGTATTAAAATATACCCCAGAGTATGAAGAGTGTAAGGTTATAAGTGAGAATTTTGATATACCAATAAGAAAAGTTTATGATGAAATAAATTATGAAACAAGTAAATATATAAAACTTATTTCTCGCAAATAACCCAAGAAACGATAAAAATTAAGAAAATTTTACATTATTTTTAATTATTCCAAAATATATTGACAACTAAAAAAAACTCTGATAAATTAATTAGCATACAATTTAAAAATTAATTCGCTCGTATAACTTCGGTAATATGGTCCGAAAGTCTCTACCGAGAAACCGTAAAATTCTCGACTATGGGTGAAATTGTTATTATAGGTATATAAAGTAGGTGGGTTTGTAGGCTGATTAATTATCCCTATGAGTTTGCCTAATATAATATATACTGATGGAGAGCCTATATAATGATTTCACGTGTGAAATCATTATATAGGCTCTTTTTTTCAAAGTACTAGCTACTAAATAAACTATTGGGGTGATAATCATGGGTAAGATACTAAAAGAAGGATTAACTTTCGATGATGTACTATTAGTTCCTCAAAGATCTGAAGTTCTTCCAAAGAACGTAGACACATCTACTTATTTAACAAAGTCTATAAAGCTTAACATTCCATTAATGAGTGCTGGTATGGACACTGTTACTGAATCTAAAATGGCTATAGCTATGGCTAGAGAAGGTGGAATAGGGATAATACACAAAAACATGAGCATAGAGGAACAATGCCTTGAAGTTGACAAGGTTAAAAGAAGTGAACATGGAGTAATTGTAGATCCTTTTTATCTTAGTAAAGACCATACAATAGCTGATGCAGATGAGCTTATGGCAAGATATAGAATATCTGGCGTTCCGATAGTTGATGATAATAAAAAATTAGTAGGGATAATTACTAATAGAGATATTAGATTTGAAGAAAACTTCTCTAAGAAGATAGAAGATGCTATGACTAAAGAAAATCTAATAGTTGCAAAAGAAGGAATAACACTAGATGAAGCTCAAAGTATACTAAAATCAAACAAAATAGAAAAGCTTCCTATAGTTGATGATAATATGGTCTTAAAAGGACTTATAACTATAAAGGATATAGAAAAGAAAATACAATATCCAAACTCTGCAAAAGATTCTAGAGGAAGACTTTTGTGTGGAGCAGCAGTTGGAATAACATCTGATATGATGGATAGGGTAGATGCACTTGTAAATGTAAACGTAGATGTTGTAGTTTTAGATACAGCACATGGACATTCTAAAGGAGTAATAGAAGGTGTAAAAACTATTAAGAAAAAGTATCCTAATCTTCAGGTTATAGCAGGGAATGTAGCTACATATGAAGCTACGAAAGAGCTTATATTAGCTGGTGCAGACTGTGTAAAAGTTGGTATAGGACCAGGGTCTATATGCACTACTAGAGTTGTAGCAGGGGTTGGAGTTCCTCAAGTTACTGCTATAATGGATTGTTTTGAAGCTGCTAAAGAATATGGAGTACCTATAATAGCTGATGGTGGAGTTAAGTATTCAGGAGATGTTGTAAAGGCTATAGCAGCAGGTGGATCTGTTGTTATGATGGGGTCTTTGCTTGCAGGAACAGAAGAAAGTCCTGGAGAGAGAATTATATATAAAGGTAGAGCGTTTAAGGCATATAGAGGAATGGGTTCTATAGGAGCTATGGATAAAGGATCTAAGGATAGATACTTCCAAAGTGATTCTAAAAAATTAGTACCAGAAGGTGTAGAGGGCATGGTTCCTTATAAAGGATCTATATCAGATATAATATATCAATTAGTTGGTGGACTAAGAGCTGGTATGGGGTACTGTGGAACGGCAACTATAGAAGATTTAATGGAGAATGGAAAATTCGTAAAAATAACAGGAGCAGGACTTAAAGAAAGTCATCCGCATGATATAACTATAACTAAAGAAGCACCAAATTACAGTGCTCAGGAGGGTAACTAGTATGGAAAGAGAATTAGTACTTGTAATAGATTTTGGAGGGCAATACAATCAGCTTATAGCTAGGAGGGTAAGGGAATGTAATGTGTACTGTGAAGTTATTCCTAATACTTACTCAATAGAGCAAATAAAAAGTAAGAATCCTAAAGGAATAATATTTACTGGTGGACCTTCGAGTGTATATTTAGATAAAGCTCCTACTATACCTAAAGAAATATTTGACCTTAATATTCCTATACTTGGAATATGTTATGGAGCTCAGCTTATGGCTCATCTTCTTGGAGGAAATGTAAAAAGAGGGGATAAAAGAGAGTACGGAAAAACTGTTATAAATTATAAAGAAAGTGATTTGTTTAGAGATATAAATAAAGAAAATATATCCTGGATGAGTCATACTGATCTTATAGATAAAATGCCAGAAGGATTTGAAATAAAGGCTCACACAGAGGACTGTCCAATAGCAGCTATGGAAAATAAGGAAAAAAACCTTTATGCTGTTCAGTTTCATCCAGAAGTTGAGCACACAAATGAAGGATTTAAAATAATAAAAAATTTCCTTATGAATATATGTGGGCTAAAAGGCAATTGGACTACAGAATCTTTCATAGAGGAAAATATAGAAAAAATAAGAAAAAGAGTTGGAAACAAGAAAGTGTTATGTGCATTAAGTGGTGGAGTTGATTCATCTGTTGCAGCAGTTTTAGTTCATAAAGCTATTGGAGATAATTTAACTTGCATATTTGTAGATCATGGCCTTTTAAGAAAAAATGAGGGTGATGAAGTAGAAAATATATTCAGAGATAGATTTAATATGAATCTTATAAGAGTAAATGCTAAGGAAAGATTTTTGGATAAATTAAAAGGAGTAACTGATCCGGAAAGAAAAAGAAAGATAATTGGAGAAGAATTTATAAGAGTATTCGAAGAAGAGTCAACTAAATTAGGGGAAATAGATTACTTAGTTCAAGGAACTATATATCCTGATGTAATAGAAAGTGGAGGAGATGGAAGTGGTGCATCTGTTATAAAAAGTCATCACAACGTAGGTGGTCTTCCAGAAGATATGAAATTTGAGATAGTAGAGCCTTTAAGAGAACTATTTAAAGATGAAGTTAGAAGAGTTGGATTAGATCTTGGAATACCAGAAGATCTAATATTTAGACATCCATTCCCTGGTCCTGGACTTGGAATTAGAGTTTTAGGAGAGGTAACAGATGAGAAACTAGATATACTTAAAGAAGCTGACTATATATATAGACAAGAACTAAAAAATGCTGGACTTGATAGAGAAATATGGCAAGCATTTGCTGTGCTTCCTGATGTTAAGACTGTAGGGGTTATGGGAGATGAAAGAACATACTCTTATCTTATAGGACTTAGAGCTATATCAAGTAGTGATGGCATGACTGGTGATTGGTACAGAATACCTTATGATGTATTAGAAAAGATATCTATAAGAATAGTTAATGAGGTTCCTAATGTAAATAGGATTGTTTATGATATTACTAGTAAGCCACCAAGTACGATAGAGTGGGAATAATATACGAAGTATATAAAAATAATATTCGTTAATACATGAACTTTAAAATAAAAATAAAAATAAAAATTCAGAAAAAGTATTGACTGTAATTAATAATTAGTTTAAAATAAAGATACAAAGCTAATAAGAATACTTTTCTCATATAATCCCGGTAATATGGTCTGGGAGTTTCTACAGAAGAGCCGTAAATTCTTCTACTATGAGCTGAAGTTTCCTTTTCTTCTCAACTTTTTGCTAGTTAGGACTTCGCTCTTAACTAGCACTTTTTTTGAAAAAATACAGTATAAAAAGGAGGAAATAAAATGGAAATGGTATCAAAAACAGCTCAAACAAAAGAGACTAAAGGTATCTTAGATAGAATCTTTAAGCTTTCTGAAAACAAAACTAATGTAAAAACAGAGGTAATAGCAGGTATTACAACTTTTATGACTATGGCATACATATTAGTTGTAAACCCATTAATACTTGGAGATGCAGGCATGGATAGAGGTGCAGTATTCGTTGCTACTGCTTTATCAGCTGCACTTGCAACTTTCGTAATGGCATTTTTAGCAAACTACCCATTTGCACTAGCTCCAGGAATGGGACTTAACGCATTCTTTGCTTATGGAGTGGTTTTAGGAATGGGGTATAGTTGGCAGTTTGCTTTAACAGCAGTTTTTATAGAAGGACTTATATTTATATTACTTACTTTCTTTAATGTTCGTGAAAAAATAATAAATGCAATTCCAGCAGTGCTAAAAAATGCAGTTAGTGCAGGTATAGGACTTTTCATAGCATTCATAGGTTTAGTAAATATAAAACTTATAGAGCAAGGTGGAGCTATAATAACGCTTGGACATATACAAAGTCCATTAATAGTACTTTCTTTATGTGGATTACTTTTAACATCAGTATTATTTGCAAGAAAAGTAAAAGGAGCTTTCCTTATAGGAATGATATTAACATCAGTGGCAGGAATGGCATTAGGGTTTGTTCCATCTCCTGGTAAGGTAATGGATATACCACCTTCACTATCACCAATATTTATGGCATTTACACATGTTCCAACATCTCAAATATTCAGCTTAGATATGATGATAGTAGTATTCACATTATTATTTGTTGATTTATTCGATACTATAGGATGTCTAGTAGGAGTTGCAAGTAAAGCAGAAATGTTAGACAAAGATGGAAAACTTCCAAAAGCTAAGCAAGCTTTATTTGCAGATGCTATAGGAACTACAGCAGGAGCTATGCTTGGAACTTCAACAGTAACAACATATGTAGAAAGTGCTGCAGGAATAGCAGAAGGAGGAAGAACAGGACTTACTGCCTTAACTACAGGTGTATTATTCTTAATATCTACGTTCTTTGCACCGATATTTACAGCCATACCAGCAGAAGCTACTGCACCAGTTTTAATACTAGTGGGAGTAATGATGGCATCATCAATGCTTAAAATAGATTTTAACGATTTAACAGAAGCAATACCTGCATTCTTAACTATAATACTTATGCCTTTAACATACAGTATAGCTGAAGGATTAGTATTTGGAATAGTTTCTTATGCTGGAATAAAACTTCTAACAGGAAAAGGCAAGGTAGTTGAGCCTTCATTATATGTGCTAGCTTTACTGTTTATAGTAAAGTATGCATTTGCAGGTTAAATTTAATAGAGCCCCAAAATACAGTAGGGGCTCTTTTTGTACCCATTATACATTCGGAGGTGTCATATGAATCTACTTTATGAAGGAAAAGCTAAAAAAGTTTTCAGAACTGATAATGAAAATGAATATATAGTTTACTTTAAAGACGATGCAACAGCATTTAATGGAGAAAAAAGAAGTGAAGTTAACGAAAAAGGCATAGTAAATAATAGAATATCTTCCTTGATATTCGAGCTTCTTCACCAAAAAGGAATAGATAATCACTTTATAAAAATGGTATCAGATAGAGAAATGTTAGTAAAAAAGGTAGATATAATTTCACTAGAAGTTATAGTTAGGAATATAGGAGCAGGGTCTATATGCAAAAGATTAGGAATTGAGGAAGGAAAGAAATTCAAAAAAAGTATATTAGAATTTTCATATAAAAGTGATGAGTACAAAGATCCTCTTATAAATGAAGATCACATATTAGTATTAGACATTGCAAATGAAGAAGAGATAAAAATAATAAAAGAGTATGCAACTAAGGTAAATGAAGTATTGAAAGAGTTTTTTTCTAAGGTAGATTTGACACTTGTAGATTTTAAATTAGAGTTTGGAAAACACGAATCTAAAATAATACTTGCAGATGAAATATCTCCAGATACATGCAGACTTTGGGATATCAATAGTAATGAAAAGTTAGACAAAGATAGATTCAGACAGGATTTAGGAAAGGTAATAGAAGGATACAAAGAGGTTCTTAATAGGATACAAAAATAGGGGGACTTTGTATGTGTGGAATTGTTGGAGTTTTTTCGAATCGTGATGCAGCTAAAGATGTTTATTATGGACTATATACTATTCAACATAGAGGTCAGGAAAGTTGTGGGATAGCAGTAGCAGATAATCATATAAACTACAGAAGAGGTATGGGGCTTGTAACGGAAGTATTCAAGGAGGAAATTCTCAGTGAATTAAAAGGAACCATAGGAATAGGTCATGTAAGATATTCAACAGCTGGAGGAAGTCACTTTGCTAACTGTCAACCATTAGTAGGAACATCTAAAGGTGGAAATATAGCCCTAGCACACAATGGAAATCTAATAAATAGCGATATATTAAGAAGTAGACTTGAAGATGAAGGTCTTGTATTTCAAACATCTATAGATTCTGAGGTTATATTGTATCTTTTAGCTAAGCACTACAATGGAGATATTGTAGATAGCATAAAGACAGTTATGAGTCATATAAAAGGAGCTTATTCTCTAGTTATAATGACTGAGAAAGAGCTAATAGCTGTAAGAGACCCACATGGATTCAGACCATTAGTTCTTGGGGTAAGAGATGGAGATTATATAGTATCATCTGAAAGTGCATCTATAGACATACTAGGAGGAGAGATTGTAAGGGATATAAATCCCGGTGAAATACTAGTTATAAATAAAGAAAGTTCAAATTCTTATCACTACGATAAGAGTGAAAAGAAAAGCTTATGTATATTCGAGCATATATACTTTGCAAGAAATGATGCAAATATAGATGGAATAAATGTATACGACTTCAGAGTAAAGTGTGGAGAAATACTTGCTAAAGAGTCTTTTGTAGATGCTGATATAGTTGTTCCTGTTCCTGATTCTGGGTGGGCTGGAGCAGTTGGATATTCAAATGAAAGTAAAATCCCTTTTATGGAAGGGTTAGTTAAAAATAGATATGTAGGAAGAACATTTATAAAGCCGACACAAACTGAAAGAGAGATAGGAGTTAAAATAAAGCTTAATCCTCTTAGAGAAGTTGTTGAAGGAAAATCAGTTGTACTTTTAGATGATTCTATAGTTAGAGGAACAACATCAAAGAGACTTATAGAAAGTCTTAGAAAAGCTGGAGCTAAAAAGGTACACCTTAGAGTAACATCACCACCAGTTACTCATCCTTGCTACTTTGGAATAGACACTCCAAGAAGAAGTCAGTTGATAGCTTCTAACAATTCAGTTGATAAGATAAATGAAATTATAGGGTCAGATTCACTTAAGTTTTTATCAACAGAAGGAGTGTTAAAAGCAGCTAATTCAAGTAATTTCTGCATGGCTTGTTTTACAGGAGATTATCCTATAAATCCTATGAGGGAGGAATAAGACAATGAATAAAATTAGTTATAAATCTGCAGGAGTAGATATCGATGAAGGTAACAAAGCGGTATCCCTTATAAAAGATAAGGTTAAGTCAACTTATGATAATAATGTGTTAGGTGATCTTGGAAATTTCGGTGGATTATACTCTCTTAAAGAATTTATTAATATGAAAGAGCCTGTACTCGTTTCATCTACGGATGGAGTAGGAACAAAGCTTAAATTAGCTCAAATGACAGGTATACATCATACAATAGGAATAGATTTAGTAGCAATGTGTGTAAATGATCTTTTATGTCAGGGAGCAAGACCATTATTTTTCCTAGATTATATAGCAACTGGCAAGCTAGATGCTAATAAAGTAGATGAAATAGTTTCTGGAATAGCTACTGGATGCAAACTTTCTGGATGTGCATTAATAGGTGGAGAAACAGCAGAAATGCCAGGAATGTACTCTGATGATGAATATGATTTGGCAGGTTTTTCTGTTGGGATATGTGATAAAGAAAATATAATAGATGGCAAAAAAGTAAAAGAAGGAGATGTAATTATAGGTATATCATCTTCAGGAATTCACAGTAATGGATACTCACTTGTTAGGAAGATATTTATAGATCATATGAAGATGGAACTTGATAAATATATTGAGGAACTAGGCCAAACATTAGGAGAGGCACTACTTAGACCTACTAAGATATATGTAAGTTTAGTTAATAATTTATTGAGAAATTATGAAATAAAAGCAATAGCTCATATAACAGGTGGAGGGCTTGTAGAAAATATCCCTAGAGTTATACCAAATGGACTATCATGCAAGATACAAAAAGATTCTTGGGATAAAGTTGATATATTTAGTCTTATAGAAAGCTTTAATTTAGTAGAAGAAGATGAACTTTATAGAAGTTTTAATATGGGTATAGGATTAGTTTTGGTAGTTGATAAAGATGAAGCTGAAAGCATATTAAATGATATAAACAAAGAAGACAGAGGATTTATAATCGGTGAGATAGTAAAAGGAAAAGAAGGAGTTATATTATGCTGAATATAGCTGTTTTGATATCTGGGAGTGGAAGTAATTTAAAATGTCTTATAGATGAAGTGAATGAAGGAAATATAAACGGAGTTATAAAGGTAGTAATTTCAAATAATCAAAATGCATATGGATTGATACGTGCAAAGCAAAACGGTATAAAAGCGATATGTGAGAAAAACGAAAAGAAGATAATAGATATACTCAAAGAAGAAAAAATAGACCTTGTTGTATTAGCTGGATACCTAAGAAAAATAGGAGAAGAATTCGTAAAAGAATTTGAAAATAGGATAATAAATATACACCCATCTTTGATACCTGCGTTTTGTGGTAAGGGGTATTATGGAGAGAACGTTCATAGAAGTGTTATAGATTACGGAGCAAAATTAACTGGAGCTACAGTTCACTTTGTAGATGAAAAATTAGATCATGGACCTATAATAATGCAAAAGTGTGTAGTTGTCTATGATGATGATACTGTAGAAACCCTAAAGAATAGAGTTTTGGAAGTTGAGCATGAAATATTAAAAGAGTCTGTTAAGCTTTACTGTCTTGGTAAGATCAAAATACAAGGAAGGAAAGTGATTATAAATGACTAAAAGAGCATTAATAAGTGTTACTAATAAAGATGGAATAGTAGAATTTGCAAAGAATCTTTGTAGTCTTGGATACGAAATAATATCTACTGGAAATACATATAAGGTTTTGAGAGAAAATGGAGTAGATACTATTTTAATAGATGAAGTTACTAAATTCCCTGAGATACTAGATGGTAGAGTTAAAACATTAAATCCATATATTCATGGAGGTATACTCTTTAAAAGAGACAATGATCAGCATGTAAATACTGTAAATGAACTTGATATACAAAGTATAGATATGGTAGTAGTTAATCTTTATAAATTTAAAGAAACTGTGAAAAGTGGAAAAAGTCATGAAGAAATAATAGAAAATATAGATATAGGTGGACCTAGTATGATAAGGTCAGCTGCTAAAAACTATAAAGATGTATTAGTGGTAGTAGACCCTAGCGATTACGACTTTATAATATCTAAATTGAAAGATAACTCAATAAATATTGAAGATAGATTAAATCTTGCATTTAAAGCATTCTCAATTACTGGTCATTACGATAGTCTAATCTCAAATTATTTTGCACAGATCACTAATGAGAAATATCCACAATACCTTAACTTAACGTTTGAAAAAGAAAGCAATTTAAGATATGGAGAGAATCCTCATCAAAGTGCTTCTTTATATAAAGAAACATTTGCAGAGCTGATAGATTTTGAACAAATAAATGGAAAAGAATTATCATTTAATAATATAAATGATTTAAACGGAGCTATTGAAATACTTAAGGAGTTTGATGATGAAGTAGTAGCAGTAGGAATAAAACATACAAATCCTTGTGGAGTAGGAGTTGGAAAAAACTCGCTTGAAGCATTTACTAAATGCTTTAAAAGTGATGAAGTATCCATATTCGGAGGCATTGTTGGTATAAACTCTGTGGTGGATAAAGAAACAGCAAATCTTCTAAATGCAATATTCTTAGAGATAGTAGCAGCTTATGATTATACAGATGAAGCACTGCAAATTCTTAAAACTAAGAAAAATCTTAGAATACTAAAGATAAAGAATTTAGATAAATCTGGAGAATACGACTTAAAATACTGTGATGGAAGATTGCTTGTTCAAGATAAGAATAAATCCCTTTATGATGACTTAGAGATTGTTACAAACAAACAACCTACAGAAAATGAAATAGAAGATATGAAATTTGGAATGAAAATAGTAAAGCATATGAAATCTAATGCTGTTGCTATAGTAAAAAATGGACAAACACTAGCACTAGGACCTGGTCAGACTTCTAGAATATGGGCACTTGAAAATGCATTAAGTAACAATAAAGAGAAAAATTTTGAAGGTTCTGTGTTAGTATCAGATGCTTTCTTCCCATTTGATGATTGTGTAAGGCTTGCAGCAAAATATAAAGTAAGTGCTATAATTCAGCCTGGTGGATCTATAAATGACAAAGATTCTATAAATGCTTGTAATGAATTAGGTATTTCCATGGTATTTAGCAAGATAAGACATTTCAAACACTAGGAGTGATTTTATGAAAGTTTTGGTAATAGGAAGTGGAGGAAGAGAACACGCTATAGTATGGAAACTTGCAAATGAAGATAAAGTAAAAACTATATATTGTGCTCCTGGTAATGCAGGGACTAGTGAAATAGCTATAAATATAGATATATCTTCTGATGATATAGATTCGCTTTTAGATTTTGCAATAAAAAGCGAAATAGACTTAACTATAGTAGGTCCAGAAAAGCCTTTAGTAATGGGAATAGTAGATAAATTCGAAGAAAACAATCTAAGGATATTTGGGCCAAATAAAGAATGCTCTATGCTTGAGGGAAGTAAGGCATTTTCAAAGAAATTCATGGTAAGAAATCAAATACCAACTGCAAGATATCAAGAGTTTGAAGATATATATTCTGCAAGAGAAAGCATAGATATGTACGGATATCCAGTAGTTATAAAAGCAGATGGACTAGCAGCTGGGAAAGGCGTTGTAATTGCTAAAGACAAGAAAGAAGCATTAGAAAGTATAGATAGCATTATGAAAGATAAGGAACTTGGCCAAGCAGGAAATAAAATAGTTGTTGAGGAGTTTTTAGATGGAATAGAAACTTCAATACTTGCATTCGTAGATGGGGAAAGTATAGTTCCAATGGAGAGTGCACAAGACTATAAGAAAGTATTTGATGAAGATAAAGGCCCTAATACTGGTGGTATGGGAGCATACTCTCCTAGTCTTATATATGATAATAAATTAGAAAAAGAAGTTAAGGAAAAAATATTAGACAAAGTGATAGATGGCCTAAAAAGAGAAAATTTAAATTACAAAGGTATAATATTTATAGGGATAATGGTTACTAGTGAAGGTCCTAAAGTTTTGGAATTTAATGTTAGGTTTGGAGATCCAGAAACTCAGGCTATACTTCCAAGATTAAAAACAAGCCTTGTAGATATAATAGATAGCGTTCTTAATAAGAAGCTAAAAGAAATACAAATAAGCTGGATACAAGAAAGCGTAGTATCTGTAGTTTTAGCATCTAAAGGATATCCTAAAAAGTATGAAACTAATAAGAGAATATACGGACTTGATGATCTAGATAGCGACATTATTGTATTTCACAGTGGAACAAAAAAAGAAAATGAAGATATAGTTACAAATGGTGGAAGAGTTCTTTGTGTAACGTCATTTGGAAAAGATATAGATATTGCTAGAAATAGAGTTTATGAGAATATAGAAAAGCTAAAGTTTGAAGGAAAGCAATATAGAAAAGACATAGGAAGAATAAATAAAGGAATTTCACTTTAAAATAAAGGGGAAATTGACATGAAAAATATTAAAAGAATCTTTGTTGAAAAAAAGAGTGGATTTGATGTTGAAGCTAAGGGCCTATTTAGAGATTTAAAAGAAAATCTAGGAATAAAAAATCTAGAAAGAATAAGAATCGCAAATAGATATGATATATATCCAATTTCTGAACAGGTATATGAAATAGCATACAAAACTATTTTGTCAGAACCTACTGTAGATTATATATATCATGAAGAACTATACGTAGATAGTGATGAAATACAGTTTGGAATAGAGTACCTTCCAGGTCAATATGACCAAAGAGGTGACTGGGCAGGGCAATGCATACAAATACTTACACAGGGTGAGAAACCTACTGTTTTAACAGCTAGAATAATAGTATTAAAAGGAAATATAAGTAGTGATGAACTTGATAAAATAAAGAAATACTGTATAAATCCAGTAGACTCTAGAGAAGCATATCTTGGAAAATATGAAGATTTGAATATGAGAACATCTCAACCAGAGAGTGTTAGGACATTAGATGGATTTATAGATTTAGATGATATAGGATTAAAAAAATTCATGGAAGAAAATGAACTTGCTATGAACTTTGAAGATCTTAAGCTTTGTCAGGAATACTTCAAGAGTAAAGAAAAAAGAAATCCGACTATAACAGAAATAAAGGTTATAGACACTTATTGGTCAGATCACTGTAGACATACTACATTTTTAACTAAATTAGAAAACATAAAAATAAATGAAGGTAAGTACTCAAGTGTCATAAAAGATGCATACGAGAATTATATAAAATCTAGAGAATATGTATATCAAGGAAAAGACAAAGATATATCTCTTATGGACATAGCTACAATAGGAATGAAAGAACTTAGAAAAAGAGGATTACTTAATGACCTTGATGAATCTGAAGAAATAAATGCTTGCAGCATAAAGGTAAGTGTAGATGTAGAAGGTAAAAATGAAGACTGGCTAGTTATGTTCAAAAATGAAACTCACAACCACCCTACAGAAATAGAGCCGTTTGGTGGTGCTGCAACTTGTATAGGAGGAGCTATAAGAGATCCTTTATCTGGAAGAAGTTATGTATATCAGGCTATGCGTGTAACAGGAAGTGGTGATCCTAGAGCTAAGATAGAAGATACACTTTCAGGAAAACTTCCTCAAAGAAAAATAACTACTGAAGCTGCTGCTGGATATAGTTCTTATGGCAATCAAATAGGTCTTGCAACAGGTCACGTGTGTGAAGTGTATGATGAGGGATTTGTAGCTAAGAGAATGGAAGTAGGGGCACTTATAGGAGCAGCTCCATTAGAAAATGTTGTAAGAAGTAAGCCTAAAAGTGGAGATGTTGTAGTTTTAGTTGGAGGAAGAACAGGAAGAGATGGATGTGGAGGAGCTACAGGTTCATCTAAAGAACATAGTGAAGAATCTATATTAACTTGTGGAGCACAGGTTCAAAAGGGAAATGCACCTACAGAAAGAAAGATACAAAGGCTTTTTAGAAATCCTAATGTAAGCAAACTTATAAAAAAATGTAATGACTTTGGAGCAGGTGGGGTATGCGTTGCAATAGGAGAACTTTGTGATGGCATTGATATAAATTTAGACTTAATTCCTAAAAAGTATGAAGGACTAGATGGAACAGAGCTTGCAATATCTGAATCTCAAGAGCGTATGGCTGTAGTTTTAGATAGTGAGAATGTGGAAAAGTTTATAGAATATGCTAAGGTTGAGAATTTAGAGGCAACTGCCGTTGGTGTTGTTACTGATAAAAATAGACTGATTATGAATTGGAAAGGAAATAAAGTAGTAGATATAGATAGAGAATTTCTAAATACAAATGGTGTAAAGCAAAAAATAGACGTAGTAATAGATCCTCCAAGTGAAGATAATACTTACTTTGATACAACTGAGGACAGTGATATAAAAACTGCTTGGTTTGAAAAGTTAAAAGACCTCAATGTATGCTCTCAAAAGGGGCTTGTAGAAAGATTTGACAGCACTATAGGAAGTGGTTCTGTACTTATGCCGTTTGGTGGTAAGTATCAAAACACTCCTACAGAGGGTATGGTAGCTAAAATACCTGTTTTATCTAAAGATACAAGCACTGGAACTATAATGACTCATGGATACAATCCCAAGATTGCAAAGTGGAGCCCATTTCATGGAGGCATATACTCAATAATAGAAGCAGTTACAAAAGTAGTTGCAATTGGTGGAGAATATCAAAGCATAAGACTTTCACTTCAGGAGTATTTCGAAAAATTAGGAAAAGACTCTGTAAGATGGGGAAAACCTACAAGTGCACTTTTAGGAGCATTATTAGTCCAAAGTGAACTTCAAATACCTGCTATAGGTGGGAAAGATAGTATGTCTGGAAGCTTTAATGATCTTGATGTTCCACCTACAGTTGTTGCATTCGCTGTTGATACTGTAAATGTAAATAATGTTGTATCTCCAGAACTTAAAAAAGAAGGAAGCAATGTAGTATTAATTCATGCTCCTAAGAATGAGTATTACATTCCTAACTTTGATATATTAAAGAGAAACTTCACAAAAATAAATGACCTTATAAAAGGTGGATATATATTATCATCACACACTGTAAGACATGGTGGAATTTGTGAAGCTATAAGCAAAATGAGTTTTGGAAATAAAATAGGAGTAAAGTTTAATGATGGCATAACTAAAAAAGAGTTGTTCATGCCAGATTATGGATCTATAATACTAGAGATAGATAGCTCCCATAAATTAGAAGATATATTTGAAGATGTAGATTACAAGCTGTTAGGGGTTACTCAAGGAGATACTATAGTAATAGGAGAAATAACTATAGAAATAGAAAAAGCTTTTGAAGCTTTTAGTGAGCCTCTTGAAAGTATATTCCCTACAAAAACTGAAGAAATAAATGAAGGTATAAAAGAAAACTTATTCTATGCACCTACAAGTTCTAAGCCTTTACTAAGGATAGCAAAGCCAAGAGTATTCATACCAGTGTTTCCTGGAACAAATTGTGAATACGATACTATGAGAGCATTTGAAAATGCTGGTGGAGAAGTTGATCTTAAAGTGTTTAGGAACTTAACATCTAAAGATATAGAAGAATCTTTAGATGAGATAGTTAAAGGAATAAATAATTCTCAGATATTAATGCTATCAGGAGGATTTAGTGCAGGGGATGAACCAGAGGGGTCAGGAAAGTTCATAGCAACGGTATTTAGAAATCCTAGGGTAAAGGAAGCTGTTATGAACTTCATAAAAAATAAAGATGGATTGATACTTGGAATTTGTAACGGATTTCAAGCGTTAATAAAACTTGGATTGCTCCCTTATGGTGAGATAAGAGATATTACTGAAAATTGTCCTACACTAACATACAATAAAATAGGAAGACATGTATCTACTGTTGTGAATACCAAGGTAGTATCTAATTTATCTCCATGGTTTAACAATGTAAAAGTTGGAGATATACACTCTATTCCAGTATCTCATGGAGAAGGTAGATTTATTGCAAATGAAGAGATGATGAATAAATTAATTTTAAATGGTCAGATAGCTACTCAATACGTAGATATAAGTGGAAATCCTACTTATGATATTAAGTACAACCCTAATGGATCTTTCAATGCAATTGAAGGAATTACAAGTCCAGATGGAAGAATACTAGGTAAGATGGGACACTCTGAAAGAGTTGGATCTAATGTAATAAAGAATATAAGTGGAAACAAAGATCAAAAGCTATTTGAAGCGGGAATAAATTATTTTAGATAAATGTAAAGGGAAGTCTGTAAAAGGACTTCCTTTTTGTGTATTGTAATATATTGAAAATTTATGTCGCATTTGTTATTATTGAGATTAAGGTAAAATTTATGTAAAATTGTTAATAAGTTAACAGTAGGGGGTCTTTAGTATGAAAAATAGTGATGTAATTATATATACTAATGAAGATAAATGTGTAGGTTGCAACAAATGCATTCATGGATGTCCAGCACAAGATGCAAATTATGCTTATGTAGTAGATAAAGACAATAAAATTAAACTAGATCAATCTAAATGCATAAACTGTGGACATTGCATTGATGTATGTGACCATAAAGCAAGAGATTACTATGACGATACTCAAAGGTTCTTTGAAGATTTGAAAAGAGGAAATAAGATATCTCTAATAGTGGCCCCCGCAATAAGAGTTAATATAGATAACTATAAAAAATTATTTGGATACCTAAAAAAACTAGGAGTAAACTTAATATACGATGTATCTTTTGGAGCAGATATTACAACATGGGCTTATCTTAAAGCTATAAAGAAAATGAATTTATCATCCATCATAGCTCAGCCATGTCCTTCTATAGTTAGTTATATAGAAAAATACAAGCCAGAGCTTATAAATAGTTTAGCACCGATTCACAGTCCTATGATGTGTACTGCTATATATATGAAAAAGTACAATAATATAAACGATAAAATAGCTTTCTTATCTCCTTGTATAGCTAAAATAGATGAAATAAGAGATAAGAATACTAGCGAATATATAAATTATAATGTTACATTCAAGAAGTTAATTTCATACATAAAAGAAAATAATATAAATATAAATAGCTATCAAGAGTACGACTTTGACTCAGACTGTAGCCTAGGACTTTTGTATAGTAGGCCAGGCGGATTAAGAGAAAACATAGAAGCTAGAGTAAAAAATGCGTGGATAAGACAAATAGAAGGGTATACTCACACATATGAGTATTTATCAGAATATAGCAGTAGAGTTAGAAATAATAAAGCTGTTCCAACTCTTGTAGATATCCTTAATTGCAGCTATGGATGTAATATAGGAACAGGTACATGCAAAGATATATCTATAGATGATATAGACAGTAAATTCAATGAACTCAAAAATATAAAGCTAAAGGAAAAATCTAAGATTTTAAGAAGTAAGCTAAAAGAGATGGATTTAGTATTCGATAGAAAGCTTAGATTAGAAGACTTTGTTAGAAAATATGAAGATAAGTCTTATGTTGTAAAAACAAATGAACCTACACAAGCAGAGTATAATGAAATATTTGATATGCTTCATAAGAGTAGCGATAAAGATAAAAGTATAAATTGCTTTGCATGTGGATATGGTGATTGCAAGAAGATGGCAAAAGCCATAATAAATGGATTAAACAGCCCAGAAAACTGTATATACTACAATAAGCAGGAGCTTATAATTCAGCAGGAGAGCCAATTAGAAATAAAAAATAGAGAAATAGAGGCAGCAGTATCGAAGGTAAACAAATTAAGTGAAGAAAGATTAAAAAGAGTAGACCATCTTAAATACTGTATAGAGGAAATAACAAAATCTATATGTGACGTTCATACAGGAAATGAACATATAGCAAACAATATAGAAAGTATTGCATATGAAATAAATGACATAAATAACACAGCTGCACTTCTTAGAGATAATATAAAAGAAGTACAGGAAAAGTTAGATAAATTTGTTCAGGCTTCAGAAGATATTGTAAAGATAGCAGGTCAGACAAATCTTCTAGCACTTAATGCATCTATAGAGGCAGCACGTGCTGGAGAGCATGGTAGAGGATTTGGAGTAGTAGCAGATGAAGTGAAAAAGCTTGCAGAAGACTCTAAAAATGTAGCAATATCAACTAAATCAGATGAAGAAGTTATATTGAATTATGTATCAGAAATATTTAAAGTATCTAGCGAGCTTGATAATAAAGTTAATGCAGTTAATGAAGCTATAACTAATATATCATCTGTAGTACAAGAAGTAACCGCAAAAGGACAACAAATAGCAGCAACTGCAAGTATGATGATTGAAGAATAAAAATAGTGGCTTACGCCACTATTTTTATTTTATGCATAGACACTTATCTTTTCCACAAGGGGCGCATTCTGTTAATTTTATTATTTCTAGACCGTGGGCAGGCTTGCTAACTATTACTTTATACTTTTCTATAGCTTCAGGAACACAAACATCGAATTGATAAAATCCTTTACAGTCAGTTACAGTATGCGCTACACCTACATAATCAACTTTTCCACATCTACATACTTGCTTAACTAATTTAACTAATGCACATTTTACTGGATTTTCGTTACAATCCTTAACTTGACCCCATATTCTTACACTTCTTTGTTTGTTTACTCTAAAGTCTGCTTTTACTTCACATATTTTAGAATTCTTTGATATTTCAATAGTTTCGCTTACGTTCCCAACTATGTACTCGCAAGGATCTACACTTGGAATACTTGCTTGAGTTTCTTCAGGTGACTGGTTTCTAGTTGTTTCTTCACATTGATCTAATTTTAATTCTTCCATATCAATACCCCCTAGAATTAAGTTTTAAAAAATTTTTATCTAAAATATACTATTCAAATGAGATAGTTTTGATACTATATTTATAAAGGGAGGTTTTAATTATGAAAGAAAAATTATTAAGTTTGTTTTCGGTTTTTCCAGCAATGTTTGCAGCACTTTGTTGAGGTGGAGGAATATTATTAGCATCCCTAGGTCTAGGGACAGCAGGACTTGCATTTGCAGCTAAAATAGCACCGTATAGAAATTTATTTGTTATATTTTCGGCAGTTATGCTTTATATAGCTCATAGACAGTTAGAAAGAAGAAATGCGAGTAGACTTAGTAAAATTATATTTTATATAAGTGCTATAACTTCTATAATACTTATATATTATCCTACTATAATTAGATTTTTGAGGTAGTAAATAAAGATTAAGGGAGGAGTTTTTTGAAATATATACAATGTATAATTGTTGTATGCTTACTACTTATGTTTTCAGGATGTTCAAATCAGGATATACTTACGGCAGGATATCCGAACGAAAACGGGGTAGAATTTTATAAAGAAATTACAGATAAGGACAAAATAAAAGAGGTTCGGATTTGGTTTGATAACTTGGAAAATCTTGAACAACCCAACGATTTGAAAACTGAAGCTGAAGCTGATATTTTTGTAACGCTAGCAAATAGAGGTATCATTGAGATTTTGGCGTATATTTGGTATATTGAAGATGGAACTATAATTGTTAAAAGAGGCACAAGTAATTATTATACTGCTACGAGCGAACAAACTGAAAAATTAAAAGATATATTAGACTATAAAGATAACTGAAAACAAATCAAGGAGACTATTTAGTCTCCTTGATTTATTTTCCTAAGATTCAGATAAGACATCTACATCAGGCTTTATATTATATATAACATCTTTTCTTTCAATTATTATCTTCGTTTTTTCATATAGATAAGGATCAGATTTTATAGCTCTTAAAAGTTCATTAGAAGGATTTATTGCTACAGGATTTGCAACGTTTCTAAGCATTGAAACATCTCCATTCGTATCCCCGTAAGCATAAGATAGATTTAAATCTATATCATATTTTTTTATAAAGTCTTTTATTGCCATATCTTTATTATCAGAATCCCACATAGGAATTACTTTTCCTGTAAATATATTATTCTCAAATATATAACTACTTCCTATATAATCAGTAACTCCATACTTTTTAGCCATTCTCGATACAAGAAAATCAGGACTTCCAGAGATAAATATTACTATATGGCCTTGCTCTATATGATATTTAATTCTAGAACGAGTATATCTATATACTCTTTCAGATTTTAGATCTATAACTTGATTACTAGTAAAGTTGACAGTATCTATATCGATGCCTTTTAGAGAACTTACATATACATCTGCAAGTTCTAATAGATATTCATCATAGTCAGCTTGTCTTTTATCCCATTCTAAGAAAGTCTTCTGAGCATGTGTATACCAATGAGAAGGATCTATGATCTGGTATTTTATTAATTTCTTAAAGTGCTCAACCATAAGTGAATCCCTGTATAAAGTACCATCTATATCGAAGAATGCTGCTACATGTTTCAAAAAACCACCACCTTTTAAGTATTTAATAGTATTATTTTACAATAAAAAGTACAAGAATATTAGATGATATAAAAATTTTATGTTGAAGATATGGGATAAATTCTTATTATGATATAATATGAAAATATAATATAAGAAGGTGAATAAATGGAGTTTATATTTTCTAAGATTACAAGATCAAGACTTATGGGAAGTGTTGGACTTATAATATGTTGGCAGGATAAAAATGATACTGTTTATCAATACTTTCTTTTAGATGCAGAAGGTCTTGGTATTGCAGATTATGTTTCTATAAAAAATCCAAGTAAGGATATATTACATAGAGAAGAAGAAAGATTAATGGGAGGATTAGGGGCAGAAAGAATATACATATCCGAAGATGAAGCAGTATTTTTAGTGAATTATTTTGGAAATAAGAATTTGAGATATGAAAAGGAGCTCCCAGGAAAAATTGAAGAATATAAATTTATGATAGATAAGAAAGTAAAAGAAATTGATATGTTCTCAAAGATATGCAAGGATATTGAAACAGAAGTAGAATTTGTAAATTATATTGTTATGAGATTTATTGCAAGAGATAGAGAAGCATTAGAATATTTTTCGCTTAATAAACAAATTTCTGATATGTACATTACAAATGCCAATGGTACTTTGTTAAAAAACAAGGTTACAAAGATAGCTGAAAAAAAGTACAAGTGTCAATCATTATTTGAAGATGATGATGGGTACTATAAGATAAATATAGGAGTTCAGGTAGGAGATTTCAAAATAACTTCTTTGATGGTTGGAGAAAAAGAAGCTGTAGATCACTTCTATGTCCTAAAAGAGCTGAGAAAAAAAGAATATATAACTATATATAGAGTGAATAATGGACAAGACTTTAAGAATAATTTCTACAAAGATAATCCATATCTTATGAAAATGGAATTCGAAAGTGGAGTTATGTTTACAGAATTTAAGAAAAACAATGACCACGTAAAAAATAATACATATATAATAAGTGATGATATAAAATCTATATACTACATTACAAATGAAGATCAATTAATAGTAGCAAATTACTGTGAAGATGATAAAATATATACAGATACTACTATAAAGGAAAAATATTCAAATTATGTAGAGTTTGAAGATGAATATGGATTTGAAGGTTCTTTGATATACGAATTTGCACAGGATGGCTATTCTAACTTTTATGATTTTATAAGTGAATAATATACAAAGGAGATGGAGTATTTGGATTATGTTATTTTGCTTTTAGGATTTGTATTTTTGATCAAGGGAGCAGATCTTTTTGTAGAAGGAGCATCTTCTATAGCGAAGATATTTAAAGTTCCACCTATACTTATAGGACTTACTATAGTAGCCTTTGGAACTAGTGCTCCAGAAGCAGCTGTAAGTATCAACTCAGCTATAAAAGGAGCAAATGAAATAGCTCTTGGAAACGTAATAGGATCTAATTTATTTAATACACTTTTAGTTATAGGTGTTGCATCGATTATAAATCCTTTGAAAGTTCAAAAAATGACTATACTTAAGGAATTTCCCTTTGGAATTTTGGCTTCATTAGTGCTATTTATATTGTGTGCAGATGTAAGTCTTCAGAATTCCAACTCTAACATGATATCTAGAGGAGACGGATTAATTCTTCTTTCACTATTTTCTATATTCGTATATTATCTAGTTGAGATGGCTATCTTGTCAAAAGAAGATTACGAAGAAGACACTAAACAAATGTCTGTAGGAAAGAGTATAGTCTTATCTATAATAGGAGTTATAGGTATAATAATAGGAGGAGACTGGGTAGTTAAGGCAAGTTCATCAATAGCTATTGCATTTGGAATGAGCGAAACACTGGTTGGTCTTACTATAGTTGCTATAGGAACATCTTTACCAGAGCTTGTTACATCTATAGTTGCAGCATTCAAGAAAGAAGCTGATATAGCAGTAGGAAATGTAATAGGATCTAACTTATTTAATATATTATTTATATTAGGTGTATCATCTTATATAAATCCAATTCCAATAGCTCAAGATATATTCTTTGATGTTGTATATCTTCTTGTTGCTACTTCGATAACATATATAGTATCATTCACAAAAAGAACTGTATTTAGAATAGAAGGAGCACTATTATCAACTTGTTATATCGTTTATATGGCTTATATAATAATAAGAAATTAAAGCAGGAGAAATTCTCCTGCTTTTAATTATTTATTCTTCATCATCATAATAATCCATTCTGTCTTGCATCATACCAGGCATCATACCAGGCATCATACCAGGCATCATCATATGAGGCATCATGTGTGGCATCATAGGATACATCATAGGAGTACATTGATTTACCATATTCATTTCTATAGGATATAAATAAAGCATGTAAGCCATAGGCTTAGCAAATTCCATATTAGGCATGTTTTCCATATCTTCCATACCAGGCATCATACCAGGCATCATCCAAGGCATCATTGGGAATGGTGAAAGCATAGGATACATATGCATCATGTTTTCCATATCATTTTTAGCTTTTTTATCGTTACAATATTTCATATTTTACCTCCTAGAAATATATTTTTATCTTCAATATATATATATTAAACAATAATAAAAATAGTTACATTTTAGAGAATATATTTAATTTAAATTTATGGTATACTGAGTATATCTTAAGCAAGGGAGTAGAAAAAATGGATATATTGTCAATTTATATAGGATATTTATCTGATTTAATATTTGGAGATCCGTATTCATTTCCTCATCCAGTAAGATATATTGGTAATCTAATTAGATTTATAGAAAAAATAATAAGAAAAAGCACTACTACAAGATTAGGACTGAAGATTGGAGGATTTATACTTAATATCTTGGTTGTTGGTGTAACTTATTTGATAACGTTTTTACTATTGAAATTCCTTAAGGAAATAAATTATTATTTGTACATAATTATTAACTCTTTAATAATATATACAACCTTGGCTACAAAGTGCCTCAAAGATGAAGCTACTAAAATATATAATGTAATAAAAGAAGGAGATATTGAAAAATCTAGAAAGCAGTTATCTTACATAGTAGGAAGAGATACAAAAAACTTATCTAAAGATGAAATTGTAAGGGCTGTAATTGAAACAGTTGCAGAAAATACTGTAGATGGAATAATATCACCTATGTTTTATCTTTTCATAGGGGGAGCCCCTCTTGCTATGGCATATAAAGCTATAAACACGCTAGATTCAATGGTTGGATATAAGAATGAAAAGTACATAGATATAGGATTTGCATCAGCAAAAATAGATGATATAGCAAATTTCATACCTGCTAGGCTTACTGCAATATTCATGACATTTGCTACTTTTATACTTAGATTAGACTACAGAAGCTGCATTAAAATAGCTATAAGAGATAGAAAAAATCACAAAAGTCCTAATTGTGCTTATCCTGAAGGGGCTGTTGCAGGAGCTTTAAACATACAGTTAGGTGGAACTAACTATTACTTTGGAGAAAAGGTATTTAAGCCAACTATTGGAGATAAGGTAAGAGAAATAAATGAAGAAGATATATTGACTACAAATCAAATAATGTATGTAACATCATTTATAGCAATTATAATATTTAGCATGTTAAGATATGGAGGTTAATATGGGCAAAACTAGAAGAATCACGAGAATAGGAATGTTAGTATCATTAAGCGTAATACTTTCAATAGTAATAAGGGTACCTGGAACTTCAATGTCACTAGATTCATTTCCAGGGTACTTTGGAGCTATAATTTTATCTCCACTAGATGGAGGAATTATAGGATTTTTAGGACATCTAGCTACTGCACTTAACACCGGATTTCCACTTGGAATATTAACTCATACAATTATAGCTATTGAAATGTTCATAGCAGTGTTCTTATTTGGATACATAAGAAAAAAAGTAAATACTTCTATTGCTGTGTTAGTTGCAACTATTATAAATGGAATTTTATGTCCACTTTCTCTAGCTCCACTATACAGTATGGGATTTTTTGTAGCAGTTGCTATGCCTCTTACTATAGTTTCTTTCCTAAACATAATGTTAGCTGTTACACTTGATAAAGGTTTAAAAAATCCAAATCAAAAAGGGGTTATAGCTAAATGGATGAAAAAACAAAATTAGGGCATGGTGCAGATGTAGTAAGTATGGCTTTAAAATATGGGAAAAATGAGCATAATATTATTGATTTTAGCTCAAATATAAATCCATATATTCCTAAAAATATAGATAAGTATATATTAGATTCTATAAGAAACTGCAAAAATTACCCAGATGTAGAATATATAAGCTTGAGAAAGGATATAGGGAATTATTTAAATATAAATTATGAATATATAATCCCAGGAAACGGTGCTACAGAGATAATATATTTAATTATGAAGGCTTTAAATGGGCCACTAGCTATAATAAATCCAACCTTTTCGGAATACGAAAGAAGTGCAAAATTAAATAATATAGAAATTGTGGATTTATATTTCGATCGAAATTTCAAGCTAGATATTAACAGTATAAAAAATAAAATAGATGAGTTTAAGGCTTTATTTATATGCAATCCAAATAATCCAACAGGAAATATAGATGATATAACTGAAGTGTTAGATCTTATGAAAAAGCATAATAAATTATTGATAGTAGATGAAACTTTTATGGAGTTTGTTCATAATCAAAGTAAATACACATTGCTTAGTTTTATAAATGAATATAAAAATCTATTTATAATAAAAGCTATAACTAAATTCTTTGGACTTCCAGGAATAAGACTTGGGTATGGAGTTACTAGCAACAAAGAAATATTAAATACACTTTGGAAATTTAAGGAGCCTTGGACTGTTAATACGTTTGCAGAAAATATATGTAAGTATATATTTAATGATAAAGATTATATACAAATGACTAGAAATTATTTCAAAGAAGAAATAGATTTTATGATGAATAAGCTAAGCAAAATAAATAATATATTAGTTTACAATACTCAAACTGATTTTATTTTATTGAAACTTCTAAAACATAATTCATCATATGTAAAAGAAAAGCTTTTTCTAGAAAATAATATTTTGATAAGAGATGCTTCAAATTTTAAGGGTCTTGATGAAAGCTATATAAGAATAGCTATAAAAGATAGAAAAAATAATGAAATAATACTAGATGCACTGAAAAAGGTATTAGGAGAATAATATGAAGTATTTCGGAGTATGTCCTGGATCATGCGGGGAATTTGTGCAAGGTATCCTAGGTAAAGATGAGTATTTAGCCTCTTATGCTGTTAACTTATACTCTAAGGCTACCATAGAAGAAAAGAAAGATAATATATCAAAAGGACCTTACAAGTCTAGAAAAGCCATAGAAGAAGTATGTAAATATTTTAATATAGATATAAGATATACAAAGAATCTATCCTTAAAAGTTCAAAGTAACATTCCGAGAGGAAAAGGGATGGCAAGTTCTACTGCTGATATAGGAGCTACAATAAAAGCTACATTAAATTATTTAGGAAAAAATATATCTTTACAACAAATATCAAAGATAGCTACAAATATAGAACCTACAGACTCTATATTAATAAAACAAGTTTCAATATTCAATCCTTTAAATGGAGAAATAATAAAGACATTAGGATTTATAGAGGGAATGAGAGTATTAGTTTTAGAACCTGATGAAACTTTGAATACTATCAAGTTAAGAAGCAAGGGAGATTATTACTTAATAAAAGAAAAGAACAAAGATGGAATTAGTGAGGCATTTAAGTTGTTAGAAGAAGGATTCAAGAACAAAAGCCTTAAACTAATAGGTCAAGCATCTAATTTAAGTAGCATAATGAATCAAGTTATTCATCAAAAAGAAGGGCTCAAAGAAGTGATGAATATTTCAAAAGAATTTGGTGCATACGGAGTAAATGTAGCACATAGTGGAACTGTCATTGGAATAATTTTAGATAAAGAAATGGACTGGAAAAAGCTTAAAGATGAATTGATTTTGAATAATTTAGATAAAAAATACAAAAGAATATATCCTTTAGATATAGTAAAAGGTGGAGTCTATAATGAAAGGTTTGATAATACTAGCTCATGGAAGCAAAATAAATGAGGTTAAGGAAGTACTTCTAAGAATAATAGATGAAGTTAAATCAAAAGTATCATATGATTTAGTTGAAGGGGCATATCTTCAATTTATAGATCCGTCTTTAGAAGCTTGTATACATAGACTATACAAAAAGGGATGTACAGATATAACCATATTTCCTTTGTTTTTATTTAATGGAAGTCATATAAGAAACTGCATACCAAATGAAATAGATTCGATACAAAGAAAGTATATTGGATTGAAGATAAGATTTTTAGAAAGTATAGGATACGACCCTAACCTTATAGAAATAATAATTAGAAGAGTACAGTAGATATTAAGCCTATGACAAATAAGTATGTCATAGGTTTTTAAGTATTATTCTTTAGGGTATGATATTTATCACATCAGTTTATGATATATAGATTTAAAATAGTAGTTAAGTATAAAAATATGGAGGTATGAAATGAAAATAGGAGTAATAGGAGTAAACCACAATACAGCTCCTATAAGTATAAGAGAAAAGGTTTCATTTACTGAATCTAAAAAAATAGAAGGAACCAATTATCTTTTAGACAATGGAATAGAGGAATTAGTTATACTATCTACTTGTAACAGAAGTGAGATATATATAGCAAGTTATGATATAGATAAAAAAGTAGAAATAGTAAAGGAATTCTTTGAAGACTTTTTTAGTCTTGATGGTATAAAGGACTATCTATTTGTAAAAAAAGAAAGAGAAGCTATATATCATATATACAATGTATGTGCAGGACTTGACTCTATAGTATTAGGAGAGGATCAGATACTAGGACAAGTTAAAGAGGCTATCCTATTTTCCATGGAATTAGGTTGTAGTAAAAAAATACTAAACAAGCTTTGTAGAGAAGCTATAACTGTAGCTAAGAATATAAAAAATAAAACTAAAATATCAGAAAATCCCCTATCAATAAGCTATATATGTGTCAAATTATTAAAGCAAAAAATAGACCTAACCGGAAAGAAAGCTTTGATAATAGGTGTAGGTACAATGAGTTTGCTTGCACTAAAGCATCTATTAGAGGAAAATCTTGAAGAAATATATATGACTAATAGAAGTCACAAGAAAGTATTAGACTTAACAAAAGATTATCCTAATGTTATTCCGATAGAGTACAAAAACAGATATGAAATAATACATGATGTAGATGTAGTAATCAGTGCTACAGCTTCTCCACACACTATAATAATGTATGATGAAATGAAAAAAATAGACAAAGATATATATATAATGGATATAGCATTACCTAGAGATGTAGAAGAAAGTGTTGGAACGATAGAGAATATACAGCTTTATGATATAGATGATCTTAAAGATATATCGGATCAAAATGAGAGAAAAAGAGAGCAGCTATCTAAAATAGCTAAAGATATGATAGATAAGAGTGTAGAAGAATTTGAAATCTGGATCAGTAGTATAAAAGCTGACCCTATAATACAATCACTTAACACTAAGTGCGAAGAAATACAAGCAGATACATTAGAGTATATATATAGAAAAATAGATCTTGACGCTAGAGAAAAAAAGATAATAGAAAAGATGATAGGATCAGCACTTAAAAGGCTAATACGAGAGCCAATAAAGAATTTGAAAAATACAAAAAACGAAGGAAAAATAGAGAAATATATAGACGTTATAGACGAGTTATTCGATTTTTAGGAAGTGATTATATGTTTTATCCAATTATGATAAATTTAGAAAACAAGGAAGTTGCAATAGTAGGAGGAGGGAAAATCGCATTTAGAAAAGCTAAGAAACTTTTAGAATACGGTGCTAATCTAAAAATTATAAGTCCTTCCATAATACCAGAAATCTATAACATAGGTGATGAAATAGAAATTATAAAAGATAGATATAATGAAGAGCATATAAGAAATTCATTTATGGTAATTGCAGCTACATCTTCAAAATGTATAAATGAAGATGTAGTATCTTACTGTAAGAAAAATAGGATACTATGTAGTGCAGTAGACAATATAAACAATTCAGACTTTATATCTGTGTCATCTATAAAAAAAGGTGATCTTGTAATATCTGCATCTACAAGCGGAAAAAGTCCTTCTTTATCATCTAAGATAATAAAAGAATTAGAATATAAGTATACAGAGGAATACATAGAGTACATAAAACTTCTAGGAGATATAAGGCAAATAGTTCTACAAAAATGTAGTGATGAACATAAAAAAAAGAAAATATTGAATGAAATAGTGTCATTAAGTATAGAAGAATTAAAAATGAGGAGATATGAGTATGAAAATAGTAGTTGGATCTAGAGGAAGTAAGCTTGCCTTAAGCCAAACTAACTGGGTTGTAGACAAACTAAAAGAAAATAATCCAGAAATAGATTTTGAGATAAAGATAATAAAAACTAAAGGTGACAAAATACAAAATATAGCACTAGAAAAGATAGGAGATAAGGGGCTATTTGTTAAGGAAATAGAAGAAGCTCTTTTAAACAAAGAAATAGATATAGCTGTTCATAGTATGAAAGATATGCCATCAGATGTTCCTATGGGACTTAAATTTTCGTGTATTCCAAAAAGAGAAGATGCTAGAGATGTTTTGATATTGAGAGAAGGATATAATAGCATAGATGATCTTCCACAAGGTGCGAAAATAGGAACGGGAAGCAAAAGAAGAAAATATCAACTTTTAAGATACAGAAATGATCTTAATATAGTAGCTATAAGAGGAAATGTTGATACGAGAATAAGAAAAATAGATGAAGAAAATTTAGACGGAATAGTTTTAGCTGCAGCTGGAATGCATAGATTAGGACTTTATGATAAAATTAGCTGTTATATACCTGTAGAAATAATGATTCCTGCTCCATCACAAGGTGCACTGTGCATACAAATAAGAGAAAATGAGGAAGATTTAGAAAAAATACTAAAGTGCATAGACCATGAAAATACTAGATTACAGGTTAAGGCTGAAAGAGCTTTTCTAAAGGGAGTAAATGGAAGTTGTCACATACCTATAGGTGCACTTTGTGAAATAAATGGAGATAAAGTAGTAATAGAAGGTCTTTTGGGAAATGAAGATGGAAGTATTATTGTTAGAAAATCTATATCTGGGAATGTAGATGAGTGTGAGAATTTAGGATACAAGTTATCTCAAATAATAGTTGAGGAGATGAGAAGTTTTGAAGGGTAAAGTTTATTTAGTTGGAGCAGGCCCTGGAGATTACAAATTAATAACAGTTAAGGGTTTAGAGTGTATAAGAAACTCAGATGTAGTAATATACGATAGATTGGCAAATGATAAATTACTAGATGAATGTAAAAATAAATGTGAGCTTATATATGTTGGGAAAGAATCGAGCAATCATACATTATCTCAAGACAAGATAAATCAGCTAATAGTTAGCAAAGCAAAAGAAGGAAAAGTTGTTACAAGGCTTAAAGGAGGAGATCCGTATGTATTTGGTAGAGGTGGAGAAGAAGGAGAGTATTTACTAGAACAGGAAGTAGACTTTGAGGTTGTTCCCGGAATAACATCAGCAATAGGAGGGCTTTGTTATGCAGGAATTCCTATAACTCATAGAGATTATGCATCTTCTTTTCATGTTATTACAGGACATTTAAAGGATGAAGAAAAGGAATTGAATTGGAAGGGTCTATCATCTGTAGATGGAACGTTAGTCTTCTTGATGGGAATGTCAAACCTAAAGTCAATATGCGAAAATTTAATTAAGGAAGGAAAAGACAAAAACACTCCTGTAGCTATAATAAACTGGGCTACTAGATATAATCAAAAGGTAGTTGTAGGGAATTTAGGAAATATAAAAGAAAAAGCTACAAAAGAAGATATAAAATCTCCAAGCTTGATTGTTGTTGGAGAGGTTGTTAGATTGAGAGATAAACTAAATTTCTTCGAAAATAAAATATTATTCGGTAAAAATATAGTTGTAACAAGAGCAAGATCTCAAAGCAGTACATTGGTAGATAAAATAAGTGAGCTTGGTGGAAACTGCATAGAGTTTCCTACAATAAAAATAAATGAAACAAAAGATAATAAAGAGCTTGAAAGAGAAATAGAAGATATAGAGAAATATACGTATATAGTATTTACTAGCCAAAACTCTGTTCAAATATTCCTAGATAAAATGATAAAGATGCAAAAAGATTTTAGAAGTATGAATAAATGCAAAATAATAGCCGTAGGACCTTCCACTGCAAAATCATTGAGAGATAGAGGAATAGTTCCTGACTTTGTTCCAAATAAATACATACCAGAATATATATTAGAAAGTCTAAAAGGTGAATTAAATGAGAATGACAATATATTAATTCCAAGAGCTAGTGAGGCTAGGGATTATCTAATAGAGAATTTAAGCAAGATATGTAATATAAAAGAGATTAAGATATACGAAACAATATTAGGAGAAGGTAAGAAAGAACAAATAATAAAGCTTTTAGACCAGAAAATCATAAACTATATAACATTTACAAGCTCATCAACTGTAAAAAACTTTATATCCATAATAGGTAAAGAAAATATAGATAAATTGAAAAATACGAAACTAATATCTATAGGACCTGTAACTTCTAAAACTATAACTGAATTTGGTTTAAATATATATAGAGAAGCTAAGAATTATACAATAGATGGAATATTAGAGCAAATAATAGAAGATTCAAGGAGGAAATAACTTTGGAAATAATAAAAAGACCCAGAAGATTAAGAGCAAATTCACTGGTTAGGAAGTTAGTTAGAGAGACTAAATTACAAATAGAAGATTTAGTATATCCATTATTTGTTGTAGAAGGGGAGAACATAAAAAGAGAGATACCATCCCTCCCAGAAAACTATCATTTATCTATAGATAGGCTTATAGAGGAAGTAAAAGAGATTAAAGAACTTGGAATAAAATATGTTATATTGTTTGGTATTCCAAATCAAAAAGATGAAAAAGGAAAAGAAGCATACAGTTATCAGGGAATAGTTCAAAAGGCAATAAGAGAAATAAAGAAAAATTTCAAAGATATATATGTAATAACAGATATATGTATGTGTCAATACACTAGTCATGGACATTGTGGAATAATATGCGAAGATGGGTACGTGGATAATGATAAAACTTTAGAGTATTTAGGAAAGATAGCTGTAAGTCATGCATATTCTGGAGCTGATATGGTTGCTCCATCTGATATGATGGATGGAAGGATAGCTTATATAAGAAATATTTTAGATAGTGAAGGATATACTCACATACCTATAATGTCATATAGTGCAAAGTACGCATCAGCTTTTTATGGTCCTTTTAGAGATGCAGCACATTCAGCACCTCAGTACGGAGATAGAAGTTCTTACCAGATGGATCCTGCAAATATAAATGAAGCATTAAGAGAAGCTAAGCTGGATATAGAAGAGGGAGCAGATATAATAATGATAAAACCGGCACTATCTTATTTAGATGTAATAAGAAGAATAAAAGACAATATAAATGCCCCTATAGCAGCTTATAATGTAAGCGGTGAATATTCAATGATAAAACTTGCAATATCAAACGGGCTTTTAAGTGAAAAGGCTATAATGGAAAGTGTTCTTTCGATAAAAAGAGCAGGAGCGGATATAATAATAACTTACTTTGCAAAGGATATTGCAAAGATGATTAAGGAGGAGTGCAAGTGAATAACATAAAATCTGAAAAAATATATAGTGAAGCGGTAAAGTATATACCGGGTGGGGTGAATAGTCCAGTTAGAGCATTCAAATCAGTAGGACTAAACCCTATATTTATAGATAAGGCACATGGATCTAAAATATATGATGTAGATGGAAATGAGTACATAGATTATATATGTTCATGGGGGCCACTAATACTTGGTCATAGCAATGAAGATGTTCTAAAAGGAGTTGAAGATGCACTAAGAAAAGGTACAAGCTATGGAGTGCCAACTCAGATAGAAGTTGAAGTTGCAAAACTAATAGTTCAGGCGTATCCATCTGTAGAGATGGTGAGAATGGTTAACTCAGGAACAGAAGCTACTATGAGTGCATTAAGAGTGGCAAGAGCATACACAAAAAGAAGTAAGATATTAAAATTTGAGGGATGTTATCATGGGCATTCAGATTCTCTTTTAGTAAAATCAGGCTCTGGTGCATTGACGTATGGAGTTCCTACAAGTCCAGGAGTTCCAGAAGATGTTGTCAAAGATACATTAGTATGCCCATACAATGATTTAAAATCTGTAGAAGATATATTCAAAAAACAAGGAAGTGATATAGCAGCAGTAATATTAGAGCCAGTAGCTGCTAATATGGGAGTTGTAGCACCTAAGAAAGAATTTTTAGAAGGACTTAGAAGAATAACAAAAGAGTATGGAAGTATTCTTATATTTGATGAAGTGATAACAGGGTTTAGACTAGCATTTGGAGGAGCACAGGAATATTACAACATAGAGCCTGATATGACTTGTTTTGGTAAGATAATAGGAGGAGGTCTTCCTGTAGGAGCATATGGTGGAAAAAGAGAAATAATGAATATGGTATCTCCAATAGGTCCAGTTTATCAAGCGGGAACATTATCAGGAAATCCTCTTGCTATGTACATGGGACATAGAATGCTTACCATATTGAAAAATAACAGAGAAATATATAATGATTTGGAAATAAAGGCTGAGAAACTAGAAAAAGGAATAATGGATAATCTAAGCAAACTAGGTATTGCTGGAACAGTAAATAGAGTAGGATCATTAGTTTGTATGTTCTTAGGAGAAGGCCCTGTAGATAATTACGATGATGTTAAAAGATGTGATGTAGAAAATTTTAATATATATTTTAAAGAACTTCTTCAAAGAGGAATACTTGTTGCACCTACTCAATTTGAAGCTATGTTTTTATCTACTGCACATACAGATGATGATATAGAATATACAATAAAATCGAATTATGAAGCTCTTAAAATAGCTTTTAATAAGTAATATAAATTAAATTATTTATAAAATTTGAATTATAAAATTGACATAGGAAATAATAAATCATATAATCTAATAAATTAAAAACATATATATTAAAGACAATGATGAGAAGAGTAGATATAGTTGGAGTTATAGAGAGTTGGGGATGGTGGAAGCCCAATACAAATTCTATATTGAAGAACATCTCTGAGTTTCTAACCGAAATGTATTGAAAGTAGGCTTAGACGGAACCAAACCGTTATACATTGGACAGTATCGAGAACATATCTCCGTACTGGTTTGAGCTGGTCATATTTTTATATGACAATCAGGGTGGTATCGCGGAAGCTATAGCCTTTCGTCCCTTTGTATAGGGACGGAAGGCTTTTTTATTTACTAGGAA
Organism: Alkalithermobacter paradoxus; assembly: GCA_002029295.1. GTDB lineage: Bacteria > Bacillota > Clostridia > Peptostreptococcales > Peptostreptococcaceae > Alkalithermobacter > Alkalithermobacter paradoxus. Next base: position 213,916 of record MZGW01000003.1, on the reverse strand, counting down.
TTGTGGCCATGATTTCTGAAATAATCTTTAAAGTTTAGATATATTTTTCTTTTAAATTAAACAATTAAAGGAGGAATTAATATGGAAAAGAGCTTAATAATACCTGAAGGATATAAATCAAAGTTAGACCTTAAGGAAACTGAAATAGCAATAAAACATATAAAAGATTTTTTTGAGTCTTCACTTTCAAAGGAACTTAATTTAATAAGAGTATCAGCTCCCCTATTTGTAGAACCTGAAACTGGATTAAATGATAACTTAAGTGGAATTGAAACAGCTGTTACATTTGAAGTTAAAGGAATTGATAATAGAAAAGCAGAAATTGTACATTCACTAGCTAAATGGAAACGTATGGCTTTATATAGATATGGGTTTAGTGTTGGAGAAGGTATTTATACAGATATGAATGCAATAAGAAGGCAAGAGGATTTAGGAAACCTACATTCAATTTATGTTGATCAATGGGATTGGGAAAAAATAATAAGTAAAGAGGATAGAAATGAAGAAACACTAAAAAGTATTGTATCTAAAATCTATAAAGTATTTAAGGATACAGAAGAGTATGTAAATAAATTATATCCTCATATAGATAAATATCTTCCAGATGAGATTTTTTTCATTACTTCTCAGGAGCTAGAAGATATGTATCCTAGTCTTACAGCTAAGGAGAGAGAAGATGAGATAGCGAAAGAAAAAGGTGCTGTATTTATTATGCAAATAGGAGATATATTAAAATCAGGTTATAAGCATGATGGAAGGTCTCCCGATTATGATGATTGGAGATTGAATGGAGATATACTATTTTGGAACCCAGTATTAGAGAGAGCTATAGAGCTTTCTTCTATGGGGATAAGAGTTGACAAAGAAGCTCTACAAAGACAATTAGCACTATCAGGATGTGAGGAAAGAAAAGAGTTATCATATCACAAGATGTTATTAGAAGAAAAACTACCATTTACAATAGGTGGTGGGATTGGGCAATCTAGAATGTGTATGTTCTTTTTAAAGAAAGCACATATAGGCGAAGTTCAAGCTTCTATATGGCCACAAGAAATGATAGATATGTGCGAAAGTAGCAATATATTCTTGTTGTAACAATTAGTTGCATATATGCAATTTTAGAGAGAATAAGGATGAAAAATAATTATTTCTCGGGAAATATGTAAAAAAATAATATTATATGAAGGGAAAATAGATTATTGACAACGAAAAATCTAAGTGATAATATTCTATAAAAGATATATTTCTTTAAACTGGTCCAGAGAGGCTAGAAAGGTAAACAAATATGGATTCTTTTGAAAATAAGGGATACCTATACCTTCTTGCACCTATGGCAAGAAGGTTTTTTGTTGCCTCAAAAACTTTTGAAGGGGTGATAAAATGCGTGGAATAATTTACTTAGAAGATGGAACTATTTATGAAGGTAAAGGATTTGGGAAAGCTGGAACTTCTGTTGGGGAAATAGTATTTAATACATCTATGACAGGATATCAAGAAATACTTACAGACCCATCATACAGTGGACAAATAGTAAACATGACATATCCACTTATAGGCAATTATGGAGTAAACGAAATAGAAAATGAATCATCTAAGGTACATGCAAAAGGCCTTATAGTCAAAGAAATATGCAAAGAATACTCTAATTACATGGCCAATATAGATATAGACAGTATGCTTAGGAATATGGGGGTAGTTGGAGTCTATGATGTTGATACAAGAAGTATAACAAAAAAGATAAGAAGTTGTGGAAGTTTGAAATGCTTAATATCTAATGAGGATCTGTCATTAGATGAAATAAAGAAAAAACTAAGTGAAGTAGAGTTAAAACATGACTTTATGAAAAGGGTAGGAACAAAAGAAGTAATAAGTATAAAGGGAAAAGGTCCTAAGATAGGGGTAATAGATTTTGGTATAAAACAAAATATAATAAGAAATTTAATTAGTAGAGATTGCGATATAACTATATTTCCATACAATACTTCTTATGATGATATAGTTAAGATAAACCCAGATGGAATTCTTTTGAGTAATGGACCGGGAGATCCAAAAGAAGCTACAGAGGCAGTAGAAACTATTAAAAAGATAATCAAAAGCATTCCAACGCTTGGAATATGCATGGGGCATCAAGTATTAGCACTAGCAGTAGGTGGAAAAACTTATAAATTGAAATACGGCCATAGAGGTGGCAATCATGGAGTATATGATATAGAAAGAGATAGAGCATATATAACATCTCAAAATCATGGATACGTAGTTGATAAAGAGAGTATAGAAAAAGATATGATAGTTACTCATATTAACTTGAATGATGAGACTGTAGAAGGAATGAAGCATAAAACACTTCCAGTATTTTCAGTGCAATTTCATCCTGAAGGTTCTCCGGGACCTACTGATACATCTTATATATTCGATAAATTCATATCCATGGTTAAGGGGGAATAATTATGCCATTAAATAAAGACCTTAAAAAAGTTATGATAATAGGTTCTGGACCTATAATAATAGGACAAGCAGCAGAGTTTGACTACTCTGGAACTCAAGCGTGTAGAGCAATAAAAGAAGAAGGAATAGAAACAATACTTGTAAATAGCAACCCAGCTACAATAATGACAGATTCTGATGTAGCAGATAAGGTATATATAGAGCCTATAAACTTAGAAAGTATAGAAAAGATAATACAAAAAGAAAGACCCGATGGAATACTTGCTGGATTTGGCGGGCAAACAGCTCTAAATCTAGCTATGAAACTATATGATGCTAAGATATTAGAAAAATATAATGTTAAGTTACTTGGAACAAGTAGCGAGACAATAAAAAAAGCAGAAGATAGAGAAAAGTTCAAAGAACTTATGGAAAGTATAGGAGAACCTGTGGCAAATAGTATAATAGCTCAAAGCATAAATGAATGTGTAGAGTTTGTTAAGGAAAATGGATACCCTGTAATAATAAGACCTGCATATACTTTAGGTGGAACAGGTGGGGGTATAGCAAACAATTATGAAGAACTTATAAGAATATGTACAAATGGAATAAAAAGTAGTCCTATAGGGCAGATACTTCTAGAACAAAGTGTTGCAGGTTGGAAGGAAATAGAATATGAAGTTATAAGAGATGGCAAAGACAATTGTATAATAGTATGTAACATGGAAAATCTAGATCCAGTAGGAGTGCATACTGGAGATAGTATAGTTGTAGCTCCATCTCAGACGTTGAGAGATAAAGAGTACCAAATGCTAAGAAGCTCATCTATAAATATAGTTAGAAATCTAAATGTACAAGGTGGATGTAATGTACAATTTGCATTAGATCCACATAGCAACAGATATATAGTTATAGAGGTTAACCCAAGAGTTAGCAGGTCAAGTGCTCTTGCATCAAAGGCTACGGGATATCCAATTGCTAAGATAAGTGCAAAGATAGCACTAGGATATAGTTTAGATGAGCTTAGAAATAGTGTAACTAGAAATTCAAGTGCATGCTTTGAACCGACATTAGATTATGTAGTACTAAAGATTCCTAAGTTTCCATTTGATAAATTTACAACTTCAGAAAAAAGATTGGGAACTCAGATGAAAGCAACAGGAGAAGTAATGGCTATAAGTAGGAGCTTTGAAGATGCACTTTTGAAGGCTGTAAGGTCACTAGACACAGAAATAAATAATTTAGAAAATAAAACTATGATAAATATGAAAAAAGAAGAAATAATTGCTAAGATAAAAGCTTGCGACCACGAAAGAATATTTGCAATAGCACATGCAATAAGAATAGGCATTGATATAGATGAAATATACAATATAACAAAGATAGATAAGTGGTTTTTGTATAAGATAAAAAATATAGTGTCTAAAGAAAATAATAAAAATAAATCTTTAGTTTATAAAATGGTAGATACTTGTGGTGGAGAATTTGATGCGAAAACTCCATACTATTACTCATGCTATGATGAAGAAGATGAAAATGAAATATCTAATAATGAAAAAATAATTATATTAGGTTCAGGGCCTATAAAAATAGGGCAGGGAATAGAATTTGACTATTGTTGTGTTCATGGAGTACTAGGTAGTAAAGAAGCTGGATATGAAGCTATAATGATTAACAACAATCCTGAAACCGTAAGTACAGACTTTGACATTGCAGATAAATTATATTTTGAACCACTTCAGATAGATTATGTAATGGATATAATAAACAAAGAAAAGCCAAAGGGAGTTATAGTTCAATTTGGTGGTCAGACTTCAATAAATCTTGCTAAGAAGCTACATGAAAATAAAGTTAGTATATTAGGAACACCTTTTGAGTATATAGATTTAGCAGAAGACAGAGATAAGTTTGGAAAATTCTTAGAGAGTATAAATATAAAGGCTCCTAAAGGTGATATAGCTAGTGATACAAATGAAGCTATCAATATATCAAAGAAGCTAGGATACCCACTTGTTGTTAGACCTTCTTATGTTATAGGTGGAAGAGCTATGCAAGTGGTGTATGATGAAGAATCACTTATAAGTTACATGAGGCAAGCAGTCAATATATCAAAAGATCACCCTGTACTTATAGATAAATACATAAGGGGGATAGAAATAGAAGTAGATGCAATATGTGATGGAGATGATATATTAATACCTGGAATTATGGAGCATGTAGAAAGGACAGGAGTTCACTCAGGAGATAGTATAAGCTTATATCCACCAGTTAGTTTAAGTGATGATGTGATAGACACTTTAGTTGAATATACAAAAAAGATAAGTATAGGACTTAAAACTGTAGGCCTTATAAACATACAATATGTGTACGATGGAGAAAATATATATGTTATAGAAGTTAATCCTAGAGCTTCAAGAACCGTACCTATACTGAGTAAAGTGACACAAGTTCCTATGGTGAAAATAGCTACTAACTTAATGTTAGGTAAAAAGTTAAGTGATTATACTTATGGAACTGGACTTATGAAAGATAAAAATCTTCACGCTGTTAAGGTACCTGTTTTCTCAAGCGAGAAGATAGTAGGGGCTGATATGCATCTAGGACCGGAGATGAAATCTACAGGTGAAGTACTAGGAATAGATAAGGAGTTAGACATTGCTATATATAAAGGATTTGTAGGAGCAAATCTTACAGTACCTAAAAGTGGATCTTTGTATATATCACTTAGAGATGTAGATAAAGATGAAGGGCTACTAGTTATAAAGAACTACGTAGATCTTGGATTTAAGATATATGGCTCTAGAGGAACCTATGAATTCCTTATGAAAAACAATATAGATTGCGAAATAATAGAACTTAAAAATTTAAGTAATCAAATAGCATCAAAAGGCATAGACATAATAATTAATACACCAACTAAAGGTAATATTCCGCAAAGAGAAGGATTTAAGATAAGAAAATCTGCAATAGAACATAAAATTCCTATATTCACATCTTTAGACACTGCAAGATTATTTTTGAAAGCTATATATCTAAAGCGAAAAGATGTAGAAATTGATTATACAGATATAAAAGAGTATTTCATTAGCTAGGGGCCTTGGCCCTTCTTTTTTTTAGAATAAATCACATTTTATATTCATAGGTTAGATTATGGAAGTTGTTTCATAAATACAAAATCAATGGGGGGATGGATTTGAAAAGAAGGTTTGCAGCTCTAATTACTTCCTTAATCGTACTTATGAGTGTAGTGCTTACAGGATGTACACCTGGTAACTCTTCAGACTCAGACACTGTAAAGATAGGATGGATAGGGTCTTTAACTGGTGATCAAGCAGTTTGGGGAACTTGCGAATTTAATGCAGTTAAGATGATGGTAGAAGAAATAAACAACAATGGTGGACTTTTAGGAAAGAAAGTAGAAGTTATTGGTTATGATACTCGTGGGGATGCAATGGAAGCTGTAAATGCAGTTAGAAGACTTACATCTCAAGACAAAGTTATAGCTATAATTGGTCCAAATTCAAGTGGTCAGGCAATATCTATATCTGGAGTACTTGAAGAAATGAAAGTTGCAAGTATAGCAACAGTTGCTACAAATCCTAAGGTAACAGTTGTAGATGATAAGGTAAAACCTTATAACTTTAGAGTATGCTTTATAGATCCTTATCAAGGAGCAGTTGCTGCTGGATACGCTGCTGAGGTTTTAGGATTCAAAAGAGCTGCTATATTATACGATATAACTGATGATTATTCACAAGGACTTACAGAGTTCTTTGAAAAGAACTTTGTGGAAAAGGGTGGAGAAATAGTAGCTAAAGAAGGATTTAAATTTGGTGATGTAGACTTTAGACCTCAATTAAGTAAAATAAAAGATGCTAATCCAGATGTAATATTTATGCCGTATTTCTATAAAGAAGTTGCTTTAAGTGCAAATCAAGCTAGAGAATTAGGAATAGATGCAGTATTAATGGGAGGAGATGGATGGCCATCTGATCAACTTCTAGAAATGGCAAAAGATGCTATAGAAGGAAGCTATGTAGTTAATCACTTAGACTTTGATGATCCAGATGTTCAAGAATTTAAAAAAGCTTACGAATCAAAACACAATAAAGCCATAGAAATAAATGGATTCTTAGCTCACGATGCAGTTAAATTACTAGAAGCAGCTGTAATAAAAGCTAATAGCTTAGATTCTGCAGCTATAGCAGAAGCTCTTTCAACAACAAGTGTAAAGGGTATAACTGGTCAAATAAATATAAGCAAGGATACTCATAATCCAGAAGGAAAAGAAGCTGCGATAATTAAAATTGAAAATGGTGGATATAAATTCCAAGAAAAATACGGAGTTAAATAATTTAAAGAGGGAGAAATCCCTCTTTTGTTCTAAAGGTCAATAAATTGAGGGGGAGGGAAAATATGAATTCTTTTTTGCAACAGATAATAAATGGGCTTTCGATAGGAAGCGTTTATGCACTTATGGCAGTAGGATATTCTCTTGTTTATAGTATTATGAATTTTAGTAACTTTGCACATGGTGGAGTTATAATGATAGGTGCATACATAGGATTTTTCTTAATGACAATTCTGAATTTACCATTTTTTATTTCTTTTTTACTAGCTGGAGTAGGTACTGCTATTTTGGCAGTAAGTGTTGAAAAAGTAGCATATAGCCCACTTAGAAAAAGAAATGCTCCGTTTTTATACTTTATAATATCTGCTATGGGAGCGTCTATATTCTTAGAAAATATAGTTGTAGCAACTATAGGGCCTACATTTAGAACATATCCGGCAGTATTCTCATCAACTCCTATAAATATAGGTGGGATTTCAATTGGAAGATTAGATTTGACCATGTTCATAATATCAGCAATAAGCTTATCAATCCTTATATATATAATAGAAAAAACGAAAACAGGAATGGCAATTAGAGCAACTTCATATAGCATAAAAGCAAGTACGCTAATGGGGGTAGATACAAATAGAATTATATTCATAGTATTTGCACTTGGAGGATTTTTAGCTGGAATTGCTGGAGTTTTATTTGGAATGAAATATACTGTTTATCCTCAAATAGGTTTTATAACTATGAAATCGTTTATCGCAGCAGTATTTGGGGGATTAGGAAGTCTTCCAGGAGCAGTTATAGGATCTATTTTATTAGGAATAATAGAAACGCTTACATCCGGTTATATATCATCTCAATATAGAGATCTCATAGCATTTGCACTATTAATATTTGTATTGGTAGTAAAGCCAACAGGTATAATGGGCAAATCTACTGAGGATAAGGCATAAGGAGGTATATTATGGATTGGTTTTATATACAAGGTATTTTGATATTATCTGGAATAAATTTACTTGCTGTGCTTGGATTATCACTACTTACAGGCTTTACGGGATTGTTTTCATTTGGTCATGCAGGATTTATGGCTATAGGTGGATATATTACTGCCATGATGACAGTGAATTTTGGAATTCCTTTTATACCTGCACTTTTGATAGGAGGGCTTTCAGCTAGCTTGATAAGTCTTATAATAGGTAAATTAACACTAAACCTTAAAGGGGATTATTTCTGTATAGCTACACTTGGATTTGGAGAGGCTATAAGACTTATATTAGATAATATACAATATTTTGGTGGTGCTAGAGGTTGGGCTGGAATTCCTATGAAAACTAATCTAATGAATGTAGCAATAATCAATATAATAGGAATAATAATTCTCGTTAACATAATAAAATCTCGACATGGTAGAAATATGAAGGCAATAAGAGAAGAAGAAATGGCATCTCAGATAGTAGGAATAAATGTATTTAAATACAAATTAACATCTCTTGCTATAAGTGCTGCTTATGCAGGTGTTGCAGGAGGTATGCTTGCTCATTATTTAGGATTTTTGCAGCCAAGAATGTTTCAACTAATAAAATCAACGGAACTCACAATAATAGTAATATTTGGAGGACTTGGAAGTATATCAGGAAGTATAATAGGAGCATTGACTCTTACAGCCTTACCAGAAATGCTTAGAACTTTTTCGCAGTGGAGATTGGTTGTTTATGGAGCAGCAGTTATTTTTATAATGATAAGCAGACCACAAGGATTAATGGGTGGATATGAGATAACTATTAGCAACATAAAGAAGCTGTTCTCTAGATTATCTAGAAGAAAAAGTGAAACGGGGGCTGATTAGATTGGATAAGATACTTAAAATAAAAAATATAACTAAGCAGTTTGGAGGTCTGACAGCTGTAGGGAATGTAGACTTTGAAGTAGAAAAAGGAAGTATATTTGGACTTATAGGACCTAATGGGGCAGGAAAGACTACGATATTTAATCTTATAACTGGAATTTATAAGATAACAGATGGTGAAATGCTATTTGAAGATAAAAGAATAGATAATTTACAACCTTTTCAAGTTGCAGAATGTGGTATAACTAGAACATTTCAGAATATAAGACTTTTCAAAAAGCTCACTACTTATGAAAATATTCTAACAGCATGTCACAATAATTCTAATTATTCTTTAGTAGATTCTATAATGAGAAATAAAAAATTTAAGACAGAGGAAAGTGAATTAATAAAGCAAGCAGATGAGCTTATAAAGATAATGGGACTTTGGGATAGAAAAGATGATATAGCCGGAAATTTACCTTACGGACTTCAAAGAAGACTTGAGATAGGTAGAGCTCTTGCATTAAAGCCAAAGCTACTTCTACTAGATGAGCCTGCAGCTGGAATGAATCCAGAAGAAACAATACAGCTTATGCACCTTATAAAAGAGATAAGAGATAGATTTGATTTAACAGTCGTTGTAATAGAGCATCATATGGATCTTATAATGGGAATATGTGACAACATATTAGTTTTGAATTTTGGAAGAAAGCTTGCACAGGGAACTCCAAGAGAGATACAAGAAAATAGTAGCGTGGTAGAAGCTTACCTTGGAAAGGAGGATACATCTTGTTAAAAGTAGAAAATCTTAACGTTTATTACGGAGGTATTCACGCATTAAAAGGTGTAGATATAGAGGTTAGTCAAGGTGAAATAGTATCTATAATAGGATCAAATGGAGCTGGTAAGTCTACACTTTTAAATAGTATTTCTGGTATAGTAAAGCCAAGGGAAGGAACAATAACATATAAGGGAAAAGAAATTCCAAAGCTGCCACACAAGATAGTTAAGGAAGGTATTTGCCAAGTTCCAGAGGGAAGACATATATTTGCCAATCTTACAGTTAAAGAGAATTTACTTATGGGGACTTACCTTAGAAATGATAAGGAAAAGATAGAAAGAGACTTAGAAGATGTGTATAATCTATTTCCTAGACTAAAAGAAAGAATAACTCAAATGGCAGGAACATTATCTGGTGGAGAACAGCAGATGTTAGCTATGGGAAGAGGACTTATGAGTAATCCTGATATTATACTTTTAGATGAACCTTCTTTAGGGTTGGCACCTCTTTTGATAAAAACTATATTTGAAATAATAGAAGAAATAAAAAAAATGAACAAAACAATACTATTAGTTGAACAAAATGCTTATAAAGCATTATCTATAGCAGATAAAGCTTATATATTAGAGCAAGGAAAAATAGTAAAAAAAGGATACGCAAAGGATCTGATAAATGATGATTCTATACAAGAAGCTTATTTAGGAAAGAAAAAATAACAAATGACCTATTATGATATATTCTCCTTGTTGTAGACAAAACTGTGTACTACAAGGAGAGTTTTTTACAACACATAGGAAATTATGTACTTTAATAAATTGTGGGGAAGTTATAATTTACGTAATGTGTTTCAACAAAGTATTCTTTTAAAATCTTTCTAAAGAAAGACTTTGTTCTATTTGGCAGATCTCAGATTGGAGAAAATCAAAGCTATTGAAAAGCATCGTCCTGATGAAGATTTGCTTAAGCAGGACGATGCTAAAGATTATATTGATGTCAAACTGTCTAATTGACAGAGGTATGTTCACTTCCAGTTGAAGTTTTTTTATTTATTCAGGGATTATCTATATTGTAACTTTGATGTAATAATAGAATAAAACATTTTCTCTAATTTTCTACACATTCTTATTCTTTAATCTAAACAGCTGTCATAGTTCTAGTTACCTTACCAGCTTTATCAACTAATACTTCATGCATAACATATAGATCTTGAAGGGTTAGCATCCCTCCACCAACTGCAAATCCTATATGTAAATTCGCAGAGATTTTAGCATATGCACTAGTTCCTCTAGATCCACCGCTTGTTGACTGATTACTAACTCCCCAGATTGACAATGTTCCTCTTTTTATATATGAATTATTTGTTCCGCTGTTGAGAGTACATATTGAACCATTATAAGTGAATGTACCAATTGCTGATACTGTAAATATATGTATTCCTACCCAGCTGTAATAATCTTTTCTAGCAGATGAAGTTTGAGTAGTAGATGCAGCTAGAATAGATATTGCTTCATTTTCGCCATTTTCAGTCAACTCTTCTACTGTAAAAATACCATTACTTAAAACTTCTATTTTTATACTGTCATTAACAACTACTGATTTCGTTACTTGAGTTTGTAATATATCTTCGGTTGAATATCCTTTTATTTTTAGATTATTAGTCTTCTGGTTAGATTTATTAATTAACGATACAATTTCCTTATCTGTTATTTTTTCTGATTCATCAAGCTGATTTTGAAAGAAATCATCAATTATATTATCATCTAATGCCATAACATTTTTATTATCTAGATAATTAATCAATTTATCTATTGTATTGTCTATTTTTTTATTTGCCGATTCTACATCATTATTATTTATTGTACTTGAAGTAGTTTGTGTTATTTGTTTGTTTGAATCTGCAAATGCATTAATTGTTTCTACTCCACTTGAAAATAATAACGTTAAAATTAATACGACAGAAGAAACTTTTTTCTTAAATAAACTCACGATTCTCTACCCCTTTCACTTATCGTTTACATATTTGGTGTTATTTTCAATAAACCACTTCTATTATACCAGATAAAATAACCATCTTTAAACCAAAATATTATAGTATAATATATATTACGTCTTTAACTTTATTAATGTATGCATATATTATTTTATTAAAATTTATATTATCTTCTGCTTCCTGAAAAAAGTAGCTAGTGCATATAATGTACTTATAGAACTGTGATATTAAAACTAAACAGATTAATTGAGAAAATAGAATTAAATGAAAGCAATATAAGCGAGCCACATATAGTATTTATAAAAAACTTGTTTTACAGGATAAAATAAATTTTGATACAGCCAAAACTTTAATTTTAGAATATAAAAAAACAGTAAGGGAGGTTAGTTTATGCATGTATTTTTATATGGTATTACAGGTATTCTTTCACTCATCCCTATAATATTATTGCAAATATTTTTATCAAAGAAAGAAAGTAAGATACCTGGTTTAATATTGCCTACAATTAACTTTTTATTTTCATTATTATACCTTCTACAGGCTATGACATTCCTTGTAGGTCTTGTAGCATTTTTATTAGCAAATATACCTACAATAATATTTTTATTAATTTATTTAACTCATCGTAGAAAAAAATAATAAAAATAAAACCATTAATGAAATGAATATCCAACCAAGTTGCTATGTTCTCCTTGTTGCAGACAGTTAAAATAATAAAAACTGTGTACTACAAGGAGAGTTTTTTATAACACATAGGAAATTATGTACTTTAATAAATTGTGGGGAAGTTATAATTTACGTAATGTGTTTCAACAAAGTATTCTTTTAAAATCTTTCTAAAGAAAGACTTTGTTCTATTTGGCAGATCTCAGATCGGGGAAAATCAAAGCTATTGAAAAGCATCGTCCTGATGAAGATTTGCTTAAGCATTTAGCTGTTATATTGATGTCAAGGAGATATATGTTATTATATCATTAGATAACCATAAAATTGAATCAAGACCAAAATTTTCGTGTAAATAATAGAAGAATCTATAGACTTATGAAAATATTCCAACGGAAGCATTTTGGAGAACGCTAAAATTGGATATATATAAATTGACACAAGTATCAAAATAAAGATAAAATATAAGTTATGATAATTATATAGGAGGATTTGGATTTGGACCATTCAAAACAACTTGGAGAAGAAAAAATAGGAAAGCTTTTATTGAAGTTTTCTATTCCGGCTATCGTTGGAATGATAGTAAACTCTATATACAATGTTGTAGATAGAATATTTATAGGAAGAGGAGTAGGATCTATAGCACTTACTGGAATTACTGTTAGTTTTCCTATTATGATTATAATAATGGCTTTTGGTATGCTTATAGGAATTGGAGCTACATCTTTGATTTCTATTAGACTAGGAGAAAAAAAGGGCGAAGAAGCTGAGATAATTCTAGGAAATGCACTTTCTCTTTTGATACTCACATCTATAATAATGACCGTACTTGGACTTATATTTGTAAATCCGATACTTATAAGGTTTGGAGCAAGTAGTACTGTTTTGCCTTATGCTAGAGAGTATTTAGTTATTATACTTATGGGAAGTATATTCCAAAGTATAGGATTTGGGATGAATGGATTTATAAGAGCTGAAGGAAATCCTAAAATAGCAATGTACACTATGGTAATAGGAGCTTTGGCTAATATTGCATTAGATCCTTTATTTATATTCACATTTGGTATGGGAATTAGAGGAGCTGCAATTGCTACTGTGATTTCTCAGGCTATATCATCTGTTTGGGTTCTTTGGTATTTCTTTGGAGGAAAGAGTAGTTTAAAGATACACTTAAAGAACTTAAAGCTTCATATGAGGATAGTTAAAGAAATTATTGCTATAGGTCTTGCACCTTTTTCTATGCAGATAGCAGCAAGTGTAATAGTTGTAATTTTAAATAGGAATTTATATACTTATGGTGGAGATTCTGCTATAGCAGCAATGGGTATAATAAATAGTATAAGTATGTTCATACTAATGCCTATATTCGGAATCAATCAAGGCTCACAGCCTATAATAGGATATAACTACGGTGCTAGAGAATATGATAGAGTTAAGGAAACGCTAAAATACTCAATTCTAGCATCGACAGTAATATGTATTGTTGGATTTATAGTTGTTATGAGATACCCTGAGAATTTAATAATGATTTTTAATAATGAGGATAAGGATTTGATAAAGATAGGTGCTCACGGAATGAAAGCTGCTTTGAGAATGCTTCCTATAGTAGGATTTCAAATAGTGGGATCAAATTATTTTCAAGCAGTTGGAAAAGCTAAATATTCTATGTTCTTGAGTTTATCAAGACAAGTTTTATTTCTAATTCCAGTTCTTATTATAATGCCTAAGTTTTTAGGACTTGAAGGAGTATGGCTTGCATCTCCTATATCAGATTTTCTAGCTTTTATATTAACATTTATAGTGTTATTCATTGAAATGAAAAAGTTAGATAGTGGCAAAATACAAGACAATGATTTAATAAATGAAAACTGAAAATATAGTGCAGGGTACCCTGCACTATATTTTACTTTTTATCATCTTCAACTAAAGATTCGCCCTCAGAAAACCTAACTGAATCAATGCAGTCAAAATCTCTTTTCATATCAAGCGGCATAACAAGTCCTGTTAAAGGTCTTTCTATAACTTTATACTTTTCTGCGTTATAGGTAGCTTGAATTGAATCATTAGGATTTTTAGCTTTCATTGTCATCCCTCCTTAATATTAGTCTTTCATATAATAAAAAAAATAACCTTAAAAAAATTTATAAATTGAATTAAAATATATTTACTGCAAAGTTTACAAGGAGGCACTTATGAATATAGATAATTTAAATCCCATGCAAAAAGAAGCTGTACTTAGGACAGAAGGCCCAGTTTTGATACTAGCTGGAGCAGGATCAGGAAAAACTAGGGTTTTGACAAATAGAATAGCTCACTTAATACAAAATTTAAGTGTACACCCAGCTAATATATTAGCCATAACATTCACTAATAAAGCTGCTAATGAAATGAAGGAAAGAGTAGAGGAAATAATAGGATCTAAATCTAAAGATATGTGGATAAGCACATTTCACTCATGCTGTGTAAAGATACTTAGAAAAGATATAGATAAAATAGGATATTCAAGATCTTTTGTTATATACGATAGAGCAGATCAATTAACTTTAATAAAGAGTTGTATGAAAGAACTTAATATAAATGAAAAAATGTACGAGCCTAAAACTGTCATAAACTATATATCAGATGCTAAAGATAAATTAATTACTCCTAAAAAGTTTAGTAAGATACATGAAGGCGATCTTAGAATGAATAAAATAGCATCTATATACTCTCTTTATCAAGAAAGACTGCTTAGAAATAACTCACTAGACTTTGACGATCTTATAATGAAGACTATAGAGCTGTTTGAAAAAAATGAGGGAGTTTTGGACTTTTATCAAAGAAAATTCAAATATATAATGGTGGATGAGTATCAAGATACTAATAAAGCTCAGTACAAATTTATTCATCTACTTTCTTCAAAACACAAGAATCTATGTGTTGTAGGAGATGATGATCAATCTATATATGGCTGGAGAGGAGCAGATATAAGAAATATATTAGAGTTTGAGAGAGATTTTGATGATGTACACATAGTAAAGCTTGAGCAAAACTATAGATCAACTCAAACTATATTAGATGCTGCTAATACTGTTATATACAACAATAGCACTAGAAAAAGAAAGAAACTTTGGACTGAAAATGAATCTGGAGATAAAATATCTTTATTTAAAGCTAATGACGAAAGAGAAGAAGGAGACTTTATAGCTCACAATATAGCTAAACAAGTGAAAAATGAAAACAAAAAATACAGTGATTTCGCTATTTTATATAGAACAAATGCTCAATCACGTGCAATAGAAGAAGCATTAATAAAGCAGAATATACCATATAAAATATATGGTGGAATAAAATTCTATGAAAGAAAAGAAATAAAAGATTTACTAGGGTATTTGAGAACTATACAGAATCCACTTGATGATATAAGTGTAAAGAGAATAATAAATGTTCCAAAAAGAGGAATAGGTCTTAAGACTTTAGAAAAAATAGAAGATATAGCAATATTAAAAGGAGAAAGCATTTATTCTGTATTATTAGATGTAGATAGTATATCGGATATATCAACAAGAGCAAAGAGTAAGATTAATGAATTTACAACTATAATATCTACATTTATGGCTATGAAAGAAATATATCCTGTAAGTAAATTAATAGAGAAAATATTAGACAACACTGGATATATAAAAGAGCTAGAAAAAGAAGGAGATATAGAAAGTCAAACTAGAATAGAAAACTTAAAGGAATTTATATCTGTTGCTATAGAGTTTGAAAATACTAGTGAAGAAAAAGACCTTGAAACTTTCTTAGCTTCTGTATCTTTAGTTTCTGATCTTGATTCTTTAGATGAAGATATGAATTTTGTATCGCTTATGACTCTTCATAGTGCTAAAGGTCTTGAGTTTCCTGTAGTGTTTTTAGCAGGTATGGAAGAGGGGATATTCCCAACATCTAGGGCATTAATAGATGATTTAGAACTTGAGGAAGAAAGAAGGCTTTGTTATGTAGGAATAACAAGAGGTATGAAAAAAGTATACCTAACACATGCACTTATGAGAACTATTTATGGAAAGACTAATTATTCTAGAAGTTCTAGATTTATAGATGAGATTCCTAGTGATTATATAGATAATTTAAGCACTAACACAAAAAATACAAACAATAAAGTTGATACTACTCCAAGCTTACTAGAAAAATACAGAGAAAAATATAAAATTGATAAAAAGAAAGAAAATGTTCAAAATGGAGAAATAAAGTTAGGATCTAAAGTTCGTCATCCAAAATTTGGAATAGGAACAGTTGTAAGTAAAATAGGTTCTACTGTAAACATAGCGTTCGAGAATAAAGGGATAAAAAGTATAAACATAGAATATGTAAGTTTAGAAATAATTTAAAAGGGGTTGATGGTATGCTTGGGCTTTGCTTGCCTGGTGGAGGAGCAAAAGGAGCTTTTCAAGCAGGAGTTATTTATGGACTATATAAAAGGGGAGTAAGATTTGACATAGTTTGTGGAACATCAATAGGAGCTATAAATTCATACTTTGTATACAGAGGATGTATAGAAAAACTTAAAGAAACTTGGGAAAATGTAGATGAGGAAAGCTTTAAAAACACCATATGTACAGAAAATGTAATAGAAAATTCAAATCTAATGAATATATTAAGAAACCTTACTGGAAAAGATGAAGCTATAAAGTCTGTATATGTAAATTATATAGATGTTATAGATAAAAATATAAGAGAAGTAATAGTTGATATTACTAAATTAGATTGTGAAAAAGCTTTAGATTCCATAAAATATAGCTCATTACTTCCATATAGAACTGGTAAAAGCAAGGTTATGAATGATATTGTAAGAGAATTTGATTTTAAGAGATTATCTGAAGAATTCAAATATGATTTACAAAATGGAATATATGACGGATTTTCCTTAGATGGAGGCTTAATAAATAATACATTATTAAGCCCCTTTATAGATAATAAAGTTGAGAAATTAATAATAATACCTCTTAGAAATAATTATGAAGCCTCAGAGCATATTTTAGATAGTTATAACAAAGAAGATATAATTATAATAAGTCCAGAGAGTAATTTAGAACCTAGAGATACACTGAGATTTGAAAAAGAATTTTGTATAAATTTATTTCATGAAGGGTATAAGTTAAGTGAGAACATAAAACTCTAGGAGGGAAAATATGAGAGAAATGAAATTTAGTGATATGTCTAAAGAAATGCTAGAGCAACTTCAAAGAGGGGCATTTATAACAGTTAAAGACAAAGATGGAAATACAAACACTATGACTATAGCTTGGGGATCTATAGGATATATGTGGAACAAACCGATATTTACAGCTATGGTTAGATATTCAAGATATACTTATGACATAATAGAAAGGTCGAATGAATTTACAGTTAGCTTCCCTATAAATAATGACTTAAAGAATGAATTATCTATATGTGGAAGAAAATCAGGAAGAGATATAGATAAATTTAAAGACTGTAACTTAAACCCATTAGAATCTAAAAATGTGGATGCACCGATAATAAAAGAGTGTGATCTTTATATGGAATGCAAAGTAGTATACAAGCAAGAAATGAATGAAGATGGATTTTTGGACAATAATGTAAAAGACAAATGTTATCCAGATGGAGATTACCATGTTTTGTATTATGGAGAAATATTATCTGTATATATGAATGATTAGTTTGGTAAAATATGAAAATACATAAATTCTTTTTATACTTAGGTTGAATATACATCTAAAAACTAGTATAATAAATTAGTCGTCTTAAAAAATATAAGGTTACGGAGTGAATGTTAGATGGCTAAAAGAGTTGCAATACTAGGTGGACCAAGATGTGGTAAAACTACATTAATTCAGCATCTTTATGTTGAAATGAAAATATTAGGATTAGATGTAGGTTGTGCCTTTGAATATTCAACTGAGTATTTAAAAGAAAAAGGTATGATTGAAAGTATAGCAGAGCAATATGGAATATATTTAGGACAAAAGAAATTAGAAGACGGTTTGTCTGATTTTGAATATGCACTTACTGATTATGCTACTTTTATACCGTATGTGTACGGTAGATTTATGCTAGGCAATAAAGATAGAAGCAAAAAAGAAATAGAAATACTAAAAGATCTTTATTCACTAGCTATAGAAGATATTCAAAATTATGACTATATATTCTATGTTCCAAGAGAATTTGGATACGTTCAAGATGGAGTAAGATGGCAAGATGAAGAGATTGCAAAATCAGTAGATGATGCTATACTAACTTTCTTAAAGAGTGAAAATGTAAAGTTTATGGAAATTACAGGAAGCACAAAAGAAAGGGCTAAAAAGATACTTTCAGTATTAGGACTTGAGTACAAAGAAACATTAGAATTGTGTGATGAAGCTGAGTAAAAATCAGCTTCTTTTTCAAATACATAAAAAGGAGAGATATTATGCAAAAAAATCCAATAGTTACTATAGAAATGGAAAATGGAAATAAGATAGAAATAGAATTATATCCACATATTGCACCAAATACAGTTAGAAACTTTATATCTTTAGTTAAAAAAGGATACTATAATGGACTTATATTCCACAGGGTAATACCTGGATTTATGATTCAAGGAGGATGCCCAAATGGAACTGGTATGGGTGGACCTGGATACTCAATAAAAGGAGAATTCTCAATGAATGGGTTCACCAATAACCTAAAGCATGAAAGAGGAGTAATATCTATGGCAAGATCTTCAATGCCTAATTCTGCTGGATCACAATTCTTTATAATGGTTGCAAAATCTCCTCATTTAGATGGGCAATATGCTTCTTTTGGTAGAGTTATAAGTGGAATGGAAGAAGTAGATAGAATAGTAAGTGTTACAACAAATCACATGGATAGACCACTTGAAGACCAAAGAATGAAAAATGTAACAGTTGAAACTTTTGGAGTAGAATACGGAGAAGTAGAGAAAAACTAACAGAAAATAGGAAGAAATTAACGTTTCTTCCTATTTTATTATCTTAATGCTTTCAGATATCTTCGGAACTACTTGTTTTTTTCTAGAAACTAGATTTTCAACGAAAGACCCTTGCTCAGAAATACCAAAAGCAATAGACATTAAGCTATTATTTTCGCATTTATAAAGCAAATAAGAACCTTCCTTTAATATATCTGTTACAACAAGAAGTGTTAAGAAATAACCTTTGTCTTCGTGAACTTTTTCTATGAAATTTATAAACTCATCTTTTCTATTGAAAACATCTTCTATATCAAGTGTAAACACTTGACCCATTCCAGCTTTAGTTCCTTCGATATTAAACTCTTTAAAATCTCTATAAAAGATTTCATCTATAGTAAATCCTTCAAGAGAAGTACCAGCTTTGAACATATCCATTGCAAATGTATTTATATCTATATTAACAACCTCGTTAAGCTCACTAACGGCCTTTCTATCAAGAACTGTTGTAGTAGGCGATTTGAAAAGTAAGGTGTCTGATATTATACCAGAAATTAAAATTCCAGCAGTTTTATAATCTATATCTACATTTTGCTCCTTGAACATATTGTATATTATAGTACAAGTGCTTCCAACGGGCATATTTCTAAAATTTATAGGCATAGATGTATATATATCACCTATCTTATGGTGGTCAACAATCTCTAGTATTTCAGCTTCATTTAACCCTTCGGCACTTTGAGAGTATTCATTATGATCTACTAATATAACCTTTTTCTTACTAGGATTTATTAAGTGCTTTCTACCTAAGAATCCCAAAAATATATTGTTATCTCTAACGATAGGGTAGTTTCTAAGGTTATTAACTATTACATCATCTGTTATTTCCTCTATATATTCATTTTCATCAAATTTTATAATATTTCTTCTCATTATAGACGAAATGTAGTTGCACTGGTTTATAAGTTTTGAAGTAGTATAAGTATCAGTAGGAACAGATATTATAGGAACATGATTTGCCTTTGCTAAAGATATGTACTTTTCAGGCAAATCTTTACTTCCTGTTAATATAATAAGCTTTACCTTCGAATTTATACAGTGCTCTATAATGTCATATCTATCTCCTACGATTATTATACTATCTTTATCTAAATGACCTTTCTTTACTGTTTCATAATAATAAGCTAGTACAGATATTTTTCCAAAAACAAGAAATTCATCTCCAACTAGAATTTCTCCGTCTAAGTCATTAAGTATATTAGATAAAGAAGTATTTAAAGTATAGAAATCTCCTTTTATAAGATCCATAGCTATATCTTTCATAGTAACTATGCCTAAAAGCTTGTTATTTTCATCTACTATAGGTAAAGTTCTTATATTTTTGCTTTCCATGAGCTTGTATGCAGATAGTATAGAAATATTTGGAGAAATTCCTTCTATCTTATCATAGCTTAAATCCTTTATTTGTATCTTTACATTTTTTATTACTTTAGGATGTTCTACTTTGAAATAATCTAAAGCAAACTTAGATTCTTTACTTATATTTCCTAGAACACAAGGGATAGTTTCGTATCCTAATTTTCTTTTAAGGTTTGAAAATGCAATACTAGATGCCACAGAATCTGTATCTGGGTTTTTGTGTCCAAATATTAATATAGACAATTTTAGGCCTCCTTTGGTTAATATTTACACTTTACTTTAATATACTGATTATATCAGATATGTTGAAAGGGTGGTGTTATAGTGATTAAAAATTTAAATAAAATAAAAGCAATAATACTTGTTGTAATTATATCATTAGCTTTTATAGGCATTTATATGATTAATAAAAACTATGGAAATTTTAAGGAGAAAGATTCCACGATTATCATGGAAAAATTATCTACAATATCTGAACTTGCTACTACCAAATATTATTACAGTAATATAGTGTCATTTAAGGAAACTAAAAAAATAAAAGAAATAGAAATACCATTTACTCAAAAATCATTTCTAATAAAATACGAAGGATATATAAAAGCTGGTATAAAATTAGATGAAATTAATGTAGCAAGTATAAATAAAGACAGCATAAAAATTGAACTAAATAAACCTGTAATACTAGAACATAATGTTGATGAAAGAAATGTGTATGTATATGATGAAAAAAACGCTATATTTAATAAATTGAGCTTACAAGATATGCTAGATGAAATATCTACCGAAAAAGTGATTATAGAAAAAGAGTTAATAAGTAAAGGTTTTTTAGATGAGGCAACAAATAATGCAAAAACTTTCTTAGAAGAATTTCTAAAAGACTTGGGGTATGAAGATATAGATATAATATTTAAATAAAAATTTTTAGTACATTTGAAACATAAAAAAGATTTGCAAAAGTTAGATTATTATACAAATTGATGATATAATATAAAATCATACAGTTTGTTAGGGGGGACAAAAGATGATTTCAAAATTTTTCTCAAAATCAAGGAGTTCACACAGTGAAGAACTTTATGAAGAAATTGCAGCAAGCAAAGTTTTAACATTACAAGATGAACAACCAAGTTGCAATGTTCTTTTAATGAGGAATCAAAAAACAACAATAGAAAAAATATCCAAAAGAGTAGAAGAAACTGACTTTTCAATAGAAAATTTAATTAATACTATAAACAATATATCTAAAAATGCAGAATTCCAAATGGAATCTGTTAATAATGTTATAGATGAAGTTAGAAACTATTATGCATTTGTTCAGCAAGTTCATGCTAACACTGAAAGCTCAAAAGAAATAGCTAATCATACAATGGAAGTTGCAAAACAGGGAAGTGTAGCTGTTGACAACTCTATTAAAGCTATGAATGAAATAGAAAATTCAGTTGAATATATAAAAAATGTAGTAAACTCTTTAAGCAGTCAATCAACGCAGATAGAAGGAATGCTTAAAATAATAAAAGATATAGCAAATCAAACAAATCTTTTAGCGTTAAATGCTGCGATAGAAGCTGCAAGAGCAGGAGAGGCAGGTAGAGGATTTTCTGTTGTTGCAGATGAAGTAAGAAAGTTAGCACAAAGAAGTAATGAATCTGTTGAGGAAATATCAAAAACTATAAAACAAATAGAGCATAGCATAGGAAAGACTATAGAGGCTATGGATGAAAGTAGTGCTAAGGTAAAAGAAGGAGTAATAATAGCAAATGATACAAATACTGTATTTAATAATATAATACAGTCAGTAAGTGCTACAACAGATGTTACAAAAGAGATAAATAGTGCAATAAATGATCAAACTAACAATCTTCAAAAGGTAATGGAATCTACAGAATACATGAGAACGGTATCTGAAAAAGTAATATCAATGACAGAGATAGCTCTTATGAGTACTGAACATACAAAATCTTCTATACAAATGCTATCTAAAACATCTAAAGACTTAGTGAATGTAACTGATAATATATTCAATGCAAGAAGTGCTAATGAAGAATATAAACTTACAACGTGGATAAATAATGATATATCCACACTAGATCCAGCTATTGCATTTGATCAAGAAAGCTCTAGAATATTTACCAATATACATTTAGGACTTCTAACTCAGGGTGAATCTACAAATATAATGCCTGGAATAGCTAAGAGTTGGTATGTGGAGGAAGACAACTTAACTTGGATATTTAATTTAAGGAAAGGATCAAAATTCCATAATGGAAGAGAAGTTACAGCAGAAGATGTTAAATATTCATTAGAAAGAGTACTAAGTCCTTCTCTTAAATCACCGAATAATTGGTTTTTAGCACCTATAGACGGAGCTAAGGATTACATGGAGGGCAAGGCTAGAGAAGTTAGTGGAATAAAAGTGCTTGATAGATATAGACTATCTATAAAACTAGAAAATTCTTATAGTGGATTTTTACTTAATTTAGCACAACCTTGCTGTGTTGTACTAGCAAAAGAAGATGTACTAAAAGGAGTGTTTACAGGATGTGGTCCTTACAAAATAGAACACAAGGATGATAGTAAGTATATACTTTCAGCTTGTAAAGGATACTTTGGAGGAGCACCTTATGTGGACAAGATTGAAGTTGTTTATAATGATGAGAATATTATACAAAATATAATAGATGATAAATATGACTTTGTTATACTAAACAATAATATATCTATAGATGAATTCAAAACTACAAAATATGAAAATAAAATAAAAACTCAAGACGTTATGACCACAGTATTTTGTGGATTTAACCTAAAATCAAATTCCATATTTGCAAGAAATAAAGATGTAAGAAAAGCTATAAACTATGCTATAAACAAACAAAGAATAATACAAGATGTAATGAGCAATATGGCATCTGAAGCAAAAGGGGTATTTCCAACTACTATATTAGATAATAAAAATATTTCAGGATTTAGATATGATTTAAGAAAAGCTAAAGAAATACTTCAAAGGTCTGGAGTTGGAAGGATAAATGAAAAACTCAAAATAATAATTCAAAAAAATGATACTAATAAAAAGACAAATAACGAAAAGACTATAGAATTTATTGTAAAAGACTTAAAAGAAATAGGAATAGAGTGTCAGATAATTCAAGTCCCTAAAGAAAATTATCTAAAACCAGAAAGTATAGCTAAGAGTGATTTATTCATAATGGGATGGATTGCAGATACAGGAGATCCAGATAATTATCTAGAGCCTTTATTCCACCCGAGTAATTACACAAACTTCTGTGGATACGACAATCCTGAGGTTGTTCAGCTTATGGATGAAGCCAAAAAAATTATAAATCCTTTGAAGAGAACTAGTATGTATGAAAAAATACAAGATATTATACTTGAAGATGCGCCGTGGATACTACTGTATCACCCAAAGACAGCATATATACACAAAGATAGCGTATCAAATGTAGTATTAAATCCAATAGGAAAAGTAAGGTACGAAGATATAATACTAGAAAAAAGATAAAGACTTTTGTCATCCTTCTTGATATATATTCCGATGAATATGGATATACTTTAAATGTTAGGTTTTAATTAGCTAATATTTAAAACAAAGAGGAGGATGAATATGGCTAAATTACTTTATATTGTAGCTAATCCTAAAGTTGAAAGCCAGTCCTACAGTTTACAAGTAGGAGATGAGTTTTTAGACATATACAAAAGCAAAAACCCAAATGATGAGGTAGTAGAGCTTGACCTTTATAAAATCGATATACCGTATATAGATGAAGATGTATTTAATGGATGGGGAAAGCTTGCAAAAGGAGAAGATTTAACAGATAGTGAAAGAAAAAAGATAGATAGAATAAATCAACTATCAGATGAGTTCGTCTCAGCTGATAAGTATGTATTTATTAATCCTATGTGGAATTTTAGTATACCTCCTATTATGAAAGCTTATATAGATACAATCTGTATTGCAGGAAAGACATTTAAGTATACAGAAGATGGGCCGATAGGACTTTTAGACAACAAAAAGGCTCTTCATATTCAATCAAGTGGAGATATTTATTATAAGCATAACAATGGAGAAGTAGACTTTGGAGATAAGTATATAAGATTTATACTAAATTTCCTTGGAATTACATCTATAGAATCAATATTTATAGAAGGTATGGGCAAAAATCCAAGTGAAAGCGATGAAATAAAACAAGAAGCACTCAAAAGAGCAAAGGATATTGCCCATACATTCTAATGTAAAATAAGAATATAAATTATATATTAAAAAACATAATAACATGTAGAAATATGTAGAAAAGTCCTTTTCTTTTTTAATCTTTGTTGATATAATATATTCTTCAGAGACTAGAAGGAAAGGACTGATTCTTATTAGCGAATTATTATTAGCAGCAATTCTTACGGGTATCGTATGTACGGCATGGGGAACAGCAAGCTTTCTAAGTGGAATATTTACATGGGTAGGATTTGCAGGTTGCACAAGTTACTTCGTAGTTGGAGAAAAAGACCCCCTTAAAAATGCAATAAAATCATATATAAGCAATTTAAGTGGAATATTCTGGGCTACAACTTCTATATATGTAAGTAACTTAATAGGAATACCTGCTATGGGAATAATAATCACTACAGGAATTGTTACTGTATGTGTAATTTACCAATCAAAATTTGAAATTCTATCTTCCGTTCCTGCGTGTTTCATAGGATGCTTTATAACATTTGCTCTAAACGGAGATTATAAAATGGCTGCGATTGGACTACTTTGTGGAGCTATACTTGGATACTTCTGTGATCAAGCTTCGAAACTTGCAGCTAAGATAAAAAATAAAAATATAGATAATAATGTTGAGATGAAAAAGGCATAAAAAGGGACCAAATGGTCCCTTTTTCATTATACACAAATGATAAAACAATATCAAACATAAAATTATAACATAAGATTTATACATGTAAAAATAACGATTGATAATAAAAAAACAACAAAAATAAATAGTAGGAAGGGTTAAATACAAACGTTTTCCGCACAAAAATCTAGAAAAATATAGAAAAATGATTGACAAAATATAAAATAATATGTATTATTAAGTCAAACATGGTTAGATATTTATCAAACAAAGGAGATGGTATTATGTCTAAAGAAGTAAAACAAAAAAATGATGTTAAGGTTATGATTGATGATTTAGTATTAAAGGCAAACAAGGCAAAAGATGAGTTTATGAATATAGATCAAGAAACAGTTGATAACATTATAAAAGAAATGGCAATGGCAGGAATTGAAAATCACATGGAGCTTGCTAAAATGGCTGTTGAAGAAACAAAAAGAGGAGTTTATGAAGATAAAATAATAAAAAATATATTTGCTACAGAATACATATACAATAGCATAAAGTACAATAAAACAGTAGGAGTAATAGAAGAAAATGAAGAAGAAGGATATAGCTTAATAGCAGAACCTATAGGGGTTATAGCTGGAGTTACTCCTGTTACAAATCCTACATCAACTACAATGTTTAAAGCTATAATAGCAATGAAAACTAGAAATCCAATTATATTTAGTTTTCACCCATCGGCTCAAAAGTGCTCAAGTGAAGCAGCAAGAATAGTAAAAGAAGCTGCTATAAAAGCTGGAGCACCAGAAGATTGTATTCAATGGATAGATAAGCCATCGATAGAAGCATCGAATATGCTTATGAATCATTCAGGAGTATCTCTTATATTAGCAACAGGAGGACCTGGAATGGTTAAAGCTGCATATTCATCAGGAAAACCAGCATTAGGAGTAGGAGCAGGTAATGTTCCTTGTTATATAGAAAAAAGCGCAGATGTAAGTCAAGCTGTAAATGATTTAGTTTTATCTAAGACATTTGATAATGGAATGATATGTGCATCAGAACAAGCAGTTATAATAGATGAAGAAATATATGATGATGTAGTAGCTTTAATGAAAAGATATGACTGCTATTTCTTAAATAAAGAAGAAACACAAAAACTTGAAAAGTTTGCGATAGATGAAAACAAATGCTCAATAAACTCAGCGATAGTTGGACAAAGTGCTTATGAAATAGCTAAGATGGCTGGAATAAATGTTTCAGAAAACACAAAAATATTAGTTGCAAATTTAGAAGGTGTAGGAGAAAAATATCCATTATCAAGAGAAAAATTAAGCCCTATATTAGCTTGTTATAAAGTTAAAAATAGCAAAGAAGGAATTCAAAGAGCAATAGAAATGACAGAGTTTGGTGGATTAGGACATTCAGCTGTTATACATTCAAATAATGATAAGGTTATAAATGAATTTTCAAATAAGGTAAGAGCTGGAAGACTTATTGTAAATGCACCATCAACTCATGGAGCTATAGGAGATATATATAATACAAATATACCATCACTTACATTAGGATGTGGTTCAATGGGAAATAACTCAACAACGGACAATGTATCAGCAGTAAATCTTGTAAATGTAAAGAAAGTTACGAAAAGAAGAGTAAATATGCAGTGGTTTAAGCTTCCAGAAAGAATATATCATGAATTTGGATCAGTTCAGTATTTGACTAAGATGCCAAATGTAGATAGAGTGGTTATAGTTACAGATAAAGTAATGGCAGAACTTGGTTATGTAGATAAAGTGTTATATCACTTAAGAAAAAGAAGAAATCCTGTTATGGTAGAAGTATTCTCAGATGTAGAGCCAGATCCATCAGTTGAAACAGTTATGAATGGAGCTAACTTAATGAGAAAATTCAAACCTGATACCATAATAGCTCTAGGTGGTGGATCTCCTATAGATGCCGCTAAGGGAATGTGGTTATTCTATGAACATCCAGATTTAGACTTTAATGCTCTTAAACTTAAGTTTATGGATATAAGAAAGAGAACATTCAAATTCCCTAAATTAGGAAATCACTCTAAGTTAGTAGCTATACCAACTACATCTGGAACAGGTTCAGAAGTTACAGCGTTTACAGTTATAACAGATAAGAAAAATAATACAAAATATCCTCTTGCAGATTACGAGTTAACTCCAGATGTTGCGATATTAGATCCAAGTTTTGTAATGAGTGTTCCAAAGAGCGTAACAGCAGATACTGGTATGGATGTGCTTACACATGCGATAGAAGCTTATGTTTCTATAATGGCAACAGATTTTACAGATGCATTAGCTATAAAGGCCATACAACTTGTATTTGAATATCTTCCTAGAGCATATAAAAATGGAAATGATAAAGAAGCAAGAGAAAAAATGCACAATGCATCTGCTATGGCTGGAATGGCATTTACAAATGCATTCCTTGGAATAAATCATTCTTTAGCACATAAACTAGGAGGTCAGTTCCATATACCACATGGTAGAGCAAATGCAATATTACTTCCTCATGTAATAGAATATAACGCATCAAAACCAAGTAAATTAACAGCATTCCCTAAATATAAAGAGTTTATAGCAGATAAAAAATACGCACAAATAGCTAAGGCCTTAGGACTAAAATCTGATACAGTTGAAGAAGGTGTAAAATCACTAATAAATGCTATAAAAGATCTTTTAAAAGAGCTTAATATATCTTCTACAGTTAGAGAATGTGGAATTGATGAAAAAGAGTACTTTAGTAAAATAGATGAGCTTGCAGATAAGGCTTTTGAAGATCAGTGTACAGGAGCTAATCCAAAGCTACCATTAGTTAGTGAACTTGCAGAAATATATAAAAAAGCTTATGGAAAAACAAGTAAATAAACGAGTATGTTTAGAAAGAGGCTAGCCTATATAGGTTAGCCTCTTTGTAGAAATTTACAGAAAAATCTTTTCGGATTTATATGTTGGAGTCGGATGGACTTATTAGAGATAACTTCCCTTTGGAATTTGGTTTCTTCCTTTAATTTTGATAATTCTAGGATTACTTCAAGATTAAAAATTTATAATAAAAAAGCTATTTTACATTATATACTTAAAAAAGGGACCAAATGGTCCTTTTTTCTTTCTAAAACAGAGCATTTATTATACTTATTACTTTAGGGTTAGAAACTTTGTATATTATCTCAAGCCCATTTCTTTCTCCAGTTATAATACCAGCAGATTTAAGCTTAGCAATATGCTGAGAAATAGTAGATTGAGGCATATTAAGACAATTTTGCATATTTGAAACATTACTTTCTCCAGCCTGCAAAAGTCCCTTAACCATACAAAGTCTAACTGGGTGTGCTAAAGCTTTAAGAAGCTCTGCATTATCTTCAAACAACTGTGGATTATTTTTAAAATTTTCCATGAATATCACCTCAGTAATTAATCATATTACAATATTACGATATAATGATTTAATTGTCAACACTCTATCAATACTGATACTATATAATTATTATTTAATATAAGATTTTGATATATACTATATATTATATTAAAATTTGCAGGGAGGAAAAAATGGAAGATAGATACAGAATATACTCTAAATATTTAAAGGATAAATACGGAGAAAAAGTATATAAGCTACCTATAAATTTGCCAATAACGTGCCCAAATAGAGATGAAAATGGATACGGAGGTTGTACTTTCTGTGCAGATGTAGGAGCAGGATTTGAATCACTACAAAATACACTTTCAGTTAAAGAACAACTTTCAAAGAACATGGAATATATAAAAGAAAGATATAAAGCTAGAAAATTCATAGCTTATTTTCAAAACTATACAAATACATATATGAAGTTAAGTGATTTTAGAGAATATATAAAAGATGCCAAGATGGATAATATAGTAGAAATAGATATATCAACAAGACCTGATGCTATAAATGATGAATATCTAAAGGCACTTAAAGATCTTCAAGAAGAAGGGATAAACATATCCATAGAACTTGGCCTTCAGACTGTTAATTATCATACCTTAAACAAAATAAATAGAGGACACACACTAGCTGAATTTATAGATGCTATTTTAAGAATTAAAAAATACGGATTTGAAACCTGTGCACATTTGATACTTAATCTTCCAGGAGATACTATAGATGATGTTATAGAAAGTGCAAAAGTATTATCTGCACTTAAAGTTGATGGAGTAAAACTTCACTCTTTATATATAGTCAAAGGAACTCAAATGGCAAAAGAGTATGAAAATAAAAGCATAGACATTATATCTTTAGATGAATATGTAAAAAGGGTAGCTACATTTTTAGAATACTTAAATGAAGATATAGTCATACATAGATTAATAGGTAGAGCTCCTGAGGAAAATACTTTATTTTGCAACTGGAACACATCTTGGTGGAAGATTAAAGATATGATAGATGAATATATGAAAGAAAATGATATATATCAAGGTAAAAAGTGCGACTACCTAAATGGAAAGACTGTAAAAAAATTTATTTAAGGAGATAATTATGTTCACAAAAGGAAATCTTACAATAGATACTGACTTTGATATTAGAATTATAAAGGAAGATGATATGGATGTAGATTTGTTTATAGATTTAGGATATAGAAGTTTAGATTTAAATATAGGAAAAAATGATCTAGATATATCTAGAATACAGTTTACAAAGGTTAGAGGCTTAGTAATAAGGTTTAGCAAAAGTGGAAATGTTATGACTTGTCACATGCTAAGAGATATAGATTTACATTCTGCATTTGCTAACTTTGAGATAGATTACAAATATAGTGTTATTAATATAGTTGATTTAGACGATAAAGTAGAAGTTTTTAAACAAAATAAATCCTCCTTATAAAAGGAGGGTTTATCCTAAAAACTTAGGTCCTAAGTATTTTTTGATATCTTCTGGAGAACTAAAAGAATCTAAAACTATTTCCTTTCCTGTTTCCTCAAAGTGAACGATAACTTCACAATCTCCTTGGACAAAGAACTTTCTAACCGTTTCCTCTTTTATTTCTCTAGTTTTTACCATATTTTTTCTCTTCTTTTCAAAATCCTTAGTGAAGTACGATCCCATTATAGTAATTACTTTAGTATATCTATTCATAAATACCTCCATAGACTTATAATATTTTGATATAATATCCTAGTTATTAAAATATTATAACAAGGAGATGCAAATATGCCTAGCATAAAAAGAGAAGATATAAAAGATGCTGTAAATTATATAAACAATCAGGATATGCTAAATAAGCTTAATAAAATATATAGCACAATTCCTAGCGGGGACTGCTCAGGATGTGGAAATTGCTGTATGGAATCAGTTGGAGTTAGTTATATAGAATTTTTAAATATATATAATTATATAAATAAAAATAAAGATATAAAAATAAAAGTAATGAATAAGATATTAGATTACTATTTCTTAGAGTATATAAAAAAACAACCTTGTCCATTTAAAGATGAAAATAATAGATGCCTTATATATGATGTAAGGCCACTGAATTGTAGAATATATGGACATTGGAAAAAAGAAGACTATGAAAAAAACTATGATAAAGTAAAAAATGATAATATAAATTTATCAAATGTTTTAAGTGAAAATTACGGAATAAAAATAAATGAAAAGATATCAAATTATAAAATAAATTATTGTTATGAATTTAAGCCACGCAATGGATATATGACTAAAGAAGAAAGGCTTAGTTTCTCCGATGAAGTAATGATTTTAGATTCTATACTATATTCAAAAGGATTAATTAAGTTTGATTTTAAAGATAGAGGCATTGTAGATTATTTCATAGAATCTATATTTTATGAGAATTTAGCTATGAACATAAAGATAAAAATAACAAAAGATGAAAATATAAGAGAAACTGCACTTAAACGAATAAAGAAACTACTTTTAGAAGGTGGGGGTAAAACTTGCAATTAGAAAATATAAAAGGAAGAAGTTATTATTTAAAAGGTGGAACGAATACAGGAGTGTATATATTTGAAGATAATAGTGCGTTAGTAATCGACCCTGGATTATCTAACTCTAGGGCAAATAGATTGATAAAGATGTTTGAAAAGCAAGGAATTAAAGTCAAATATATAATAAATACACATGAACATTCTGATCACTATGGTGCAAGCAAGGTAATTTTAGATCATTTCAAAGATTGTAAATCTTTATCATCATATGATGCAAAGCTGGTTATAGACAACCCATATATATTTAATATGTACACTTATGGAGGAAAGTCAAATAGATTTTTTGATGATAATTTCAAAAATAGAGGAGAAATACTAAGAGTAGATGAGACTTTAGATGAAGGAAAAATAATTTTAAATAATGAGGAATTTGAAATAGTAAATCTAAAAGGTCATAGTCTAGGACATATAGGGGTTATGACTAAAGATAAGGTGCTTTATCTAGGAGATTCACTTTTGAATGAAAATATACTAGAAAAATTCAACTTTCCATTTATAATAGATGTTGAAAGTGAATTAAATACGCTAGAAAATATAAAAAATATGGATTTTGATTTTGGGGTTATAGGTCATGGAAATCCATTACTTACTAAAAAAGAAGTCTTTGATCTTGCAGATTACAATATAGAAACTATAAATAAGTATATTGAGCAGATAAAAGGTGTTTTAGATAACAAATGTACTCAGGAAGAGTTACTAGCTTATATAATAGAGAAGAATAATTTAATCCTAAACTACAAAGAATATTATTTTTCAAAGTCTACATTAGCGTCAATGGTATCGTATTTAATAGAAAAAGATATGGTAGAGTACAAAATCGAATGTGGCAAAATATATTACTCTTTGAAAAAATAGTAAAATATTTTAGGATTTGATGATAAAATATATAGGGGAAAATTGAATAACTGACAAAAATAAATTTAAGGGTGATGGGCATGGAAATAATAGAGTGGAAATCTTTGCTAACTCCTTACGAGTATGCTGTCGAGGAGCTTAAAGTCAAGTTTAAGAACATAAGAAATGAACTAAAAGGGGGAGGAGAGTATTCTCCTATAGAGTTTGTAACAGGTAGAGTTAAGAAGGTTGCATCTATTATATCAAAGGCTAAAAGATTAGGTGTAGCTATGGATGAAATTGAAGAGAAAATAGAAGATATAGCTGGAATAAGAATAATGTGTCAGTTCGTAGAAGATATATATACTGTAACAAGTTTGATAAGAAGTAGAAATGATATGGAAGTTGTTTATGAGAAAGATTATATAAACAACTATAAAGAGAGTGGATATAGAAGCTACCACGTTATAATAAAGTACCCTATACAAACTGCTGCAGGATCTAAGGACATACTAGCGGAGATTCAGATAAGAACTCTAGCGATGAACTTTTGGGCTACTATTGAACATTCTTTAAGATACAAATACGACCATTTTATGCCTGAGGACATAGCTAAAAGACTTAGAAGAGCAGCTGATGCAGCGTTTTTACTAGATCAAGAAATGAGTGAGATAAGGGAAGAAATAATGAAGGCTCAAGTTATGTTTGAGATGAGGTCTACAACTACAAGAGATATTTTAGACTCCATTCAGGAGCTTTATAGAGTAGGAGAAGATGAACTAGCTGTTTCCTTCCAGAAGGAGTTTGATAATATAGGTGGATTTGAAGATTTAAATACAATGATAAAATTAAAAAAAGCAATAGATAATGCACTAAAGGGAATAAGGAAAAATTAAAAAGGCGAGTGATGGAATTTGGCTCTTTATGCAATAGGAGATCTGCATTTTGGAAAAGCAGTAAATAAGCCAATGGATATATTTGGGGACAACTGGCAAGACCATAGAGAAAAAATAATAAAGCACTGGTCAGAGAGTGTAAATGATAACGATACAGTATTAGTTGTTGGAGACATATCTTGGGGAATAAATCTAAAGGAGGCAATGCCAGATTTAGAAGATATAGGCAATCTCCCGGGCAAAAAAATACTAGTAAAAGGAAACCATGACTACTGGTGGTCTACAGTAAGTAAGTTAAATAAACTATTTGATAACATGAAATTTCTTCAAAATAATTATTATACTTATGAAAATTATGCTATATGTGGAACAAGAGGATGGCTTTGTCCTAATGAAACTAAATTCGATGAAGAAGATGAAAAAATATATAATAGAGAAGTACAAAGACTGAAATTATCTTTAGATGCAGCTAAAAAAGATGGATTTGAAGATATAATAGTTATAACTCATTATCCACCTACTAACGATAGACTAGATGAATCTAATTTCACTAAAATGTACGAAGAATATAAAGTTAAAAAAGTTATATATGGGCATTTGCATGGGAAAGAATCTTTTAAGCATGGCCTTATAGGAGAAAGAAATAATGTTGAGTATAGTTTGGCATCGTGCGACTATACTGACTTTAAATTAATACAGATTATGAAATAGGAGTGTCAAATTTGACACTCCTATTTTAGTTACTCTAAAAACTGTAACAATTTTTTAGAAACTGTATATTATGAATTGAAAAAGTATGAAAGGGGGATTTAATATGTACTATAGCTACAATAACAATCCATTTAATATAATGAGTTACTATCATTCACTTTATTCAAGGTCTGGTAAGAATCTTGAAAGTGAATATACAGATATATTAAGACAGGGAACGGAGGACATAGATAAAATAATAAATGAACTTGAAGGACAATTCTCTTATATGTACACTGAAACTAGTAAGCTTGGCTTAAATAATATGGCGATGAGAGTATTATTAAGATTTATTGTCAGATATACACTAGATAATGCTAACAAATACAAAGGAAGCATAGAAGAAAGATCTCAAAGATTGCTAAATGATTTAAGAAAAGACAATCCATGGATATTCTTTACATTAAGAGCTTATGGAATACCTCCAAGAGTTATAGATCAAGCAGTATTAGGTATAATATCTTTCGTTCTTTCGTATATAGATAGGCCTTCTGGTATACCAGTTGAAGTAGATAAAAAAGCAGAGCAGATAACTAATCTAATAAGACAAAAAACAGATATATACACAGACCTAAAAGGATATGGAATTCCTCAAAGAAGAATAGACAATATAGTAAAGTCATTAGTTATATTTACTATAATAAATATAGATTTAGAGGATATATATACTAATATGGAAGAAAAAGTTAGAAATATACTTATAAAGATGCAACAGTCAAATCTAGAGCCAATAAAAGAATTACAATCTTATGGCGTACCTATGAATCAAATAAGAGCAATACTAAGAACTATAATAAGATTTACTATAGAACACATAGAATCAACAGAACAAAGTCTAGAAAGAGAGGCTATTAGAATAACTAATGAAATAAGAAATACCACAAATATATTCCAGATATTAAGATCTTACGGTGTACCTCAAGCTCAGGTTCCAAAAGTAGTAAAAGATATTGTCTACTATACACTTCAAAAAGGAGATATGTATAAAATACCTTTAGATATACAATCTCAAGCTACAGAAATATTAAGTGAAATGATAAGTACAAATCAACCTGTTATAAGAGAACTTAGATCTTATGGCATTAGAATAAATGAAATAAGACCTATATTAAGAAGAATAATAGCATTTACATTAAGAAATAAAACCTAGGCTTGTAGCTTAGGTTTTTATGTGTATATAATACCCTTATTATGGTATAATAAATTTTGAAAATTTAATAAACTCAAAGAGGGAGAAAACAATGATAAAAAAGTTTATAGAGTACTACAAGCCACATAAACACTTATTTTTCTTAGACTTTACATGTGCCTTTTTTATTGCGATTATGGATCTTATATTCCCAATGGTTGCTAGAAAAATGGTTGATGACGTACTTCCGCAGAAAAATGTACAGCTAATATTATTATTCGGTGGAGGACTTTTATTACTTTACATATTAAGAAGTGTGTTCCAGTATATAGTTGATTACTGGGGGCATATTCTAGGTGTAAGAATGGAATACGATATGAGAAAGGATCTATTCAATCATATACACAAACTTTCATTTAGGTACTTTGATAATACAAAGACAGGTCACATAATGTCTAGGATAGTTAATGATCTTAATGAAGTATCAGAACTTGCACATCATGGACCAGAAGACTTGTTTATAACAACTATAACATTAGTAGGGTCTTTTGTGATAATGGTAAGCTTAAATGTAAAGCTAGCATTAGTTACATTTGCTGTTGTAACTGTTATGTTAGTATTTGCAGTAGTAAAAAATAGAGCTATGAAAAAATCATTCAGAGAACTAAGAAAAAAACTTGCAGATATAAATGCTCAAGTTGAAGATAGTATTTCAGGAGTTAGAGTAGTTAAGGCTTTTACAAATGAGGAGTATGAGCATCAGAAATTTGAGATAGGAAATAGGAATTTCAAAAATTCTAAGGAATATTCATACAAGGTAATGGCAGAGTTTTTTTCGGGTGTAACTTTTTTCTCGAATTTTATAAATTTAATAATACTAGTTTATGGTGGACTTTTAATCAGTAGTGGAGAGCTTAGTTTAGGAGAACTTGTAGGATTTTTACTATATGTTTCAATGTTCTTACAGCCTATAAGAAGAATGGTTCATCTTATTGAAAACTATCAAAAAGGTATGGCAGGTTTTAATAGATTTGTAGAAATACTAGAAATTGATCCAGATATAGTAGATAAGGAAGATGCTATGGAGATAGATAGAGTTAAAGGAGATATAGAATTTAAAGACGTTGCTTTTAGCTATAACGATAAGAGTAATGTATTAAAGGATATAAGTTTCATGATTAACGCAGGAGAGACTATAGCTTTTGTAGGTCCATCAGGTGCAGGTAAAACAACTTTGTGCAGTTTAATTCCTAGATTTTATGAGGTTGATAAAGGAAGTATACGCATAGATAATGTTGACATCAAGGATATAACTCAAAGATCATTAAGAGAAAATATAGGAATAGTTCAACAAGATGTATTTTTATTCTCGGGAACTATAAAAGATAATATAGCATACGGAAAAATAGGAGCTACAGATGAAGAAATTATAAAAGCAGCTAAAAAAGCTAACGCTCACGAATTTATAATGGAATTAGAAGATGGATATGATACATATATAGGTGAAAGAGGTATAAAACTTTCTGGAGGACAAAAGCAAAGAATATCAATAGCTAGGATATTCCTCAAAAATCCTCCTATATTAATACTTGATGAAGCTACATCTGCACTTGATAATGAAACAGAAAAATTAATCCAACAGTCTCTACATGATCTTTCAAAGGATAGAACTACGCTTGTAATAGCTCATAGACTAAGTACAATAAAAAATGCAGATAGGATAATGGTGCTAACTGATGAAGGAATAGTAGAAGAAGGAGATCACAAAAAACTTATAAGAAAAGATGGTATATATGCAAAATTATATAAATCACAGTTTGATAGAGGTGAAGCAGTTTAAAAAAAGTTAATAAAATAGTTATGAAATATTAATATAATGGGCATTTGTATAAATGTAGATATTATAAAGGAGGAGATACAAATGCCCATTTGGCTTTTCGTATTCATAACATTATATATCCCGCCACTAATGGTAATACTTATGTGGAGAAGTGTAAGAGGTAAGAAGTTAATATATGGGTCTATATACATGATATTAGCAACCATAATGATAATAACAGTATTGAATCTAGCTAATAAAAGTGAAAGTATAAAGATGGATCATAAAAAAGTTCATATAGAAGATATTAAAGAAAAAGAAGAAATAGAGAATGAATATGTAGAAAGCATTAAAATAGAAGATGAAGAAGAAACTGAAGAATATGAAGACATAAAAGTAGAAGATAAGAAGATAGAAGATACTAAGGAAGTAAAGAATGTAAAGGTAGAAGATGTTAAAGAACCTGAAGTGGTTGTAAGCAAAACACAGAAAGATATATTTAAAGAGTTCTATGATAAATTAGTAGTTATAGAAAAGTCTGCGCTGAGTAAATTTCAGGAATGCTATGATGAGATAAACAAGGTAAGGGCTGGACAGGGTAATTTGAATAATCTATACGAAATAGCAAAAACTGCAAGGCAAGACTGTGAAAATGCAGAAAAAGCATACAAAGCACTGAGAGTACCAAAAGAGTTAGATGCTGAAATAAGAAAAGAATTAATCTCAGCAAAATCTGATCTTCAAACAGCATACTTTCTAAGAAAAGAAGCCTTAGATAATGGTCTTAAGCTTTTAGATAGAAAAAATCCAAAATATATGATAAAATTGCAACAGCAGTTTAAATTATCTGATGAATACATTGTAAATGGCAGAGAAAAGCTAAACAATGTTAGAAGAAAATTAGGAATGTAAAAAGGACTAAAAGGTCCTTTTTTAAATTGTAAGGAAAGGTAGGATTGTATGAATAAACAAAATATTGCAAAGTTAAATTTGTTTTTTATGGGACTTAAAGAGAGAAGTGTAGAAAATAGAGACTTCTTTAAATCAATAGAAATAATATATAAGTCTGGACTCAAGGAATTTAAGGGAATAGTAGTTTTAGAAGATGAAAAATATAAATTAAATTTCAAGGGAGCAACTAATAACTATAGTTTTGATGACCTTTGTAAATATATACTAAAAGAAAGTGAAAATTACGATAGTATAAGATTTAAGTATGTGGAAAGAGGAACTACCATATTAATAGAAGGAGATAATAAAGGCGTAAATATAAAATACTTAGAAAATGAAGAAAAAGAAGAAATAGATAGCTACACTGCATCACAGATAAAAAATAGAGATTACTATGTAAAGGTTGGAGCTGCCAATTCAGTTCTGAAAGAAATAGGAATTCTAACTAAAGAAGGAAAAATAAAAAATGATAAAATACGGAAATATAATCAAATAGATCACTTTGTAGAGCTTGTAGATAAATTAATAAAAGAACTTGGAAATAAGGATAGTATAACTATATTAGATTGTGCTTGTGGAAAGTCATATTTAAGCTTTGTTCTTAATTATTATATAAAAGAAGTTCTAAAGAAAAACTGCTATTTTATAGGAATAGACTACTCAGACAATGTAATAGAGTCTTCAAAAAAGATGGCGAGTAATTTAGGATATAAAAATATGGAATTTATAAAGGAAGATTTAAATCACTATATACCAACTAGAGATATAGATATAGTTATGAGTCTGCATGCATGTGATACAGCAACTGATATGGCACTAGGACTAGGAGTTAGAAGTGAAGCTAAAGCTATAGTTGTAGTTCCTTGTTGTCATAAAGAAATACTAAGTCAGTATAAATATGATGAGATTAATCCTATACTAAAGCACGGAGTCTTTAAAGCAAGGTTTGCGGATTTAATCACTGATGGCTTAAGAAGTCTTCTTTTAGAAGGTTATGGATATGATGTATCAGTAGTTGAATACATATCTCCTCTTGACACTCCAAAAAACTTGATGATAAGAGGAATAAAGAAAAAAGATGAAAATAAAAAAGCATTAGATGAATACTATGCTCTTAAGAAATTGCTAGGTGTAGATCCTACATTTGAAAAACTAGTATATAAAATCGTAGAATAGTTGATTTTTTAAATCAAATATACAATAATATAAAATATAAACATAAAGATAGGGGGCCAAGTATGGTAGACATCACCTTTGTTAATAAAGCAGGAGAAATGACCTTAAATAGTTCAAAAATAGAAGATATACTTAAAATGATGGCTGATTTTGAATATGTAAAGGATATAACAGATAGCATAAAGCAAAACAATATAATGGTTTTTGATTGTAAATTAGATAAATCTGCGTTTAAGTATGAAGAACCAGACGGAGAATTTTATGACGATATAGAAGTTGATGAAGATTATTTTCAAGTTATGTTTGAAGATATAAAAGAATATATAAAAGATGTGTGTGATCATATTGAAGATGATTTTAGAGAAGAGTACAAATACGATAGTATAAGGGTTCATTCAGAAATATACAATCTAGATGAGACATTTACTGAGGTGAGCTTTGTTATGAGCATATCTTTTAAAGACATCAAAAGATTAGAACTTATGGATCTTACTAAATTAGTTGCAAAAAGGCAACTAGAAGGATCATCTAAATACTTTAATTAAATTATGATAGGGTGTATAGCCCTATTTTTATTTATAAGAAAATTTAAGTAAACAAATATTGTTGATAAAAATCTTCTATGTATAAATAGGATACCTTGGTATTATGTAAATTAAAAATTAATTTCATTCTAAAATTTCATGAAAGTATACTAAAAATACTTGAAACTTGAGCTTACCATAAATAAAATAAAGCATATGAGTCAGGAGTAATGTTTGTAGTATAAAATATTATTTCGGGAGGAATTTAGGATGGAAGGTAATAGTTTTACAAAAAATGGGAATGTTAATATCAATTTTCTCAAAAACGTTAGAATGATTAATCTGTTATTCATAATATTAATTCTTACATCAGTATCTATAGGATACTTAATTTATTCATCCCTAGAAAATATGAGAATACTGAATAATGATATGAATTTACTTTATCAGAACTTTGAAACTCTTGATAAACATCAAATACAAAGCATGGTTGACGAAGCTAATAGCATTTATAGTAGTGCTAGAAATGTATTCACTAGGATATCTATAATAGTCATATCAACACTAGCTGCCTTAACTTTTATATTGATAAAATTATTAAAAGACTCAATGGCTCAAATAAATTATGTATTAACCAAGCTTTCAAATTATGACTTTACTGTTGATTTAGAAAGCTATGGAAAGAACGAATTTGCCCAAATGAATCGTTCATTATCGAAAGTTATTGAAAATATTAAAGAAGCACTGGCTAATATAAAGATAGGATCTGAAAAGATAACGGGACAATCTCAAAATCTTGCTGCAGTGTCTGAGCAAATGTCATCATCTTCTGAGGAACTTGCATCAACAATGCAACAAGTTGCACAGGGAGCAACTAGTCAGGCACAAGATCTTCAAGAAATTGTGAATTCATTATCAGAATTAACAAACAAC
The DNA here is from genome assembly GCA_002029295.1 of Alkalithermobacter paradoxus. Taxonomy (GTDB): domain Bacteria; phylum Bacillota; class Clostridia; order Peptostreptococcales; family Peptostreptococcaceae; genus Alkalithermobacter; species Alkalithermobacter paradoxus. The sequence goes on along the minus strand of MZGW01000003.1, from coordinate 173,695 downwards.
ATAGATAATGTATATAAAGAGCTTGAAAGTGTAAAATTTGAAACAGAAAATGCAGAAAATAAAGCAAATATAGGCAAACAAGAGATGGATGTATTAATTAGATCTATAAACGAAATAAAAAATACATTTGAGATAGTAGTTACTAGGGTTGAGATGTTAACTAACTCTGTAAGAGAAATAAGTGGTATAACAGAAATAATATCAGGAATATCAGAACAAACAAATTTACTTGCATTAAATGCAACTATAGAAGCAGCAAGAGCAGGAGAACATGGAAGAGGATTTGGGGTAGTGGCTGAAGAAGTACGAAAATTAGCAGAACAGTCAAGGCAATCCACTGAAAAGATTACAAATCTTGTTAATTCTATCATCAAAAATACTGATGATGTAATTTATACTTCTAAAAATGTAACACAGTCTGTAAAAGAACAATCTCAGTCGCTTGAAAATACAGTAAAATCATTTGCAGATATATTAATAGCTATAGAGAATATAGCACCGCTCATGAAAAAGACATATGTTGCAATGGATGATATAGTAAAATCTAAAAACAATGTAATGGAGAGGGTAGAAGAAGTAAGTTCTGTAACAGAAGAAAACACTGCAGCAACTGAAGAAGTAGCAGCTTCTTCTGAAGAAATAACAGCCTCATCTCAAGAACTAGCATCACAAGCTCAAAGTCTAAATCAAATAGCTATAGATTTAAAGGATACTATAAATAGATTTAAGGTTTAGAAAAAATAATGGATAGGCAAAGCCTATCCATTATTTCATTAATTTAGCAGCAGATCCACTAGCACCAAATATTCTTAATTTGTGAGCTACTAACTGTGCTATAGCATCTCTACCTGGAGCTAAATATTTTCTAGGGTCAAATTCAGCAGGATTTTCTATAAGAACTTTTCTTATAGCAGCTGTCATTGCAAGTCTTAAGTCAGTATCAACATTTATTTTACAAACTCCAAACTTACTAGCATCTCTTAACATTTCTTCAGGCACACCTTTAGCTCCTGGAATATCACCACCGAAGCTATTGCACATTTGAACTAACTGTTGAGGTACAGAAGAAGCACCGTGAAGAACAAGAGGGAATCCTGGTAAAAGATTAGTTATCTTCTCAAGTCTTGCAAAATCAAGTCTAGCTTCACCAGCAAATTTATAAGCTCCGTGACTTGTTCCTATAGCTATTGCTAAAGAATCAACTCCAGTTCTTTCAACAAATTCTACAGCTTGATCAGGATCTGTAAATGTAGCATCTTCAGCACTAACATTAACATCATCTTCAATACCAGCTAATTGTCCAAGCTCAGCTTCAACAGTAACTCCTCTTTCGTGAGCATACTCAACAACTCTTTTTGTTAGCTCTATATTTTTTTCGAATGGATAGTGAGATCCATCTATCATAACAGAAGTAAATCCATCATCTATACATTGCTTACAAGTTTCAAAGCTATCACCGTGGTCAAGGTGAAGAACTATTGGCAGGTTGCTTTCTTCAACAGCAGCTTCAACCAGCTTTCTAAGATATATAGGATTAGAATATTTTCTAGCTCCTGCAGAAGCCTGAAGTATAACTGCAGAATTTTCTTTCTTAGCCCCTTCAATTATACCTTGTACTATTTCCATATTGTTTACATTGAATGCACCTATAGCGTATTTACCTTCGTGTGCAAGCTTTAACATTTCTTTAGAATTAATTAATGGCATTTAAATACCTCCTATATAAAAAATTCGTACATAAAGATTATAAACCTAATAATAAAAAAATAAAAGGGTATATATAGTATACTAATTAAATAAAAAGATATACTATATACACCCTAAAGGAAATTAAGCTTTATTTATAGAGCCAAATAACTCCATTTTTTCTTTAACTGTAGCTTTAATAGCTTCAAATCCAGGACCTAATATTTTACGAGGATCGAATCCTTTACCTTCTAAATCTTTTCCAGCTTCTATATATTCACGAGTAGCTTTAGCAAAAGCTAATTGACATTCAGTGTTTACATTTATTTTAGCAACACCTAAAGATATAGCTCTTTTAATCATATCTTCAGGAATACCAGTACCACCGTGTAAAACTAAAGGCATATTTCCAGTAGCATCTTTTATTGCAGCTAGTGCTTCAAAGTTTAATCCAGCCCAATTTTCTGGGTATTTACCATGGATATTACCGATACCAGCAGCTAACATTGTAATACCTAATTCAGAAATAGCTTTACACTCATTAGGATCTGCAATTTCACCAGAACCTACAACTCCATCTTCTTCTCCACCTATAGAACCAACTTCTGCTTCTACAGAGATACCTTTTTCTTCACATATTTTGATTATTTCTTTTGTTTTAGCTATATTTTCTTCGATAGAGTAGTGAGATCCATCAAACATTATTGAAGAAAAACCAGCTTCGATAGCTTTTAAAGCTCCTTCGTAGCTACCGTGGTCTAAGTGAAGTGCAACAGGAACAGTTATATTTAATTCTTCAATCATTCCTTTAACCATTCCAACGATAGTTTTAAAACCACCCATATATTTTCCAGCACCTTCAGAAACACCTAAGATCACTGGAGAATTGTTTTCTTGAGCAGTTAATAAAATTGCTTTTGTCCACTCTAAATTATTGATATTAAATTGACCAACAGAATATTGGCCTTCTACTGCTTTGTTTAACATTTCTTTAGCTGAAATTAACATTATGTAACCTCCATATTTTATTTTAATAAAAATCACATTATTTAGTATTTAACATACAATGAATATTATAATCTAAAATTATAAAATATGAAATAAAAAAATCTTTATTTTTTCATTTTAAAATTTAAAGCACATAGATTTGTAATAACGAGCATTTAAAAGTATAATAATATATGCAGAATAAAGTATCGGGAGGAATGAAAATGCCGCAAATAAAAATAAGAGGAATAGATGCTAATGAAATATGTAAGATAAGTAAGAAACTAGTAGATGATTTAGTAGATGTAGTTCAAGCTCCAAGAGATTACTTTGAGATAGAATGTATATCTTCAGTAGCTATAAGAGATGGAAAAGTAGAAAATGCATACCCATTTATAGAGGTAGCATGGTTTGATAGAGGACAAGAAATACAAGATATAGTAGCAAAAATTATAACTGACACTATAAGAGAAAATCTGGGTATACAGTCTTTAGATTTAGCGTTTACTGTGTTTGAAAAAGAAAAATACTACGAAAATGGACAGCATTTCTAGGAGGATATTATGGCAAAAGGAGAAAGATTAGACAAAATACTGTCTAACTTAGGTTACGGAAGTAGAACTGAAATAAAAAAATACTGTAAATATGGAATTGTAACTGTAAATGGAGAAGTTATTAAAAATTCATCAGTTCATGTAGATCCACAAAATGATGAGATAATATTTGATGGAGAAAAAGTAAACTATAGAAAATACATATATATAATGCTAAACAAGCCTCAAGGTTACATATCAGCAACTTATGATGATGTAGAAAAAACAGTAATAGATATAATAGATCCAGAGTACAAAGTGTTTGATCCATTTCCAGTAGGAAGGCTTGATAAAGATACAGAAGGGCTTTTAGTACTTACAAATGATGGACAACTTTCTCATAGAGTACTTTCACCTAAAAAACATGTTCCAAAAGTATACTACGCAAAAATAGATGGCTTAGTAACTGATGAAGATGTGAAAGCTTTTAAAGATGGAGTAACTTTAGATGATGGATACAAAACTATGCCATCATACCTTAAAATATTAAGGTCTGATGAGATATCAGAAATAGAAGTTAAGATATATGAGGGAAAATATCATCAAGTTAAGAGAATGTTTGAAGCAGTAGATAAAAAAGTAATTTACTTAAAAAGAATATCTATGGGTAACCTAAAATTAGATGAAAGCTTAGCACTAGGAGAATATAGAGAACTTACAGAAGAAGAAATAAAGCTTCTAGAGGAAAGGTAGTGATATAGTTGAAGTTTGAGTTAGATACACATGTTCATACAATAGCTAGTGGACACGGATATAGTACCGTTCATGATTTAGTAAGAGAAGCTAAAAGTATAAATCTAAAAATGTTTGCATTAACTGACCACGGCCCAGCTATGCCGGGAGGACCTCATGTATACCATATAGGAAATCAGAAAGTAATTCCAAGAATTATAGATGGAGTATTTGTACTAAGAGGAGTAGAAGCAAACATAATAGATTATGATGGAAAACTTGATGTTCCAGATGACTATCTAGAAGAACTAGACTTAGTTATAGCAAGTCTTCACGATGTTTGCATAAAGCCAGGAAGTAAAGAAGAAAATACAAGAGCAATAATTAAAGCTATGGATAATAAATATGTAGATATAATAGCTCACCCTGGAAATCCAGCTTTCCCTATAGATGAAGAGAAAGTTTTAAAAGCCGCTAAAGAAAAAAACGTATTAATAGAAATAAATAATTCATCATTCGGAAAGAGTAGACCTGGAAGTAAAGAAAACTGCATAAGAATAGCTAAGATAGCTAAAGAAATGAATCTTAATCTGGCAGTTGGAAGTGATACTCATATATCATTTCAGCTAGGGAAATTTGATTATGTAAAAGAGGTATTTGAGCAAATAGGAATGAGCGAAGACCTTATAATAAATACATCAATACACAAACTTATAAATTATCTAGAACAAAAAGGAAAGAAAAATATACAGGATTTTAAAGCTTTAATACAAACGGAGGAATAAAATTGAAAAAAAGAGAGATGCTACAATTCGTAGTTGAAGATATGGAATTTGGAGGAAACTCATACGGATATGTTGAAAATAAGAAAGTTGAGGTTAAGGGCGGAATAAAAGGTCAAGTTGTAAAGGCCTTAGTAAAAAGAGTAAAGAAAGATAAAGTAGAAGCTAAGTTAATGGAAGTAGTTGAGCCTTCTTCACTTGAGAAAGCGGGAGTATGTAAGCACTATGGACAGTGTGGAGGATGCTCTATGCTTTCAGTCCCTTATGAAGATCAAATAAAAATAAAAGAGAATCAATTAATTTCTTTATTTAAAGAGGAAAATATAAATGGATTCGAGTTTTTAGGAGTAGAAAAAAGTCCAAACTGGCATGAATACAGAAATAAGATGGAGTATACTTTTGGAGACGAAGAAAAAAATGGACCTTTGACACTTGGACTTCATAAAAAGGGAAGAGCATATGACATAATAACAGTAGATGATTGTTTTTTAGTAGATGAAGATTATAGAAAAATATTAAGAACTACAGTTGAATATTTCCAAAAGACTAATCTTCCATATTACAAAACAATGATGCACACGGGATATCTTAGAAATCTAGTTGTGAGAAAAGGAATAAATACAGGAGAAATTCTCATAAATTTAGTTACATCTTCACAAGAGAATTTTGACTTAAGTGAGTACAAAAATGTTATGCTATCACTTGATTTAGAATCAGAAATAGTTGGAATATTGCATACTATAAATGATTCACTAGCAGATGCAGTTAAATGTGATGAATTAAGAGTTCTTTATGGAAGAGATCATTTTTATGAAAAGCTATTTGACCTTAAATTTAAGATATCTCCTTTCTCTTTCTTTCAAACTAATACAAAAGGAGCCGAAAAGCTTTATAGCATAGTTAGGGAGTTTATAGGAGAGAAAAAAGATAAAGTGATATTTGACCTTTATTCTGGAACTGGAACAATAGGTCAAGTTCTTTCAAAAGAAGCTCAGAAAGTAATTGGCATAGAATTAATTGAAGAAGCTGTTGAAGCTGCAAATGAAAATGCAAAGCTAAACAACATAACTAATTGTACTTTTATAGCAGGAGATGTAGGAGAAAAGGTAAAAACATTAAAAGAAAGACCTGATATTATAGTACTAGACCCACCAAGACCAGGAATACACAAAGATGCACTAAAGGATATAATAAGATTTAATGCACAACAGATAATATATGTTTCCTGTAATCCAAAGACTCTTGTTAGAGACCTAGCAGAGCTTGAAAAAGCAGGATACAAGGTACTAAAGGTTAAGGGAATGGATATGTTCCCAAATACTCCTCATGTTGAGTGCGTCGTGAAGATAGAGAAGAAATAGCTTGAAATCAAAGGCTTGGGGCAATTTGCCCCTTTTTTTAATGTGTGTTTTATGTTTCCGTAGACTAAGGTTTTGAGGGGATTTGAACCCCCGGGGGCAATGTCATAAAGCTAAGCTTCAATAAATTGTAAAATTACAATATGAAATATTCAGAAAATAAGATATTTATGAAAATTCCTCTATAATTAATACCACACTAAGGTATTGATGGAGGAATTTTTTATGTTTAACAGGTATGATTTTAAAGAAGGAATAGAAACTACAAATAGAATTATAAATGATATAATGTTTTTATATGATTTTAGAACTAAAGAAACTTATTTTACAAGGATGGGAAGAAGTAAAATGAAATTTACGGACATAATATTATTTATACTTAATTTTGTAAAAAAGAGCTTACAAATTGAATTAGATGATTTCTTTAAAAAAGTACTTAACACTGATATAATTGTTACCAAACAAGCTTTTTCACAGGCTCGCCAAAAGGTTTTACCTGAGGCATTTATATACCTATTAGACAAAGTAAATGAAGGATTTTATAATGCATCATTTAAAAAATATCGTGGATATAGGCTATTAGCTATTGATAGTACAGTATTAGAATTACATAATAGTGAAGAATTAAGAAATACTTTTGGGTATATTGAAAATCAAAATGCAAAAGTGGCTCGTGCAAGAGCTTCGGCATTATATGATATAGAAAATGATATGATAATAGCTTCTAAGCTGACACATTATAGAGCAAGTGAAAGAGAGATTGCTGAAACTTTGATAAATAAAATGTGTGAAATAGGAACATATAATGATTTAATATTGTTTGATAGAGGTTATCCATCACATGATTTCATAAAGTTTATTGAATCAAAAAATATTAAATATTTAATGAGAGTTAGCTCTAAATTTTTTAAAGCTGTTGTTAATGCTCCAAATGAAGATCAAATTATGAATATTTCATATAAAGGAAGTTCTGTTAATATGAGAGTTCTAAAGTTTGAATTGAATTCAGGTATTACGGAAATTTTAATAACTAATATATTTGATGAAGATTTTATAGTAGCAGACTTTAAAGAGCTGTATTTTAAAAGATGGGGAATTGAAGTTAAATATAATGAAATAAAAAACAAACTGCAAATTGAGAATTTTACAGGTGAAACACCAATAGCAATAGAACAAGATTTTTATGCTACTATGTATCTTGCCAATATGGTTGCATTAGCGAAACAAGATGCTAATCAAGTAATTGAAGAAAAATATAAAGAAAAAGGTTTAAAGTATGAATATAAAGTTAATACTAACGTACTTATAGGTAAGCTTAAAGATAAATTAATTACTTTGATATCTATAAATAACCCGTGGAAACGCTCACGAATGTTAAAATCTATTCAGCAAGAAATTGAAAAAAATGTAATTCCAATTAGACCTGATAGGCAGTTTGAAAGAAAAAATAATAACTCTACTCAGATGGTAAACAAAATGAACAAAAAGAGAGCTTTATAAAATACATATATATTTTTTTATGGAAAAAACTTTCATTGAAAGCAGTGAAGGTTTATTTGTTGTGCTTAAAATATAAATAATATAAATATAAACATGACTATTAAGAAAAAGCTCTTTTTATTATGAATTTTTTATCACTAGATATTGTATTTTTCCAAAATATTCAATATTAAGTTGATGACATTGCCCCCGGGGGTGCACTTTTTCGCAAATATATATTGGGAGATATAAATAAAATTATAAAATAGAATGATACTAAATTGGTAATCAGAATTTGTTTTTGTATATACTTATTAAATGGATTAAGGTATAAAAATATTATTTGCATTTATCAAAATTCTATTATAAAATATATAAACAAGGATGTTATAGGATGTGAGTTTGTATATGAGATTTATTGGAAGCAAGTCAAATTTATTGGAAAATATTGAAATAGTAGTAAATGAAAATATAACAGACAAAGTAGATACTTTTATGGATTTGTTTTCTGGAACTGGTACGGTAGGAGAATTTTTTAAAAAAAAGTATCGTATCATTTCAAATGATATTTTATATTTTTCATATATTTTGCAGAAAGCAAAGATTGAAAATAATTCAATACCTAAGTTTTTAGGGTTAAAAAAGATAGGTATTGAAGATCCATTATATTATTTAGAAAATGAAAAATTTGAAATTACAGATAAGTTTTTTATAACTAAGAATTATTCACCTTATCTTGATTGCGAAAGGATGTATTTTACAGTTGAAAATGCTAGTAGAATTGATTTTATTAGATTAAAAATAAATGAATGGAAAGAAAAGTCATACATTACTGAAAAAGAATTTGCTTATTTGTTAGCGACTTTAATTGAAGCAGTACCATATATTTCGAATATATCAGGTACTTATGGAGCATATTTAAAACATTGGGATAATCGAGCTTTAAGCAATTTAAAATTAAGAAGGATTGACATTATTGATAATCAAAGAAATAATAAATGCTATAATGAAGATGCTAATGAACTAATTAAGAAAGTTAGAGGAGATATTTTATATATTGATCCACCGTATAATGGGAGACAGTATATAACAAATTATCATTTACTTGAAACTATTGCGAGGTATGATGAACCATCAATTTACGGTAAAACTGGATTAAGACCTTATGAAAAAGATAAATCATTATATTGTTTAAAAAGTGAAGTGTTTAATGTATTTGAAGAATTAATTAAGAAAGCAAAATTTAGAAATATTATTGTTAGTTATAGTTCTGATGGATTGCTTACTGAAGAAGAAATAAAAAGTATAATGATAAAATATGGTATTAAAGATACATATAAGGTTTATAAAATTCCATATAGAAAATATAAAAGTAAGCATAAGCAATTATATAATGAACTTTATGAATATATATTTTATATACAAAAAGATTTAAATAATCCTAAAAAGGACATTAAGCAAATTAAAGCTAAAGTGAATACTTATAAAGGAAAAGAATATATAAAAAGTCCGTTAAATTATATTGGTGGGAAGTATAAATTGTTAAATCAAATAATACCGTTGTTTCCTAAAAAAATACATACATTTGTAGATTTATTTGCAGGTGGTTTTAATGTTGGAATAAATGTTAATGCAGAAAAAATATATGCTAATGATATTAATAATTATGTAGTAGAAATTTTAGATACATTTAAAAATACTTCAATAGAAAAAGTAGTTAGGTATATTGAAAATAGAATTAAAGAGTTCGGCTTATCAAAACAAAACGAAGAAGGATTTAGAAAATTCCGAGATTATTATAATATTACAAAGAAACCTTTGGATTTATATACTTTAATATGCTATTCTTTTAATTATCAGTTCAGATTTAATAATAATCAGGAGTATAATAATCCTTTTGGAAGAAATAGAAGTCATTTTTCAGATGAGCTAAAGAAAAAACTTATTAGATTCATTGAAGAATTGCATAATAAAAATGTCGAATTTATATGTAGTGAATTTGAGTATTTTGATTTTAATAAAATCAAAGAAAATGACTTTGTTTACTGTGATCCACCATATTTAATTACAACAGGCTCTTATAATGATGGTAATCGTGGATTCAAGGATTGGAATATAGAGCAAGAAATAAAATTGCTTAATTTGTTAGATTCATTAAGTAAAAGAAATATTAGATTTGCATTGTCAAATGTATTACGCCATAAAGGTAAAGAAAACAAAATTTTAATTGAATGGTCAAAAAAATATAATATTCATTATTTAAAAACAAGCTATTCAAATTCAAGCCACAATACAACTAGGGGAGAAAGCGAAGAGGTTTTAATAACTAACTACACCGAATAACAAAATTATTATATTGTTATTCGGTTTTTCCTATTTTTGTGATATTATAAGTATGATGGGAGGGATGTATTGTGGAACAAGTTAGGTTAGCTGATATAACAGTTAGAACTTTTGGTTGGATTCAGAATCCAGGTGATTTTAATAAATTAAAAAAAGTGGTGCAAGTTTTTGATCATACATCTAATACACATGAAAAATTAAAAAATGTAATAATTCCTTCTTTAATCGAAGAAAGAGATGGAAGAGATAGGTTTATTCAAGAATTAAGTAAAATACCACTAAAATTAAAGTATGCGGATTTAGTTGGAACAGGATTTAAGCCAAGAAATAGTGCAAGATGCAATGGAATTATACAAGCAATTGTAGAGGGGCAAGGTGGAAAAAAATTTGTAGATAATTGGTCTGCAGATGGTTATATTAGATGGGCACATGCATTAGGTTTTATTGACTATGAATATGCTACTGATACATTTTTTATCACTCAATTAGGTTTTGATTATTCAAGAGCTGAGAATGATAGTCAAGGTGAAAAAGATATTTTAATAAAGGCAATATTGTCATATCCGCCTGCTGTTAGAGTATTAGATTTACTTTCAAATGGCGACCATTTAACAAAATATGATATAGGAAGGATGTTAGGCTTTTCTGGGGAAGCAGGATTTACATCATTACCTCAGAATATTCTAATAAATGCATTAGCAATATGTGACAATAATGAAGAATGCAATAGAATGAAGTCAGATTGGGATGGCTCATCTGATAAATATGCAAGAATGATTGGAAGTTGGTTATCTAAACTTGGATTAGTTTCTAAAATAAGTAAAAACTTTAATGTAATTGTTGATGGTGTAACTAAGACTGTAAGTATTGCACATGCGTTTAAAATTACTCCAGAAGGGTTAAGACAATTGAGAAGGGCAAGAGGTGTAAATAAAGCTCAGAGAATTACAAAAAGAGTTTATTGGGAAATGTTTGCGACTAAAAAAATGGATAGAGTGTATGTAAGAACTAGAAGAGCATATATTTTAAAAGCTTTGGAAAAATCATCAGGTTTAATTACATTAGATAAAATAAAAGAAATATTAACTACTAAAGGACTAGATGAAAATATAGAAACAATAAAAGATGATATTAAAGGTTTAATTAACATAGGATTAAATATAGAAGAAAGTAGCAGAGGTTATAGTTTGAAAGATACAATCAATGATTTCACTATACCAGTAATTGAACACGAACAAACTATTAAAAGTTCTATAGAAGAATTAAAATCTGAATTGAGAACACAGCTAAATGTAATTTCACATGATTATTTGCAGCTAGTTGATATATCACAGGATTCACAACAAAATCGTTTATTTGAAATGAAAGTTATGGATTTGTTTATAAATGAATTTGGTTACAATGGTAGTCATCTAGGTGGTAGTCGTAAACCAGATGGAATATTATATACAGAAGGACTTTCAAAAGACTACGGAATTATTGTAGATACAAAAGCATATAAAGATGGTTATAACTTACCTATAGCTCAAGCCGATGAAATGGAAAGATATATTCGAGAAAACATAGATAGAAATGAAGTAGTTAATCCAAATAGATGGTGGGAAGTGTTTCCTTCAAAGATTAATGATTATAAGTTTTTGTTTGTAAGTGCCTATTTTAAGGGGAATTTTAAAGAACAACTTGAACGTATAAGTATAAATACGGGAATACTTGGTGGTGCAATAAGTGTAGAGCATCTTTTATTAGGTGCAGAATATTTTAAAAGAGGCATTTTATCTCTTGAAGATGTAAGAGATAAATTTTGTAATACAGAAATTGAGTTTTAATTAAAAAAATTATAAGGAAAATGAAATAAGATGGAACCGTATATAATGACTGAAAAGCTAAGGAGGGATGACATGATTGTAAAGACTAAATATGCAAAGGATTATAACCTTGTACATAGATATTTATGTGGGGATAGAGATGCTGGACAAGAATTATATGCAAGCATTTACCCTCTTGTGCAGCAGTTTATTTGGAATCATACAAATGCCAAAACTTTAACAGAATCAGTTAAAGAAGAAATTTTATCACAAACTATGATGACAAGTGTTGAAAAATTAGAGTATTATAATGGTACTTCTTCATTTTCTACATATGTTTGTGGTATTGCAAAGTTTAAAATACTTGAAAAAATTAAGAGCAGTATAAAGGAAAGTGAAAAAGAGAATAATATTATTAATATAGAAGAAAATACCAGTATTTTTGATAATCCTCTTAATATTATTATAGACAAAGAATTAAGAGAGACCGTCGCTAAAGCGCAACAAATGTTATCTAGAGATCATCAACAGGTAATACAACTAAGATTGAATGGAATGACAGCTAAACAAATTGCAGAAATGGTTGGGATGAGCGAAGATGCTGTTAATTCGATGTTTTATAGAGCTATTAAGGCATTTAAAAAGAATTTTGAAAATATATATTATAAATAGCGACGACTTTTTAAGTTTTTTGCCATTAAATAATAGGAGGTGTGAAAGATGTTAACAGTAGAAAAGGCTTTAGGAATATATACAGATAAACTTAATTCTAACGAAAAAATAGATTTGACCTTTTTTGAAAAGAAATTAACTAAAGAAGACTACAAAGAATTCTTAGAGCTTATTGAATTTGTTAAATTAGCAAAGTCTACACAGACAAATAATTCCTTTGATAAAATGTTTTCAAAGATTGATAAATTCAAGAATGAATGTTATGAAGAACAATTGCCTAATGCTTCAGGTTTCAGAAAAAATAAAGGAGCTGATGCAAAAGAAGCAATGGATAATTTAGAGAAATTATTTAAGGAGGAATTCGGGGATGATGAGTAAGTCATATTTTGGGAAAATTGACCCCGAATATAAAGCTAGAAATATTATCAATGAATTAGGGTTGGATATGAATAAGCCAATTGATCCATTTTTTGTTGCACATGAACTTAATATTGTTGTAAAGAAACATAAAATTGGACAAGGTGTTTTAGGCGCATGTAAAGCTGTTGGATTAAATAAACTTATAGCAATAGATCCAGATTTAAATAATGAAGGAAGAGAAAAATTTACTCTTGCTCATGAAATAGGGCATCTTGTATTAAAGCATAGATTACGCTGTTGCAATAAAGATGATTTAAATTGGCAAGGAAATACTTTAAGCGAGGAACAAGATGCAAATTTGTTTGCATCAGAATTATTAATGCCTCGTAATGCTATTGTACCTATTCTTAAAAGAAATGAAGTGACTATAGAACTTGCAGAGCAACTGGCAAGTGAGCGTAATGTTTCAGTTACTGCAACGGCTATAAAATTAGTAAATCTTTCTCAAGATCCAACAGTACTTTTATATTTTGAGAATGGTAAATTAAAATGGAGTACATATTCTAAAAATAGTAATTTTATAAAGCTTTCAAGAAATATTGATGCTGATTTTCTAAATACAACATTTGGAATAAAACAGTGTAATTCATCTGATTTTTTTGAAAATGTTTCAGAAGATAGTCTATGTTGGATAGATTCGAAGTTTTATAGTAATTATAATTTTCATATGTGCATTATAAGATTAGATGAAGAACCAGAAGATATATATTACTAAATAAAAAATTTTATATTATACAAATTAAAAATAAAAAGACCACGAAGTCATCATTGAGATGATAACGTGGTTTTTTTGTGTCTAGAAAAAGATTGAAAAGGAGCTACATCCAATACGGTGTAGCTCCTTTTTTAGATAGGAACTAAAACTTTAAAAAAAAAATTTATGTATGTAAATCTAAGTAAAATCAATAATGGCACGGATTTTTGCAAGTATTTCAAGTTTAAAATAAAACACGTTTTTTTCTAAAAATTTTTTTAAATAAGCAAAAAGTCTGCATATTTAACTTTTATTCTTATATCACAGAGCAAAGGAAAGGGGGTGAGAAAGCGATGGGACCAAATGAAAGACGCATAGAAATCATAGAAAGATTATGTCATAGAAGGCAAGACACAATGGCTAACTTAGCAAATGAGTTTGGGGTTAGTATTAGAACCATTAAAAATGATATTGATATCCTATCGCTTTCTTACCCGATAGAAACTATTCGAGGACGACATGGTGGAGGTATCAAGATTACAGATGGTTATAAGTTAAATCAAAAATATTTAAAGCCAGAACAAGTGGAATTATTAAAAAGATTAAGTATCCTGCTGTCAGGTGATGACCTTGCCATAATGAATAGCATTATTAAAGACTTTGCTCTAAAAACATAAAAGTGAAGGAGGTGGAATTTATGACTGATATAAATTTAGTTCTTGCAGAAGAACTAGAAAGACTTGCAGCAGAATATCGAGCAAAAGCAAAGAACCATACAATAAATGATCAAATAAGCATTCAAGATATAAGCATGGTGCTAACAGAGAAAATGAAAAAAGGTAAGATAACAGAAATTAAAGCACTATTAAGAAAATATGGTGCAGAGAAGTTAATTGAAGTTAAACTTGAAGATTATGCTGATATTTTTGAAGATGCTAAAAAACTTTAAACTAAAAAATGGAGGTAAAAAAATGAATGAATTACAGATTTTTAAAAATACAGAATTTGGAGAATTGAACGTTTTAATTATTGACGGAAAAGAATATTTTCCAGCAACTGATTGTGCAAGGATGCTTGGATATTCAGATCCTTATGATGCAATTAATAGGCATACAAAGGGGTCGGTGAAACACCGAGTCCTTACAAGTGGTGGTGAACAGGAAATAAAGTTTATACCAGAAGGAGATCTTTATAGATTAATTGTTAAATCAAAATTACCTAAAGCAGAACGTTTTGAACGATGGGTTTTTGATGAAGTTTTACCTTCTATAAGAAAACACGGAATTTATGCAACGGATAAGGTAATGGAAGAAATGCTAAATAACCCAGATACAATGATAAAAACACTTCAGGCACTAAAAGAAGAAAGAAAAAAGATACAAAAGCTTACAGAAAAGATTGAAGAACAGGATAAGAAACTAGAATTATTTAGAAATCTTCAGCGTTTAAATGAAATGCTTAGAGCTTCAGATATTGGTATGTACTATGGAATAACGGCACAGGAGTTTAACAGAATAATGCAGGATGCAGGTGTAATTAAAAAAGTTGATAACAACTTCTATGGTCGTAATCCATACTACGTTATGACAGCTGAATACAGCCATACAAAATACTGTCAGGTTATTACTGATACCTTGAAAAATGGAATGAAAATAAAGACAAATGTGTGGCTTCCTGAATCATTAGAGTTTATTGATGAAATCATGAACCAGTATGGATGCAAATTTGAAATTTAGCAGCTGTTACTGGAAGGGAGGTGGTTTTTATGTCAGAGATAAAGCTATTTAAACATCAGCAGCATGTGTTGGAGGAGACAATGGATAAGTCAAAGGTAGCCTATTATCTCGACATGTGACCTAGTGGGCTTAGGCAAGACATTTTTAGGTTCAGAGAAAATGAAAAAATTAAATACACCTTATAATCTTCTAATCTGTCAAAAGTCTAAAATCAAGGATTGGGAAGAGCATTTTAAAAGCTACTATGACTTAGAAATTATAATTTTTAAGAATCAACCTATAGAGAGCATACCACAAAATAGTGTAATTATTATTAATTATGATTTGGTGTGGCGAAGGAAGCAATTACAAAAGCTAAAGGATTTTACATTAATACTTGATGAATCGCAGTATATCAAGAATGAAACATCCAACAGGGCAAAATTTATTTTAAGCCTTAATCCTGCAAATGTAATTCTTCTCTCTGGTACTCCTACAGGTGGAAAATATGAGGAGCTGTGGTCACAGCTTAGACTTCTTGGATGGAATATTAGTAAAAGCTCCTTTTATAATCACTACACAATTACAGAAAAGATTGATGTTGGAGGATTTAAAATTCCAGTTGTAAAAGGCTATAAAAATGTTGATAGGTTAAAGGAAAAACTAAAATCCCATGGTGCAGTATTTATGAAAACAGAAGAAGTATTTGACCTGCCGGAGCAGATTGAAACCTTAGTAAGTGTTGCAAATACAGCAGAATATAAAAAGTTTAAAAAAGAAAGAGTTATTACAATTGATAGTGAAACCTTAACAGGAGATACAGCACTTACAAAGTTATTGTATCTAAGGCAGTTAACATCTATTTACAACTCAAATAAACATCAGGTGCTAAAAGATATCTTTGAATCCAGTAATGATAGATTTGTTATCTTCTACAATTTTAAAAGAGAGTTTGAGATTATAAAAAACATATGTTTTAAGATAGATAGACCCATTTCCTATATTAATGGAGACGGAACAGACCTTGAAAATTATGAAAATAAATCAAACAGCATTACATTGGTTCAGTATCAATCAGGGGCATCTGGAGTTAATTTACAAAAGGCAAATAGAATTATTTATTTCAGCCTTCCACTATCTAGTGAATTTTGGATGCAGTCAAAAAAGAGAATACACAGGATAGGGCAAAATAGGACCTGCTTTTACTACTATCTTATTACAGAAAACAGCATAGAAGAAAAGATACTTGAAGTATTAAAACAAAGGCGGGATTTTACAGTAGAGCTATTTGAAAAGGTGATGTTATGACAGAAAAACAGTTTCAAACTAAAGTTATAAGATACTTAAAAACACTTTCTAATACTTGGTTTTTTAAAGTTTTTGGAGGTGGATTCCAAAGAAGTGGTATTCCAGATTTAATCTGTTGTATAAATGGAGCTTTTGTAGCAATTGAGATGAAAGCAGAGAAAGGAAAAGCAACAGAACTTCAAAAAATGAATATAAAAAATATAAATGAAGCAGGAGGCATTGGAATCATTTTATACCCTAAAGGATTTGAAGAATTTAAAAAACTCATAGAGGGGGTGCTGATGTGCAATTTTCCCACAGCAGAGTTGAATGCTTTGAAAAGTGCAAGTACCAATTCAAACTGCGATATAAAGACAAATTAAGAACAATACCTTCACTGGCAGCAGATAGTGCTTTAATAGTTGGCTCAGCATTACATCTTGGTATTGAGGAAGGTATAGAGGCAATGGAGCAATATTATTATAATCAGTATCCGGTTATTACTGATGCTCATGTAAATGAAGTAATTAAGCTTACATCATTAGTAAAAAAGGCTCAAATTGTAATAAATAAAATGCTTCATAATAAAGAGCCTACTGAAAAATATGAGTTTAAGATAAACTTCCCAGAGTTTATTGGCTTTGTAGATTTAATTATCTATAACCAAGATGGAAACCTTAGCATTTATGATTTTAAATACAGCAATAATATAGAGCATTATCTGGAGTCAAAACAGCTGCATTTATATAAGTATTACTTAGAAAAATTAGGCTTTAAGGTATCAGAAATAGGGTTTATTTTTATTCCTAAAACAGCTATAAGAAAAAAGAAAACTGAGGATTTATATCAGTTTAGAAAAAGGCTTCATGAAACTTTAGAAACTATGGAAGTTAAGGTGATTCAAATTCCATATGATGAGACTAAGGTTCAAGAATTTAAGCTAAGATGCAAAGAAATTATTAATGAAAAAGAATATGAAAAAACACCATCAAGACTTTGTGATTGGTGTGAATATCAAGGATATTGTGAGGGAGGACAAACATATATGTTATTACCACAAAACGTTAGAAGAGAACTACAAATAGACAGGTATCCGGATATGTGGATATATGCCGACAGTTACGTTGGAAAATCAACTTTTGTTGATCAGTTTGATGATTTATTATTCTTAAATACCGATGGAAATACAGATAATACCACAAGTCCAGTTGTAAGGATAGCTGATGAAGTAACTTTTGAAGGAAGACTTAAAAAAGTCAAAATGGCTTGGGAAGTGTTTTTAGATGTTATTACTGAGCTTGAAAAGAAAGATAACAATTTCAAAAGAGTGTGCATTGATTTAGTTGAGGATTTATATGAACACTGCAGGCTTTTCATGTATAACAAGTTAGGCATAGATCACGAGCAAGATGCAGGTTTTGGAAAAGGTTGGGATATGGTGAGAACTGAATATCTATCAGCTATTAAAAGGCTTAAAAACTTAGGATATCAGATAATTTATATTTCAAAGGAAGTAACTACAGAGATAACTCTTAAAAATGGAGCCAAGCTTACAACCATTAAACCTAACATCAATGAAAAAATAGCTAACGTTTTAGCTGGAACAGTAGATTTAACTGTAAGAGCTTATATGGATGGCGAAGAAAGATATCTTCAACTAGAGAAGAAAGAGAATGTCTTCGGTGGAGGCAGGTTTAACTTCAAGGTTCCAAAAGTGAAACTTGATAAGGATGAGTTTATGAAAGCTTTAGAAGATGCACAAGAAGGTGTAAAAACTTATTCTAAAGCAGAAACAGTAGCTGTTGAAGGAGCAGATACTTCTAATAATACAGCAGCAGTAGAGGATACAACTGTATCAGAGACAGAAGAACCAGTAAAAAAGAGCAGACGCTCAAGAAAACAACAATAATTTGAGGAGGAATTAATTATGTCAACAAAAAATTTATTTGCAAAGTTTGATAAGGAATTTGATATTCAAGGCTTAAAGGAAGATTTAAAAAATGTAGGGACAGGAGAAGGACAATACAAAGATGTACCTCTTGGAACATATGAGGTAAAAATTGAAAAAATGGAACTTGTAGAATCAAAGACAGGTAAACCTATGTTATCCTGCTGGATGAAAATCTTATCTGGTGAATATCAAAATTCCATATTGTTTATGAACCAAGTTATAAACACAGCTTTTGGGCTTCATAACGCTAATGAATTTTTAAGATCTCTTGAAGCTGGAATAGAAGTAGAGTTTGAAAGTTTTTCACAATACTACGATTTAATACTTGATATTCATGAAGCAATTGATGGCAATTTAGAATATGCTGTGGAGTATGGAGAAACCAACAAAGGATTTAAGACCTTTAAAATAACTGAGGTTTTTGAGGTTTAATAGGTATGATTCTATTCTTTGACGCAGAGGTTTTCCTGCAAGATTGGCTCTTCGTCGTAATAGATCCTATTAATCATCAAAAATATGTCTTTATAAATGATGCTAAGAAATTAGCATCATTTTATGAAGAACATAAAGAACATATCTGGATTGGCTATAACAGCCATCATTATGATCAGTATATTTTAAAAGGTATCCTTTGCGGTTTTGACCCATATAGTATCTCCAGTTTCATTATAGCAGAAAAAAATCAAGGCTGGCAGTATAGTTCTCTATTTCAAAAGATACAGCTTTATGAATTTGATATTATGACAACAACTCACGGTTTAAAAGAACTTGAGGGTTTTATGGGAAATGACATAAGAGAAAGCACTGTAAGTTTTTCAATAGATAGAAAGTTAACAGAAGAAGAATTAGAGGAAGTTGTTAAATATTGTACTCATGATGTTGAGCAGACTATAGAAATATTTCTTCACAGAAAAGAGGAATTTGATAGTCATATAGCTTTACTTAAAGCTTTTAAACTGCCCCTTAAATATATAAGTAAAACAAAGGCTCAGCTTGCAGCAGTTATTTTAAAAGCTAATAAAATAAATCGCTGCGATGAATTTGAACTAAATATACCAAGTAATTTAAAAATAAATAAATATAATGAGGTTCTTGATTGGTACAAAAATTCAAGTAATCACAGTTATGATAAATCATTAGAAATAAATATAAGTGGAGTACCGCATGTATTTGCATGGGGTGGGCTTCATGGTGCAAAAGAAAAATATACAGGTGAAGGAATTCTTTTAAATGTAGATGTAGTTTCATTTTACCCGTCTTTGATGATAGAGTATGGATTTTTATCAAGGAATGTAGAAGACCCAACATTTTATAAAGAAATATATAAGGAACGTATAAAGCTAAAAGCTGAAAAGAACCCAATGCAGCAGCCTTATAAAATTGTTCTTAACAGTACCTATGGTGCTATGAAATACAAATACAATAACCTCTATGACCCAAGACAGGCTAATAATGTATGCGTAGCAGGACAGCTTTTACTTTTAGATTTAATAGAAAGGCTAGAACCGCATTGGAGTTTAATTCAGTCCAATACTGATGGTTTAATAGGAAAAATAAAAAGGAAATCAGATTTAGATAAAATCAAAGAAATCTGTAAGGAATGGGAAGATAGGACTTATATGAAGCTTGATTTTGAAATCTTTAAGAAGATATATCAAAAGGATGTAAATAACTACATCATTATTAAAGAAGACGGCAGTTTTAAATCTAAAGGTGCCTATGTCAAGGAACTAAATAGTATTGATAATGACCTGCCTATAATAAACTTGGCTTTAAAGAAATATTTCATAGAAGGTTTTCCAGTTGAAAAAACCATAACGGAATGTAAGGAGCTTTTAATGTTTCAAAAGGTTGTAAAGCTTACTTATAAATATTCTCATGCTCTTTATGGGGACAAACCATTAGCAGAAAAAACTTTAAGAGTTTTTGCATCAAAGAATGAGGAGGATAAAGGTGTATTTAAAGTAAAGCCTAATGGCAGAGTTGAAAAAATAGCAAATACTCCGGAAAGATGTTTTATAGTAAATGACAGTGTTATAGGCAAAAGAGTACCAAGACGCCTTGATAAAGAGTGGTATATAAATTTAGCAAAGAAAAGAATTGAAGATTTTGTTGGTGAAATCAGATAAAAAATTATAGGAATTTGGGAAATATTAATCAAAAAGGTTAAATTTCAAAGCAATTTAAGGGTAATATTAAGATTTTTAAAGCGACTTTTGGGAATAAACATATAAATTTTATGATTAAACAACCCAAAAAGTATATGAAAATGGGCAAAAAAACATCCTTTTTACTATATAATTCTTACCAAAAGGCGGGTGAAAACACCATGGATATTTTCAAAGGATACATTCCTTTAAAAGGAAAAAAACCTTTAGAGGGATATAAGGACAGAAATAAATTTTATTGTTATGACTATATAAGAAAAACAGGCAAAGATTACGGTGCAGTTTTACAAGATGATATTATTCAAATAGATTTTGATTCAATAGAAGAAGCAAATGTTGTAAAAAACATAATAACAGATTTAGATATTAAATGTTGCATATTAAAGACAGATAGAGGGATGCATTTTTATTTTAAAAACACAGATTTAAAAACAAGAAAAATCAAGACAAAGACTCCTTTAGGAGTAACAATTGACATAGGACTTGGCTCAAAGAATTGTATTGTGCCATTGAGAGTGAATGGGGTAACAAGAAGATGGTTAAACAAAACAGAAGAAGTTGACTATCTTCCAGAATGGCTAAGACCATTAAAAACAGCACCGGATTTTCTAAATATGAAAGAAGGAGATGGAAGAAATCAAGCATTATTCAATTATATATTAACCCTTCAATCAGAAGGTTTTAGTAAGGATAGTATTAAAAACATTATAAATATCATAAACAAATATATTTTAAAAGAACCATTAGAACAAAGAGAAATAGATACAATACTTCGAGATGAAGCATTTTTAAAACCTTTGTTTTATCAAAAGTCAAAATTCTTACATGACCAGTTTGCAAGATTTATAAGGGATGAAGAGCACATTATTAAAATTAATAACCAGCTCCATGTTTATAAGGACGGAATTTATAAAAATAGTACTTTGGAAATTGAATCAGTTATGATTAAACATTTACCAGAGCTTAATAAAGCAAAGAGGAATGAAACTATAAATTACCTAGAACTTATTACTAATAACGTTATTCCAAGCTTTGAAGATTATAATCGCATAGCATTTAACAATGGAATTTATAACATAATAGATGATTCTTTTACAGAACATTCTCCAGATTTTATCATCACTAACAGAATTCCGTGGGATTATAACCCAAATGCTTATTTTGAATTAGCAGATAAAACCTTAGATAAAATCAGCTGCAATGATGCTGAAATTAGAAGTGTGCTTGAAGAACTTATAGGATACACATTTTATAGAAGAAATGAAATTGGAAAAGCTTTCATTTTAACTGGTGAAAAACAAAATGGGAAATCAACATTTTTGGATATGGTAACTACACTTATAGGTATTTCTAATATTGCAGCTCTTGATTTAAAGGAGTTGGGAGAGCGATTTAAAACAGCAGAATTATTTGGAAAGCTTGCAAATATTGGTGACGATATTGGAGATGAATTTATTGCAGAGCCTTCAATGTTTAAGAAGCTTGTTACAGGGGATAGAGTTAATGCAGAGAGGAAAGGCAAAGACCCTTTTGATTTTAATAATTACTCCAAGCTTTTATTTTCAGCCAATAATGTTCCAAGGGTTAAGGATAAAACAGGAGCTGTCCAAAGAAGACTTCTTATAATTCCGTTTAAGGCAAAGTTTACAGCAGATGATCCTGATTTCAGACCAGATATTAAATATGAATTAAGGACAAAAGAGTCCATGGAATATTTGATTTTACTGGGTTTAAAGGGGCTTAAAAGAATCCTACAAAATAAAAAGTTCACAAAATCCATACAAGTGGAGCATGAGCTTAAAGAATATGAGAAGACCAACAATCCAATTATTGAATTCTATGAAGAATATGAAACAAAAGTAGAAAATGAGCCAACGAAAAATGTCTATAAGAATTATTTGGAGTTTTGTTTAAATAATAATCTGCAGCCACTTAGTCATATAGAATTTTCAAGACAGATTACCAAGAGGTTCGGTTATAAAACTATAGATAAAAAAATTGATGGGAAGAAATATAGGATATTTGTGAAAATGTAAGTACAAGATGGGTTCTATATGAGTTCAACATAAGTACAAGATTGTAACGTAGTAAAATCAATGGGGTACAAGATGTCTAAGATGTATATACCCTTTATATAATAAGATATAGTATATATAAAAATATTACTATATAAAAAAGAAATATATATATATAACTAGGTATCATGTACTCCCTAAGTAAGGGGGAATTGTAAATGAGCGATAGACAAGCATACTCAGATTCTACAGCTGCAAAGGCTGTCGGAAATGGAATAAAGGAATTAAAAAAGAAAAAGGCGGTAAATAGCTGTTTTGCCTTAAGAAAAGGGAAATGCAGTGTGCTAAATGTTAAAAAATGTGATGACCTAAGTTGTAGTTTTTATAAAACTAAGCAGCAGCTTCAGCAGGAAAAGAAGCTAACTTTTAAAAGGATTAAATCCTTAGATAAAGGTACACAAATGCATATTGCAGAGTCCTATTATGACAATAAAATGCCTTGGCTAAAGGAGGAGATTTAGCATGACAGCCAAAGAATATTTATCACAGGCTTATCATATAGACCAAAGAATTAATAGTAAGTTAGAGCAGATTATTTCCTTAAGGGCATTAGCTACAAAGGCAACATCTACTTTAAGCGATACACCACCTAGTGGAACTCGTAATGTGCATTCTATGGAGGATATAATAGCTAAGATAGTTGATTTAGAAAATGAAATAAATAGAGATATTGATATTCTTGTGGATTTAAAAAGGGAGTTTGTTTCAGTTATTAGAAAAATAGATAATACAGAATATCAGACTCTATTGGAACTTAGATATCTCTGTTTTAAGACATGGGAACAGATTGCTGTTGATATGGGATACAGTTTACAGCATATATTTCGTATTCATGATAAAGCTTTAAAAGAAATAAATATTTCATAAGATGAGAGTAAATGTGATAGAAAGAGAGTATCAAAATGTGTTTATATTATAATTGGAGGATTAGAAAGATGAGTTATAAAGAAGCTTTGTTAGACGGGATTAGGATTGAACAAAAAGGTAAACAAGCTAGATACTACCCTAGATGTATATTTTGTGGTACAGAAGTAATGTCATGTAACTATGTACCAAATTATAATTATATCTGTTCTGATTGTAAAAAAATTAAAAAAACTATTTTAAAAACGGAAATTTTTAGAATAAAAACAAAAGATGAGAGTAAATGTGATAGAAAGAGAGTATTAAAATCTGATTAAATTATAATTAGGAAAAAAGAATTTAGATATCTATTAAAGAGGACACTAAAAGACATTGAAAGACACCCTTGTATCCGCAGTAGTATTATAATAGACGAAGTGAAAAAACAGATGAAGCCATCACAGAAAAACTGTGGTGGTTTTCATATGTAAAAACATAACTTGGGAGGACTGATATATATGCCAGTAAAACCTAAACGACCCTGCAGTTATCCTGGCTGTCCTGAACTTACCTGCGACAGATACTGTGAGAAACATCAAAAGGAAATAAATAAAACCTACAATAAAAACTGCAGACCCTATGGATACCTTTATAACAGTAGCAGGTGGAGAAGACTTAGGAAACAGTTTCTGCATAAACACCCACTGTGTGAAGAGTGTAAAAGAAAAGGTATTGTTACTGCTGCAACTGTAGTGGATCATATTAAACCACATCAAGGTGATGAAAGGTTGTTCTGGGATGAGAGCAATTGGCAGAGTTTATGCAAAAGCTGTCATGATAGAAAGACTGCTAAGGAAGACGGCAGATGGGGAAGGAAAGGACGAGTCTATTCTTATTAAAGTTATCAACAATGATATGTTAATAACCTGTGGACAATCTGTTGATAATTCTTCAACAAAGGGTAGGGGGCATCATTATCCTCACCACTTGAACCCCCTACGTCGGGCGGCTCCCTTCGCACGAAATTTCGCAGAATTTAATAAGGGGGGTAGCATATATTTTATGAAAAATCAGCTGTAACTATTGAAAAATCAGCCATTAAGCTGTTTTATATTTTGCAGATAAGTATCTGTAAAAATCAGAAGATTAAAAGCCTGTAAACCTTGAAAATACAAGGATTTATAGGCTTTTGATGTTTATATAAAAACTATTCAAAAATCAAGTTCAATGAGTGATTTTTAAATGTTTTTATGGCATTTTCTAAAGATTTTGCATTAATCTTATCGCAAAAAGGAAAGGAGGCATAAAGAAATTGACTGAGGTGGAAAAACAGCAGATTCATGAACTAAGGCTTAAAGGTTTAGGATATAAAGCAATAGCTGCAGTTCTTGGTTTATCAAGAGATTCAGTAAAAAGCTACTGTAAAAGGAATGGTCTTTGCGGTGATGTTTCTGTAGTAAGTTTGAACATTGAAGAGATGAAAAAGCAGAGTTTTGTATGCCTTCACTGTGGTAAGAAATTAAAACAAAAGAAAAAAGGGAGAGTAAGGAAATTCTGCTCTGAAGAATGCAGAAGAATCTGGTGGAAAAATAATCAAGACAAAAGAAACAGGAAGGATACAGCTGTTTATAAATACACCTGTGCCTACTGCAGAAAAGAGTTTAGCTCTTATGGAAATAAAAACAGAAAATACTGCAGTCACAGCTGCTATATAAAATCAAGGTTTGGGGAGGTTTAATAAGATGCAGTTTAGGAAATTAAAAATAGACAGCCTTGTACCAGCTAAATATAATCCGAGAAAAGATTTAAAGCCGGGTGATAAGGAATATGAAAAGATAAAAAACAGTTTAACTGAATTTGGATATGTAGATCCCATTATTGTAAATTCAGACCTTACAATTATTGGCGGTCATCAAAGATGGAAGGTTTTAAAAAGCTTAGGCTATACAGAAGTTGATTGTGTTGTTATTGATATAGATAAAACAAAGGAAAAGGCTTTGAATGTGGCACTTAATAAGATAAGCGGAGAGTGGAATGAAGCACTTCTTGCTGAGCTTATTAAAGATTTGCAGAGTATAGATTATGATGTTTCCTTTACAGGTTTTGAACCGCCAGAGATAGAAGAACTGTTTAGCAATGTTCATGACAAGGAAATAAAAGAAGATGATTTTGATGTTGAAGATGCTTTAAAAGAACCTGTAATTTCAAAGCAGGGAGATTTGTGGCTGCTTGGAAGGCACAGGCTTATTTGCGGGGATAGTACTAAAGCTGAAACATATGAGGCTTTAATGGATGGTAAAAAAGCTAATTTAGTGGTTACAGACCCTCCCTACAATGTTGCATATGAAGCAAAAGCCGGAAAGATTCAAAATGATAACCTTAAAGATGAGGAGTTTTATAATTTCCTTTATAAGGCGTTCACTAATATGTATGATGCTATGGAGAAAGATGCTTCAATTTATGTATTCCATGCAGATACAGAAGGATTAAACTTTAGAAAGGCTTTTAAAGCTGTTGGATTTTATTTATCCGGAGTTTGTATCTGGGCAAAGCAAAGCTTGGTACTGGGCAGAAGTCCTTATCAGTGGAAACATGAACCTGTACTCTTTGGTTGGAAGAAGGAAGGCAGGCATAATTGGTACTCTGATAGAAAACAAAGTACTATATGGAGCTTTGACAGACCATCTAAGAATGCTCTCCATCCAACAATGAAGCCAGTAGCTCTTTGTGCTTATCCAATTCAAAACAGCAGCATGAGCAATTGTATTGTTCTTGACCCTTTTGGCGGCAGTGGTTCTACTTTGATTGCCTGTGAGCAGACTAATAGAATCTGCTATACCATAGAGCTTGATGAAAAGTATGCTGATGTTATTGTAAAGAGATATATAGAGCAAATGGGAGCTGATGAAGATGTGTTTCTTTTAAGAGATGGTAATAAAATTAAATATGCTGATATCAAAAAGGAAGGTTGTGATTAATATGACCTTCCTTGATTTCTTTGCAGGAATAGGCGGCTTTCGATTGGGGTTAGAACTTGCAGGACATAAATGTATAGGATTTTGTGAAAAAGATAAATTTGCAGTAAAAAGCTATAGAGCTATGTTTGATACGGAAGGAGAGTGGTATGCAGATGACATTACAAAACTCAAATCAGAAGACATACCTTATGCAGATATCTGGTGTGGAGGCACTCCGTGCCAAGATGTATCTATTGCAGGAAAGCGAAAAGGTTTATCAGGAGAGCGAAGTGGACTCTTTTTTAAATTTATTGAACTCGTTAAAGTCAAAGAAGAAAAGGATAAACCCATATACCTTATCTTTGAAAATGTTAAAGGACTTTTATCAAGTAATAGAGGATTCGATTTTACAAACTATCTCAATTGTATATCCGAAGCAGGGTATGATGCAATCTGGCAGGTGCTTAACTCTAAAGACTTCGGAGTTCCCCAAAACAGAGAGCGTGTGTTCATTATTGCAAATCTTAGAACCAGAGGTAGACGAAAAATACTACCTGTCAGAGGAGAAAACGCAGCAGCTCTTAAGCAGATTATAGGCGGCTGTCAAGGTGAGCGAGTTTATGATGCAGAAGGAGTAGCTTGCACACTTACAGGTTGTGGTGGAGGTGGAGGAGCAAAGACTGGTCTTTACTGCGTAGGAAATATAAATCCAAGCGGCAAAGGTATGAATGGAAATGTTTATTCATCAGAAGGAATTGCTCCAGCAGTTACAACTAATAAGGGCGAAGGAAGCAAAATTTTTATAGACCAGTCTTACACAAAGCCAAAGCTCACAGATACATCAAGATGTATTACTTCCCGTTATACAGCAGGAGTTGTAAATAGAACTGCAATGAATAGCGGAGTTTTAGAGAGTGTTCCAATTGAGTTTAATAGAAATGATGGTATTCTTGATGAAATAAAAATAGCACATACAATCAGTGCCAGTGATTGGCGAGGACTAAACAGAAATCAAACACAAAATGCTGTTCTTGAAGCAAGGGCTGTTATAACTCCTGAAAGAGAAAATAAACGTCAGAATGGAAGGAGATTTAAAAATGCAGATGAACCAATGTTTACTTTAACAGGGCAGGACAGACATGGAGTTGCAGTTAAAGAAGCTACAAAAAAAGGCTATGCTGAAGCTGAGATTGGAGACAGCATAAATATTTCAGTACCTAATTCAAAAACAAGAAGAGGCAGGGTTGGAAAAGGTATATCAAATACTCTAGATACAGGATGCCAAATGGCTACATTGGACAAAAATTACCGTATTAGAAGGCTTACACCGAAGGAATGCTTCAGACTTCAAGGCTTTCCAGATGAGTTATTTGAAAAAGCAAGGGCTGTAAATTCAGATGCTCAGCTATATAAGCAGGCAGGTAATGCAGTAACTGTAAATGTTGCTTTTGCAGTAGCACAATCTATTAAATAAAAATAGTGTTAATAATCTTTGATAATATACTTGCTATTACTCCCCTTTAGAGTGATATATGTACATGACCAAAAACACACTAAGAAAGGGGAAACAAAAATGCAAAACACAGATTTTTTAAAAGCAAGATTTGGAATTGAAATTGAAATGACAGGAGTTACAAGAAACAAGGCCGCAAAGGTTGTTGCAGAAGTTTTAAGAGGAAGTATAAAAAGAGAAAATGATTATTATGATACCTATAAGGTAACAGCAGCAGACGGAAGAGTATGGAAGCTTATGTATGACGGAAGTATTTACACCCAAAAGAAAGTAAATGACGAGAAGGTAGCAGCTACAAAAGAGTATAGTGTAGAACTAGTAAGTCCAATACTTACCTACAAAGAAGACATAGAAACTTTGCAGGAGATAGTAAGAAAGCTTAGAAAAGCAGGAGCCTTTTCAGAAAAGCAAAACTGCACAGGGATTCACATACACCTTGATGGAGCTGACCATACACCAAGAAGTATTAGAAACTTTATAAACATAATCTACTCAAGAAATGACCTGCTTTATGAAAGCCTTCAGATTGAGAGAGAAAGAATGAGATACTGCAAAAAGATGGATGCAGATTTGGTGGAAAGGATAAACAAGAAAAAGCCTACTACCATGAAGCAGATTGAGGATATTTGGTACGAGGGATACGGTTCAAATAGAGAAAGGCATTACCATGAAAGCAGATACCACTTCTTAAACCTACACAGCTTTTTCAACGGAACAGGAACAGTTGAACTTAGAGGTTTTAATGGAACCATGCACGCAGGAGTTATTAGGTCAAATATAGTTTTAGCCTTGGCACTTAACCATCAAGCCCTTACTCAAAAGAGTGCAAGCAGTAAAAAGCCACAGGTTGAAAATCCAAAGTTTGCAATGAGGACCTGGCTTAACAGAATAGGCTTTATAGGTGAAGAATTCAAAAACTGCAGAGAACACCTTATAAAGCACCTTCAAGGCTCAGCAGCTTGGAGATTTCAGAGAGCCGCATAGATAGGCGGCTGGCTTCATAAAGCCACAGGGCGGAATTACCGCCCTTAGGGTAGTAGAAGGAACTAATGGGCTAGGAATTAAACTTAAGGCAATACAGGGGAACTGTGGCCCAATTAGAAGCTTTCAGAAAGGGTGGATTGATAGATGAAAAGATTGTATATTGCTTATGGTTCAAACTTAAATCTTCAGCAGATGGAAAAAAGATGTCCTACGGCTAGGGTTTATGGCAAGGGGGAGTTAAAGGATTTTAGGTTGCTTTTTAAAGGAGTACCTAATAATGCTTATGCTACTATTGAACCTTTTAAGGGTGGAAAGGTACCAGTACTTGTTTGGGAGGTTAAACCTAAAGATGAGAAAGCTTTAGACATTTACGAAGGTTTCCCAAACTTTTATTATAAAAAAGATTTAGAGGTGGAGCTTGAAAGTGGAGAAATAGTAACTGCTATGGTGTACATCATGACCAATAAAATAAAAGATAGGATTAACTTAAACCTTCCAAGTGAAAGGTATCTAAGAATAGTTAAAGAAGGATATACATCTTCAGGTTTTGATATAGGTTTTATTGAAGAAGCATTGAAAGTAAGTGCTGAAGCTATAAGCAAAAATAATAGATATAAACTTTAAGAATTAGCTTGATATATGTGTGTTTTAGAGTGATATATAGTATAACAAAAACACACTTGGAGGTTTTAGAATGATAGCATTATTTGGAAGAAAGGTTTTAAATTTAAAGGAACTTAAAGAACTTACAAAAGAAGCTAAGAAGGATGGAGTAAAAGGAACAGCCTACGAAGTTACAAAAGAAATTGAACTAAGAGATGAGGAATTTAAAGAATTTGCAAAAGACTTCTGCAAAGACCAGCCTTGGATAACCAAAGAAGATGGTGGTTGCAACGAAAAAGGAGAGCTAAGATGCATAAGGGTTAGGAA
Source organism: Alkalithermobacter paradoxus (assembly GCA_002029295.1). Taxonomy (GTDB): domain Bacteria; phylum Bacillota; class Clostridia; order Peptostreptococcales; family Peptostreptococcaceae; genus Alkalithermobacter; species Alkalithermobacter paradoxus. Next base: position 143,781 of record MZGW01000003.1, on the reverse strand, counting down.
CACAAAAACAAAGAAAAGCATTTTAGTAGATTCAGAAGGCTACACCTACCCAAGGTACACAGCGATTGAAAATTAGACAGAAGCAGACTGAAGGGCCTGTTTTCTTCTTAAAATATTTATACAAAGTACTTGCTATTAACTGTGTTTAGAGTGATATATGTAACTACCAAAACACAGGGAGGAATGAAGATGGATAGAAAAGAAATAGTTAAAATTTTAAGTGAAGCCTTAGGTTCTCAAGCAAAGTATCTTGGAGCACCAAGCTTTGCCTATGAAATTAAAACGGAAAAGGAAATCTACACAATAGATAGGCAGGGAACCATTATAACTTCGCAAGGTAGGGTTGTTACACTTAACGAAATTTTAAAGGGAGAGGATTCTGAAGAAAAAATAGAGGATACAACTATTGATAGTTTTAATTTAGAAATTCCATTAGGAGAGCATACGGGAAAAACGCTAATAAATATTTTAAATATGCTTTACAGTAAACAGCAGCTAATTGTTAAAACCTTCGAATTAAAAGAACCTTTTATTGAGGAAACCTTTATAAAGAATTTGAATTTAAAGAGAACAGAAACTTTAGAAGAATTTCAAAATGCTATTACTGAAGTTGGAACTGATGGTTGCAAAGGCATATCCTTTGATTTTGAGAAAGGAACTTTTACCTTTAAGCTATTAGGTGAAACCTTAAGCCATGAAAAAATATCCGCATTTATAGAACTTGCATCTTTAATAAATGTGAACGCACAAAAATTAAAACACACCTCTTTTAAGCAGACTCAGGAGGATAACCCTAAATATGCATTCAGAACTTGGCTCATTCGCCTTGGCATGAATGGAAGTAGGTATAAAGATATAAGGAAAACACTTCTTTCAAATCTTGAAGGCAGTTGTGCTTTTAGAAAATTACAACAGGAAGGAAGTGCTGAAATAAATGGATAAATTTTTTACTCAGAAAACCTGTGATCGCTGTGGAGAAAGCTTAAAAGAGGGTAGAATAATGTCAATGTATAATGAGGATTGCATTTGCTTAAGCTGCAAGGAAAAGGAAAGGAAACGTAGTGATTATAAAGAAGCTGTAGAAGCTGAATATGAAGAAGTTAAGAAAGGGAATTACAACTACAAGGGTATAAAAGGAAAAAGAAAATAAGTTTAAGGGTCTACGATTGTAGGCTCTTTTTAGTTAGCCAAAAGAGGAGGTGATACCTATGGCTCAAAGGGGAAGAAAACCAAAACCAACAGCATTAAAAATACTTGAAGGAAATCCAGGGAAAAGACCACTTAATGAAGATGAACCAAAACCTGAGAAAAAAGCACCTAAATGTCCAGGCTGGCTTGATGCTGAAGCTAAAAAAGAGTGGAGGAGAATGTCAAAGCAGCTTGAGGCAATGGGAATACTTACAGAAATAGATATGGCAGCCTTTGCAGGATATTGTCAAGCCTATGCAAGGTGGAAGGAAGCAGAAGAATTTATAACTAAACATGGAACTATTGTAAAAACACCATCGGGATACTGGCAGCAGGTGCCACAGGTATCTATCGCTCAAACCTACCTTAAAATCATGAACAGATTCTGCGAACAGTTTGGACTTACTCCATCAGCAAGAAGCAGAATAGTCACTGACAATATAAATGATGAAGAAGATCCAATGGAACTTATACTTTATAAAGGAGGCAGTAAGAGTGTATGATGAAGCAAAAGCACAGCATGCCGTAAACTTTATTAACTGCTTAAAGCATACAAAGGGTCAGTGGCGTGGTGTTCCTTTTGATCTTCTGCCTTGGCAGGATAAAATTATAAGGGATATATTCGGAACAGTAAAAGAAAATGGATACAGGCAGTATAATACTGCTTATGTTGAAATTCCTAAGAAAAATGGAAAACAGTTAGCCCTTGATACTCCGATTCCAACACCTGATGGATGGACTACAATGGGGGAAATAAAAGCAGGAGATAAGGTAATTGATGAAAAGGGAAGACCTTGTAATGTTGTTGCAATAAGTGAAATTGATGATACGGAGCAGGCATATAAAATAAATTTTAGAGATGGAACAAGTATAGTAGCTGGAGAAAGGCATCTATGGAAGGTTCAAGTTACTAATAATGGCAGAAGAGAAAAACTATTAACAACAGGAGAAATGTATCAAAAGCAGTTTAAAACTAAAAGTAAAGAAAATAGAGCATTATTTCGCATCCCAATAGCGGATGCTTTTATTTTGCCTGAAAATAAACTTCCTATAGATCCGTATCTATTTGGGTACTGGATAGGAAATGGTAATGCTGTAAAGCCTGAAATAACTGTAATGAGAGATGATGTTGACGAAGTTATTAAAAATATACCATATAAACTTCATAATAGATATAAGCAGGAGGGTAACAGCGATATTTTAGTATATAAAGAACTTAAAAGTATATTAGTTAAAAACTTTAGGGAAAAAAGGATACCTATTGAATATTTAAGAGCATCAGCTCAGCAAAGAAAAAGATTATTACAAGGGTTAATAGATTCTGATGGATGTGTAAGCACTGCTGAAAGTCAGGCAATATATGTGACAATTCTTTTTGAACTTGCCAAGGATGTTCAGGATTTATTATGGTCATTGGGAATAAAGAATACGTTAAAAACAGCTCCATCAGCTAGATATGGAATTGAAACAGGTGAAATATGTTATTTAATAAAGTTTACTGCTTTTAATGACTTAGAAGTATCAGGATTAGATAGAAAGCTTAAAAGAGGCAGAGAAAGAAATATTAAAACAAGATCACATTTTCATTATATAAAGTCTATTGAAAAAACAGGAAAGACAAAAATGAGATGTATTCAGGTTGACAGCCCATCAAGATTATATTTAGCAGGTAAATCCATGATTCCTACACATAATAGCGAGCTTGCTGCTGCAGTTGCTCTTTATATGACCTGCGGAGATGGAGAATGGGGAGCTGAAGTTTACGGCTGTGCTGCAGATAGACAACAGGCTTCTATCGTTTTTGATGTAGCTGTTGAAATGGTAGAACAGTGTCCTGCTCTTAAGAAAAGAATTAAACCTGTTCTTTCTGTAAAAAGATTAATATATAAGCCTACAAATAGTTTTTATCAGGTATTATCTGCTGAAGCTTACTCCAAACACGGGCTTAATATTCATTCGGTGGTATTTGATGAACTTCATGCCCAACCTAACAGGGATTTATATGATGTTATGACTAAAGGAAGTGGTGATGCAAGATTGCAGCCGCTGTTTTTTCTTATAACCACAGCCGGAACAGATAGAAATTCTATATGCTATGAAGTACATCAAAAGGCAGTAGATATATTAGAAGGAAGAAAAATCGATCCAACATTTTATCCTGTTATTTATGGAATAGATGACAATGACGATTGGACATTAGAGAAAAACTGGTATAAAGCAAACCCTTCTCTTGGGCATACCATAGATATAGAAAAAGTGAGAAATGCCTTTAACAGTGCAAAAGAAAATCCCGCTGAAGAAAATATATTCCGTCAGCTTAGATTAAACCAATGGGTGAAGCAGTCCACAAGATGGATGCAGATGGATAAGTGGGATGAGTGTGCTTTTAAAGTAGATATAGACAGCTTAAAAGGAAGAGAGTGTTATGGCGGACTTGACCTTTCAAGTACCAACGATATTACAGCCTTTGTATTAATATTTCCTCCAACACCAACAGATGATAAATATTATGTACTTCCTTTCTTTTGGATACCAGAAGAAAACTTAAAGCTTAGAGTCAGACGTGACCATGTGCCTTATGATGTGTGGGCAAAGCAAGGGTTTCTTAAGACTACAGAGGGAAATGTTATACACTATGGCTTTATTGAAAGTTTTATAGAGGATTTAGGGAAAAAATACAACATAAAAGAAATAGCCTTTGACAGATGGGGTGCCGTGCAGATGGTTCAAAATCTTGAAGGCTTAGGCTTTACAGTAGTTCCTTTTGGACAAGGTTATAAAGATATGAGTCCACCGACTAAAGAGCTTATGAAAATTACCCTTGAAAAGAAAATAGCCCATGGAGGACATCCTGTTTTAAGGTGGATGATGGATAATATTTATGTAAAAACTGATCCTGCAGGTAATATAAAGCCTGATAAAGAAAAGTCTACTGAAAAGATAGATGGTGCTGTAGCACTTATTATGGCACTTGACAGGTCAATAAGGCATGGAAATAAAGAAAGTGTCTATGAAAAAAGAGGAATGAGAAGTTTTCTTGATTAGGAGGTGGTGCTTTGAAACTAAAAGATAGAGTGAAGTTATTTTTAACGCCCCAGAATGCCTTGTTTGAAGTCCTTCAGAAATATTCGGAGGATTTTTTAAATGGTGAAGAAGTTGTAAAAGATAATTTTAAAATAGATACAGCATCCGCTATGAGTTTTTCTGCAGTTTTTGCCTGCAATAGAGTTCTTTCTGAAACCTTGGCAAGCTGTCCTATAATGCTTTATGAAAAAGATGATAAAGGAAACAGAAGGCAGGTTACAGACACTGCTGAATATGGTGTACTTCATTATGCACCAAATGCAGAAATGACACCAGTGCAGTTTAAAGAGTTTGGTATGACAAATATAAACCTTGGGGGAAACTTTATAGCACAAAAGGTTTTTAATATGCATGGAGAGCTTTTAGAACTTAGACCTATATCATGGGACAGAGTAAGAATTGATATAGATAAATCTACAGGAAGGCTTCTTTATTATATTGATGGAAAGACAGAGCCTAAAACAAGAGATGAAATATTTCATATTCCGGGATTAACTTTAGACGGTTATATAGGAATAACACCTCTTAGTTATGCAGCACTTACTATTGATATTGGATTATCGCAGGACACTTTTGAAAGAAACTTTTATCATAACAGGGCCTCAAGCAGCGGTATTTTTCAGTATCCTAACGAGCTTTCAGATGAAGCATTTCAAAGGCTTAAAAAGGATATTAAGAAGAACTACACAGGACTTTCAAATGCAGGAGTTCCAATGATACTTGAAGGCGGCGGTCAGTTTAAGGAAATAACTATGAAGCTTACAGATGCACAGTTTTTAGAATCCAAGAGATTCAGAATTGAAGATGTGTGCAGAATTTTCAGAGTACCACTTCATCTGGTGCAGGATTTAACAAGATCCACCAATAACAATATTGAACATCAGAGCTTAGAGTTTATTGTTTACACTATGCTGCCGTGGTTTAAAAAATGGGAAGAAAATTTAAATCTTCAGCTTTTATCAAAGGAATCAAGAAGAAAGAACAGGTACTTTGAATTCAATATAAGCGGACTTCTTCGTGGAGATATTAAATCAAGATATGAAGCTTATGCACAGGGAAGACAGTGGGGATGGCTTTCTGTTAATGATATTAGAAGGCTTGAAAATATGAATCCTATTGATAACGGTGACAGATATCTCGAACCTCTCAATATGAGCGAAGCAGGAAAACAGGAAGAGCAGCTTAAAGCACTAAGGGAAGAAATATTTAATATGATTAATGAAAGGAAGTGATAAAATGCCGTTTTGGAATTTTAAAAACAGCGAAGAAAATGAGGAGGAGATAGAGCTTAGAATTGATGGTGACATTGTCATGGACGATGATTTTTGGTCGATGCTTTTTGGAAATGACAATGTAACACCAAAGGGGTTTATGTCAGAGCTTAATAAATATAAAGGCAAAGACATAAATGTTTGGATTAATTCCTATGGAGGGGATGTCTATGCAGCTTCAAGAATTTACACAGCTTTAAAGGAACACAAGGGAAAGGTTAAAGTAAAAATTGATGGTGTGGCAATTTCAGCAGCTTCAGTTATAGCAATGGCAGGAGATGAAATTCTAATGTCTCCAACTTCAATTCTAATGATTCATAATCCATGGGGAAATTTTCAAGGTGAAGCTAAGGATTTAAGACATGGAGCTGATGTGCTGGATGAAGTAAAGGAAACCATAATCAATGCTTATCAGCTTAAGACTAAAAAATCCAGATCAAAAATATCACAGATGATGGATGAAGAAACATGGATGAGTGCTAAGAAAGCACTAGCTGAAGGATTCGTTGATGGAATGCTTTATACAGAAAATAAAGAAGAAACAGTGGAAAATTCTTTTATGTTCAGCAGATTTGCTATTCAAAATAGTGTTAATACAAGAACTAGAGATTTTATAAAACAGTATAATCAAAGATTTAAAGAAACCTATAAAGATGAAGAAAAAATAAAATTATTAAAAGCAAAACTTGCCTTAGAGTGTGAACTTTAGGGCTTTTATTATTTTGAAAGGAAGGTAATGTATATGTCAGAAAAAATGAAAGAATTATTAGCTCAGTTATCAAATTTAGAAACAGAATCTAAAAATCTAATAAATAAAGAGGATGCTACAGCTGATGAAATAAATGCAAAACTTTCTGAAATTAAGGCTTTAAAAGCCAAGATTGAAGCACAAAAAGAAATTGATGCAATAAATGCAGAAAGAGAAAAACAGGCTCAGACACCTGTAAATGAACCAATATATGCTCAGCCAAAGAATCACAATGAAAAGAAGTGGAAGAGCATGGGAGAATTTTTAAGTGCCGTTGCAAAGGCTTCATCTCCAGGTGGAAGGATGGACAACAGATTAACTTACCAGAACTCAGCAACAGGACTTAATGAAAGCATAGCTTCAGAAGGAGGATTTTTACTAGAAAATGAGTTTATAAATGACTTATTTGAATCCATGATGGCACAAAGTCAGGTGGCAAACAGAATAAGAATGATTCCTATAGGAGCTAATACCAATAGGCTTAGAGCCCTTGGAATTGACGAAAATAGCAGAGCAAACGGAAGTAGATGGGGTGGAGTTCAAGCTTACTGGGTAGCAGAAGCTGAAACAGCAGCTCAAAGTAAACCAAAGTTTAAAGAGATTGAAATGTCCCTTCAAAAACTTTTAGCACTTTGCTATGTAACTGATGATTTGCTTGAAGATACTACAGCTTTAGAAGCTATAGTAAGGCAAGCCTATGCAGATGAAATGAGTTTTAAGATTGATGATGCAATTATTAATGGTACTGGTGTTGGAATGCCTCTTGGAATACTTAATTCAGATGCTTTAGTTACTGTACCTAAAGAAAAAGACCAGGCAGCGGGAACTATAAAGTATGAAAATATACTTAAAATGTGGAGCAGTATGCCTGCAAGACTTAGAGCAAATGCTGTATGGTATATAAACCAAGAGATAGAACCACAGCTTTACACTATGGCTCTTAATATTGGAACTGGTGGAGCACCTGTGTTTATGCCTTCTGGAGGTGCTGCAACTTCACAGTACAGTACCTTACTTAATAGACCAATTATTCCAATAGAGCAGTGCTCCCCTCTTGGTAAAAAAGGAGATATTATTTTAGCAGATCCAACACAGTACATTGGAATAGATAAAAAAAGTTTAACTTCTGATGTTTCTATCCATGTAAGATTTTTATATGATGAGCAGGTATTCAGATTCATCTATAAATTTAATGGAATGCCGTATAAGAATAAGCCAATTATGCCTTACAAGGGTGCAAATCCACTAAGTCCTTTTGTAACTTTAGCAGATAGGTAGGAGGTAAAAATTATGTTTATTGAAAAATATAAAGTAATACAGATCATTTCACCAAAGACAACAAATGAAGGTATAGAAAGCAGATATGTAAATTTAAAAAATGCAGTAAATGCTGTAGTAATTGTAAATCTTACTCAAGCAGCAGCTCATGAAACACAAATATCCATATATCAGGCAAAAGATACACAAGGAACAGATTCAAAGGCATTAATCAGCAGTGTACCAGTATGGGCAAATGAGAATACGACTGCAGATACTTTATTAAAAACAGATGGAGCAGGATATACAGTAGAAGAAACAGCAGGAAATAAGCAGATTGTTTTTCAAATAGATCCTGCAAAGCTTGATATAAATGAAGGATTCACTTGTATCGGAATTAAAATCGGGGCAAGTTCTCAAGCAGCTAATTTTGCAAGTGCAGATGTTATTATAGACAGCAGATACAGCAGTTAAATCAAGGAGCCTTAGTGCTCCTTTTCTTTTTGAGGTGATAAAATGGCAATTAAAATAATAACTCCGCCAATAGTTGAACCAATAACTTTAGAGGAAGCAAAAAATCATTTGAGAGTTGATGGTAATGATGATGATATTTTAATCATGAGCCTAATAAAACAAGCTAGAGAATGGTGTGAAGACTATCAAAATAGAAAATATATAACTCAGACCTTAGAGCTTGTTTTGGATACTTTCCCTAATGGTAATGCTATAGTTTTTAATAGCTGTTCACCAATACAAAAGGTAGAAAGTATAAAATATTATGATGAGAATAGACAGGAGTATTTATTTGATGAAAGTAATTATATTGTTGACTTATATGGTTTTGTAAACAGAGTTGTTCTAAATAGAGGAAAGCATTGGCCTACAGTAGAACTTCAGTCAGTAAATGCTGTAAGGGTAAGAATAGTTGCAGGGTATGGAGATACTCCGGATAAAGTTCCTGAAACTGTGAAGTGGGCAATGATACTTCAAATGAAGCTTTTATATGATGATTACAGACCAGAGGAAAAAACAAAGTTAGAGGAAGCAAGAAATGCTCTTCTTTCTATGAATAGGGTGATTCCAGTATGAAGGCTGAAGATTTAAGACATAGAATAAAATTGCAGAAAAATACAGTTCAAACAGATGAGAATGGCTTTGAAACTGAAACTTGGGCAGATTTTAAAGAGCTATGGGCAAAAACTGAAAATCTTCATGGCAGAGAATATTTTGAAGCCGCAGCAGTTCAAGCTGAGAACACTGTGAAATTTACTATAAGGTATGTACCAAATATTGAAACAACAATGAGAATTTTATTTAAAGGAAAGCAGTACAATATAACATCTATCGATAACATAAAATACGCTAATAAATTCATAGAAATCAAGGCTATGGAGGTTGATAACAGTGGCTAAAATAGAACTTGAAGGAATGCAGGAGCTTATAGATAGAGTTAATAAACTTGGTGCAAAAGGTGAGGATATAAAGAAAAAGGCTCTTAATAAAGCTGGGGATTTAGTTAAAACTAGCATGGAGAAAAATGCTCCTGTATCTCCACTAAATAAAAAACATATGACTGATAATATAAAGGTTTCTGAAATAGAGAAGGAAAATGGGATAGATTTTATTGAAATAGGTCCGAATAAAGGGGACAATTCAGAGTTTTTCTACAGCAAATTTACTGAATGGGGAACTGCAAAGATTCCAGCACAGCATTGGGCGGAGAACTCTGTTCTTGAAAATAAAAAAGAAATCAACCAAATCATAATGGATGAGCTTAAAAGGGGGCTTGAGAAATGATAAATAAAATTATAGTAGATGCCTTAAAGCCGCTTAATATCCCGGTTTCTTTTCAAAAATATACTGGAAAGGCTGAAAACTACATTACTTTTCATGAGTATTTAACTGCAGGTGAAGAGTATGAGGATGATGAAGAAGCTTTGACAGCACATTATATCCAAGTAGATGTGTGGTCAAAGGCTGATTATACAGATATAGTTAAAAATATAAAAGAACTTTTGCTTAAAGCAGGGTTCAAAAGATTAAATGAAATAGACCTTTATGAAGAAGATACAAAAATCTTTCACAAAGGTCTTAAATTTTATTATTTAGAGGAGAGTGATATAAATGGCTAGACAGATAGGACTAAGAGATATTCATATCGCAATTTTAACTAGCGATGATGCTAGTGGAACTGTATATGGTGCACCAATAAAACTTGAAAGAGCAATCAGTGCCAAGCTTTCTCCAAAGTTAAATTCAGAGAATATCTATTCTGATGACTCTGTTGAGGATATCATAACTGCCTTTGAAGGTGTAGATGTGGAAATTGAAGTGAATCAGCTTTCGCTTGTAAGCAGAGCAAAACTTCAAGGAGCCAAAATTGTGAAGGGTGTTCTTATTGAAAATAAAGATGATATACCGCCAACCATAGCTTTAGGCTTTAAATCAAAGAAGAATAACGGAAAATATAGATATGTGTGGCTGCTGAAAGGGAAGTTTGAACTTGCTACAGATGAATATGACACTGAGGCAGAAAAGCCAAAGGCACAAAGTGCAAAGCTTAAGGGAAATTTCTATTCGAGAGAATCTGACGGGAATTATAGGTTTATTGCAGATGAAGATGCTGAAGGTATTGATCAAACGATTATAAGTTCATGGTTTGCTGAGGTTCCAGATGAGCCTATAGGAACATCATAAATTATTATATGAAATTAATTTAATGGCAAAGAAGTATTTGGTATAATAAAGCATATAGTTAGTACACAGTTGTATATAAATGTGCATTAAAGCGGGGGATAAGATTATGTTAGATAAAATAAAGGCATTACCAGATAAGACACTATTAATTATAGGGCTGACATTACAATTAATAGCAATAATATTTGTTGTAGTTGTAGGTTTTATTAATGAAATGTCTATTGATAGATGGATAAACTTTATTTTCTATGTTTTATATTTTACTGGTCTGCCATTCATTATGCTTGCATATGATAAAAGACGTAAAAATAAATAAGATTAAGTCTAATAATATTTAATTTTTAGTTGATACACAACATTCTTATATTGTTAACTAACAGGGAATTTTAACCCCTGTTTTTTCTCGCTTAAAAAAGAATGGAGGGATATTATTTGAAAGCATCAGAACTTAAAAACAAGGGTATAAAAATTACACTGGCAAATAAAGAGTACGAACTTAAATTTGATATGAACACCTTCTGTGAATTAGAGGAAGTTTATGGAGACATTAATCAAGCCTTTGAGGATTTGCAGAATAAAAAGATTAAAGCAATTAGGGCACTGATATATTCAGCAATTAAAGCAGAGAATGAAAGTGTAACTCTTAAAGAAGTAGGCAGAATGCTTACACTTAATGATATGGAGAGATTAGGGACAGCTATTAATGAAGCGTTAAATATAGCTATGCCAGAAATAACTGAAAATATGGGGGAATAGAAAGCCACACCAATCAAGAAGGATGGGATTGGGAGTGGCTTTTCTATTTGGGAACAAATCTTTTAAAAATGACTGAGGAGCAGTTTTGGAAAAGTACACCTAAGAAGTTACAAGCTCTTTTCAATGTATACAAAAGAGTAAATGGAATTGAGGAAGAAGAGGAGCTTGATTATATAGATAACATTATTTTCTAGCAGGGAGGTGAGATGATGGCAAGAGATGCAAATACCGTAGTTGCAAGTGTAGGTCTCGATGATAGGGGCTTTCAAGAAGGGGTTTCTAAAATTCAAAGAAGCCTTAAAGTGGTTCAAAGTGAATTTGCAGCAGCAAGCTCCAAACTTGGAGACTTCGGTAAATCTGAAGAAGGATTAAGGCTCAAAGCGGATACTTTAAATAAACAGATAGAGCTTCAAAAGGAAAAAGTTGCAGCCCTAAATAAGAGCTTTCAAGAAAGTGTTGAGAAAAAGGGTGAAGATGCTAAAGCGACAGAAAACCTTAAGATAAAACTAAATTATGCAGTAGCAGAATTAAACAAGATGCAGCAGGAATTAAAGCAAACGACAACTGAGCTAAATACTAAAAGTTCAGCTTGGTATAAGCTTTCTCAAAGTATGGATAAAGCAGGGGAAAAAATGAAGGATGTAGGAGAAAAAATGTCCTCTGTTGGAAGTAAATTATCCACTGCTGTTACATTACCTCTTGTAGGAGTTGGAGTTGCTACAACCAATATGGCTATGGATGCTGTTGAATCAGAAAACCTCTTTGAAGTAGCCATGGGATCTATGGCTGGTGATGCTAGAAAGTGGTCAGAGGAAACTTCAAAGGCTCTTGGACTTAATGCATATAATGTTAGAAAAAATGTAGCTACCTATAATTCTATGTTAACCAGTATGGGATTAACAGCACAGGAATCCTTAAAGATGTCAGAAGGATTAACGCAGCTTTCTTACGATATGGCTTCCTTTTATAATTTAAAACCAGAAGAGGCATTTGAAAAATTAAAGTCTGGTATAAGTGGAGAAGCAGAGCCTCTTAAATCATTGGGTATTTTGGTTAATGATAATACAATAAAAACCTATGCTTACACTCACGGCATTGCAAAACAAGGTGAAGCTTTAACAGAACAGCAGAAGGTAATGGCAAGATACGGGGTTATTATGGAATCTACGAAAAATGCACAAGGCGATCTTGCAAGAACCATGGATTCACCTACAAATAAAATCAGGGTCATGAAAGAACAGGCAGAGCAGCTTGGTATTCAGTTCGGACAGCTTTTAATTCCTATACTTGAAAAACTAATAGGAATAGTAAAACCTTTAATGGATAAATTTCAAGGCTTATCTAAAGAGCAACAGGAGATGATTGTTAAAATAGGTTTAGTTGTTGCAGCAGTTGGACCTATTATAGGAATAATAGGTAAAGTAATCAGCATAGCAGGAACACTTTCTACTGTAATTGGAAGCATATCAGGGGCAATGGCAGCAGCAGGAGGTGCTTCAGCGGCACTTGGAGCTGTATTTACAGCATTAACTGGTCCAGTTGGAATTGCGATAGCTGTTATCGGTGGACTTGCTGCTGTTGGAGTTTTACTATATAAAAACTGGGATACTATAAAATCAGCAGCTGGTGCGATTTGGGAAGGAATGAAAAGTACTATTGAAAGTTCAGTAACAGCTGTAAAAGGAGTTATTGTTTCTACTTGGGAATCAATAAAAGCTGTGGTACTTCCAATAGTTGAGGGAATAGCAAATGTTATTAAAACTATCTGGGAAGGTGTAAAAACAGGATTTGTTTTTCTATGGGAAGTGATTAAAGCTATATTTATCAGTGCTTGGACTATTATTTCATCTATTGTTCAAACTTATATAAATATAGTTACGGCTGTGATAAGCGTTGCTTGGCAGCTTATTCAGACTGTAACATCTACAGTGTGGAATGCTGTATCTGGGGTTATAAGTACAGTTTGGAATGGTATAGTCAGTTTTCTAAATCCAATTATTCAAGCAATAGGAAATACAATTACTACTGCATGGAATAACATAAAAACTGTTACAGCAACGGTGTTTAATGCAGTTTCATCAATAATAAATACGGTTTGGAACTCAATAGTGAATTTTATTACCCCAATAATAAATACCATAGTGTCCACCTTAACCACAGCTTGGAATATCATAAAATCAGTAACAACTACTGTATGGAATGCTATACAATCAGCATTAAATGCAGTTTGGAATGGAATAAAAAATACCACCACATCTGTTTGGAACTCTATATCAAGTTTCTTTTCAAGTATGTGGAGCGGAGTATCAAGCCTTTTTACAAATGCTGTTAATGGCATTAAAAATACTGTATCTAATGTATGGAGCAGTATTTTGTCAATTACAACTAGTATATGGAATAATATTAAATCTGCAATAATGACTCCAATCAATGCTGCAGTGAATTTTGTGAAGGATCAGTTAGATAAAATAAAAGGTTTCTTTGATAGACTGGATATTAAATTTCCTCATATTAACCTGCCACACTTCAGTATTAAAGGTGAATTCAACTTAAATCCTCCAAGTGTACCTCATTTAGGTGTAGATTGGTATGCAAAGGGAGGAATCTTTAACAGACCAAGTGTTATCGGTGTTGGTGAAGCAGGAACTGAAGCTGTACTTCCTATTGATAGATTAGATGATCTTATGGCAAAAGCAATTGAAAAGGCAAAAGGAGGTAGTGGCAACGGATTAACACTTCATATAGAAAACTTCATTAACAATACAGAGAAAGATATAGAGCAACTTGCTTATGAACTTGAATTTTACAGGCAAAGAGTTTCAATGGGAAGGGGTGGTGCTTAATGCTTAGTTTTAATTTTGGTGGAAAAAACAGCTATACTGATTATGGCATTATTATTTCTAAAAGACCCTCTCTGCCATCACCTAAAAGAAGAGTATCATATATAGATATCCCGGGTAGGGATTCAAATTTAAGATATGATGAAGGTACATTTGAAGATATAACAATTGCAGTAGAATGTAGTATTAAAGGCAATAACATAGCGGAAAAGCTAGATAATATAAAGGCATGGCTATTTGGAGCAGGAGAAAGTGATTTAATATTTAGTTTTCAAGATGATAAAAAATATAAAGCACAAGTAGTTAATGCCATAGATTTTAAACAAGTATTCAAATACACATCTGTGTTTCCAATTATATTTAACTGCAAGCCTTTTAAATATGCTGTGCAGAATAACATATTTACTATTACTGAAAATGGAGTTTCAATAATAAATCCAGGAACACTTAAAAGTGAACCTATAATATCAGTTTATGGTTCTGGGAAGATAAGCCTTAAAGTTAATGAAACTACTGTGGACTTAAATGATATAACAGGAAAAATCATATTAGATTCAGTCATTCAAGATGCCTATAATGATGCAGGAGATAACTTAAACAGTAAAGTAAATGGTGATTTCATAACATTAAAAACAGGTTCTAATAAATTTGATTGGACAGGTAGTGTTTCAAAAATAGAAATTGTTCCAAATTGGCGGTGGTTATAATGATCTATGTATATGATAAGAAGACAAGCAGAGGAAACTTTGACAATAATGGGCTTGCTGTTTTAGATGAATGCCTTATGGCTGAGATAAATGAAGAGTTAAATGGAGATTATAGTTTAGAAATTGAATACCCTGCTCAATCTAAAAAAGCACAGTATTTAGAGGAACTCAATATTATTAAAGCTGATGGACAGCTTTTTAGAATATATAAAGTAGAGAGAACACAGGATAAAATAAGTAAAGTTAAGGTATGGGCAAGACATATATTCTATGATCTTGCTTTTTATTTTATAGAATCAGCAAAGGTGCTTAATGCAAATATGAAAGAAGCTCTTGAAGCAAGCATACCTCCGGAACTTCAAGGGTTATTTCTATTTAAGGCATTGGAAGAAAATATAGCACCTTTTGCTGTTAAAGAGGTTAATGCAGTAGATGCTGTTTTTAGACTTATTGAAATTTATGGCGGTGAACTTTTTAGAGATAACTTCAATATAGAGATAAAAGAGTCCATTGGTGAAAACAATGGAATTTTAATAAAATACGGTAAAAACATAAAAGGAATGAAGGTTATTGAGGATACCAGTGAACTTGCTACAAGGATATATGCAGTAGGAGCAAATAATTTATTGTTGCCAGAAAGATATATAGAAGTAGAGGGAGAAAGAGCAAAATTACTTCCCTATCCCATAACCAAAAGGGTTGAGTTTAAGGAATGCAAGGATGTAGAAAGCCTTAGAGTAAGGGCAGAAGAATATGCTGAAAAGGCTGCAAGTCCAAAGGTATTTATAACAATAGATTTTATGGAGCTAAGCAAAACTGAAGAGTATAAAAATTACAGCCATCTGACTAAGGTTAGCGTTGGTGATTTTGTAAAGGTAAGAAATGAAAAGATAGCAGTAACAACTGATTTAAGAGTTATAAAGAAAAAGACAGATTTAATTAATCCTATAAATACAAAGATAGAGCTTGGAGACCCGCTTAATACAATTATTGAAAAACTTGATACCAGTAAGCTTTTAGAGGAAATAAACAGTGCAATAAGCGGTACTTTAAGCAGTGTAATAATCAAGAAAAACAGCGATACTATAACAATCAGCACTAGCAGCTATCCAGCAATGATAGTTGGAATAACTGCAAAGGCAGATACAAACTTAAACTGTAATATTACTATGACTGGAAAGGCAAGTACAGACTGCACATTAACAATTTTGTTTTCCTTGGATGGAAAATACTACGATTTTAAACCAATTCAAAAGTTAGCATCAGGAGATAATGTTATAGGATTGCCCCTTCCAATGCCGCAGGTAACAGCAGGAGAACATACTTTTATGGTGGAGATGAAGGTTTCAAATGGAACATTTACAATTGAAAAGAATAATCTGCAGGTAAGTATTGAAGGAAGAGAGCTTGAAGGTGGACTTAGTGCAAGTATACCAAGGGCAGAGATTGTTTATACCTTCCTTTATAATTTGTTTAATATCAAGATTGGAACATACAGTTTTAATACAGGGTATAGCTTTAGGCATTATTTAGACAACAATGTGAGTGGAGTAGATAGCTATAGTCTTGAGAATTTCAATACAAGATTTAATATTGCTGCTATATCTCATGGAAACCCAAAGTTAATCTTGAATGTAATGGGAATTATAGAAGAGTTTAATAACAGCAAATCAAGTAGCTATGTTTTTGACGCCGATTGGGTTGAGTTCAGTTCTGACTACGATAAAAACAAAGATGGAACCTATGACTTTTATAATAGGGCTACTATAAAAGAACCTGTTTTAAAAAGAGAAGGCGGATATATACAGGACTTAGGAAATGGCGTAATTTATGCTGCAAATGTGCCAGATACAACACTTTATAAGGATTTGATTGCAATAAATGCATATCTTAAGCAAGGTTAGGGGGGAGAGGATAATGCCAGTAATAAATCAAATATCCCTCCCAAAAGGAAATGCAGGGATGACACTTTATGGTACAAGAAATGATGATAGTACAGTAACTCTTCCTGATATAGGCTTTTATTTTAATTACAATGGCTCAGCCATAAGACAGCTTTACACAAGCGGTAATACCTGGGTAGGTTTTGGAACATCGTCAGAGCATCTATGTATTAACAGAAGAGATGCCAGCTATAATAATCTTTATTATGCCAGTGAAGTAGAATACAGCACAAAGCTTTTCAGGATAAGGTTTGAAGGAAACAGTTCCTATAGCAGTTGGGGCAGCAATGACCTTATCTGGGAACTTTCAATATTTGAAACTGGAGTAATAAGGCTTGTTGTTGAGAAGATACCTAATAACGGAACAAATAGTTTTGTAAATCCAAATGTAGGCACTCAATCATTGACATTAGCACAAGGAAAATCATATATTTTTACTCCATCAGATTCACTGGGCAAAAATTACACAGTGCAGGAAGGTTTATATATTCCATGCATAACGAAATTTCTTATGGTGGATAGTGAGGGAGTTAAAAACTATCAAGGCAGCACATGGACTAAAATAGGAGATTTACCTCTTACAGAAGGAATGTTTAAAACCTATGGTGTTGATACTCTTCCTGCTTCAATGACAGGACTTTCAGGCACTTCACCAGCTCTTTATATTTATACGGATAATCCAGATATTAAGGCAAATAAAAACAGCAATAGATTCTTTATTGAGAAGACAGTAACAAGTAAACCGAAGGTAATTATTCAAAACTATGATTTAAATATACATGATGGGAAAACCATAAATAAACTTGAAGCAATTGTTCAATACACTAAGAAAGATTCAAACTTAAATGATATTACAACCAATGGCAAGATAAGAATAGCTTTAAGTGTTGATTCGGGATTAAGCTGGCTTACCTATAATATTAATACTTCAAGCTTTGAAAGTATTGATATTATAGATTCTGCTGCATTTCTTGCAAACGGGATAAATCCTACAATACTTACAAGCTTAGATTATGTAACTTTAAATAATTTGATAAGCCAAAACAGAAAGCTGAGGTTTGCCTATATTTTAGATAAACCAACCTTAAATGATGTGTGTAAATTAAGGAAGATAAAAATTTTATACAACTGAGGGGTGATGATATGTTTATTGAAGGACAATCTTATGAAAGTATTGCTTACAATAAAGATTTGCTTTCAGGTGAGATTTCTGAAAGTAAAAAGAGTAAAAGGCAGAGAGGTATTAAAGGAAAGGTTTTATTAGAACTTTTTAATGCAGAAACTAAGGAGAAAATAAAAGAGGCATACACAGAAAACATAATACCGGATTTATATTTTAAAGATACATTTTTAGGACATTTTGTTCAAGGTATTATGGGTGCAGGAAATACAAGAAGATGTGATAATTATAGCTGGTTTGAGTATCTTTATCTTACCGACAACGATAAACCAGAAAATGCTAATGAGCAAAGAATTATGGGAAATATTATAGGCTTTGCTCATAGAAATACTACTTACTCTGGAAATGATACAAGGCGAGGAACTATAAATAGAGCAGAATCAAAATTTGAAGTTACAGATTCTAAAATAAAGATGAATTTTGTATTTGACTTTCCAACCCATGCGGCAAATGGGAAAATTGAGAGCATCTACTGGGCCGAAGGTGACCCAGACAATAAAGATTATTTTTATTTGGGAACTGCAATCTATGGAAGGGAAACAGCTGATTCAGATTATGCTGTATATAATACTACAAATCCTAAAAGGTATTGGGCAGTGAATACTTTATTTTCTTATGCAAGAACTATAAAATTTACAAGTCCAACAAAGGGATGGATATTAGCAGATTCAAGGGATACAAACATAACACAGTCAAGCTATATTCAATTTCCAGACAGCTTAAAAGGACAATGGCTTATGATTCCATTTGATATAAATACAAATGATGTTGTGTTTTGGGATAAGGTGGTTAAACTTTTAAATTCAGATGGAAATGCCTTAAATATTGACAGTAGTCATGCAGTAAGAAAATACGATGGACTTAGTCATGTATGCCCGTATATTCAACCAGATGGAGAGCTTATTTTTATTGGGTATTACCTTTACAGCATAAATAGTGAAAGCTATATGAGAATATATAAGTGGACAAAGGTAGGAGTTCAATTAAGCTATGTTGATATAAATATGAGCCAAAGTTTTAAGGATACAGCATATAACGTACCTTTCACATATAGAACAGTTTCTAGTGATGGAATTTATCTTGATGGTTGCATTGATATTATTGGATACACCTCAAGAACAGACAGCCAATTTAATGAAACTGTTTATACAAACAGATGGATTAGAGTAGATGCCGCAGGAAACAAGGTTCAGGATATGAATATTAAACCTAAGATTGGTAATAGCACTTGGTTTGGAAATAAGGGTATGGATAGTGGAAATATTGAGAGAAGATGCTATGTTTATAATTTTTATAGAAGTGCCAATAGAATATATTTATATTACACAAGCACCCAAGGCGGCACAAGCTTTTATCAAGTTATAACTCCTCAAGGGAATTTACTTGAAGCCTATAAAATGTATTTTAGTTTTCCAAATGGTTATGGTAATTATTATTATCATAATATCCTTGGTACTGACAGATGGATAAGCAGATACACTTATGCTTATAACAACTATGTTCAATTATGTATCCAAGCCCTTTTAACAAGCAGACCTATTGGAGCACATACCAAGCTTGCACAGCCTGTTGAAAAAACTGAAGCAAATACAATGAAAGTTCAGTATATGTTTGAGGTAGATTTGATTAACTATGGAGAAGATTTTTATTAGAGTGGAGGGATTTACAGTGAAAAATTCAATTAATTTTATTCAGGCAGTATTTGCTGCCATTGGCGGCTATATTGGCTGGCTTTTAGGAGGGGTTGATGGCTTTATGTATGCACTGATTACCTTTGTTGTAATTGATTATGTAACAGGTCTCATGGTAGCAGTGCTGGAAAGAAAGCTGTCAAGTGAGGTAGGATTCAGAGGGATATTTAAGAAAGTTTTAATTTTTGTAATGGTGGGCATAGGAAATATAGTAGATGTTCATTTGATTAAAAACGGTAGTGCGATTCGTACTGCTGTTATTTTTTTCTACATTTCCAATGAAGGAATAAGCATTATAGAGAACTCTGCTAAGATAGGCTTACCAATACCAGAGAAACTAAAGGATGTTTTAAAACAGCTAAATAAGGAGGATGATAAGGTTGACTAAGATAAAAAGATATTGTCAATGGTGTGATGATGAGTTCTATGTATATAAGTCCCAAATACGAAATAATGGAGGTAAATTTTGTTCAAAGTCGTGTAGGATGTCATATAGAAATAAAATAGATAATCCAGCTTGGCAATCAGAAGTTAGATTAAAAATAAGTGTTAATCATGCAGATGTATCAGGAAAAAATAATCCTATGTATGGAAAGAAAGGTTCTTTAGCACCTAGTTATATAGATGGACGCAGTTTCATCTCAGGTGATGTCTGGCGTAGGATAGCACTTGCAAATAAGCCTAAAAGATGTGAAGTTTGTGGGAAAGAAGAAGAAGGTACACGTCTGCACATTCATCATAAAGATAAGAATAGAAATAATAACAATTTAAATAATCTACAAGTTGTATGTGCTAGATGCCATAACAATATTTTACACCCAAGGAGAAGAGATTCCTTGGGTCGTTTTATTGAGGGGGTGGTTTAAATGCCAAGGATTATAATGATTGATCCTGGCCATTAACGGTGGCCAAGATTCAGGGGCAGTATATAAGGGAAGAAAGGAAAGCAATGATGTTCTAAGCATAGGCAGAGCTGTAGCAGCAGAGGTAAGAAGGCATGGAGTTACAGTTGATGAAACAAGAACTTCAGATGCCACAGTAAGCCTTAATGAGAGAAGTGCTTTTGAAAATAGGAATAACTATGATTACTTCATTTCTTTTCATAGGAATGCTTATGATCCAGAAAAGGCAAAAGGTGTTGAAACATACACATATTTAAATGGAGGAGCAAAATCAAAAGCATTAGCACAAAGGATACAAACATCACTTGCAGCATTAGGATTTACAGATAGAGGAGTTAAGGAAGCTAACTATCATGTATTAAGAGAAACCAAGGCTCCAGCAGTGTTAATAGAGATAGGTTTTATTGATAACACAGGAGATAATATTTTATTTGATTCAAAGAGAAATGAAATAGTTAAGGCTATAACTAAAGCAGTTCTTGCACAATTAGGTATTGGTTATATTGAACCTTCAGCAAAAGCTCAAGTAGAAAACGAGCAGACTCTTTACAGGGTTATGGCAGGTTCATATAAGTCAAGAGAAAATGCTGAAAAGCAGGTGCAAAGGCTTAGGGCAGCAGGGTTTGATGCTGTAATTATGATATTTAATAAGTAGCCGTTACTTAAGGTTTTAAGTAGCGGTTTTTCTTTTATTTAGCTTGACTTCTATCACCTTTAGAGTGATGTATAGTAGTACCAAATTGATAGAAGGGAGGAGATATAATGCGTGTTAGGATTATTGAACCTGTAAAAAAGCATGAAAACAAAAAGAAAAGGGTTTGTGCATATGCAAGGGTTTCAACCGGCAGTGAAGCTCAGGGGGAATCTTTAGAAAACCAGATTCAATACTATGAGAATCTGATTTCAAATAATCCTGATTACGAATATGCAGGTGTGTTTGCTGATAGAGGAATTACCGGTACTACAGATAACAGACCAGAGTTTCAAAGAATGCTTAATCTTGCAAGAGAAGGGAAAATAGATTTAATCATTACAAAATCTATCTCTAGATTCGCAAGAAATACAGCAATAATGCTTCAAGTAGTAAGAGAACTAAAGGACATTGGTGTAGAAATAATATTTGAAAAAGAGAATATCAAAACTTTATCAGGGGATGGAGAGCTTATGCTAACCGTCCTCTCTTCTTTTGCCCAGGAAGAAAGCAAAAATGTCAGCGACAACTTAAAGTGGAGGGTAAAGAAGAAGTTTGAACGAGGGGAGCTGATTATAAATACCACAAGGTTTTTAGGATATGATAAGGACGAATACGGCGATTTAGTTATAAACCCTAAAGAAGCAGAAATAGTTAGAAGAATATTTGAAGACTACTTAAAAGGCAAAGGGACATTTACTATAGCAAAAGAATTGAATGAAGAAAATATTCCTACTGTTGCAGGTGGCAGATGGCAGGAAAGTACAATATTAAATATCTTAAAGAATGAAAAGTACAAGGGAGATGCCATACTTCAGAAATATTACACACCAGACCATCTGAGAAAAGTGAGCGTAAGAAATGAAGGTGTAATTGACAGCTATTATATTGAAGATAATCACTCTCCCATAGTTTCAAGAGAAATGTGGGAACAGGTTCAAATAGAAATTGCAAAAAGAGCAAAAGCAAAGGGAAATAAAACAGGAGATACAAAAAAATATACCAATAGATATCCATTAACAGGAATGCTTTTCTGCAGTAAATGCGGCTCCACTCTAAGGAGAAGAACTTGGAACAGCAAGCATTCCTGCAGAAAGATTGTATGGCAATGCAGTAATTATATTAAAAATGGAAAAAATGCCTGCAGTGGAACATCAATTGATGATGAGGTTATAAGCAGGCTTAATATAGAAGAACCGATAATTGTGAGGGAGGAAGTTAAGGATGGCAAGAAACATTACAGTTATACCTGCAAGAGCAAACAGAACCAATCTGGCAGAGCAGATACAGCCGCAGAAAAAGAGAATGGCAGCTTATTGCAGAGTATCAACAGACCAATCAGAACAGTTATCAAGCTATGAAGCACAGGTAGCTTATTATACATCTTATATAACAAATCATCCAGATTATGAATTCGGAGGAATTTACGCAGATGAGGGGATTTCAGGGACAAACACTAAAAAGAGAGAACAGTTCAATAAAATGATAGAAGACTGCAAAGCTGGAAAAATAGATATGATAATAACCAAGTCTATATCAAGGTTTGCAAGAAATACACTTGATACATTAAACTACGTAAGACAGCTTAAGGAATTAGGCATTGGAGTAATATTTGAGAAGGAAAATATTAATACTTTAGATTCAAAGGGAGAAGTACTGCTTACAATCCTCAGCTCCCTTGCCCAAGATGAGTCAAGAAGTATAAGTGAAAACTCCACATGGGGTATAAGGAGAAGGTTTGAACAGGGAAAGCTTCATATAAATCATACAAAGTTTTTAGGATATGATAAGGATGAAGAAGGAAATCTTGTTATAAATGAAAAGCAGGCTAAAATTGTAAGAAGAATATATAAAGATTACCTTGATGGTAAAGGTCCAAACAGAATTGCAAGGGAACTTGAAGAAGAAGGTGTTCCTAACTGGAATGGAAAACCTAAATGGTATGAAAGCAGTATAAGAAAGATACTCAGTAATGAAAAATATAAGGGAGATGCACTACTGCAAAAAACTTATACAGTTGATTTTTTAACCAAAAAAAGAGCAGTAAATAACGGTGAAGTTCCAATGTATTACGTAGAAGAAAGCCACCCTGCAATTATTGATAAAGAAACGTGGGAAGCAGTACAGCTTGAAATGGAGAGAAGAAGAGCTTTTGCAGAAAAATATAACATCAGTAAACTTGATTATGCTACAGTTGATAATCCCTTTGCAGGAAGAGTTATCTGTGGACACTGCGGCAGTGCCTTTGGCAGGAAGGTTTGGAATTCTACAGATGAAAGGCTTAGAAGAGTGGTTTGGAGATGTAATAAAAAATATGAAGTAAAGGGAAAAAAGAGCTGTGAAAATAAGCATATAGATGATAAGGTTTTGTATTATGCGTTTATAAATACGTTTAATGTGATGGTGGAAAATAAGGAGTATTTTATTAAGAAGTGGGAGGATGAATTAGATAGTGAGAATGTATTGGTAAGATATAAGGCAAAACTGTTTATAAATATTTTAGCTGATGTAGAGAAGGTAGAAGAGTTTGATGTTGATATGTATTTTAGATTGGTAGAGAAAATGACGGTGTTTGATGGAGAAAAGATTATTGTAAGCTTGCTTGATGGGACGGAGATTGAGGTTGTAATTGAATGAGGGATAATTTGCAACCAGCTGAAGATGGTGTATCAATTCTTACTATATTTCTTATTTAAAATAATAGCATGGTATTAAATAACTTTTTGTCATTCTGTGTCGTAAAATTTACCAAAGAAATTATTGACATTTTTGTTATGGGGGGGGGTAAAATTACAAATGTAGACAAATTGTCTATTTAATTTTGTAACCAATATAATTTTATGGTTACAGTTTAAAATATAAAAGAAGGGGGGAAGATTGAAAATGAAATATTTAATACCAAGAACAAGACAATCTAACATAGCTGCATGTATGATTACACCATTCAAAGCAAGAGTAGTTACAGCTTGCTGGAATCAATACTTAATGGCGTTATAGAAATGACATGTAGGATTTAGTAATTTGTAGACAAAAAGGGTTATTATTTCAAAATAATAACTCTTTTGTCATTAAATTGTAGATATTTACAAAAAATATATTGGATTGGAGAGAAAAAATGTACATTCGTTTGAGAAAAGAAATTAAAATAAAAAAAAGTTACATGGGTGCATTGATCACTAAGTATAGTGATGAAGGAGTAGAAATTTTTGATGTCAATCCGAGCGGGTTAGAAATACTATTATTATGTGATGGCACACATACTGAGAGTGAAATAATAGAAATTATAAGAAATATGTATAATATTGACGATGAATATATTTTATATAATATAAAGTCATTTTTAGAAGAATATTTTGAAAAAGAAGTGTTAGAATATTGTGAAAAGAAAGAAAGAATAATTATAAATGAAAAAGGTGATGAAAATTTAATTATTCCTATTAGTTTATCGTTAGAGTTAACCAATAGTTGCCAATTAAGATGTGTTCATTGTTTTAATTCATCGGGAATTATGAGAGATAATGAATTGACTGTTAATGAATTTATTAATATAGCACAACAATTTTCAGAACTTGGAACACAAACTATATTTTTAACAGGAGGAGAACCTTTTATAAAAAAAGATGTTAATAAACTAATAGATTTTGTAGCTAAAGAATTTTCAACTGTTAATATTGCAAGTAATGCTTATACGTTAGAAGAAGAAACAATTGAATTAATTTCTAAACATAAAAACATAAGTATTCAAGTTAGCATAGATGGAATAGAAAATACTCATGATAAAATAAGAGGAGTTTTGGGAGCTTACAATAAAACAATAAAAAATATAAAAAAACTCTGTGAATTTAAAATACCTGTTGCCATATCATTTACAATGAATGATAAAAATGTTAATGAATTGGAAGGGGTGATAAAAAAAGCTAAGGAAATAGGTTGCATAGGTGTAAATATTGGATTAACATCTAATTCGGGTAG
Source organism: Alkalithermobacter paradoxus (assembly GCA_002029295.1). Classification (GTDB taxonomy): domain Bacteria; phylum Bacillota; class Clostridia; order Peptostreptococcales; family Peptostreptococcaceae; genus Alkalithermobacter; species Alkalithermobacter paradoxus. The sequence continues at coordinate 118,854 of MZGW01000003.1, read as the reverse complement.
AGCTAAACAAAATAATATTCCGACTAAAATTGCAAAAGATTTTGCATCTAAATTAGTAGAATCACATAATAAATTTTCAACTCCAGATTTTTTTGTTGGTTTAGATATTTGTGAAACTAAAATAAAAGATTTTTTTGAAAGTATAGAATATGCTAATAAGTGTGGGGCAGGATACAATGTAATTCACATATTTGCAGATGGTAGAGTATCCATGTGTCCTGCAATAAAAAAAATAAATTTAGGTAATGTACGTAATCAAAGTATCAGCGAAATATTACAACATAATAATATAGAAAGAGTTATGAATATTCCGACACCAACTAAAGATATTTGTGGTGATTGCGAACAATACAATATGTGTGGCAATTGTATTGCAAGTATGTTGGAAAAATCGAGGGAGGAGTGTGTAGTAATACGTGATATACAATTATAAAACATTTATGGGGTTAAATACTATTAGAAATACTTTTCTTTTAAATAATGAAAATGATAATTGCTTGCATTATGTTACTGAAAATTATGGAATGCAATTGTATATGGAGAATAACAATACTATATTTCAATGCACAAAGGATAACATCAAAAAATACTTGAGAAAATATACAAATATAAATCACAAAGATATTTGTGCTATAAATAAATTTTTGACTTCTAGCTGTAATGATAAAAAAATAAGTGAGCAAAAACTAATTAGTATTAGTAAGACTATTAAAGAAAAAATTGAAAAAACTATTAACGTAAAATTTGATATACAATTATCTTTAGAAGAAGTAGAAATAAAAAAATTTATTTATAATTCATTAAGACAGCATAATGTTAAAGATAACTATTGTATTGTTACATATTCTATAAGTAAATGTAACAGAATGTTAATTAGCGATTTTATGGTTTTCAACTCTGTTAATGATATTGATATTGATAAAATTAGCAATATTATTATGAATGAAATTACATGGAGTTTATCAAAAAAAATTCAGTTGAACAGTACTAAAAATTTTGATATAATATTAAAAAATACTGCTGCAGGTATGTTTTTTCATGAGTGTATCGGACATTTTTTAGAAGCTGATCATTATTATAATTCCCCTATAAGATTATTAAAAGATAATAAATTTTGTTCAAGGAATATAACAATAATTGAAAATCTTGAGTATAACTACGATGTGGATGATTATGGGAGCAATGTATGCAACAGTATACAACTAATAAAGGATGGATATATAAATAATGTTTTAAGCAATGAAGTTTATTCAAATCTATTAGGAATTAAAAATACGGGTAATGGAATTACTGAAAATACATATATGTATCCTTTTATTAGAATGAGGAATATGAAATTATTAGAAAAACCTAATAATATTGAGGAATTAATTTCCAATACAGATAAAGGAATATTGATTGAAAAAATCTCTATGGGAGAAGTAAATGTATATACTGGTGATTTTTCAATTTTAGTTACTAAATCTTATATTATAAATAATGGTGTAATTAAGGAAGAATTAGATGAATTTGTCTTAAACTACAATATAAGACAATTAATAGAGGCAGATATGGAGGTATGTAACGATATAGAAAGTTGCATGAGTTTATGTGGAAAATTTGGAGTGGTTGTAAAAGTAAATTACTGCACACCTTCTGTATGTATCAAATGGCCAAAAAAGGTGGGAGTATAAAATGGATAAAGTGGATTTAGAAATAGAATATATTAATATTAATGATAAGGACTATTTTTCATATCGTTTAATTGATTATAATGATGATATAATTATGCACGAAGTTTTAGAGAATATTTGTATTGAAGAAATAAATTTAATGAAAGAAAAAATAAAAAAAATAAAATTTTTATCTAATGTAGATAATAGTAAAATTACTACAATATTAAATATAAAAGCAAAAAATAGTAGCAATAGCAAATGGGAAAAACAGTTTATTACTATAACTATTATAGTGCCATTACTAGGAGTTCAACTAAATACTATAATTGAAACTGCTATAGTAGAATCTTATAGTACATTCAAATCAGAACTTGAGAAGTTATTTCATAAAATAGAAAAAAAAATTTTATTTAGGCAAGGTAAAATAGAAGAGATAAATAAATATGAATATTTAATATTAAATGAAGAACCGTTAAGAATTATATTATCATTGATAATGCAATACTGTAAGGAAAAGTATATAGCGAATGAAAATTTAGTTTTTAATACTAATAGTAAAATCACTGTTGAAATAAAAAATTTAACTAATAACAAAGTAGAAGAAATTTATTTGTTAAAAGATGGTATAATAAAAACTTTAGATTATGATGTAAGCATTGAAAGAATACTTAGTACAGCAAGCGATAAAAAACTAGAAAATATGAAAAATTATTTAGTTGTTGATAATGTTATAAACCATGCAACATTAATTTCTTTTAATACAGGTATTATGTCTATTGTAATGAATGTAAAAGATGAAATGAAAAATCTAATTTATAGATTTATATATAATACCAATGTTGTTGATTTTATTGAAAATTTTTATGTTCTAAATGATAATGAAAATTCAATTATTATAGGAATGAGGCGAGTTAATGATTGAAATTAAAAATATTAATATGAGTTATGGGAGCGATTATATCCTAAAAAGTTTAAATTATAAGTTTAAAACAGGGTTGATTTATGGATTAATAGGCAAAAATGGAGCAGGTAAAACAACTCTCTTAAAAGTAATAATGCGTTTAATTAGAGAAAATCAAGGAAGTATTTTTCTTGATGGCAAATGTGTAGATAATGTTGATTTTTTTAAAATTCCAGCAGTTTTTGTAAGTGATTCGCCAATATTTTATAGCGACTTAACCGTACGAGAGCATTTATTATTAGTATGCAATTCACAAAGGGTTGAAAAGAAAGAAGCAATTGCTAGAATTGATATACTATTAGATGAATTAAAACTTACAAAATATAAAAATAATTTTCCAAATACTTTATCAAAAGGGACACTACAGCGTTTAAATATTGCTTTAGGAATGATAAGAAATGAGTCAATAATACTTATGGATGAACCTTTTAATGCATTAGATCCAGTGCAAGTTTCAGCAGTAGAAACATTAGTTTTAAAATCAAAGAAAGAAGGAAAAACGTTATTAATTTCAAGTCATGATATTGATAGTTTGGGAAGTATTTGTGATGTATATCTAATTTTAAGAAATGGACAACTTTTGGAGTATATGCCTAATAAGTTAACAAAAGAAAATATAGCACAAATTATAGGTGATAGTTATGGGGATTGAAGGATTACAATTGCTTATTAAAAATAAGTTAAGACAATATATTAGAATCTATAAAAAAAATAAATTAAAATGGACATTAGCTATATTTATGGGAGTATTTTTGATATTTAGTATGGTAGATTTAATTAGAACTGCAATTGACAACTATTTCTCCATCTTATCTCTAGGATTCTTTATTTACTGTACAGCAAAGATTTTTCAAGATATTCCCATAATGAATATAGATTGTAAACTAATAAAGTTCAAAGTTTTAAGACTTTGGCAATTAAAAACTATAATAATATTAAAATCAGTAATACTATCAGGAGTTATTTTTACTTTTGTTTTAAATTTTTCCAATATGCTTGATAGATCAGAATTTTATCGAGCTGTTTTACTAGTTTTAATTAATATTGTAATTAATTTTGTTTGTTTTTTTAAAAGTCAAACTAATAATGCAAATGTTTTGACAATATTTACATTATTAGTTGTATCATTATCATATTATATTAATTCAATACTCATAATTAGTATATATCTCTTTACTATTCTATATGTATTTATTAATAAAAAATATTTTAAATATGATCAATTATTACCATATTATCAGTCTATGGCATTTTTATATGAAGGATTAGTTAATAATGATATATCAACGTTATCACAGGGGCAAATGCAATTAACTAAACAAAAACTTAAGAGTTCATTTAATTTTATGGAAAAATATTATGGTAACGAATATAGGTTTGAGTTCTATAAAGAGATTTCAAGAGCTATATATAACTATAAAAGAATTGTTAATGTTAGCTTAATTAATTTTTTAATAACTCTATTAACATTAATGTATGAGCATCCAATATGGATAAATAGTGTTGCTATGTTTAGTTTAGTTTTTATAACAGATTCAGTTTTAACATTAATTAATAAACCAGAGGCTATAAATAAAAATAAAGGTTTTTATTTTCCATATTCACTAAAAGAAATTATTAAGCAAAAATATTTTGCTCATTTATGTGTTATTTTAATTCCGTTTATTTCAAGTTTGCTTATACTTAAATATATAAGTTTTTTTGTTGTAATAATATGCTTTTTTATACTACCAATTAAAAATATATTATATAATTTTGGTGAAAAATTTATTACCAAATGTTTTGTGTATTGTTTGGAGAGTATTATATTATTAATGTGCACTATTAATTTATTGTAAGGTAAGCGTCAAAAATTTGACGTATTTAATTCTTATAAAAAAGGTATTAAAATATCCCAGTAAGGCAATTGATCTTTACTGGGATTAATTTTATCTCTTATCTTTAATTTTTATGTTTTCAGGAATCTTATCTGACCAAGGCATAAGATTCTCTAAACTTTCGCTATCGGATATATCTATCTTCGATAGATTATCAAATAGATAAACTAAATACCTTTCTACAACTAATTTATTAGCCTTGGCAGTTTCAATAATGCTGTAAATATTGCTACTTGCAGTTGCGCCCTTAGCAGTATTTGCAAAAAGGAAGTTCTTACGACCTATAACAAAAGGTTTTATTGCTCTTTCAGCAGCATTATTATCAACTTCTAAAGAACCATCTAGTAGTATATTCTTTAATCCTGGCAAATGCTTTTTAGCATAATCAAGTGCCTTACCTAAGGGACTTCTTGGAAGAGCATTTTTTATTTCTTTCAACATAATCAATAAAGTTATCTATAATTGGAGCTAATTTTTCATCTATTAATATCACGTACCTCTATGAAGGTGAAATTCTTGCATATATATTCATTCCTTCTTTAGGGGGTTCACCTTTACGCAAAATCGATATTAATGCGTATTAGTATCATCTTTCTACCAAAACACACGTGGAGTGCGTGGTATTGATGTCAAGGGTGGAAAAATAGGACAATTTAAAATACTGATAAATAAAGGGTTTTCAAGGTTGAAAGATTTTCTGCCTGAAGTATATTGGTGTCTTTTGACCTTGGAAACCATTAGTATTGTTGGAGAATTACTCACTATTGACTCTGGAAAAGCATGGTTAGGATTCTGTAAAAAGAACCTTAACGATCTATTTCCAAGGTTTAGTCATAGGACGCGCTTTAATAGAACCTGTAGGGCATTACATTCAGTAATTGATGAAATTCGTAAAAAGGTAACTTCCATGTTAGGATATCGGGATAAATCCCTTAGAATCGTAGATAGTATCCCTCAACAATTTTTAAACTTAGAAAGCGAATTAAGACTACCTTTTCACAGTTGACAGAGCAGCCAAATATCAATAAAGTCTTAGCAAAATCTTTATGAGGACTTATGACAAGACTAAGAATTAAGCTCTTATCTCATAATCTCTGCTACTATATTAATATACTTCTAGGGAAGGACATTAATCTAGGACATATTAAAGAACTACTATTTGGGTAATATATCCAAAGCTCGTTCATAAGATCTTTCAGTTACTCTTTATGATAAAAATAAAAAGATCTTTATCTTTAACCTTTAGTATAAATCCCCGAGGTTCTTTAAAGTAGATCTGTTTGGAACTTTGTTTGTCTTATTCTCTACCACAAGAATAGAGGTTTTCTGCCATAATAGTTATAAACTTATTTCATATCCGTTACTATATACTACCATTGGGTGTTCATATCCAATTTCATTTCATAGGACTTACTACCTATGGCAATTTTAATCCCTTTGTTTTTTAGTTCTGATGTTTTCAAGTTTATCAGCTCCTTTCTATTTATTTAAGCAAGAAAAAGGACTTACACTTTCGGGTAAATCCATAAAAGAATTATAGGCTATCTTTCCCTTGCTACCCCAGTTTCTTCAACTGCTGGTGGTATTTTCTCAGCCTTTCGAACAAAAACTATCGTAAATATTAAAGCGACTAAAATTAAGAGGTGCAAAACAATGTGATATAAATCAGGTATATATATTTGGGAGGATGGAATTAACTTTATCGTATGAGAGAAAAAATTCATCTTATCTTCCCATGGTCCAAAAAGGGTAACCCACCAGTGAAAATAAAATTGTGTAGTAAACCACAAGGCCAACCAAGCAATAAGGATATACTTCCAAAATCCATACTTCCATATAAATAATAGGAAAGCAATTAAATATATACAAAAGAAAATACCATCTTCTCTATAAGCAGTTGTTACCAGAACAGAATTCCCAATAGAGAATCCCGTCATATCAAGTAAAAACCAAATTAACAAAATAAGATTTGAAGCTATTGCAAGTTTTCTCCAATAGTCCACTTTATTTCAATCCCTTCTTTTTTATTAGTGTATATAGGGCTAACCCCATCATAACATATCTATCTACAACGAGGAGATAGGGTTCTCCTATTAGTTAAGTCATTGAAAATCAAACTTCTCCTAAAACTCTTTTGCCTTACAGATAGAACAGGATACTTTAAAGGAAATAAATCCAACAATAGAGATGATAGCCCCACTAATAGCGATTAAATTTGTTACATTATTTAAATATTTATTTACCAGCTCAGCCAAAAAATTTTCAGGTAGGTAGTTGTTTAGCAAAGTGGGGAGTATAAATACTGCCATTGCTGGCACACCAAGGACTAAAATTCTACCTTTCTCCATGCCAAATTTATAGTATAAAGGATATTGTAAAAAACTAATTAACGTGGCTGCTACTCCTGAAAAACAAATCGTCCATAATTCCATTCTATTGACTTCATTGGAGTTATAAAGATAAAACATAGCTGTTCCCCCTATAAGCCAAATGATTATGATGGCACTTAGTAAATATAAATATCTCCCTAAAACAATGCTGGAAATTTTCGACGGTAATATGTAGTAAAATGAATCGTCCTTTTCCTTACTTTCTCCAGTAAATGGACTTGGCGCAATAAACAATAGAATAAAAAATATATATCCCAAAGCAAATACTGCTGACTCCTTCTTTAGTAGTAAAATAAAAACGAGTGGAAATAGTATATAATATTTTAATATTCCTCTAATAAGCATAAGGTCTAGTATTAAATACTTAATAGCAGTCATTATGTTTCCTCCTTTAACCATTTATATGAAATACTACAATATCTTCTAATGAGGGTTTTTCCGTTAAAAAACATTTTCCAATATTTTCTTTTTCATTAACATTAATTAAGCCTGTAAAACCAATGGTTGACTTTTTAAATCCTATAAGCCTTTTCTCTATCTGAGGTGTTAATTCACTACTCCCACCTTTAATTAATAAAAAACCTTCTAATATATTGTCCTTCGTATCATTAAATATCATTTTCCCTTCATTGATAAAGAAAAGATAATCAGCTACTTTTTCTAAATCACTCATAATATGGGTAGAAAATATAACACTTCTATTTCCATCGGAAATATAATTCTGTAGTTCTTCAAGTATTTCAATTCTAATCACTGGATCAAGCCCCCCTGTAGGTTCATCCAATATAAGAAGCTTGGTTTCTCTGGATAATACACTTGCAAACATTAATTTCATCTTCATACCCTTTGAAAAATTTTTAACCATTTTCCCTTCAGGCAGTTTCCATTTTTCAATATAAGCTTTAAATTTCTTTTCATCAAAGGAAGTATAAAAACTCTTCATTGTTTTTACTATATCCTTTGTTGTAAAGGTTCCTGGAAAATAATTTTCATCGGATATAAATCCGATCATATCTTTAAAAGCTACTTCATCATCAGTATACTTCTTGCCAAAAACCCTAATTTCTCCACTATCTTTCTTGATCTGTTCCATTATAAGTTTTATAGTTGTAGTTTTGCCTGCTCCATTTTGTCCAACATATCCTAAAATAAACCCTACTGGCAACTTTAAGCTTATGTTTTTAATACCAAAATTTCCAAAATCCTTGCATAAATTTTCAATCTCAAGGGCGTACATTTTTTCACTCCTTTATCAAAGTTTTTAGAATTAGAATTAACTCTTCTTCTGAAATGTCTGCTAGCTTAGCATAATCAATTGCAGTTATAAACGCTTCTTCTATCCGCTTTAGATACTGTTCTTTTATCATATCGTTGTCTTTCGAAAGAACCATCGTTCCCTTCCCTTGAATTGTCGCTATGAAACCCTCGGCCTCAAGATCTGAATAAGCTCTTGCAGTGGTTATCACACTTATCCCTAAATCCTTTGCAAGCTGCCTTATAGAAGGTAAGAATGTATTCTCAGCGATTTCCCCAGACATGATCTGTTCTTTAATTTGTACTTTAATTTGCTCGTAAATAGGTAAATCCGATTTATTTGAAATGATTACCTTCAATTAGACAACACCACCTTGTTCATGAGATTAAAACTGTATATATTTAATTATATACAGTATAAACTTTATTGTCAATGTTATTATAGAGCTAGGATTAATCGTGGTGTTAGTATAGAAACATGAACATGAAAAGTAAGATATAATATAAAGCAGTAACATTACAAGTTTCATTTCCAATTAAAGAGTTTATGCCATATTCATTCTTTATGGGAAATTAAATGTAGTTCACTTTGTTTTTCTGAAGTATTTTCTACAGTAATGACTATCTGAATATGGAAGGAAACTCTACGAACGAATCTCAAGGGGAAAGAAATAGATTTTTCATTACTTGAAGGTAAGCACAATTTGAATGTACTATAATAATATATCCAGAGGTTAGACACATGACCACAAGACGACAACTATTTCCTTAAGAAAAAGTGTTATTTTATCTAAAATTAAGGGTATAAATATTAGAAAGTAATGAGAATATACAAACCTTAAATACTAATAATCAACAAAAAAGGAGACTAGCCATGGAAGGATTATTATATAGCTTTTTAGCCGGAACATCTACCGTGTTAGGGGTAATAATTTTAGTTGTTTTTGGTAGGCCAAGTGAAAAAGTGTTGGCATCCTTGCTTGGATTTGCTGCAGGAATAATGTTAGCTATTTCTGTTTTTGAGCTAATGCCAGAATCACTTCAACTCGGCTCTATGACAATAACTGTTGTTGGTTTTGTTCTTGGAGCAGGAATGATGTTTTTATTAGACAAAATTGTACCTCACTCACATATGTCTAGCGTAGAAGATTTAGTAGTTGAAAATGTAGGTAAACTTGATAACCTAGATAATAATATGTTAAGAACAGGATATTTGATATTATTTGGAATTGCTTTGCATAATCTACCAGAAGGACTTGCAATTGGAGCTGGTATTGAGGCCAGTCCACAAATGGGAATTTTTATTGCAGCTGCCATAGCTTTTCATAATATTCCTGAAGGCTTAGCAATAGCAGGGCCTTTGAAAGCTGGAGGTCTTTCTGTAGGGAAGATATTTTTATTTACTCTTTTGGCTGGTCTTATGACGCCTTTGGGGACTGCGATTGGAATGTTATTTTTGAAGATATCTGAAGTTTTTATAGGCGGTTCATTAGCTTTTGCAGCAGGAGCAATGGTATATATAGTTAATGATGAATTAATTCCGCAGGCAAATACAATGCACAGCCACAATGCTAACTTAGGGATGATTATAGGATTATTGCTTGGTTTTATACTTTTATAGAACTAATAAAAATCATTTAGCAAAAAAAGGTAGCTATACGAGGCTACCCTTTTTTTCAAAATATACAATTACCATTAATTACTGTATAATAAATATGTATTTATAAAAGTGTTGAAGGGAGATCAATTAATGCCTATAAAAGTTATAGTTGATAGTACATCTTATATACCAAAGCAATTAATAGAAAAGTACGATATTACAGTTATACCACTTAGTATAGTTTTTGAAGATGAAGTAATTAAAGAAACAGATATAACAAATGAGGAGTTTTATGAAAAACTAAATAAACAAAAAGAAATACCTACTTCTTCTCAACCAACAGTACAAGAAATTTATAATGTATTTGAAAAAGTTATCAAAGATGGATATGACATTGTAGGAGTATTTATATCATCTTTAAAAAGTGGAACATATAACACTGCTTGTATGGTTAAGGATATGATACTAGAAAATTATCCTGATGCAAATATACAATTAATAGATTCGAAATCTACTGCTATGCAACTAGGGTATGCAGCTATTTGTGCCGCCAAAGAAGCAAAATCGAAAAGAACAATAGGAGAAGTTGTTGAAAAGGTAAATGAGAATATCAGAAGAAGTAGATTTCTTTTTATTCCTGATACTCTTGAGTACTTAAGAAAAGGTGGAAGAATAGGCACAGCTAAAGCCCTTTTAGGATCTATACTTCAGCTAAAACCTATACTAACTGTAAAAGATGGGAAAACAGATGTTATAACCAAAGTTAGAAGTAAAAATAAAGCAGTTAAAGCAATGATTGATATCTTTATGGAAGATGTAAAGGAATATGGTTTAGGTGAAGCTATAATACATCATATAAATTGTGAAGAAGAAGCAAGACAATTTGCTCAAGTTGTTGAAGGTTTAGTTAAACAACCTATAGATATTTGTTCAATTGGACCTGTAGTTGGAGTGCATGTTGGACCTGGGGCATTAGGGATTGTATATTATACAAAAGAAGAAAGAAAGTAGCTAGAAACTTTTATGGTAACTTAGAGGACATCACCTTATATGCAGATTATGATTTTTGGTGATGATATACTTTCTAAGTAGATAATCTAATTAATTAGATTATCTACTTGGATGTATTTTTTATGGGAAATTAAATGTAGTTTACTTTGTTTTTCTGAAGTATTTTCTACAGTAATGACTATCTGAATATGAAGGGAAAGTCTAAGAACGAACCTCAAGTGGAAAGAAATAGATCTTTCATCACTTAAAGGTAAGCACAATTTGAATGTATTAAGCTCCACCTATAATAATACTTATTGTGCATATAGTGTTACAGTAATTATTTCTGGAAAATTAAATACTCTAAAAGGAGATAGACTGTTTCCTAACCCTCTACTTACCACCATTTGTGTATTATGTTTTTTATAAAGCCCTGATGTATATTTCGGCAAAAAACCTTGATGTGGTGCAATTACTCCGCCCATAAATGGAAGTCTAATCTGACCTCCATGTGCGTGACCAGAAAACACTAAATCTAAAGGGAATATACTATATGTATCTATTAAATCGGGTCTATGAGCTAGTAATATTTTAAACTTATCATTTTCTATATTACTATGTAACTTCGTTAATGTATTTTCAACTATTTCTTTATCATCCTTACTACCATGAGGGTAATCTAATCCCATGATATATATTTTTTCATTTCCAATTTTAATTTCCTCAATCTCATTTCTCAAAACCCTTACTCCTATAGAAGTTAACTTGTTTTGTAACTGATTGAAATTTCCTGACCAAATCTCATGATTACCTGTTATATAGTATGTTGGTGCTATTTTAATAACTTCCTTTACCAAATCAATTACAGGTTTTTCATTATATCTTCTTCTATCAACCATATCACCTGTTAAGACTATCAAATTAGGTTTTTGATTTTTGACACTATTTATTAATTTTCTTTGATTTTTACCGAATGATTTCGAATGCAGATCTGATATTTGAACTATTTTGAAGTCGTTAAGTTCAAGAGGGGTCTTTCTCGAATGAATATCTATTTTTCTAGTTACTATATAGTTATTATTAAAGTATAAAAAACCTATAGTAAAAATAAGTATAGGTAAAAATATTTTTATTTTCATGTGTATAACTCCTTTGATTAAATAGGGATTATATATAAATTACACTATAAATTTAATATTATTGTATACTATTTTCTAGTACTTGATCAATAACTCAGAGGCGTTATACATTGAAAAGATTATATGTCTAGTAGAAGTACATATATAAAATAGCCAGTATTTATATTTGCCACCGTAGAATTTCGTTCGGTGGCAAATTGTTGATTAATTATAAATTTTACAACCTCTTTATTTTGTTTTTCTAAACCTTAGTGGAGTTTTTCCATAAATTTTCTTGAACATCTTAGAAAAATTTGCACAGTAGTTATAACCAACTTTATAAGCTATATCCTCTATGCTTAAATCTGTAGTAGAAATAAGATTTGCGGCAACAGTCATTCTAATATGATTAATATATTCTCCTATGGACATATGATAATGTTTCGAAAACCCAGCTTTTAACTTTTGTTCATTCAGAAATACCATCTTACTTAAAGCCTTGATAGTAGGAGGGTTATTGTAATTCTTTTCTAGAATTTCATGGGCTTTCTGAATAGCTTGTATATCAGAAGCAGTCAACTTTATAACTCTATTTCCAATGTTAATATTTCCATAGTTAATTTGATTTGTAAAAGCATTTTCAGGAGAATTAGTAACTTCATTAATAAGAATTGCTATACACTCTAAAATTTTACTTTCTAAATAAATACTTGTTAATGTATTTTTATAACTTAGGCTTTGAAGTTGACGAATAATTTCTACAATTTCTAAAGGGAGATAAGTGTATGTGTAATTTTTAATAAAAGCATCTAAATCCATTATATTTGGAAAGTTTGGCTTTATTACTTCATTAAAATAGCTTTCATATATGGTTATTTCAATTCCGTGAAAGTGTTGACCTTTTTTCCATCTTTGGCGACCCTTTATATCTTTTTCAATAACAAAAAATGATGAAGGCGTAAATGATGATACGGGACTATTTTCGATATTAAATTCTGTAACTCCTTCATAAACGATACCAAATCTGACTAACAGCTCAGGGTTATCAAATGATATAGAAAAGTCTTTAGGTATGGTATAGTCTGCAATATCTAAATTATAATATCCTTTTCTTGAATAATTAATTAAGTAGCCAAGTTCAGGTTTTTCTTTATTTGTATATAAAATGTAGTTATCACTTTCATTTTTGCTGAAGGATAACATCTTTAAAAGTACGTTTCTAAACTCTTCATTAGATTTTACTATCATATATCTCACCCCGTATACACAAGATTTAAATAAATTATATTTAATTGTTCTCCATATTTCAACAAAATACTTCTAATAGATGCAAAAATAATTAAATTAGGTGAATGTATTGATGTGATAATGATTATCATATACAATAAGTCTTGTCGAGAATACAAAAATTTAAATATCGAAAGGAAGATGCTAAGTGAAAAGAAATTCAATATTTAAAACAGTTATATTCGCTTTTATAGCAATCTTTGTTCTTGCTGGTTGTTCAAAACCTTCAAAGGTAACAGATGAAAAAGAAGAAAATAAAACAGTTATAGTAAATGATGTTAGAGGAGAAGTTGAAATCCCAGAAAATCCAAAAAGAATAGTTGACTTAAGTGGTAATAGTGATATTTTGTCTATCTTAGGATACAAGGTGGTAGGAACTGCTAATAGTGATGCTTATGATTATACAAAGTTCCCTTCATATTTAGAGGAAACATTAAAAGGAGCTACTATATTAGGATATAGCATGCAAGATACTATGGATGTTGAAGGAATAATGAATTTAAATCCAGATTTAATTATTATATCAACAGTGCAAGAGAAAATGTATGATCAATTAAGCAACATCGCCCCAACAGTAATGATTCAATTAGAAGCATTAGATTGGAAAGAAGATGTTAAGGTATTAGGAAAACTATTTAATAAAGAGGAAGTAGCACAAGAATGGCTAGATAATTATAATACAAAGGCAAATGAAGTTGGAACAAAGATTAAAGATAAGAATGGTGAAAATATAAGTTACTTATCTTTCCTAGCTAGTGGTGGTCAATTCTATGTATTTGATGGAGCAGGATTTGGAAGTGTTTTATATCAAGATATGGGGTTAAGTAGGCCGCAAGGAATGCCTAAGCAAAGTGACATTAGCTTACCTGTTGTCACTTATGAGGGATTAGCTTCAATAAAAGCAGATTATATATTTGTTCTTGGAACAAATGAAGATTTGAATGTTCTTGAGGAAAATGCTATTTGGAATAGTTTACCTGCCGTAAAGGAAGGTAAAGTGATTAAATTAAGTGCTTCACCTTACTTTATTCAAGGATACAGCTCTATTGGAAGAGAAATACTTTTAGATGAAATTTTGGAGATGTTAAATTAATGAAACAAGTTAATACAATAGCTTTCATAGGTTGTAATATTGTAATTCTAATTATTGGGTTATTCCTAGCTATTAGTCTAGGGGTAACTCATATTGGAGTTTCGGATATATGGAATAGTATTTTTAATTATAGTGAAACACTTGAATTAATGTTAATTAGAGATGTGCGTATTCCGAGAGTTTTAAGCGTTATGTTTACAGGTGGGATTTTGGGTGCAGCAGGAGCGATGATTCAAGGTGTTACAAGAAATCCAATAGCAGAACCTTCACTTCTTGGAGTTAGTCAAGGTGCGACTTTGATGATAGCAATCTTTTACGCACTTGGTATAACGATTAATACAACTAATGTGATGATAGCTTCACTAATTGGAGCTGTATTTAGTGGCATGATAGTTATAGGATTCCTATTAAAAAAAACAAAAAGTAGTTCAATTACAAAAATACTATTAGCAGGTACTGCTATGAGTACATTCTTTATTTCTCTCACAACTATAATAGGACTTTTATCAAATCAATCTCAATTTATCGCATTTTGGGTTTCAGGAGGTTTTAGAAATACAACTTGGTCAGATTTTAGATTGGTTTCAATAGTGGCAGTAGCTGGTTTAATTTTAGCTATGTTACTAGCGAAAAAAATAAATATATTAAGTCTTGGGGATGATGTGGCAATTAGTCTAGGAGAGAATCCAGAAAGAATCAGGCTATTAACATTTCTTGTTATGATACCTATGTGTGCAGCAGCGGTAGCTGTTGGGAAAAATATAGGGTTTGTAGGGCTTATAATGCCACAGGTAACAAGGAAAATATTTGGTGAAGACTATACAAAAAACATACCCTTTTCTTTTTTATTAGGCTCAGTGCTTTTAGTCTATTCTGATATAGCGGCAAGATTAGTATATAATCCTTATGAAACGCCAATTGGAATATTTACGGCAATAATAGGAGTTCCTTTCTTTATAGCTGTTGCGAGAAAGGAGAGGGGTTAATATGAAAAAAAACAGGTTTAAAATAACCGTATTTGTATTAGTTGTTTTATTATTAGGATTTAGTGTTATGTATTTAAGCTGGGGAAATTATAAAATAGCACCAACAGGTATTATCAGAACTTTATTAGGTGAAGGAACAAAGTTAGAAAATGCAGCAGTACTTAATCTAAGACTTCCTAGAATGTTAGTTGGTATTTCTGTTGGAATAGCTTTATCCACAGCAGGGGCATTACTACAGACAATAACGAAGAACGAGTTAGCTGATTCAGGAATTATTGGAATTAATGCAGGTGCGGCAGTAGCAGCAGTTATATTTATTTCACTAAGAACTACAAACTACTATAGTGTGTTGGGAACTTTATCTGTTTATGTATTGCCATTTATGGCTATTTTAGGAGCTGGTATTTCAGCATTTGTAATCTATTTTTTATCGAGTAGCAAAGGAATAAGGCCAAGGAGATTATTATTGATTGGACTTGGAATGAATGCAGGCATGAATGCTTTTATTACATTTTTTACTTTTCGGGGAGGAGTAGGTGATTATAATAGAGTATTGATTTGGATATCTGGGAGCCTTTGGGGAGCAGGATGGAGCTATGCTCAAATCATTATTCCCCTTGTTACCATACTTTTTAGCTTAGTGTTACTTAACTATAAAAAGTTGGATGTACTAAATTTATCTGATGAGCATGCAATTTCCCTTGGGCTGAACTTAAATAAAGAAAGAAAAAAATTCTTAGCATATTCAGTTATGTTGGCAGGAGCGGCAACGGCATTTGCAGGTAATGTAGGATTTATAGGATTAATATCTCCCAATATAGCTAAGAAGCTAGTTGGGCCTTATCATAGGAACTTTCTAATAATTTCTGCAATGATAAGTGTAGCAATCATTTTACTTGCAGATGCCGTTTCAAGGAATTTATTTTCTCCAATCGAAATACCAGTAGGAATAGCAATTTCAATATTTGGAGTACCTTATTTTATTTATCTAATGATGAAGGAGAAGTAGATGGAAGCGATAAGAGTAAGTAATTTATCAGTGGGATATGAAGACAATTTAATTATAGATCAAATGGACCTTTCAATTCCAAAGGGAGAAATTAGTATTATTGTAGGGGCAAATGGATGTGGAAAATCAACTTTGCTTAAAAGTATTGCGAGAGTTATAAAGCCTAAAAGTGGAGAAATTTTTGTTAATGGGCGAAATATAAAAAATCAAAAAGAAAAGCATATAGCAACTCAGATTGCATTTTTACCTCAAAGCCCTGTGTGTCCAAGTGGAATGACTGTAAAAGAATTGGTTTCCTATGGAAGGTTTCCTCATCAGAAGATGATAGGTGGATTGAAAGCACACGATAAAGAAATTATTAATTGGGCAATCGAGGAGACTGGACTTAAGGAATTTGCAGATAGAGAGATAGAAAATTTATCAGGTGGACAAAGACAAAGAGCATGGATTGCTATGACTTTAGCTCAAGAAACAGATATTATTATGTTAGATGAACCAACAACTTATCTAGACATATCATATCAACTAGAAGTATTACAAGTATTAGAGAAATTAAACAAGGAAAAGAACATTACAGTTGTCATGGTATTGCATGAACTAAACAATGCTTGTAGATTTGCTAGTAATATTATTGGACTTAGAAAAGGTAAAATTGTTTGTAGTGGTGTTCCTAAGGAAGTGATAACTAAAGAAAATCTGAGAAAGATATATGGAATTGATGCTAGATTACAATTAAGTGATAATAAAAACTACCCTATTTGTGTGGATTATGAACTTATCAGGGGGGAAAATGAGAAATAAAAACTTTATTATAGTCGTTACTGGTCAGATAATATCACTACTTGGAAATGCAATTCAAAGATTTTGCATGTCTTTATATATTTTAGATTTAACAGGAAGTGCTGCTATATTTTCAACAATATTAGCAATTTCAACTATTCCATATATATTATTTGCACCTATCGCAGGATTACTAGCAGACACAATAAACAGAAAAAAAATAATGCTTTTTCTTGATTTTATTAGTGCTATATTAATGGGTGTATATTCAATAGTAGTAATAAGTGGGAGAGATAATATCATTATAGTAGGTAGTGTTATGTTTCTACTATCTACAATCTATACTTTGTATAGTCCTTCTGTTACAGCTTGTATACCACAGATTGTTGATAAGGAAAAATTAGCTCCAGCTAACGGTATAATTCAGCAAGTCGGCGCTATAGTTAATTTAGTTGGACCTATTGTTGCTGGAATACTATATAGTTTTGTTGGTATAAAGACAATTGTAATATTAAATGCTATGAGTTTCTTGATAGCAGCTATTTTAGAAATATTTCTAGAAATACCAGATTTAGAATTAAGGAAAAAATCTAGGAATTCAATTTTTGAATCTGTTATGCAAATGAAAAATAGCTTCATGTATCTGAAGGAAAAAAAGAAAGTTGTACTAGGAATTATAATTTCTTATGGATTGACAAATATTTTTGTAGTACCAATTTTAAGCATAGTATCTCCCTATTTTGTTAAAGTGAAATTGAATATGCCATCAACTGTATATGGTTTTGTGGAAGCAATATTTGTTTCAGGGATGATTATAGGTGGTATATTAGTAACATTTAATTCTAAACTATTCACTATAAAAAAAGTACACAAAACTATGTATCCTATGATTATATCTATTATAACTATGGGAATTGCAACTTATGTAACTATTGAGAATAAATTTGTTATTCTAGGACTATATTCGATAGGTGGTCTTGGGATAATGTTGTCTTTAGCTTTATCTAATGTTATATCCTTAACTTATATTCAAAAAGAGGTCAAAGAAGATATGCTAGGTAGGGTAAGTGCTTTTTCTACTGCTGTTGCTACAGCAAGTGTTGTACCTGGACAACTGATATATGGTCAGTTGATAGAAGCTAATTTAAGCCTTTATAATATAATGATATTAACTTTTATTTTTAGTGTAGGAGTAGTTAGATTTATAAGGTGGAATGTTAGGAGAATTAATATAGATTAATATCAACTGAAGTAGCAGTTTATATAAAAATTGAATAGTAATGTATCCTCCCCTAGGTAATTAAGCCTAGGGGATTTTTTGAGAGTTTATAACGAATGTGTATGTTGCCTAATCAATGGTAGCTTAGATCTGCATTTTTAAGTGGAGTGAAGAAGGAAATTAGTTAGAGGCAGAGAAAAAGTAAGATTAGGACTTTGGTTTAAGTTTTAAATAAAAATAAGAAAGGTTGATTTTACTTGATTTCTAGGTTAAACAAATTTAATACACTTCGTAATCAAATACTGATTGTTTTTTTAATTGCTATTATCTTTGTATTATTTTTCGTTAATATTATTATTTTTAGCATTGTATCAAATTTATTGAGGTATAATGCAGAAATACAAATACAAGAAACAACAGTTCAAGTCAGCGAAAGGCTAGAAACTTTATATCGCCAAATTGATATAATATCTAGACAAGTCACAACAAATCTATATGTACAACAATTATTACTAGACGAAGTTGATGGTAAACCTACAAGCTTTAACCAACGTCAGTCTCTTATGCAGGTAGTAAATAATTATCAAGTTTATTCAGATGGGATTCATTCATTTGAACTCTATTTAGAAGATGGTAGAAGACTTTTTCCATTGAATGAAGCTAGCTTATCTAGTCGTGTGAATAAGGATTGGATAGAAAAAGCAAGAGATGGAAAAGGGAAAATGGTATGGATTGGGCAAGATCCAAGAGACCCTAATCTACATTTAGCTATTCGCCAAGTAAGTCTAATAGATCGGTGGTTTTCTAATGGAGGATATTTATTGATAAGCATGCATAAAAATTACTTTACACTACATAATGCTTCTAAAACAACTCAGCAGGGGGAATATACGATCATTCTTGACGAAGAAAATTCACCTATTTCTTTAAATTATTATGGAGATGTTGAAGAAATTATTGGAAAAAGTAAGAAGCTAATGAACATAGATAACAGAGATTATATAGTATCTAAAGTAAAATCGGATTTAACAGGATGGACGGTGATGATTCTAACTCCAGTATATGCAGTAATGAAGGGAATTTCTGTTCTTCGAACTGCAATTTTATTTTCAGGGATCATAGGTTTTATTATCTTTTTTTACTTCTCTTTTTTCTTCTCGACAATGGTTACACAACCAGTTTTAAACTTAATCAAAACGATGGAAAATGCTAAATTGCATGGATTAAAGCCTATTTCAGAGAAAACATCAACTGTTGAACTTACTAAATTGAATAAAACTTACAATGAATTAGTTGAGAATATAAATCACCTAATTAAAGTAGTGTACGAAAAAGAAATATTAATTAATCAAGTAGAATTGAAAGCTTTGCAAGCACAAATTAACCCACATTTCCTATATAACACGTTAGAAGCTTTATATTGGTCACTAGAAGAAAAAGGTGAAGAAGAATTAGCGGAAATTGTGATTGCTATGTCAGAATTGTTTCGCTATACAATAACTAGTTCTAGAGTTGAGGATGAATTAGTATTTATACAAGATGAACTTCAACATATAGAAAGATATCTTAAGATTATGAAAATGAGATTAGGTGACAAACTCACCTGGGACGTCTCTTTGCCACCTGGTATTAATATCAAAATTCCAAAACTAATAATCCAGCCACTTGTAGAAAATGCGATACTACATGGGATAGGAAATAAAAATGATAAAGGTACTGTGTCTGTAATAGTTCAAGAAGTAAAACCTCTTAAAAAATTAGTGATTAAAGTAATGGATGATGGGATTGGAATTAATAAAACTACTCTGCATTCTATTAGACAGTCATTAAAATCAGGAATAATATCTTCTTTTAAGGGAAAAGGGGTGGCTCTCGTTAATATTTATAAGAGACTCCAACTTAATTATATTGACAAAGGAGAAATTGAATTTTCTATCGAGAGTAAAGAAAATGAATGGACATGCGTAACTTTTGAGATTCCTATAGGGGAGGAGATTGAGAATGTACTATAAAACTATTTTAATTGTCGATGATGAGCCACGAACTAGGCAAGGATTGAAGAAAACTATTGAAGTGTGGGGAGAGGGAAAATATGATGTTTTGTGTGCAGCTAGTGCCAAAGAAGCATTTGAGATTCTAGAAGAAAAAAAAGTACATCTTCTGATAACGGATATTTGTATGCCTGAGATTTCTGGCTTGAAAATGTTAGAACAATTGAGAAATAGACAAGATAGATTAGTTTCCATTATTTTGTCTGGATTTCCAGAGTTTGATTACGCGCAAAGAGCAATCCAACTAGGTGTGGTAAATTACCTGCTTAAACCTATTAGTAAAAGCAAGTTAATTGAATCAGTAGAAAAAGCAATGGAAGTAGAAGATAATCAGAATAAAGTTGAAAAGATAGAGAAAATTGTCGACAAACAATTATTGAATATAGAAAGTGAAAATTATCAGAACCAATCTCCTATTAAAGAAGCACTTGGTTTCATAGACAAGAGCATAAAAACGCAACTAAGCTTGAAGGAAGTAGCAAAGCATGTTCACTTAAATCACAGTTATCTAAGTGTATTATTTAAGGAACACACAGGTCTTACATTTAGTGAATATATAACACGAAAAAGGTTACAGGAAGCAAAAAAATTATTAGTATCAACAAATTTAAGTATAGATGAAATTGCTCAAAATGTCGGATACCATACCAGCAAATATTTTATAAAACTATTTAGAGAATTCGAAGGAATAACCCCTCACCAGTTTAGAAAATCAAATAAAGATAATGACATCTAAAAAAAGTGGTATTTTATACAATCACTGTTACCTTGTTCCACGAGAGGTGAGATGATAGACTAAGTATAGGAAGAAAATATTCTGAAAATTTAAAATGCTTTAAGAATGGGGGGATAAAAAGTGAATAAGAAATTTCACTCAGTAGTCTTGATCTTAGCGTTAGCTCTAATGCTGATGGCAACAGGGTGTTCTTCAGTTGAAAATTCAGGTTCTCAAGAAAATCAGAAAGGGGATGACCGTGTAACTATAAAGTTCATGCATTTATGGCCAGCGGGAAGTTCAAGACAGCACAATATGTTAGTAAGTGAAATCATTGAAGAATATCAGAATTTGAACCCGCACGTAAGGGTGGTACAGGAAGTGTTAGAAAATGAACAGTATAAAAACAAATTACAAATTAGTTCTGCTTCAAATGACTTGCCTGATATAGGAATGACATGGGCTGGTGGTTTCATAGAGCCATATGTGAAAGGAAATCGTTTTACATCATTAAATGATATTCTGGATGGAGATTTAAAAGCAGCCTTTATTCCAGGTACTACAGAGGCATATGAAGTAGATGGGCAAACTTATGCTCTACCTCTAGAATTGAATATTGTACCTCTTTACTATAATAAGTCAATCTTTGCTAAATATAATCTTGAGGTTCCTAGAGATTATGAAGAATTTAAGAGTGTTGTTAAGACTCTTACTGATAACAATGTTGCACCTATAGCTCTTGGAAACAGGGACCGTTGGACTGGGTCTTTATGGTATATGTACCTTGCAGATAGAATCGGTGGACCAGATGTATTAACAAATGCAATTAACCGTACTGGTAGCTTTGAAGACGAAAGTTTGGTTAAAGCTGCTGAAGAAATTCAAAATTTAGTTAATATGAATGCTTTTGTAAGAGGGTTCAATGGACTGTCAAATGATGAAGGTAAAGCAGAGTTTCTTAATGGGAATGCTGCAATGTATCTTATGGGTTCTTGGGAATTACCTAATTTCACTACTGATGAAGAAGTATCAAAAGAATTTAGGGATAGTGTTGGATACTTTAAATTCCCTGTAGTTGAAGGTGGTAAGGGAAATGTTGATAGCTGGGTTGGAGGACCAGGAGTAGGGCTATTCGTTGCTGAAAATTCACCAGTAAGGGATGAAGCTAAGAAGTTTGTTAAGTTCTTCGTTGAAAGATGGGGACAACAAGCAGTTACTAGAGTTGGTGTTATACCTGCTACGACAGTAGATACATCAGAATTAGATTTACCTGAATTATATATAGATGTTTTAAATGACTTAAGAGAAGCTAGCAATATCACTTTATTCGCAGACGTACAAATGAAAGCTGCTACAGCAGAAACTCATTTAAATATGATTCAATCTCTTTTTGGAAATCAAGCTAGTCCAAGAGATTTTGCTAGAGAACATGAAGAAGCTCTTGCAGGAGAAGCTAAATAATACTTAATCATTTCAATAAAGGATATATCAGAAAAAACAGATATATCCTTTATTAGATATGAAGGTTTTACTCTGAATAACTTCGAAAGGAGATAAAATGAATGGACAAAGTTATGTCGGATAAAAGGATTATTGCATTATATGTACTACCAGCACTGATAATAATGATGGTTTTAGTATATAGTCCTATTATAATGACAGGATACTACGGCTTAATGAAATGGGATGGGATAGGGCATATGGAATTTAGTGGATTATCGAATTATACAAGACTAATGTCCGATCAAATGTTTTGGCAAAGTGTTAAGCATTCTTTTTTACTTGCTATATTTTCTGTACTTAGTTTAGGGATATACTTATTAATTGCATTAGTTCTGTCAGGGAAAATAAAAGGAGCGAATTTTTTTAAGAAGGTTTATTTAATTCCTATGTTACTTTCATCTGTAGCCATTGCTCAGCTTTGGTTAAGAATATACCATCCTACAAGTGGAGTGTTTAATAGCTTTCTAACGCATATAGGTGTAAAGAATCCACCTTTATGGTTAGCAGACACTAATATAGTTCTATATGCAATATTCATTGCTATTTTATGGCAGTATGCAGGTTTTTATATCTTGATCTATTACGCAGCGTTAAAGAATATTCCTGAGTCATTAGTAGAAGCAGCTACAATTGATGGAGCAACACCTTGGCAAGTTGCATACAAAATTAAAATACCGTTAATTGCAAATGTAATTAAGGTAACAGTTGTTTTAGCAGTAGTAGGTTCTCTTAAATATTTTGATTTGATCTATGTAATGACAAATGGAGGACCTAATGGAGCTAGTGAAGTTATAGCTTCATATATGTATAAACAGGCATTCCGTACATATGACTTTGGATATGGAAGTGCCATAGGGTTCTTTTTATTGCTTATTTGTTTAGGAATTACTTGGGTAATCCGAAAGCTAACTGCTTCGCAGGAAGAAATACAATATTAGGGGGGAGAAATAATGAAAGCTATAACAGAGAATAAAAATACATCACAAGCTGCTAGAAAAGTAGAAATAAATGGCTCTAAATCTATACTATTAAAGCATTTAGCTAGGGTTGTGTTGTATTCTACATTAATTTTATTAGCTGTAATTCAAGTTTTTCCTTTAGTCTGGTTGTTATTTTTCTCTCTTAAAACAAATCAGGAAATTTTTAATACGCCCGCATTGTCTTTACCACTAAACCCTCATTGGGAGAATTACGTAAAAGTTTGGACACAAGGTAATATAGGTGTATATTTTTTTAATAGTATATGGATTACAGTAGTTGCAGTATTTGTAACAATTCTACTGGCAAGTTGTGTAACCTTTGCAATTACTCGTATGAAATGGAAGTATAAAGATTTTGTCTTAGGAATATTTATGGTTGGATTGATGATTCCTGTACATTCAACATTAATCCCATTATTTAGTTTTTTTAAGAGTGTAAAGCTAATGGATAATCCTATGTCTATTGTCCTTACATACATTGCTTTCAATCTTTCTCTCACTATTATGATTTTATCAGGATTTTATTATACTTTACCAAAGGAAATTGAGGAAGCAGCAATTATGGATGGTTGTTCTATTCATAGAATGTTTTTTCAGATTATATTACCGATGACTACGCCTGTAGTGGTAACAACTGCCATAATAAATATGATTTATAACTGGAATGAATTTGTTTTTGTTAACACATTCATTAGCTCAGATAAGTATAAAACACTAACTGTTGGAATACAAAATTTCGTAGGACAGTACTCAACAGACTGGGGAGCAATTGGAGCCACTCTTATGATTAGTGTACTTCCTATCTTGTTGGCATTCTTTATATTAAGTGATCGAATTATAGAAGGAATAACCGCTGGATCTATAAAAGGATAAATTAAATCAATTTTTATAAATGCAAGAATAGATTTGAGGGGGGAAAAGAGTATGATAATTCAAAATCCTATTTTAACAGGGTTTAACCCAGATCCAAGTATATGTCGTGTGGGTGAAGATTACTATATTGCAGTTTCAACATTTGAATGGTTTCCAGGAGTTGGAATATATCATTCGAAGGATTTAAAAAATTGGCGACTAGCTGCTAGGCCATTAAATAGAATAAGCCAACTGAACATGCTAGGAAACCCTGATTCAGGTGGAATTTGGGCGCCACAGCTTTCATATGCAGACGAAAAATTTTGGTTAATTTACACTGATGTAAAGGTTGTAGATGGTCAATGGAAGGATTGTCACAATTACTTAGTAAACTGTGAAACAATAGATGGTGAGTGGTCAGAACCTATTTATTTAAATAGCTCAGGCTTTGATCCATCATTATTTCATGATGAAGATGGTAAGAAGTATTTAGTAAACATGTACTGGGACCATCGCGTTGGAAATCATAATTTTTATGGAATTATTTTGCAGGAATATAGTGTTAGAGAATGCAAGCTTGTTGGAAGAAAAGACATTATCTTCAAGGGAACTGATATAAAACTGACAGAAGCTCCCCACTTATACAAGATTAATGGATATTACTATCTTTTAACTGCAGAAGGGGGAACTAGATATAATCATGCAGTTACTATAGCAAGATCTAAAGATATATGGGGGCCGTATGAAGTACACCCGAAAAATCCATTATTGACGTCATGGCCGTATCCTCACAATCCACTTCAGAAAGCTGGTCATGCATCTATAGTAAAAACTCATACAGATGAATGGTTTTTGGTACATTTAACTGGACGTCCGTTACCAAAAGGAGAAGCCCCTTTATTAGAAGATCGAGGTTATTGTCCTCTAGGTAGGGAAACTGCAATCCAAAGAATAGAGTGGAGAGATAATTGGCCTTATGTAGTAGGGGGGAATCAGCCATCTCTTGAAATTCAGGGTCCTAATATTGAAGAGGTAAAGTGGGAGAAAGATTATGAAGAAAAAGATGATTTCAATAGTGGAATTTTAAATCACCATTTCCAAACACTCCGTATACCGCTTGGAGAAAATATTCTTTCACTAGAAGATAATCCTGGACACTTAAGGCTATATGGAAAGGAATCTTTAACATCTAGATTTACGCAGGCTTTTGTAGCGAGACGTTGGCAACACTTTAATTTCATAGCAGAAACGAAAGTTGCATTTTATCCAGATTCTTTTCAGCAATCAGCTGGACTAGCGAACTATTACAATACGAAAAACTGGACATATTTGCATGTTACGTGGAATGAGCAGAAAGGAAGAATACTTGATTTAATAATCTGTGATAACTTTAAATTCAGTCAACCGCTTAGAGGTAAAGAAATAGTTATACCAGAAGATGCTAATTATGTATATCTTAGAGTTCAAGTGAAGACCACTACTTATGAATATTCATATTCTTTTGATGGAGAAAACTGGGTAACAATCCCTATACAGCTATATTCTTATAAACTTTCTGATGATTATGTTCATGGTGGAGGATTTTTTACAGGAGCCTTTGTTGGAATGCAGTGTCAGGATACTTCAGGAGAGAATCTATATGCTGATTTTGATTACTTTGTCTACAAAGAAGACAAAATAAAAAAACATTAGGGTAGAAATTATTATGAATTCATAAATACTTGGAGGGAGATAAAATGAATTATTTTGAAAATATAAATAAAGTAAGTTATGAAGGGGCCAATTCAACTAATCCTTTTGCTTTTAAGTATTACAATCCAGATGAAATAATTAATGGAAAGAAGATGAAGGAGCTTTTACGTTTTTCAGTAGCTTACTGGCATACATTTGTAGGAGATGGATCAGATCCTTTTGGTCAAGGAACAATGATTCGTTCATGGGATAAGTATAAAGGTATGGACCTAGCTAAAGCAAGAGTAGAAGCTGCGTTCGAAATTTTCGAGAAATTAGATGTTCCATTCTTCTGTTTCCATGACGTAGATATAGCACCAGAAGGAGATAATCTTAGAGAAACATATAGGAACCTAGATGAAATTGTCGCAATTATGAAAGAGTATATGAAAACTAGCAAGACAAAACTACTTTGGAATACAGCAAATTTATTTTCTCATTCTAGATGGGTACATGGTGGAGCTACTTCTCCTAATGCTGATGTATATGCATACGCAGCTGCAAAAGTTAAAAAGAGCCTAGAAATTGGTAAAGAGCTTGGAGCAGAAAACTATGTATTCTGGGGCGGACGTGAAGGATATGAAACTATTTTAAATACAAATATGAAGCTTGAGCTTGACAATTTGGCAAGGTTTTATCACATGGCTAAAGACTATGCTAAAGAAATAGGATTTAATGCTCAGTTTTTAATCGAGCCAAAACCAAAAGAACCAACTAAGCATCAGTATGATTTTGACGTTGCAACGAGCTTGGCATTCTTAAAGTCTTATGGTTTAGAAGATTACTTTAAATTTAATATCGAAGCAAATCATGCTACTTTAGCAGGGCATACGTTTGAACATGAGCTACATGTAGCTCGTATTAATGGAATGTTAGGTTCTGTAGATGCTAACCAAGGGGATATGCTGTTAGGTTGGGATACAGATGAGTTCCCTACAGATTTATACTCTACTACCCTTGCCATGTATGAAATTTTGAAAAATGATGGACTTGGAACAGGTGGACTTAATTTTGATGCTAAGGTAAGGAGAGCATCATTTGATGTAGAAGATTTATTTTATGCTCACATTGCAGGTATGGATGCATTTGCAATTGGTACTAAAGTTGCCAAACGTCTGATTGAAGATAGAGTACTAGATGATTTTATTGAAGAACGTTATAGTAGTTTTAAAGAAGGAATTGGCCTTGAGATTGTTGAAGGTAAAGCGGATTTTCATAAATTAGAAAAATACGCACTGCAGCTTGGTGAAATTAAGAATAAATCAGGAAGACAAGAAAAGCTGAAGGGTATTATTAACAAGTATTTATTAGAAGTTTACGCACAACTTATTAAGGATTAGTAAGGTGATTATTTATGAAATATGTAATTGGTATAGACCTAGGGACAAGTGCAGTAAAAGTATTACTAATGAATGAAAATGGGAAGGTTTGTAATGAAGTTTTAAAAGCTTATCATTTAATTCATGAAAAGTCAGGTTATAGTGAACAAGATCCTAAAGAATGGATAGATAAGACGATATCAGCTTTAAGTGAATTAGTAAATAATTTTGATGGTGATATAAACAATATACAAGGAATTAGCTTTTCAGGACAGATGCATGGTCTTGTACTATTAGATAAAGTTGGAAATGTGTTGAGAAACGCAATTCTTTGGAATGATACTAGAACAACAGAGCAGTGTAGACAAATTTATGATGTACTAGGTAAAGAGAGACTATTAAACATTACAAAGAATCTTGCATTAGAAGGGTTTACCCTTCCAAAGCTTTTGTGGGTTAAGCAGTATGAACCAGAAATTTTCGAAAAAACAGCTATGTTTATGTTACCAAAAGATTATCTAAGATATAAAATGACTGGAAATATCTATAGTGAATATTCTGATGCAGCTGGAACATTGATGTTAGATATTGCTGAGAAAAGATGGAGCGAGGAAATTTGTGATCTTTTAGGGATAGACCTAAGTATATGCCCACCATTATCAGCATCGCATCAATATGTTGGAACAATTAGCAAAGACATTGCTGATCTTACGGGATTAGCAATTACAACTAAAGTATTTGCTGGTGGAGCAGATAATGCTTGCGGTGCAATTGGGTCTGGTATTCTTTCGGAAGGAAAAACACTTTGTAGTATTGGAACATCAGGGGTTATTCTTTCATATGAGAAAAGAAATAATCTAGATTTCAGTGGAAGGGTTCATTATTTTAATCATGCAGATGAAAATACATTTTATGTTATGGGAGTAACTTTAGCAGCTGGATATAGTTTGAGTTGGTTTAAAGATGAATTTGCAAAAAATGAGAATTTTGAAGAGCTTTTGGAAGGTTTAGATAGCGTTCCAATTGGGTCAAATGGATTACTGTTTACCCCTTATTTAGTAGGAGAAAGGACTCCGCATGCAGATGCGGATATACGAGGTAGTTTTATTGGAATTCAGGGATCTCATAAGAAGATTGATTTTGTTAGGGCAATAATTGAAGGGATTACTTTATCACTAAACGAATCTATTGAAATCTTAAGGGAAAGTGGAAAGAAAATAGATACTATTATTTCAATTGGTGGTGGAGCAAAGAATGATGTTTGGCTTCAAATTCAAGCAGACATATTCAATGCTAAGGTTATAAAGCTTACGAGTGAACAAGGTCCTGCGGTTGGGGCAGCAATTCTTGCAGCTTATGGATGCGGATGGTATAACAGCCTTGATGAATGTGTAGATGTGTTTACAGTTGAGGAAAAATCCTTCCTTCCTATACCAGAAAATGTTAAGAAGTATAAGGAGCTTTTCAAATTATATAAGAATGTCTATAGACAAACCAAAAGCTTAAACGAAGAACTGAAGAAATTTAGGAAAAATTAAATTAAAAGGGATGGATAAAAGATAGCTTAGTGTCCATCCCTTGTTTTCTTAAGGAGGTATAAGGAAGTGCAGGCAAATAGAGCTAGTAAGGTATCTAATAAGTTATATGAAATATGTGAATGGATATGTCGTTTAGTATATATAAATATTTTATGGATAGCCTCTACTGTTATTGGGTTAGTTGTGTTTGGGATAGCACCTGCAACAGTAGCAATGTTTGGTGTTTTAAGAAAATGGACAGTGGGAGATACAGATACTTCTGTGTTTAGAGCATTTATTAAAATTTACAAAGAGGAGTTTATAAAGTCAAATATATTAGGAGTTATTTTTCTAGCTTTTGGATATATGATATATTTTAACTACTTGCTTTCACAGATGATAGATGGAATTTTTCATAGGATCTTATGGATTGGATTATTTCCTACAGTATTCATTTACATGATTACTTTGTTTTTTGTTTTTCCTGTTTATGTGCACTATGATCTTAAACTTCTTCAATATATTAAAGTAGCTTTTATGATTGCAATAAGTAACCCTTTAGAGATAATTATATTTGGATTAACTGTTTGTCTATTATGTTACATGTTTTATTTTATACCAGCAGGTATTCCTTTCTTTGGTGTAAGCATCATCGCTTGGATTGTTATGCTGAGGGCATCAGGAATATTTATGAGGGTTGATAAGAAGTAGATGAAAAAATATTGATGAAATAACAGCATTTGTAGAAAAATTTATTACCATATAACTACGTTAACAGCAAAAGATGATGATGTAGACAAAATTATGAGGATAACTATAGGTGCAGATTAAGTCGTTTAATCCACTAGATAAAGTTCTTAGAGAAAAATACTAAACTATCTAACTAGAGAAAGCATTAGAAGGAGTAGATAGAGTTTTTTTAATGAGACTACACCATCTTGGTAAACCTGATGATCTTTATCCGTGTGTTGGCATATTTCTTATAATTATGGTACTATACAGTTATTGAAAATAATTATCATTGATGATGATTCGGATTAAATAAGTTCCTGATTTGTTGCTAATCAGGAATTATCTAGCGATTTTATTTATATCATCTAGGGGTAGAAGAATATTAAATGGGGCCTTTTGTATAGTCACTAAAGGAAGGTATATTGAAATAGAATATAATTGCCTTATATATTTACTGCCCCTCATCCTCCCTTTGGGCAGTAAATATTATACTAAGTATGTTTGGACATACCTATAAATATAAAAAAAGAGAATTTTTTAATTACATAATCCTATCATAATCAATCCCCATTATAAGGTTAGAAAAAAAAGTATAGTTCAAGTAATGATTATAATATAGTGAAAAAGACTTTAAAATAAATTGTACCGATACACTTTGAAAAATTTAACATATTAACCGAAGTGATATTGAAAAAGAAGCATGCAGATGACATACTAATATTAAGTTATATATTTGGAGGGGATTTGTATGAATAGTAGATATGAGCTTAATAAGAATTTAGCTCAAATGTTAAAGGGTGGAGTAATCATGGATGTGACGACTCCAGAAGAAGCAAGGATAGCTCAAGAGGCTGGAGCTTGTGCTGTTATGGCACTTGAGAGGGTTCCTGCAGATATTAGGAAAAATGGTGGGGTTGCAAGAGCATCCGATCCAAAAATGATTAAGGAAATTCAAAAAGCAGTCTCTATTCCTGTTATGGCAAAGGTAAGGATTGGTCATTTTGTTGAAGCACAAATACTTGAAGCACTTGGAATAGATTATATAGATGAGAGTGAGGTTTTAACACCTGCAGATCCGATTTTACATATAGATAAGAAACAATTTAAGGTTCCTTTTGTTTGTGGAGCTAAAAATTTAGGTGAGGCTTTAAGGAGAATTGGAGAAGGGGCGTCAATGATTAGAACGAAAGGAGAACCTGGCACAGGTGATGTAATAGAAGCAGTTAAGCATATGAGAATGATGAATTCTGAAATTAGAAGAATACAAGGTTTATCGAAAGAAGAATTGATGAATACAGCTAAGGAATTACAAGCTCCTATTCATTTAGTTGAATATGTTCATGAATATGGAAGACTTCCTGTTGTTAATTTTGCTGCTGGAGGTGTTGCAACCCCTGCTGATGCTGCAATGATGATGCAACTTGGTTGTGATGGAGTATTTGTTGGCTCTGGTATATTCAAATCTGGAGATCCGAGAAAAAGGGCTGCTGCAATAGTTAAGGCTGTTACAAACTACAATGATCCTAAGATTCTAGCTGAAGTATCAGAAGATCTTGGAGAGGCGATGGTTGGAATTAATGTATACTCAATAGATAAAGAAGAAAGAATGGCTAATAGAGGGTATTAATATGAAAAAGGTAGGTATCTTAGCACTTCAAGGTGCATTTAGAGAACATATACAGATGATTAAATCGCTAGGTCACCAAGCTATAGAGATAAGAAATGTTAGTCAACTTAACGACATTGACGGAATTATTCTGCCGGGTGGTGAGAGCACTGCTATAGGAAAACTACTTAAAGACTTTAGTATAGCCCAAACATTGATAAATAAAATCAACAATGGGTTACCTGTATGGGGAACGTGTGCAGGAATGATTTTACTTGCAAAAGAACTAGATGGTGATGAGAATGCACATCTAAAGGTTATGGACATTAAAGTAAGGCGAAATGCATATGGAACTCAACTAGATAGTTTTGCTACGACGGGAGTAGTAAGAGAGGTATCTGAAAAAGAAATCCCTATGGTATTTATAAGAGCACCGTATATTGTTGATATAGATGAAAGTGTTGATGTACTATATAAATTAGATAGAAATATTGTAGCTGCCCGTCAGAAAAACATGCTTGTAACATCTTTTCACCCTGAGTTGACTGATGATAAGAGTTTTCATCAATATTTTATTAATATGATGTAAATTAAAGGGGAGTCACTTTTGACTTCCCCTTAGTATATTTTTAAGTTATCTCAAATTGACTTTGGTAAAGGTTATAATAAAACCCACCTTTAGTAAGAAGTTCCTCATGAGTACCTTGTTCTATAATATCTCCATGATTCATTACTAATATTGTGTCAGCATCCTTGATGGTAGATAGTCTATGAGCTATGATAAAACTTGTTCTATTTTTCATAAGATTATCCATAGCCTTTTGAATCTGTGTTTCTGTTCGTGTATCTACTAAGCTTGTAGCTTCATCAAAGATAAGAATTCTAGGGTCTGAAAGTATAGCCCTTGCTATTGTAATTAATTGTTTTTGTCCTTGTGAGACATTGCTTGCTTCTTCATTCAATATCATATTGTATCCGCTAGGTAATGTATTTACAAAGCTATCAACATGGGCTGCTTTTGCAGCAGATATGACTTCTTCATCAGTTGCACTAAGACGACCGTATCTTATGTTTTCCATAATACTATCATTATATAGCCATGTGTCCTGCAAAACCATTCCAAACATTGAACGAAGGTCATAACGGCTAAAATCTCTTATATCATATCCATCAATCATTATAGACCCTTCATTTACGTCATAAAATCTCATTAAAAGCTTAACTATTGTGGTCTTACCAGCTCCCGTCGGTCCTACTATAGCAACTTTCTGCCCAGGCTTAATAGAAATAGAGAAGTTATTAATAACTATATCTTCAGGGTTATATCCAAAATGTATATTCCTAAATTCAACCTGACCATTAATGCTGTCTAGCTTTATTGGATTTTGAGTATCTGAAACTTCCTCTTCTTCATCTAAGAATTCAAATACTCTTTCGGCTGAAGCAGCAGTTTGTTGAAGGATATTAGAGATATTAGCTATCTGTGATATTGGGTGACTGAACTGACGTACATATTGGATAAAGGCTTGAACATCTCCAACTTCTATAACTCTCTTAGCTGCTAGGTATCCCCCCATTATACTTACAACTACATATCCAAGATTTCCTACAAAGTTCATAAGCGGCATCATAATACTAGTTAGAAACTGCGACTTCCAAGCTACTTTATAAAGTTTATCATTTAAAGTATCGAATTTCTCAATGCTTTTTTGCTCACCATTGAAAGCTTTTACAACTATGTGTCCGCTATACATCTCTTCAACATGACCATTCAAGTTACCTAGGTAGTCTTGTTGTTGCTTAAAGAATTTTTGTGAATGTTTAACTATAATTGCTATAAGTATGATAGATATTGGGATTACTCCAAGAGATACTAGAGTCATTCTCCAGCTTATACTGAGCATCATAATAAATACCCCTATAACTGTTGTAACGGATGCTATTATTTGACCTAAGCTTTGATTAAGTGTCTGACTTAGCGTATCCACATCATTGGTAACGCGTGATAAAACCTCGCCGTGACTTGTTTTATCAAAATACTTTAGGGGTAAGCGATTTATCTTTTTGGATATATCTTTTCTGAAATTGTAACTTACATTCATTGCTATATCAGACATTATCCACCCCTGAATGTATCCGAATATAGCACTTAGTAAATATAATCCAAGAAGTACGAGAAGCATATTACCTATGTATTCAAAATCTATATCTCCAGTACCTATAGCTTTAGCCATTACCCCTTCAAATAGCTTAGTAGTCACTTTTCCTAAAATCTTAGGACCAATGATTGCGAAGGTAGCACTTGCAATTGAAAATATAATCACAATAGCTATAGAAAGTTTGTAAACATTTAAATGATTTATCAGCTTCTTCATACTGCCTTTAGCATCTTTAGCTTTTGGGCCACCCTGCAGCATGCCATGTCCTCCACGACCTATTCCCATACTACGTGGGTTGTTTATTCTGCTTTTTTCACTCATGATAATTCCTCCTTAGATAGCTGTGAAAATGCAATCTCTTTATACGTTGTGCAACTTTCCATGAGCTGTTTATGATTTCCTATGCCTACTACTTTACCTTCGTCTAGAACTATTATCTTCTCAGCATTCATAACAGTAGAAATACGCTGTGCAACTAAAATAATAGTACTTGAAGCTAATTTTTCTTTTAATGACTTTCTAAGAGCTGCATCAGTCTTGAAATCTAGTGCAGAGAAGCTATCGTCAAATATAAATATTTCAGGCTTTTTTATCAGCGCACGAGCTATAGATAATCTCTGTTTTTGTCCACCTGATATATTACTTCCATCTTGAGATATTTCAGATTCAAAAGCGTTTGTTTTTTCGTTTATAAATTCCATGGCTTGTGATATATTTGCAGCTTCTAATAAGTCTTCTTGTGAGGCATTTTCATTACCGTATCTAAGATTTGATTCAATAGTCCCGCTAAATAGTGAGCTTTTCTGAGGAACATAACCAATTTTATCTCTAAGATCACTTTGACTTATATCTCTTACGTCAACACCATTAACTAGAATCTGTCCCTCATTAACATCATAAAAACGTGGAATTAGATTAATTAAAGTAGACTTTCCAGAACCAGTAGAGCCTATAATTGCAGTAGTTTCTCCAGGTAGAGCCGTAAAACTTATATTCTCTAAGATATTTTTTTGTGCACCATGATATCTAAAAGATACATTTTTAAATTCTATATATCCTTTCAAATCATTATCTAGAGATTTTGGATTTTTTGGATCTTTTATTTCAGGTTGTGTGTCTAGAACCTCTGCAATACGCTGTGCTGCAACAGAGGCTCTAGGGATCATTATAAATATAAATGACAGCATTAAGAATGCAGATATAATCTGCATAGCATACTGCATAAATGCCATCATATCACCAACTTGCATACTTGAAGCTGCTATCTCCTTAGCTCCTGCCCATACTATGAGCAAGGTTATACCATTCATTATAAGCATCATTGTTGGGAACATAAATGCCATTACACGATTTACAAAGATGTTTGTATTTGTAAGGTTTTTGTTTGCCATATCAAACCTTTCTTCTTCGAAAGCTTGAGTATTGAATGCTCTTATAACCATCATTCCAGAAAGGTTCTCTCTCGTTACTAAATTTAGTCTATCAATTAGATTTTGAATAGTCTTAAACTTAGGCATTGCAATTAAAAATACCGCAACAATTAAAATCAATAAAGATATAACTGCTACCCCTATAATCCACGACATTGATGGGCTTTTTTCTATAGCTTTTATAACACCACCAACCCCCATAATTGGGGCATAAAATACCATTCTAATCATTAAAGCGACGAGAGTTTGTATTTGAGTAATATCATTTGTAGTTCGAGTTATAAGGGATGCAGTGGAGAATTTATCTAGCTCTGATTTAGAAAAGCTTTGAACTTTGGTGAATACTGCTTTTCTAAGGTTACAAGATAATCCAGCAGCTACTTTAGATGCTAGAAATCCTACTCCAACTATACATAATGCACTTGCTAGTGAAATAAGAAGCATTACTATACCTGTATTGATAATATATTTTTGTCTAGTTACTATAGGAATATTGTTTTGTTGTATTCCGTTATTAATAATATTAGACATATAATCAGGCAGTGATAAATCAGCCATAGCCTGAGCGAATAATAGTATTATTGCTAGAATGATATGACATATAAAAGGCTTTAAATACTTTGTTAATTTTAACATTACATCTACTCCTAACTGGTATACATTTAAATTACTTCATAATAAGTATGATAAGACACACTGTCATATGATTTCAAGTTTTATGATATAATAATTATGTAATATAGTAGAAAATATATAGTATGAGGTAAAATGAATGAAAATTAGAATGAAGATGAGTTTGTTAGCAATTGTCATAGCATTAATTCTTACTCATAGCGTATATGCATTTGAATTTGATTATAGCGAAATATTCGAAAACCATGGATTAGTGAGATTAATAATTGATGTAGAAACAGGATCAATACTTAAAGTTAATAAAGCAGCTGAGCACTTTTATGGATATACAAAAGATGAACTTGTAAGCATGAATATAAAAGAAATAAACACATTAACACCAGAAGAAACAGAAAGAGAATGGAATGCTGCAGCTAATGAAAAGCGCAATCATTTTCGTTTCAGACATAGGCTCTCAAATGGAGAAATAAGAGATGTTGAAGTTTATTCTTACCCATTCATTCATGAAGGAAAAGAATATCTATATTCTATTGTAGTAGACAAGACTGATGAGGTAGCCTTAGCTAAAAATCTAGAAAAGAATCGTTTAATAACCACATTTTTAGTTGCACTAATAATAGTCTTACTACTATTAGGCTCAATATTACTTTATATAAGTAAAGAAAAGTACAAAAAGCTTGCTGTATATGACTATTTAACAGGAGCGTATTCTAGAATATATCTAGATGAATGGAAAAAGAAAACTTTAAGTAAGAGAAGATGTGAAATTCCTAAAATCTGTGTAGTATTATTAGATATAAATAGGTTCAAATATATAAATGATACATTTGGGCATATGATTGGAGATAAGATCCTTACTATAGTTGCAGACACCTTAAAATGCTGTATTAGAGAAGATGATCTTGTTATTCGATACGGGGGAGATGAATTTCTATTAGTACTAGAAAAAGTTACACAGGATCAATGTAAAAAGATTATGAATAGGGTAGAAAGTGAGCTTTTATCCTGCAAAACCTTCGAGTTTTCAATTAGTATATCATACGGAATACATGAGATTAAGGATGATATGGAGCTCTTTGACGCTATAAAGATTGCTGACGAGAAAATGTATGAAATGAAAAAGTCAGCTAGTGAAGACAATTAACATAAGTCTACATTGACATTTTATTCACTATGGTGTAAAATGATGTAGAAAAATAGAATATCGGCGGATGAAAGTCATTGGAGACATCTAGATATTAGATGACCGTAGAAGCAAGAAATATGTTTAAGCTCTGATTTATTTCGAAACTTTCAGGTTACAATACAATGATTTGACGCAACCCTGGAGAGATTCTAGAAATAGGACATCGAAGGAGTAACCTAGACATCATAGGGAAGCTTTCAGATAAAAGGACAGGGAGTAAAGAGGCATTTCGTTTTCATATGCTTTTTTACTCTCTGTCTTTTTTTGTCCTGACAAAATACTTACTTTACAACAAATGGAGGGATTACTAATGTTAGAAATTGCAAAAGGTATGGGACTGTTATTACTTGTATTAATTTTATTTTCCGGATTTAGTCTTAAGGTACCGAAAGGGGACAAGGCTATGTCGGGTCTTGCGGGTGCTGCTGTAGCGACTTTTTTAGTTGAGGCAATACATAAATACATCAGCGGAGAACTTTTGGGTATTCAGTTTCTAGGACAGGTTGGAGATGCTTCAGGAAGCATGGGTGGACCTATAGCAACTATACTTGTATCTTTAAATATGGGAATAAACCCTGTATATGCTGCAGTAGCCGGTGCTTCTATGACACAGATAGGCATATTACCAGGTTTTGTGAGCGGATATATAGTAGGACTAATTGCTCCAGTTTTAGAGAAAAAACTTCCAAAGGGCTTAGATCTGATAGTAGGTGCATTGCTTATAGCTCCAGTGGCTAGAGGAATTGCTTATATAACTACACCAATTGTAAACCATACACTGTTTAGTATAGGAAATATGATTTCTGTTACAGCAGAACAATCTCCATATATTATGGGATTCTTGCTTGGAGGTATTATAAAAGTAATATGCACATCTCCCTTAAGTTCTATGGCATTAACTGCAATGTTAGGATTACAAGGTCTTGCAATGGGAATAGCAGCTATTGCTAGTTATGGAGGAGCTTTTACTAATGGAATAGTATTTAAAAGATTAAAACTTGGAGATTCTAGCAACGTTATTGCTGTAATGTTAGAACCTTTGACTCAAGCACACATAGTCTCAAAGAATCCAATTCCAATATATTTTTCAAACTTTATTGGAGGAGGTCTAGCTGGTATAGGAGCTGCTTATTTTAGGATTATTAATAATGCACCTGGTACTGCTTCTCCAATTCCAGGTATGTTAGCTCCTTTTGGATTCAACTCGCCTATGAATGTATTGTTTGCATTGGTATTTGCAACTATAGGTGGAATAATAGCAGGATACCTGGGAACATCTATTATACTATTTATGAGAAGTAAAAACGGTATATTTAATGATAAAGGTGCGGTTATAGATAGCCTTCAGCCAGAAAAAACTGCTGTATAGCAAGTAGGGTGTAACAATATATATAACATACTCATACCATATAGTCTAAGTAAATACTGTAGTCAATGGGGTGTGGTGTATGAAAAAACTAAATCCTGAGAAATTGCATGTAGAGTTTAGACAAGGAGTAACACCAACTAAGCCGATTATACCAAGGAGATACACACTAACACATTCTGACATAACTGCTGAATTATTTCTAACGATAGGAAAAAAATATGCACATGATAAAATTAATAAAATGAGAGATGAAGTGCTCGCACAGTGGCATATTTGTAACGGGCAATTGTTTCTGTATGTGTATGTATATGTAGGAGATTTTGGACCAGTTATGTCATATATACGAAATATGATTTTCAGGCGTGAATTGCCTTTAGCCCTTGAAGCTATAATCTACGGAGATAGAGAGTTCTTTAATGCACACCCGAAGTTAAATAATGCACCTATATGGATACATTTTGACTCATCAGATCCTAGATATAACCGATTTGAGTACTGGGCAACTCCTAATGATTATAAATAATATGACACTGATTTATCAAAGTGATAATTAACTATTGAAATAGATTCTCAAAGTATATATAATAGTAGTTAATTACTAAAGAAAAGAGGTGTTATATATGGATCAAAAGAAATTTAAAAGCACTTTTATAGATGCTGCACTAATCTTTGTAGGAGCCTTTATTGCAATAGGATTAATAGCATACTTAGGTCTAGGAGGATACGGACTTGATATGATAGCTCCTCCATTTGGAGCAGCTGCAGTTTTACTTTTTGCAGCTCCTAGTGCGGCTTTAGCACAACCTAAAAATGTTTTTTTCGGGCAGCTTATTTCTGCACTAGCTGGAACTTCTGTCTACCACCTGCTTGGTAAGACGTGGTATAGCATTGCTTTAGCTGTTGCATTAGCTATAGTACTGATGCTCTTAACAAAGACTGTTCACCCACCGGGAGGTGCTACAGCATTTTTAGCCGTTGCTGCTGAAAAGAGTTTTATGTTCATCATTAATCCAGTATTAATAGGTACTTGTATTTTAGTTATAGTAGCTATAATAATTAACTATTTACAGCCACAAAGAAGCTATATAATCAAAAAGAATAATCAAACTTCAACATCATAACTTATCTTAAATTATAAAGGCTCTAGCTCATACTACATCATTTTGTATATGTGCTAGAGCCTATTGTTTAAATATAAATTAAATAGTTCATTATAATAAAAAAGGACTTATCAAATATAAAATTAGGGGGATTTTATGGGAGAGAGGATCATATTGGCATAAGTGCTTTTCTAGGACTTGCAATTTTTATATTAGTCTATTTGAGAATTTACAAAAAGTATAAAGTAAAATAAAATAATACTAGTGACAAAGGAGATAAGTTATGAGAGTTTTTCTTGCTATTGAATTGAGTGAAGATATTGTAGATAATATATATTCATATCAAAACCATATAAAACAATATTCAAGTAGAGGAAGCTTTACAAATAAGGAGAACTTCCATATAACAATTAAGTTTATAGGAGAAGTTAACGAAAAACAACTAGAAGACATAAAGTGTGGTATGGATGAAATTTCTGTAGATACATTTATATTAGAAACTGGAAGGATAGGTTATTTTCAACGAAAAGATAAAAAAATCATATGGGTAGGTGTAAATGGCGAAATACATAAGCTAAACAATCTATTCAAAAAAGTAGAAACTATAATGGAAAGCAAGGGATTTAGAAAAGAAGATAGACCATATAGTCCACATATAACTATTGGAAGAGAAGTTGTATTGAATAATTCATTAGAGTCTATAAAAAAAGAGATAAATATAAATCCAAGGCAATTTTCAGTAAAAGTATTGTCGCTTATGGAAAGCTCTAGAGAAAATGGAAAGTTAGTATATAAGCCGATATATCGTAAAAGTTTACTCAAAACTTGAAGTTAAAAAAGTACAAGATTTTAATATAAGGGAGAGTTGGTTGTGAAGAAAGTGTTTATTTTAGTATTCATTTTTATACTTGCAATAGGAGTAGTTATCCTGAATTTAGATAAAAATGAAGGTAATAATCTAGATTACAATAACATTTATAAGTATAAAACTAAATATGTTGGAGATGCTAGTAAAGTCTCAAATCTTGTAAATAATCTTAATTATGGAGAATTTAAGACTAAGATTTCTTTAAACACACAAAATAGACCATATGTAGTGAACATACACTATTCAAGGATACCTAAAAATCTATCTCAAGAAGATACAAAAACAATAACAGCTAATATATTTAAGAATGCTTCAATCATGTTTTGTCTTATAGAAAATCTAGATGAGGTAAATTTTATATTTGAGGAACAATATACTGTTGAGACATTTTCATTTGATAGGGAAAGTATAAATAAAGTATTTAATGAAGATATTAGAAATTATTCTACATCACTAGATAAGTTTGAAAGTGAGTTTTTAAAGTTGATTGAAAGACATATGTATAATACATCAAATATTTAGGTTATAAAAAGTATTGACATAGACTTTGTTTTAGTTTAGGATTTACTAGGAAATAAAATTTAATACAACTTGTTAGGTGAGGCTCCTAAATGAACACAGGCTATTGCCCAAAAACGTCGAGAGACGCCAATGGGTAGAACAGGCAAGATCGGATTAAGGTCTGCTTAATATAGCTGAATCAATAAATTGATTCTACGTCATTTAGTGCTAAATCCAAAACTAGGAGTTAAAGTTACAAATCTACAGACTTATTGTAGGTTTTTGTGGTGAAGCATTTCAAAACGACTCCTTGTAGTCGTTTTTTTTTATTAACAAAGGAGGTGAGTCCAAATGGAAGGTGACGGTTTTAGGCGTAAGAAAGGAATAAATAATGTTCAAAAACTAAAAAATATAAGTTATATGGAGGGGTTATCATGCAAAATCTTAAAAAGCTTATTTGGACTCACTTTAATAATAAAGATATAGAGTCTTTAAAGGAAGTACTTAATAATTCAGATAAACTAGATGTTCTAAATGTTATTAAAGAATTATCTTCTGATGAACGAGTTATAGTGTATAGACTTTTGTCTAAGGATAAAGCATTATTTGTATTTGAACAACTTGATACGAGTTTTCAACAAGACTTATTATCTTCATTTACTGAAGAAGTTGCAATAGAGATGATTTCAGAACTTGAACCAGACGATAGAGTAAGACTTCTTGATGAATTGCCAGCAAAGGTTGCAAAAAGATTAATACAGGCTCTCTTACCAGAAGAAAGAGAAAAAACAGCTTTACTGATGGGATACGAAGAAAAAACAGCAGGAAGAATAATGACAACTGAATACTTTGCGTTAAATAGAAAGTATACTGTTGAACAAGCTATAGAGAAGATAAGACAAGTTGGTAAGGAAAAAGAAACTATCTATACGATATATATAGTCGATGAATTTAGAAAGTTAGAGGGAGTTTTATCGTTAAGAGAGTTAATAATATCTTCATTAGACAAAAGACTAGAAGAAATTATGAATGATAAAGTTGTTAAGGTTTCAACTAATACCGATCAAGAGGAAGTTGCACAGATATTACAAAATCTAGATTTCATGTCAGTTCCTGTCGTGGATAAAGAAAACAGATTAGTTGGGATTATAACCTTTGATGATGCTATGGATATTATCGAGGAAGAAACGACAGAAGATATATTTATTAAAGCAGGTTTAACTCAATTAAATAATAAAGAAAGAGATCACAGTCAAAGATTAATTAGTGGATCTTTAACTGATGTTTGGAAAGTTAGATTGCCATTTTTAATTATAACAATGATAGGAGGATTAATGGCAGGAGCGGTTATAGATGTATTTGAGGAAACATTAGAATCAATTGCAGCAACTGCTATATTTATTCCTGTTATTATGGATATGGGAGGTAATGCAGGAACTCAATCAAGTACTATATTCTCACGTGCATTAATATTAGGACACATAAAGCTAGATAACTTTATAAAACATTTATTAAGAGAAGCTTTTGTTGGGCTGAGTATGGTAGCATTTGTTGGAATACTTACAGCTATTTTAGCGTTTTTATGGCAAGGTATTCCTCAGTTGGGAATAGCTGTAGGATTAGCACTAGCAATTACGATGACACTTGCTACTTCGTTAGGTTTTTTAATTCCATATATATTATTTAAAATAGGAGTTGATCAAGCTGCTGGAGCAGACCCTATTATTACAACTATTAAGGATATAACTGGACTTTTAATTTATTTTATGTTAGTTAAGCAGTTTTTAGGTTACCTACTATAGTTAGAAACGGGTGATAAGTATGATATTTACAGATTTTATTTTGAGAATTAGTTTAGCATTTATTTTAGGGGGTATAATAGGTTTCGAAAGACAAAAAAGGCAAAGAATGGCTGGATTAAGAACAAATGTATTAGTATCACTAGGCGCCTTTTTATTTGTTACTTTATCTATGACTCTTGAAGGAGAAAGTAGTCCAAGTAGAGTGGCTGCTCAGATTGTTTCAGGAATAGGATTTTTAGGAGCAGGTGTGATTATTAGAGATGGAATAAATGTAAGAGGTCTAAATACTGCTGCAACCTTATGGTGTTCTGCAGCTATAGGAGTTTTAACTAGTGCAGGCCTTATAAAAGAGGCTGTAGCAGGAACGTTATTCGTGTTAATTGCAAATATATATCTTAGACATATGATAAAAAAAGCTGAGGATCACTCAGAATCAGGAGATAAATTTGAAACAGCATACATCTTAAGAGTAGTGTGCTCGAAAAAATCAGAATTTCATATAAGAGCATTATTAATACACATGCTGCAACAGGAAGATGTTATGTTGACAAATTTAGAAAGTGATGACATTCAATCAAGTGAACATGTTGAAGTAACTGCAAAACTTATAAGTATAATGAAGAACC
Source organism: Alkalithermobacter paradoxus (assembly GCA_002029295.1). Lineage (GTDB taxonomy): Bacteria > Bacillota > Clostridia > Peptostreptococcales > Peptostreptococcaceae > Alkalithermobacter > Alkalithermobacter paradoxus. The sequence continues at coordinate 75,955 of MZGW01000003.1, read as the reverse complement.
ATTCTGTTTTGGAAAAGATTGCTAGCAGAATAAGTTTAGAGTCAGGAATAAGTTCTGTAGGCTGGGAAGTACAGTCATAGTAGCTTGATTGTATATAGATTATTAGCAAGAGTCTAAGATATTGTTGAAAAGTTAAAAAAAATCTCATATTATATAAATAATATATAATATAAAGAGGGTGGATTTGATGATTAAGTGGAAGGATGAATATTTAATAGGGGTAGAAAAAATAGATGAACAACATAAGCATTTAGTTAATATAGCTAACAAAACTTATGAAGTTTTGAATGATGATTTTTGTGTGGATAAATACGATAAAATTGTGGAAATATTAAAAGAACTTGAAGAATATACAATTTTCCACTTTGCAGAAGAAGAAAGTTACATGAAGGAAATCGGATATAAAAAGATGTTTACACACAAAATAGAGCATGATGAATTCGTACAAAAAATAAGAAATATAGATTTAGAGAGCATAGATAATGAACAGAATGAATGTTTACTTGATATAGTGAACTTTATAGTAGATTGGCTAGTTAGTCATATATTAGAGAAAGATAAGCTTATAGTGGAGAACTAATTTTAAACCCCAGTATTTATACTGGGGTTATTTTGTGTTAGTAAATAATAAATACTTAAATACGATTAAGAAAATATCGAATTTGCATAGAATATGATGAAAAAAATATTATGAAAATATTTGACGGTAGGAGCATATAATTGCTAATATAAGGATAATGACAAAATTATAACAATAAGACGGAAGAAGAAATTGCATTTAGTGCTAGCATTTTACTGAAAGAAAGGAGGAATAGTCTGAAAATTTAAAAAAATGACCTAAACTTCTTGGTGATTGCAGAAAAATAGACATTAAAATCAATTATATCAATAATATGGGGATTAAGAATGCACTAAATTATTCAAAAATAGTTATGATGTTAACAAGTTGTATCAAGTACTTCAAAAAAATTATGTTAGGGGGATTAACATGGATTTATTTGATATTGTTAGCAAAATTAATAGCATTCTTTGGGGACCAGTAATGCTATTTCTTCTTCTGGGAACAGGAGTACTATTCACGTTCAAACTTAGATTTTTACAAATAAGGAAAATGAAGTATGCGTTCAAAGAAACTTTTAAGGGGATATTCAAGAAGGGTGATAGAGCAAATGAAGATGGAATGTCTTCTTTTCAGGCATTATCTACAGCTATAGCAGCTCAAGTTGGAACAGGAAATCTTGCTGGAGTTGCAACAGCTATAGCAGCTGGAGGACCAGGTGCAATATTTTGGATGTGGATAAGTGGTTTTTTTGGAATGAGTACTATATTTGCAGAAGCTATACTAGCTCAGGTATACAAGAAAAGGGTAGATGGAGAGGTTACAGGAGGACCTGCTTATTACATTACAGATGGACTTAAGAATAAGTATTTAGCAGCATTTTTCTCGATTGCAATAATCCTAGCATTAGGATTTATGGGGAATATGGTTCAATCTAATTCTATAGGTGCAGCTGTAAGTGGGGCATTTAATATAAATCCATTATTTGTAGGAATAGGTGTTGCAATTATTGTTGGTTTAATTATAATTGGCGGAATTGGTAGGATAGCATCTTTTACCGAAAAAATAGTACCTTTTATGGCTATTTTCTATATTTTAGGAAGTTTAATAATAGTATTTTCTAACTATGAAAATATAATTCCAGCGTTTAAGATGATAATATATGGAGCGTTCAATCCTATGGCAGCAACTGGCGGGTTGATTGGGGCAACTATAAAAGAATCATTTAGATATGGTATAGCAAGAGGGCTTTTCTCTAATGAAGCAGGAATGGGGTCAACTCCACATGCACATGCTGTAGCGAAGGTAAAGCATCCTGGACAACAAGGTCTTGTTGCACTTATGGGAGTAATCATAGATACTGGAATAGTTTGTACACTTACAGCTTTAGTTATATTAACTACTGGTTCTATCGAAGCTGGTTTATCTGGAGCCGCTCTTACTCAAGAAGGATTTATGCGTGGTTTTGGAGGGTTTGGAAGTTACTTCATAGCTATATGTCTATTCTTCTTCTCTTTATCGACTATAATAGGATGGTATTTCTTTGGAGAGTCAAATGTGAAATTCTTATTTGGTAAGAAAGGTTTAGGATTATATAGAGCTATAGTTTTATTATGTATAATAGTTGGAACAACTATGAAAGTAGAATTAGTTTGGGAACTTGCTGATACATTTAATGCACTTATGGTTATACCTAACCTTATAGCACTTTTAGGAATGACGTCATTAATCGTTAAAGTAACAAATGATTATGAGAATAATTTCGAAAAAAATAAGCCTTCGCAGTATATAAATACAGAAGATAAGTTAAGAAATCCCCAGTATTAATACTGGGGTTATTTTGTGAAGATTTTTAGTTCACTATCTTGAACATCTATGGTAACAGAAGAATTATCAAGTACTTCTCCTTTTATAATCATCTTTCCAAGCTCAGTTTCTATATATTTTTGAAGATATCTTTTAATTGGTCTAGCACCATATGTTGGAGAATAAGCTTCATTTGCTATAAGTAATTTAGCATCATCCGTTATAGAAAGATCTATATTTCTATCTTCAAGTCTTCTTTGTATATCTTTTATAGCTAGATCTATAATCTTAGCAATTTCTTCTTTCTTGAGAGGTTTGAATACTATTATATCATCAATACGATTTAAAAATTCAGGTTTAAAGCTTTTTCTAAGTTCATTCATAGCCTTTTCTTTCATATCAGGTTTTATTTCTCCATGCTCATCTATTCCTTCTAATATATAATGGCTCCCGATGTTAGAAGTCATAATTACAACTGTATTTTTGAAGTTTACAGTTTTACCTTTAGAATCAGTTAATCTTCCATCGTCTAATAACTGTAAAAGTACGTTGAATACTTCAGGATGAGCTTTTTCAATTTCATCAAATAAAATTACACTGTAAGGCTTTCTTCTAACAGCCTCAGTTAACTGGCCTCCTTCTTCATATCCAACATATCCAGGAGGTGCTCCTATAAGCCTTGCTACTGTATGCTTTTCTTGATATTCACTCATATCTATTCTTACTATATTTTCTTCAGTATCGAACAGGGATTGAGCCAAAGTTTTGGCAAGTTCTGTTTTACCAACTCCTGTAGGGCCTAGGAATATGAAAGAACCTATGGGCTTTTTAGGGTCTTTAAGGCCTGATCTTGCTCTTAAAACTGCATCGGAAACAGAAGTTACTGCTTCATCTTGACCAATTACTCTTTTATGAAGTATATTTTCAAGATTTAGTAGTTTTTCTTTTTCTGATTCTACTAACTTTGTAACAGGAATTCCAGTCCACCTAGAAACTATTTCAGCTATTTCTTCTTCTGTAACTTCTTCGGATAAAAGACGTTTTTCATTTCTGTTTATCTGTTTTTGTCTCTCTTCCTCTAACATTTTTTCATGCTCTGGAAGTTTTCCATACTTTAGCATAGCTAGTGTTTCAAGATCATATTTTCTTTCAGCTTCTTCTATATCTCTTTTTATATTCTCAATATCTTGCTGAAGTTTCTTTATTTTAGATATATTTTCTTTTTCTACTTGCCACTTAGCCTTCATTTCATTTGCGCTTTCTTTTAGTTTAGATAGTTCTTCTTGAAGGGCTATAAGTCTATTTTCTGAGTTTTTGTCATTTTCCTTTTTGAGTGCTTCTTGCTCTATTTCAAGCTGCATTATACGTCTACTTACTTCATCAAGTTCAGAAGGCATACTATCAATTTCGCTTCTTATCATAGCAGCAGCTTCATCCATAAGGTCTATAGCTTTATCAGGCAAGAATCTATCAGTTATATATTTACTTGAAAGTGTTGCACAAGCAACTATAGCATTATCTGTAATTCTTACTCCATGATGAATCTCAAATTTTTCTTTTATACCTCTTAATATAGATATAGTGTCTTCAACTGTAGGCTGATCTATCATCACAGGTTGGAAACGTCTTTCAAGAGCAGGGTCCTTTTCTATATATTTTCTATATTCATCTAAAGTGGTCGCTCCTATACAGTGAAGTTCTCCTCTAGCTAGCATAGGCTTTAATATGTTTGCAGCATCCATAGCACCGTCAGTTTTACCTGCTCCAACTATAGTGTGAAGTTCATCTATAAATAAAATTATTTTTCCATCTGATTGCTCAACTTCTTCTAATACTGCCTTTAATCTTTCCTCAAACTCTCCTCTAAACTTCGCACCTGCAATCAGTGATCCCATATCAAGAGCGAATATAGTCTTATCTTTTAATCCTTCAGGAACATCTCCTTTTAATATACGCTGAGCAAGACCTTCTACAACAGCAGTTTTACCAACACCTGGTTCTCCTATTAGAACAGGATTGTTTTTAGTTCTTCTTGAAAGAATTCTTATTGTTCTTCTTATTTCATTATCTCTACCTATTACAGGATCTATTTTACCTTCTCTAGCGAGCTTTACTAAATCTCTACCAAACTTATTTAGTGCATCGTAAGTTTCTTCTGGATTTTGAGAAGTTATTCTTCTATTTTGTCTAACCTTACCTAGAGCATCTAGGAATTTTTCTTTGGTCATATTGTATTTTCTAAAAATATTATCTCCTTCATTCAAAAGGGAAATATATATATGTTCAACTCCTATATATTCATCTTTAAATTTTTCTGCTTCATCTTTAGCATTTACTAATACTTGACTTACTTTTCTTGTAAAGTACATATTAGATGCATCGCCATGAACTTTAGGTAATTTATCTAAATAATCTCTTAAATCATTTATTAAAAGGGAAGTAGAAACATTCATAAATTCTATTAGTTTAGGTATAAGACCATCTTCTTGAGTAACTAAAGCAAGATGTAAATGAGCTACATCTACTTGTTGATGACTAAGTTTAAGAGCTATTTCTTGAGATGATGATATTGCTTGTTGAGCTCTTTGAGTAAACTTTTCTATATTCATAATTTCTCCTCCTTTTCATAAAATTTATTAGCACTCTATTTAAGTGAGTGCTAAAATATCTAATTTTATTTTATACTTATTAATTTATTTTGACAATATGTTTTTGAATATATACCTTGAGTACGATTGTAGTATCCAAAGGATTATATTTTTTAGGTAACAATGATATTTGTTATCAAGAAGCTTGAATGTGTAATTGAATAGTGGTATCATTAAAGTATTAAAAAAATAATTAGGGGGAATGAATATGGCACTATACGGATTAAAGAAAAATCAAAAATGTACTATAGAAGAAATGCCTTCTAATGCACTACTTCAGTCGCTAGGACTTAGAAAAGGTATAGAGGTATCTGTAACTTCAAAACAACCTTTTGGTGGACCTATAGTAGTAAAAATAGGGAATAGAAGCATTGCGGTAGACAAGAACATAGCTCAGAACATAAGCATTAAGGTGGTGTCATAATTGGATTGTCAAAAGGACAGAAAAAATAAGAAAGCATCTTTAGAGTGTGATAAAAAGATTTTATTAATGGGTAATCCAAATGTAGGTAAAAGTGTTGTATTCTCAAAGTTGACTGGTATGGAAGTTATAACAGCTAACTATGCAGGTACAACTGTAAGCTATACTCAAGGTATGTTAAAGCACAAAGATGATAAGGCAGCGTTAATAGATGTACCTGGTATTTACTCACTAGAAGCTACATCTAAAGCAGAAGAAGTAGCCATTGAAATGCTAGATAAAGGACCAGATGCTATAATCTGTGTTTTAGATGCTACTAATCTTGAAAGAAATCTAAATCTTGCATTACATCTTAGAGAGTATAATATACCTACTGTATATGCACTTAATTTAACTGATGTAGCAAAGAGGCAAGGTATACAAATAGATGTAAAAAAACTAGAAGATTTATTAGAAGCTCCTGTAGTAGAGACAGTAGCTGTAAAAAATATAGGATTGAAAGAATTAATAGAAAAGTCTTTAAATATCTCTAAAGAAAATGTAAAGATTTACAATGAAAGACTTTCTAAAGAAGAAAGATGGGATAAAGCACAAAAGCTAGCTCAGAAGGTTCAAATGAGAGTTGAGCATACACCTTCTTTACTAGAAAAACTAGGAGATTTAACTATACAGCCTTTTCCTGGAATACCTATAGCCTTCTTAGTATTAGCTATATCTCTTGCTATAGTTGTAGGTGGAGGTAAGGCACTTAGAGCAGCCGTACTTTTACCCTTAGTTAATGGAGTTATAGTACCGTTTATAACATCTATAGTATCTAGATTTGTAGAGCCAGGAATGCTTTATAATGTTTTGGTTGGAGAGTTTGGAGTTTTAGTCAAAGGTATAGAGTGGCCTTTTGCTTTAATACTTCCTTATGTTCTTCTTTTCTATGTTGTACTTTCGTTTTTAGAAGACAGCGGATACTTACCAAGGCTTGGGGTTTTAGTAGATGGTATGTTAAGAAAATTAGGACTTCCAGGAGGGAATATAGTTCCGTTTATAATGGGATATGGATGTGCAGTTCCTGCTATACTTGGAACAAGGGCATCTACAAGTTATAAAGAAAGACTGATATTAACTTCATTAATATCATTAGCTGTTCCTTGTACAGCACAGACTGGTGCATTTTTCAGCTTGTTAGGTGATAGATCTATATTTGCACTTATATTTGTTTATATGATATCATTTGTAGCTATAGTAATAACTGGAGTTGCTTTGAATAAAATACTCCCAGGCAAGAGTGATCCTTTACTTTTAGAAATACCAAACTTACTTATGCCAAATAAAGATGCTTTAATGCAGAAGATATGGATAAGATTTAAACATTTCTTATTTGATGCAGAAGTTCCTATGATGATAGGAATAGTTTTAGCTGCACTTATAGCTGAAACAGGATTTTTAAATGTTATAGGAACAGCTATGCAGCCACTTGTAGAAGGTTGGTTAGGTCTTCCTAAAGAAGCTAGCTTAGCTTTATTGCTAGGAATAATAAGAAGAGAACTTGCAGTTATGCCTTTACTTGATATGAATTTAACTACACCTCAAGTTATAGTAGGATCAGTAGTTGCATTATTCTATCTTCCGTGCCTTTCTGCATTTGCAATATTAATTAAAGAATTTAAAATCAAAACAGCCGTAGTAATAGCTGCATCCACTGTATTTATTGCACTGTTATTTGGCGGGATTGTAAATAATATATTTAAATTTATTTTGTAGATAACTAAAATGCTTCAGATATTTCATCTGAAGCTTATTTTTGGAAAAATTCAAATGGGGGTGAGTTTCAATTGATTAGCATTTTCACTAAATGCATAGAAAAGATTTGCTGCAAAATTTCCAAAAGTACATGTATGTTTGAAATGTATTATAAAAATATAGTTTATAATGAGGTTATTTTAGGGGATATAAAAGAAAGTGATAATGTACTATGTATAGGTGGAGGAGCTATGCCTTGCAGTGCTATACAAATATCAAAACTTACAGGTTCAAATGTTACTGTTATTGATACGGATATTGTAGCTGTAAAAAAGGCTAATCAGCACATCAAAAATCTTGGTATGAGTCATAAAATTAAAGTTTTAGTAGGTAATGGTTTAGATTTTTGTATTAACGATTTTGATGTTATACATGTAGCACTTCAGGTTAAACCAAAAGATAAGGTAATTAAGCACATATGGGATAATTGTTCAGTAGGAACTAGGATTTTAATTAGAAAACCAAAGAAAAGTTTAGAATTATTTTATTCATATGTAGATGAATCTACTTTTATAGACAATGCTAAATATGCAAAACAGGTTAATTCTACAATGAAAGAAACTTGCCTTTTAGTTAAAAGTGAGGAGAAAAATTCAGATGAAAAAGTTAGTGCTACTTTTTATAGGAATAGCATGTGTAGTAACACTGTTGCTGCTAGCTGATTATAAAAGTGTAATGGAAGGGGTATGTAGCATAGGGTACAGGAATATATGTATTCTTTGTATTTTACAAATTATAACTATAGGTTTAATAAATATTCAGTGGATGAAGATATCTAAAGATATAGGTCTAAATATGAGATTTATAGATGCTTTAGATATGAATATGAGGGGAACATTCTTTGAAAGTATAACTCCTGCAGCTAAAGCAGGTGGAGAATTTGCAAAAGTAATGTTCTTAAGGTCAAAGCTTGGTTTTTCACTTGGAGAGGCTAGTGCTGTTGTAAGCTTTCAAAAGATACTGAGTATGGTCTGCTTTTTAGGACTTAGTTTTGTAAGTCTTATATGTTTTTTGGTCATAGTTCCTTTATCATGGGAGTATAGGAGTTTGCTTTTAAGTAGCTTTTTATTTGTATCGCTTTTGGTTTCTGTAATAATTTTATCATTAGTATTCAGAGAAAAATTAGATAAATTCATCTATTTAATACCAGTTTTGAAAAAGCACGAGTTCAAAATAAAAGACTTTTTATATAATTTTGATGAATGTATAAAAAAATTAATTAGAAATAAAAACAGTTTCATTTTTCATATAGTTATAGGAATAATTATATGGACTTTATTTGCAGTAAAAACATATTATATAGTTTTGGTTTTAGGTAGTTCAATAAAATTTAGCGCAGCAGCTGCAATTACATACCTTACCTATATGGTTGGTATGTTGCCTCTTTTACCAGGTGGACTTGGAAGCTTTGAAGGTAGTATGATAATTTTATTATCTTCTGTTGGAATATCTTCTTCAGTTGGAATGGTTATAGCAATTGTTTTAAGATTTGTAACTTTTTGGTTTGTATTTTTATTAAGTGGTATTTATTTGGGAACTAAATTGATAATTCAAAGACGAAAGGAGGAAGCTTTAGTATGAAAATAAGAGAAAACATTCCAAATATGCTTACGCTTACTAATATGGCACTTGGAATAAATGCAATATTAATATCTATAAATGGTGATAGTATAAATAGCCTAATGATAGCTTCTCTCCTAATAATATTAGCGGCTATATTTGATAGATATGATGGAAAATTAGCAAGATTTTTGAATGTTGAGAGTGAATTAGGAAAGCAGCTAGATTCATTATCAGATCTGATATCTTTTGGAGTTGCCCCTATTATAGTTACATGGAAGCTAAACTTATTTAATATTGGATTAATAGGATATATGGTAGCGATAGTATTTGTACTTTGTGGAGCATTTAGATTAGCGAGATATAACATACTAGATATTAAAGATAAATGCATAGGACTTCCAATTACTATAGCTGGTGTAATATTAGCTTTGAATAGTCTTTTTCAGTGTGCAGTTTTTGAAATGTGCAATGAAATGTATTTATTATTCACGGTTATTTTATCTTTGTTACTATCAATTCTGATGGTCATGAAATTTGAAATTAGAAAAGTATAGAAAGGGACTATTTGCCCCTTTCTTTTTTCATGGTGAAAACAGGTTTATTTATAGAAGTATGTTTTACTGAATATATTGACAATTATCTATATCTAGGAATATAATGGATATAGAGATTTATCTATATAAAAGGAGGTGGCTACACTGACAAAAGATTACGGTAAATATGCTTTGCTTATGAAGGCATTAGGAGATGAAACGAGAGCTAAGATATTTGATATGCTCTCTGAAGGAGAAAAATGTGCTTGCAATATACTTGAAGAATTTAATATAACACAGCCGACTCTTTCTTATCATATGAAGATTTTGTGTGAAAGTGGGCTTGTAAATAGTAGGCGAGACGGGGTATGGACTAAATATAGTATCAATAAAGAGAGTTTAGATACAATAAAGATTTTCTTTGATGATATAAATATGAGGTTTGGAAAATAAAAATTAGGGGGTGTTATCTTGGTTATATTTCAGTGGCTGAACAATCAATTACTCAAAATGGATTGGCTTTACAAATTAGTAGAGTTATTAGTAGAGAATATATTTAGGTTAGATGTAAGCACTAGAGTTGGGGGGAGTGTTCACTTTTTCATTTACGATGTTATAAAAATATTCATATTGTTGTCTGTACTTATTTTTGCAGTATCATACGTTCAAAGCTTTTTTCCTCCAGAGAGAACTAAAAAGATATTGGGTAAATATAAAGGGGTTACAGCAAATATACTAGGAGCAGTGCTTGGAACTGTTACTCCGTTTTGTTCATGTTCATCTATACCACTATTTATAGGGTTTACAAGTGCAGGGCTTCCTATAGGAGTTACATTTTCATTTTTAATATCTTCTCCTCTAGTAGATTTAGCATCTGTTATATTACTAGCTAGTATATTTAACTGGAAAATATCTATAGCTTATGTTGTTGTAGGTATTGTACTTGCAGTTATAGCAGGAACTATCATAAGTAAGTTAGGTCTTGAAGAATATGTAGAATCTTTTGTTTTTAATACTAAGGTTGCTGAAGTAGAAGAAGAAGAATTAACAACTAAAGAAAGAATAGAGTTTGCAAAGAATCAGGTATTAGACATAGTAAAGAGAGTTTGGCTATATATTATTATAGGTGTTGGTATAGGAGCAGGTATTCATAACTGGATTCCTGAAAATATGATAGAAGCAGTCCTTGGTCAAGATAAATGGTATTCTGTTTTATTAGCAACTATTGTTGGAGTACCTATGTATGCAGATATATTTGGAACCCTTCCTATTGCTCAGGCTCTAGTTACAAAAGGGGTAGGAATTGGTACTGCTTTAGCATTTATGATGAGTGTAACAGCCCTTTCACTTCCGTCTATGGTTATGTTAAAGAAAGTTGTAAAACCAAGACTATTAGGAATTTTTGTGGGTATTGTAACTGTAGGGATTATTTTAATTGGTTATATATTCAATGCATTTAGCTATCTTTTAATTTAATATAAAAATATTCAAAGGAGTGGTATTATGGTAATCAAGATTTTAGGTTCAGGGTGCAAAAGCTGTACTACGCTTAAAGAAAATGCAGAAGCAGCTTTAAAGGAGTTAGGATTACAAGCACAAATAATTAAAGTTGAAGATTTTGCCGACATAATGGCTTATGGAGTAATGTCAACTCCAGCTCTTGTAGTTGATGAGAAAGTAGTTTCTTATGGAAAGGTTCTAAAACCTAAAGAGATAGTTAAAATATTGGAAAAGAAATAAACTATTGATAGAAAAAATTACGAGGTAGATTACAATCCGTCTGAAATTCAGACGGATTTTATTTTAATAAATTTCACTTAAAGAGTTATACTAATTTGAGATAGGATGTATTGACAATACATAGATAATGGTCTATATTTTATACATAGATACATATCTATATAATGAGAAGTTAAATATAAATAAAGGGGTGTATAAATATGAAAAAAATGATTATTTTTGATCCTGCTATGTGTTGTTCTACTGGAGTTTGTGGTCCTGGGGTGGATCCTGAGCTACTTAGAGTTTCTACAGTTATAAACAACTTAAAAAATAAGGGAGTATTAGTTGAAAGATATAATTTAACTAACAATCCACAGATATTCGTTGATAATAAAGAAATAAATAAAATATTAAATGAAGAGGGAGTATATGTACTTCCTGTTACAATGGTTGATGGAGTTGTAGTAAAAAGAAAAACTTATCCAACTGATGAGGAGTTTTGTACTTTATTAGGATTAGATAAAGACTATTTAAAATCTCCAGAAAAAGAATCTTCAGATTGTAGTGGTTGTTGTTGTGACGATGGATGCTGCTAACATAGAAAAGAGGGATATAAATGCTTGAGAAATTTGATATATCTAAGATAAATTTAACTAAATACCTATTTTTCACTGGAAAAGGTGGAGTAGGTAAAACTTCAACAGCGTGTGCTACAGCGGTATCACTAGCTGATGAAGGTAAGAAAGTTATGCTTATAAGTACTGACCCGGCTTCAAATCTTCAAGATGTTTTTAATACACAGCTAAATAATAAAGGTGTACGTATAAAGGAAGTTCCTAATTTAGTAGTGGCAAACTTTGATCCTGAAGTTGCAGCGGCGGAATATAGAGAAAGTGTAATAGGCCCTTACCGTGGCAAACTTCCAGAAGTAGTAATCAAAAATATGGAAGAGCAATTATCAGGCTCGTGTACTGTTGAAATTGCTGCATTTAATGAGTTTTCAGGCTTTATAACAGACGAGAATGCTGCAAAAGAGTATGACCATATTATATTTGATACAGCACCAACAGGGCATACTTTAAGGATGCTACAGCTACCTTCAGCTTGGAGTAATTTTATAAGTGAGAGTACACATGGTGTGTCATGTTTAGGACAGCTTTCCGGACTTGAAGATAAGAAAGAAATTTATAAAAAAGCAGTAGAAAATCTTGCAGATAAAGAAAAAACTACACTAATACTTGTATCACGCCCAGAAATATCACCACTTAAAGAAGCAGAAAGAGCATCTAAAGAGCTTCAGGAGATAGGGGTTACAAATCAAGCATTAATCATTAACGGAGTGCTAGAAACTCATGATGATTATCTTTCAAGTGCAGTTTATGAAAAGCAACAAAGTGCTTTAAGAGATATACCTGAAGGTCTTAGAAATATAAAGACCTTCCAAATTCCACTAAGACCATACAATGTTACTGGACTTGAGAATGTAAGGGCATTTCTAAAAGAAGATAATATAAAATATAATGAACAAAAGCTTAATGTGGATAGTATACCTACACTAAGTGATATAATAGATGATTTATATAATAGTGATAAAAAAGTAATATTTACAATGGGAAAAGGTGGAGTAGGTAAAACTACAATAGCTGCTACAATAGCTTTAGGGTTAGCTAAGAAAGGTAAGAAGGTACACTTAACAACTACTGACCCAGCTGCACACTTAAAATTTGTGTTAGAGGAAAGTTATGGAATTACGCTAAGTAGTATAGATGAGAAAAAAGAACTTGAAAAATATAAAGAAGAAGTATTAAGTAAAGCAAGGCAAACAATGAGCAAAGATGATATTGCTTATATTGAAGAAGATTTAAGATCTCCTTGTACTCAAGAAATAGCAGTATTTAGAGCTTTTGCGCAGGTTGTTGAAAAATCAGAAAATGAAGTTGTTGTTATTGATACAGCACCAACGGGACATACATTACTTCTTTTAGATTCAACTCAAAGTTATCATAAGGAGATAGAGCGTTCGCAAGGTGATATACCAGAGTCAGTAAAGAAGCTGTTACCTAAGCTTAGGAATGAAAAACATACAGAAGTTATTATTGTTACATTGCCTGAAACCACTCCTGTACATGAAGCTATGAGATTAAGAGAAGACTTAACTAGAGCAGGAATTCATAGCAAATGGTGGGTTATAAATTCAAGTTTATATAGCTGTAATACAACTAATGATATATTGAAGGTTAAGGCTAATAACGAAGTAGAGTGGATTAATAAGGTAAGTAAGATATCTGAAGGCAAATTCGCACTTGTTAAGTGGATACCAGAAGAAGTAAAAGGCGAAAAGCTTATGGACCTTATAAAGTAGGAGGAAAAAATATGAGGATATTAGTTATTGGAGCTGTGGCAGCAGGAACATCTGCAGCTGCAAAGGCTAGAAGAAATAATGATAGTGCTAAGATAGTAATATATGAAAAAGATGGTGACATATCTTATTCAGGATGCGGTCTTCCTTACTATATCGGTGGAGAAATAGAGGATATTGATGAACTTACGCCAAGAGATCCTCTGTTCTTCAAGAAAAAATATGATATAGATGTACTAACAAGACATGAAGTATTGAAGATAGATACAAAATCTAAGAAAATAATTGTTAAAAATTTGAGTACAGATGAAATATTTGAAGACAATTATGATAAGTTAGTTATTGCAACAGGTGCAACGCCTTTTGCACCTGATATAAAAGGAATAGATAATGATAATGTATTCTTTGTAAGAAATGTTCAGAGTGCTAGAAATATAAAGAATTTTATACAAGAAAGAAAGCCAAAACATGCAGTAATTGCAGGTACAGGATTTATAGGATTTGAGATGTTAGAAAACTTAATGGAAGATGAAATAAACGTAACTATCGTAGAAAAGCAAAATAAGATAACTCCAAATCTTGATGAAGATATGGCACTTTTCTTAGAAAATGCATTACTCAAAAAGAATATAAATATAATAAAAGGTAGTAGTATAGTAGAAATTTGGGAAGATAAAGTTATATTAGATAATGGAAAAGAAATAGAAAGCAACATTGTTATAATGGCAACTGGAGTTAGACCGAATGTAAACCTTGCAAAAGAAGCAGGAGTAGAGATTGGAATTACTGGAGCTATAAAAGTTAATAACAAAATGCAGACAAATATAAATGATGTATATGCGTGTGGAGATTGCATAGAAACTTTTTCTTCAATTACTAGTAAGCCAGTATATAGACCTCTAGGCTCAACTGCTAATAAAACAGGAAGAATAGCAGGAGATGTATTAACTGGGGGAAGTTTAGAGTATAGAGGTAATCTAGGTACAGGAATATTTAAATTATTTGATATGGCTATTGCAAGTACAGGACTTAGTGAAAAAGAAGCTATAGAAGAAGGTTATGAAATAGTTATGTGCCATAATATAAAACCTGACAAACCAGACTATTTTAATGGTAAAGAAATGGTTATAAAAGCTATAGCAGATAAGAAAACTAGAAAGCTTCTAGGTGTACAGATTATAGGTTATGAAGGTGTTGACAAAAGAGCAGATGTATTTGCAACACTAATAACTTACGGTGCAAAAGTTGATGATCTTTTCCACTTAGACCTTGCGTATGCTCCACCATTTTCTACTACTAAAGATCCTGTTCATTATACAGGTATGATATTAGAAAATTCTCTAAGTAAAGATAGACCGATTATAACATCAAATGAAGTCAAAAGTTTAGTAGATAAAGGTGAAAAAGTACAAATAGTTGATGCTAGAGTATCTAAGCAGTACGAAGAGTCTCATGTAGAGAGTGCTATAAATATACCACATGCTAAATTAAGAGAAGGAATTAATGATTTAGATAAAGACGTTTTGACTATAACTTATTGCAATAAAGGTGTAACAGGAAATGCAGCTCAAAACATATTAATAAATCGTGGATTTAAGAAAGTTTATAATTTATCAGGTGGACATAAATTCTATAAAGCTACAAAAAAGTAGGGGTGAATATTCACCCCTACTTTTTTAATACCTATTTTTCAGCTTCTAATACATCTTCTAATTTGAACTGAAGAAGCATAAGAAACATGTCTATAAGTACCCTATCAAGCATAAATTAAATCTGAGGTGATGTATTATGATTATTTCTAAAAAAGATATGATTAGGTTGAGTTTCATTGTTTTGATTTTTATAGTTGTAGCTACAGTTTCTTATAATATTGCAATCTATAAAGATAGGAATTATAAAATGGGTGGATATATATATAATAAAAATATGAATAGTGAAATATCTACTTTCAGTAGTGAAGAAGATTATTTCCATGGAGAAAGGTTTGGAAGACCATCTAAGGATAAGGCACTAAAGTTAAAATATAACCCAAATAATTTTAGTGAATCTAAGACAAATTCAAATATACTCGAAGGTTATCCGAGTAGGTATGATTCATCAGAAGATGTTATACATGCGTATTACTCTATATTAAAAAATGCATCTAATATGATTGGATTTCAAGGTGGATGTGGTGCTATAGGATGGGCTAATGTGCCTTATAAATATGCCTATAATCTTCTTAGCTCTGGATCTAAAGAGAAGATATCTCTAAAGAAATTTGAAGATTCTTTTAGTGGAGTTGGGCAAACAATTTTATTAAAATTAAGAAAGGCATATCGTCCTGAAAATACTTCAGATAACATAGACTATTACTTTGTAGAGATTGAAATCATAACTGGTAAACCATATTCAGAGGGTAAAGATTTAACTCCACAGCCAAGTTACTTTGCCTATTATTATGGAATAGTTACAACTGAGTACAGCGAAAAAGATGGATGGAAAATAAGAAGTGTAGATTATATACCAGAAGATTTTTTATGTGCTCCATGGCATCTATGGAGCTGGGATAGCAGTTATTTTGTTAATATTATATATGGAGAGTGGTATAATCTCATTGATAAAATAGATAGTGTTGAGAAGGATAATTCTAGTATATCTATATATGCTAGTGGGAAAAATAAGAAGTACAGATTTGACTTTGTGGAACTCACAAATGGTGAAGATATATTATTAAATGAGTATATTAATGAAGATGGTAAGTGGAAAGAAGTAAATATAATAAAAGAACAAGATAAATGGTATAAGTTATCTATTCTAAAGTTTTTAGACTAATCATGCGGTTAGTCTTTTTCTATGATAAAATTGTATATAAAGTTAATAACAGTAGGAGGATAAATTGTGGATGAAATTGTAATATATACAGATGGAGCATGTTTAGGAAACCCTGATGGGCCTGGAGGTTATGGAGCTGTTTTAATATGCAAGATAGGAGATAAAGAGCATAAAAAAGAATTATCTGGTGGATTTAACAAAACAACTAATAATAGAATGGAGCTTATGGCTGTAATAGTAGCACTTGAAGCACTGAAAAGGCCTTGCAACGTTACTTTATACTCTGATTCAAAATATATCGTTGATGCTATAAATCTTGGATGGGTAATGAAATGGAAAAGAAATTCTTGGTATAAAGATGCCAAGAAAAAAGAAAAAGCAAAGAACGTTGATTTGTGGATAAGATTACTAAAAGCAATGGAAAATCATAATGTAAAATTTGAGTGGGTAAAAGGACATGCAGGTAATTGGGGAAATGAGCTGTGTGATAAACTAGCTAGCAGTGCAGCACTAGGAGAAGATTTACCTATAGATGTAAGAGAAGAATAGAATAAATTAGTATGTTGACAAGTTATACATACTGTTGTAGAATAATACACATATCAATTTACAACTAAATATACCTCATCTCTAACAGGGGTGAGGTAGAGGCGCGGGTATTATGAGTAGTTTAAAGGAGATTGCAAGTCGATGAATTTAAATGAAAGGAAGACCGCCGAAGTGTATAGTTCTTGCAAAACTATATGCTGGGTTTACATCGAATAGGTGTAAAACTGTCATTTAAGCTATCCCGTAGCTTAAATGGAGAGCTATCTTACTTTAAGGGAAAGAGAGGGGGACTTTGTGCTTATACTTATGTATATTAGCATCTAAGGTTATCCTTAGATGCTTTTTTTATTGGTTATAAATACTAAAATATAATAAATGGAGGTTATAAAATGAGAAATAAAAGAGAGCTTACGTTACCAATCGCGCTTATTCCAATACTAAGTTTAGTATTGTTTTTATCTATAGCTGTATTTAAATATGAAGCTTCACCGCATATTCCACTAATTGGAGCTTCAGTAGTAGCATCATTACTTGCTATTTACTTAGGGTATACTTGGAATGAGATAGAAGAAGGTATACTTAAAAGTTTAAATATGGGTATGCAGGCAATGCTAATACTTATGATTATAGGTACTATAATAGGAACGTGGATATTAAGTGGTGTTGTTCCTACTATGATATTCTATGGGCTTAATATACTTTCGCCATCAATATTTTTAGTTGCTACAACTATTATTTGCTCTGTGGTTTCGCTTGCTACTGGTTCTTCATGGACTACAGTTGGAACAGTAGGTATAGCACTTTTAGGAGTTGGACAAGGGCTTGATATACCTATTCATATAGTGGCAGGTGCTATTATTTCAGGTGCATACTTTGGGGACAAAATGTCACCTTTATCAGATACTACTAACTTAGCTCCAGCAATGTCAGGAGCAAATTTATTCGATCACATAAGACATATGGCCTACACAACAGTACCAGCCTATGTAATAGCATTGATTTTATATGGAGTTATAGGATTAAGATATGGTGGGGGAAATGTTAACCCGGAATCTATAAATGTTATATTAGATGCTCTAAAATCTAACTTCAATATAAATCCATTGCTATTATTACCACCAGTTCTTGTAATAATGCTTGTAGTGTTTAAAGTACCTGCTATACCAGGCCTTATAGGTGGATCAATAATTGGAGGATTATTTGCAGTAATATTCCAAGGATCTAATTTAAGTGAAATAATAGAAGTAGCTCACTATGGGTTCTCATCAGAGACAGGAATAGAAGTTGTAGATAGTTTATTAAGTCGTGGTGGACTTGATAGTATGATGTGGACAGTATCGTTAATAATAACGGCACTTAGCTTTGGAGGAATATTAGAAAGTACAGGTGTACTTGAAACTATTGCCGAGAATATATTAAAGCTTGCAAAGGGAACAGGTTCATTAATATTAGTTACTATAGTATCTGGAATAGTTGCTAATTTAGTTACAGGAGATCAATACCTTGCTATAGTAGTACCAGGAAGAATGTATAAGGATAGTTACGACAAGAGAGACTTACATCCTAAGAATCTTTCTAGAACTCTTGAAGATGCAGGTACTCTTACATCATCACTAATTCCTTGGAATACATGCGGAGCATATATGTGGACTACATTAGGGGTACACCCGTTTGCTTATCTTCCATATGCATTTCTTAATATACTAAATCCTTTAATAGCTGTTATATATGGATATACAGGATTTACTATTGAATATATAGATCAAAATACAAATAATCAAACAGCATAAAATAATCAGGGTATACCCTGATTATTTTGCTTTTGTTTTAATTTACTTAAAACGTAGTTATGTTCCTTGTGTATTTCCTTTAGTAAGTCTATGAATTTTAATTTTCTATTTTGTTCAGTTAATGTTGCAATCAACGGTCTTGGAAATCCTTTGTTTTTTAGTAATGAAGATAAATTGTTTATTTCCTTATTAGAAAAACCTGAAACTAGCATGAATTTCATAGAAATAATTTCATCAGGAATGTTATTGTATATAGTGTTTTCGAATTCATCGTTGTACACTAGGTTCTTTACTTTAAAGTCGAGCAAACTTTCATCTACAAATAGAAAATTAAATTCTTCTATGTCTATTAGAAAGTCAGTTATAGCTTCTCTTTCTTTTTCGTCGTATCCATAAAATAATATTTTTCTTGGCTCATCTGGTCTAATGTTATTTTCTAGATCCATAATTTTAAAACTCATAAAAAGAACCATCCCTTCATATCTAGATTTATAAGACCTATAAATGCACGTATATCTAAAAGTTTTAGCTTTTACTATCTAAAATATACGCATGTATTAACCTTTTTTGAACTTATTTTCATACAATAGTTAATGGAGGTGATTAAGTGGATTTTGAAGTGATAGTTAAATACCATGGAGATATAAAAAGATTAGAGGAAGAGTTAGGTGTAGAGGTTGAGATATTAAGCGAAAAATTTGCAATAATAACTATAAGTGAGTCTGAATTAGGTAGGTTATTAGAATATAACGAGATAGAATATATAGAAAGACCATTTATATTAGGCCCAAGCTTAACTAGTTTTGAGGCTAGTGGAATAGATTTTTTTAAGAGCACCACTGACCTTTCTGGAGAAGGGGTACTTATTGGGATTATAGACTCAGGTGTTGATTTTAGGCATCCTTTATTTATAAACGAAGATGGAACATCAAAAATAGTTAGAATATGGGATCAAACTAGAGAAGGAAATCCTCCAGATGGATTTAAAAGTGGTTATGAATATACCAAAGAGGACATAGATAATGCGTTGAAAGGAGATGAAATACCTTTCTTTGATAATATAGGTCATGGAACTCATGTTGCAGGAATAGCATCCACAATAGCTCCAAATTCAGAGATTGCTGTTGTAAAAATAGGAACTAGGGGTATTGAATCATTTGGACGAAGTACAGAATTTATGAGAGGAATAAAGTATCTTATAGACTTAGCACAGAGTATGAATAAGCCGCTTGTTATAAATATAAGCTATGGAAGTAACGAAGGAGCAAAAGATGGAAGTTCATTGTTTGAAGAATATATAGATGATATATCTTTAAGAGGAAAGACAATAGTAGTTGTAGCTTCTGGAAATGAAGGCGATAAATCACATCATAAGCACATAAGATTACTTAATAATATGGTAAAGCCCGTTGAGTTTTCTGTTGGTGGAGGGGAAAGAGAAATAACAATAGAAATATGGAAGAAGTTTTCTGATGATTTTAGTTTCTCTGTAAGAAATCCATCAGGAGCTGAAACTCAAAAGATAGATAAAAATTCAGGAGAGGTAAATGTAAATTTAGGAAACACAAGTATAAATGCATTTTTTTCTAGGGCTACTCCATATTCATTAAATGAAAGGGCAGTTGTTACTTTAAGAGGTAGAGAATTTATACAGCCTGGAGTGTGGTCACTCAATTTTGAAGCACAGGATATAGTTGAAGGAGATATAAATATATACTTACCTATATCAGAGCAGTTGAGTAGAGATACAAGGTTTTTAGATCCAACTATAGTTCGTACAATAACAACTCCAGCAACAGCTAGGAGAGTTATATCTGTTGGAAGCTATAATCACAACTTAGATATAATTTCTGCTTTTTCTGGACGGGGAGATGCAAGGTTAAGAGAAATAAAGCCAGATATAGTAGCTCCGGGTGAAGATATAGTATCTAGTTTGCCATCTGGAAGTTATGGTGCATTATCAGGAACGAGTATGGCTGCACCTCACGTTGCAGGTGCTGCAGCACTTTTGATGGAGTGGGGAATTGTGAATAATAATGATCCATTTTTGTACGGTCAAAGATTGAAAGCTAAGTTATTAAAGGAAGCTAGAAGAGATAGACCTTTTTTGATTTATCCAAATGAGACTTGGGGGTATGGTAAATTGGATCTTAGTAGAATAAGCACAAGAACACTAGGATGGCATTATAGAAATGAAAATACTAATGACTATATAATAATGTATGAAGGAGATATAATATCAGCTTTAGCTGAAGAAGGTATAAATAAAGTACAAATAATAGATAGAAAATATGCGATAGTTTATTTGGATCTAAATTTAGATGAATCGATATTTAACAAAATACCTGAGGTAACATATTATCAAAAGCCATTTAGGATGGTACCTCTTATAGATACAAGTGTAGATAAAATAGGAGCTAAGTTTTTTCAAAACCATCCGTATATACCATTAACAGGAAGAGGAGTGTTAACTGCAATTATAGACTCTGGAATAGATTACACACATCCTGACTTTATATACGAAGATGGAAGAACTAAAATAGTAAGCATATGGGATCAGACAGTAGATGGAAATCCTCCACAAGGATTTATATTCGGAAAAGAATATACAAGAGATGAAATAGATGATGCGTTGATTAGTGGAGAGCGATTAGAGCATACAGATCAAACAGGTCATGGAACTATGATTGGAGGTATAGTAGGAGGAAGAGGGGCACTAAATAGTAGATATGTTGGAGTTGCTCCTGATAGTGAGTTTATAGTTGTAAAGTTAAGAGATCAGGGTGGTTATTACAAATCATCTGACCTTATACTTGGAATAAAGTATGCATATGAAATGGCAAGAAGAATGAGAATGCCTTTAGTTATAAATATTTCTTTAGGAACTAACGAAGGAAGTCATGATGGAATGACTATTCTAGAAAATTATATATACGAACTAAGCAGAGATAGAGGAATTATATTTGTTGCAGCAGCAGGGAATGAAGCGGATAAGATGACAAAATTAAGTGGAAGGTTTAATAATACTGGAGAAATTCAAGATATAGAAATAGTTGTAGGAGCAAATGAAGGAGATTTAGATGTGATGATATGGGCAAGAAAGCCTGATAAGGTTTCTGTATCTATGATTTCTCCTACAGGGGAGTTTATAGATAGAATTCCAGCTAAGCTAAATGAAGAAGAAATTGTAAGATTTATACTTGAAGATACAACTGCTATTGTAAGATATAGATACCCTGAAGAATTAACGGGAGATGAATTTATAACAATACATTTTAAAGATATAAAGCCTGGAAATTGGATAATAAGACTACATGGAGATAATATAGTAGATGGAAGATATAATGTATATTTACCTAATAAATCTTTAATAGGTGAGCAAACAAGGTTTTTAAGAGCAGATCCTTATGGAACTATTGTAACACCTGCCACTGCTGAAAGTGTTATAAGTGTTGGGGCATATAACCATAGGGATAATAGTTTATACAGTGGTTCATCAAGAGGACCTACAAGAGATGATAAAATAAAGCCAGATTTAGTTGCACCAGGAGTTGGTATAACATCTACAACGCCAGGAGGATATGGAACATTTACAGGAACAAGTGTTGCAGCAGCACATGTAGCAGGAGTAGTTGCACTTTTACTTGAGTGGGGAATACTAAATGGTAATGACCCTACTATGTATACTCAGAAAGTAAAAACTTACCTAACAAGAGGAACAGAGCAAAGACCAGGGGAGGATCACCCGAATATATCATGGGGATATGGAATATTAAATCTTAGAAGGGCATTTGAGCAGGTTAGAAGTCAAGAAGCTTGGTCATATCCAGTATTCTTAAGAAAAGGAGAAGGTGAATAACCTTCTCCTTTAATTTAATTCAGCAATTTTAGTTACAGCTACGTATATATCAGATATTCTATACCAAGTAGAAAAATCAACGTTACCTGTTACTGGAAGTCTAAATACTCTTTGGAATGTTCTAACAGCCTCAGCGGTTTCCTCACCATATATACCATCTACTCTTACTTTAGGTATAGCAGGGAAGTTATCTGAAATCCTATTTAAGAATGTCTGAACAGTTCTAACTGGTGTACCGCTAGATCCTATAGTAAGTGTAAATCCAGGATAAGATTGAGGAACTCCTGATACTACTCTTGCTCTTTGGAAATCTAGGTTGTCTCCGTAAAAGTGTTTTAGTATTTGATCAAATGACCTTCCTTGATCTCCTAAGTATTTACTTCCCCATTGAGTTAACCATCCAGGGCATTGAACTTGACTACCATCACAATATTGAGCAAGAAGTGGCTGTCTAACAGCTGGCCTTCTGATATATAGATTAAATATATCATCAACAACTCTACTTATGTTCTCGTATATATTTCTTCTATGAACATATTTTTGGTCGAATGCAGTTGAAGAAGTTATTGTAAAGTTCTTTCCTTTTCCTCTGTACCACTCAGTAAAGACTCTATTTAGTGTAAATGAAATTATACAGCATATGTTTGCGTAAAGAGTTGAAACTGGCCAAGTTGAATATATTTCAGAAGAAGCTACATTTTTTATATAATCTGAATATCTTACCCAGTAATTAGGTGCTGAAGGATCGTCAGGATGACCATCGTGAACTATTATAAATTCAGGAACTTGAGGATAATCTAAAACTACAAATCCTGATGGAGGTGGCTCAACTTTAACTTCAGGTTCTGGTATTTTAGGAGGAAAATCTCCAAACAATGTGTTAGGAGGTATATTTATAACATCAGCACTTTGTCTTGTGAATCTAGTACCTTCATCTTGAGACATTACAATAGGTTGAATAGCTGTAGATTGTGGAAGTATCTGAACACCATTTACTATAACTTCTCTATATCCTTCATTAATTACTTCAACTATATATTCGCTGTATGGCTGTACTTCTGAAGGTGTTTGAGAAAATTTAAAATCTGGAGCAGGAAGGGATACTTCCATTGTCTGACCAGAAACGTTTGTAGGTAAATTCTCAGCCATAGTCTGTTGAGTTGGAGTATCTTTTGTATATATATTTACTTTTGCATTTTCTATAGGTCTTCTAGTTTTTTGGTCTATTACTGAAATTAATAATTTTCCACTGTCAGCCATTGTATCACTCCTTTTTAACATTAAATAAATCCTCTGACATATACCAAGTAGGTGTCAATTTACTATCTAATACCCAGTATCCTAAGCCGGTTATATTATATTTTTTTATCAATTGATATTTATAGTAGTGGCTAAGGGCATCTTCAAAGTGAACTTCATGTATATCTTGATTATTATCTTTGTATCTAAAGTAAGGAGTTTTTGAGAAGTTATTCCAGAATATTCTAGAATCGGTATCTATAGCTAATTTATAGGCATCCTTAAGGCTTACTATATTGTATGACTTATTATCATCATTGGAGATTACAAAATCGTATCCGTATAGAGGAATTCCTAAAAACATATTTTTAGATGGAATTTTTGTCACTGCATAATCTATTACCTCTTCTATTAAAGGAACCGGAGAAATTGCTTTAAATTCTTCTTTTGGAAAGCTCCATTCATATGTCATAAGAAAAGGTATATCTACGTATTTTCCGATTATTTCGTAGTCAAAGAAGGATCCCCAGGCATTAGTACATAAATCAGTATGTTTAGGAGCTATGCTAACTCCTAATATCTTATTTTTGTTATGGAGATTTTGAGATAATGTTTTTATAAAATCACTATAAATATCTTTATCATCCTTATATGAACTCTGAAAATCAAGCATTATGCCCTTAAATTTACTTTGGATGCATAGATTAAGTATATTGTTTATTAGTTTATCCTTATTATTTCTTAGGACCTCTCTTAATGAATCATTATCAAACTCACTACCATTAAAATTTGTTACAACAGGTAGGGGGTGGATATTATTGATTTTTATAAATCTTATAAAATCATTCGAAAGATTATTTATTAAGCTTCCATCAGGATTTACTTTAATATCAAATACAGGAATATAAGTTATAAGGGAAGATAGCTTTTTTATATAAGAATGATGTTTTGAATAATCTTTAGATGGCCTAATAAAAGAAATTGTTCTTATGTTACTTTTTTTGTTGGGCTTTGGGACTTTGATTTTCTGGCCTGGATATAGGATGTAAGGAGGTTTTAGATCATTTAGTTTTATTATATGTGAATGATTTATATTAAACTTTTTTCCTATTTTCCATAGAAAATCTCCTACATTTACTTCATACTCAAAATAGTCTTTTATTACGTACCTAGAAGGAATTAGTATATTCATACCTATAACCAATTTATCTTCATATGGAAGATCGTTAATTTTGACAAGTTCATCTATTGGTATATTGTACAATTTTGAAATATTATCAAGCGTATCTCCTCTTTTAACGGTATATATTTCCATTTTATCCCTCCTATTCAAGCTATTATATAATATGAAAAACAGGATATTTTGTTAAAGAATTTGGAAATATATAAATAGATAATTTATTAGGAGGAAATTAAATGGACACTAGACTTTGGGTTATAGCTATAGCACCAGGTATAGCACTAGCTTTGGGAATTTATTTGATAGATAGGTATGACAAAGAACCTGTAGGCCTTTTGATAAAAGTTTTTTCACTAGGAGCACTTTCTGTTATTCCTACAATAATTGTTGAAAGATTTATAATGAGATTTAATATTTTTTCAGGACTGCTTTCAGCTTTTTATATAGCATTTTTTGTAGCTGGATTAGTTGAAGAGTATTTCAAAAGGTTGGTTGTTTTGAAGACTGCATACACTCATCCAAGTTTTAACGAGAAGCTAGATGGAATAGTTTATTGCACATTTTCTGCACTTGGCTTTGCAACCATAGAAAATATAAGTTATGTAGTATTTAGATACTCAGCAAATTCATATGTAGGACTTTACAGA
The DNA here is from genome assembly GCA_002029295.1 of Alkalithermobacter paradoxus. Lineage (GTDB taxonomy): Bacteria > Bacillota > Clostridia > Peptostreptococcales > Peptostreptococcaceae > Alkalithermobacter > Alkalithermobacter paradoxus. The sequence continues at coordinate 50,472 of MZGW01000003.1, read as the reverse complement.
GGTATATTATCTGTTCCTGCTCATATGCTATTTGCGATAACCATGGGATATTATCTTTCGCTAGCTAAATATTGTCAAGAAGAAAATGAAAAGTGTAAAGAGTATATGAACAAATCTCTTATAGTTCCTATTATATTACATGGAACATTTAATTTTATACTGATGTCTAGAGTTAATATATTGATGATATTATTTATACCGTATGTTATATATCTATGGAGTATAAATTTGAAAAGACTAAATATATATACGAAAGATTCTAAAGATAGATTTAACAGAATACAAAAAGAAAGATAAAGGCGATCGCCTTTATCTTGTTATTATAGATATTATTTCGTCTAAAGAACTTCCACTTTTTATTTTATAAGCCCCAACCTTTATAGAGTTTTCTAGATTTGAATCCCTTAAAACTTTAAGAAACTCATCTACTGAATCTATAAGGCCAGATTCTTTTAGATTTTGTCCTATCTTGCTTCCAAACTCTCCACTTTTAATTTCAAAGTATACTACTTCTTCAGTCTTTGTATCAATTTTTTCTATAGGTTCTTCTTCTGATGAAGAATTATCCTCAGATACATATATATCATTCCTTGGGTTAGAGTCTAATTGGAATGAAGCATACAATTTTGGACTTACAACTGATAGCATTACAAATATAACAATTAACCCTAGAAATATATCGCTATTCTCATACAATATATCTTTTAATTTTTCCATAGTAGATACCCTCCTCATATTAAGGATATCATATATAAATATAAATTCAATATAGCCAAAGTTATTTTTGATTAGTATATTTTAGTATTCTGTAGTAAATATTTTGAAAGTGTTAATAATTTAAATAAACTAGACAATATAATAGAATATACTTTTCAAGTTTGGAGTGATTTTATGGGATACATAGACAAAAAGAATGAATTTGTTATATTAAAGTTTTTGGATAGATATAGTTATGATGGAGTTGAAGATATATTAAGAGAACTTGGAATAGAAAAGTGTGATTTATATATACTTTTGAATTCTTGTGAATATGCTATAAACTTTGATTTTAAGACTGCTATAAAGAGAATAGATAGCTTAACACCAAATATAAGAAATACTAAGGAAATAAAAAGACTTAGAAATAATTTAATAGATTTATTAGACGGAGAGCCTGAAGCTATATTTTCTGAATTCATAGAGAATATAAAGATAAAACTTATAAATGAAGAATATATAGATTTTTTAGGAAGAATATATAGATTGAAAGAAGCACTTTTTAAGTATATATTTGTAAGCAATGAATCTGGAAAAAATAAAGCATCTATGATAGGATATATGGTATCTAAGAAAAATATACTAAATATTCTAAGAAAAAAATACAATATATATACTAGCAATCTAACATTTGGAATTACTCAATATATAAATAAAACTATGAGCAAAAACAGAAAAATACAAAATGCACTAAAGATACTGAATAATGAAAAAATGGAAAAGCTTATAAAATTAAGACATGACTGCCCAGTTGGTCATGGATTTAAAGGAGTAAGCAGGGTAGATGTAGAAGAGATATATGGAGATGGTTTTGATGTTATAAAAGATTTTATAAAAGCTTGTGAATACTTAGATCTTGAGATAAAGATAGATAAATACGATGATATAAACAAGATGGTTATAGAACTTATAGGCAAATATAAAGTTAAGGAAGGATATGAATATTATGAATAATTTTGTGAGAGAGATTGTGGAATGGATAAAAACTATAGTTATATCGCTTTTAATAGCAATGGTTGTAACTACATTTGTTAGACCTACACTTGTAAAAGGGTATTCTATGTATCCAACTTTAGAAGAAAATGACTACCTTATTATAAATAGAATGGCATATAAATCAGATACTCCTCAGAAAGGAGATATAATAGTTTTTAAATCTCACTTAACTACAGAAGATGGAAAAGAAAAAGATTTAGTTAAGAGAGTTATAGCAGTGCCAGGAGATGAAATAAAAATATTAAATGGAAAAGTATATGTGAATGAAGAAGAACAATTAGAAACTTATATAAACGGAAACTACACAGAAGGATACATAGATACTACAGTTCCAGATGGATACATATTTGTTATGGGAGATAATAGACCTAGCAGTATGGATAGTAGAGATGAAAGAATAGGATTTGTAAGTATAGACGAAGTTGTAGGAAGGGTTTTTGTAAGGTTATATCCATTTAATAAAGTTGGAACTTTAAAGTAGGTGAATTGTTTGAAATTAGGTATATCTTCAATGGCATGGGATTTAGATTCAAAGATATATATATGTAAGGAAATTGGATTTGATCATATAGAAGTAGGAATAGATTGTGAAGATGATTTTGAATTTATATATTCTAATTTAGAAAAAATCAAAAAACAAGACATAAGTGTAGGAATTCATCTTCCCATGGAGATAAATACGTGTGAAGTAGTAGAAGATATAAGAAATTGTTGGGTTGATTTTGTTATTAATCTTTATAACAAAGGTAAAGGTATAGATATAAAGTATTATAATCTTCATTTAGGATATGGAATGGCACATAAAGTATTAAAACATAGAGAAACTTATCTTAAAAATTCTCTATGTTTTTTTAATAAAATATTAAAATATATTAATAGCACAGATATATACGTAGAGAATACTTATTCTAAAAATGGAGAATTGGTTAATATAGGGAATGACTACAAAGATTTCAAATATATATTTGATAATATTTCAAGTGAAAAATTTGGATTTTGCTATGATAGTGGTCATGACCTTATAAATCAGTCTCATTATCTTCAAAGCTTGAGCTATTGCACAAGACTTATCCATCTTAGTGATAATGATGGAAAAGAAGATTTGCATTTAGGTTTGAGTGAAAATGGACTTTTAGGTGAAGAAAAGATAAGAGAGATACTTAATTTAAGATCTGTAAAATACGTTATATTAGAAATGAATGAAAAATACTTTAAAGATAGCAAAAAAATCATAAATAAAACCTCCGCTAAAAAGACAAAATAATAAAGATTAAATTTAAAGGAGGTATTCAATTTGAAAGTTAAAGATATAATGACCAGAGATGTATCTTATTTAAGCTCTGAATGCTCTATATTTGAGGCTGCAAATATTATGAAAGATTTAGATGTAGGTTCTGTTCCTATATGTGATGAAGCACATACTCCTATAGGTGTTGTAACAGATAGAGATATAGTTTTAAGAAGTGTTGCTAATAATATTAATAAAAATGATAATGTTGGTGGAATAATGAGTAGTAATGTAATAACAGTAACACCAGAAACTGATGTTCATGAAGCTGCTAACCTTATGGCTAGACATCAAATAAGAAGACTACCAGTTGTAGAAAATGGAAAACTTGTTGGAATGGTCTCTCTTGGAGACTTAGCAGTTGAAAATATTCATATAGACGAAGCAGGTAATGCTTTAAGTGATATTTCGAAAGATTAGCATAAAAGGGGCATTTGCTCCTTTTTTAGTACATATATTATTAAAACAAAACATCATGGGGAGTGATAAAGTGAAGGATATAAAGATAAAAGTTATGAATGAGGAGATAAAGTGCCCTCGTGGAGTAACATTACTTGAACTTAGCAAAAATTATAATCATTTATTTGAAAGTGACATAATTTTAGGAGTTGTAAATAATGAATTAAGAGAACTTCATTACACTTTAGAAGATGATTGTAGTGTTGAGTTTATAGACTTAACTCATGAAGATGGAATAAGAACTTATATGAGAAGTTTATCTTTTGTATTTATAAGAGCCTGTGAAGAGATATTATCAGGTTGCAGGGTATCTGTAGAGCACTCCTTAGGAGGAGGGTTATACTGTGAAATCAATTATGATAAAGGTATAAATGAAAATGATGTTAATAAGATAAAATCTAGAATGAAAGAAATAATAGATGAAGATGTTCCTTTTGAAAAATCTCAAGTACTTATAGAAGATGCTATAAAGTTATTTGAAGGTAGAGAAGCTATCTCAAAAGCTAATTTATTTAAATATAAACCTACAGAATATATAAACATATATAGATGTGGATGGATAAAGAATTATTTCTATGGATATATGGCTCCATCTACAGGATACTTGAAGGTATTTGATCTTAAATATTTTAATCCTGGAATAATAATATTAGGACCTACAAAGCAAAACCCACATAAACCAAATAAATTTATACCACATCCAAAGTTAACTGGAATTTACAAAGAAGCTGAAGAATGGGGCAAAATAATGGGAGTAGGAGAAGTAGGGTCTTTAAATAATTTAATAGCTAGAAATGAATATCCAGAGCTTATAAGAACTGTTGAAGCTCTTCATGAAAAGAAGATATCTCAAATAGCTGATATGATAGTTGAAAGTAAGGAGAAAGGAAGAATAATTTTAATAGCTGGTCCGTCTTCATCAGGAAAAACAAGTTTTGCTCAAAGGCTTTCGATACAGCTTAGAGTGAATAAATTAAGACCAGTTTCTATATCTGTTGATGATTACTTTGTAAATAGAGAAGATACCCCTAAAGATGAAAATGGAGAGTATGATTTTGAATCTATATATGCAGTAGATTTAGAACTATTTAATGAGCATCTAGAAAAGTTGATATCTGGATGCGAAATAGAAATCCCACACTTTAACTTCAAGACTGGAAAAAGAGAATATAATGGAAAAAAACTAAAAGTATCACAAGATCAACCTATAGTAATAGAGGGTATACACGCACTTAATCCTCTCCTTACAAAAGCTATTCCAGATGGTAATAAGTTTAAGATATATATAAGTGCGTTAACTCAGCTTAACTTAGATGAACACAATAGAATAGCAACAACTGACCTAAGGCTTATAAGAAGAATGGTAAGAGATAATACACACAGAGGACACAATGCATTAAAGACACTACAATTATGGAAAAATGTAAGAAAGGGAGAAGAAAAGAATATTTTTCCATATCAGGAAGAAGCAGATGTGATGTTTAACTCTGCACTTGTCTACGAACTTGCAGTTCTGAAAAAATATGTAGAGCCTCTTTTAAATGAGATAGATAAAAGTTGTATTGAATATAGAGAAGCAAAAAGACTATTAAAATTTTTACAGTATTTTGTTCAAATAGAAGACGAAGTTGATATACCTCCAACATCTATATTAAGAGAATTTATAGGGGGAAGTAGATTAGTGCATTAATGTATTGACTTAATATTTAAGTTATAATAAGTTTAGAATATAGCAGTATATTCTAAACTTATTATAAGGAGTGGAATTATGAAGTACATATTAGATGAAATAATAGAAAATAACAGAAAATATACTAGTGAGGGAAATGTTGCAACTTATATACCTGAACTTGCTAAAGGAAATAGAGATGATCTTGGAGTATGTGTAATAGATATGGAAAATAATACATACAAATCAGGAGACTATGATAGAAAATTTACTATTCAAAGTGTTTCTAAGCCAATATCACTAGCACTTGCGATTATGGATAATGGAAAAGAAAACGTATTCTCGAAAGTTGGAATGGAACCTTCGGGAGATCCTTTTAACTCTATAATGAAGCTTGAAACTGTAAAGCCATCAATACCATACAATCCTATGATAAATGCAGGTGCAATAGTAATTACATCTATGATAAAAGGTAAAGATAATGATGAAAAATTAGATAGAATGTTAAACTTCTTTAGAAGGCTATCTTGTAATCCTACACTAGAAGTAAATAAAGATGTATATATGTCTGAAAAGATTACTGGAGATAGAAATAGAGCTATAGCATATCTGTTAAAAAGTGAAGGAATAATAGATGGAGATATTGAGGGCATATTAGATTTATATTTTAAGCAATGTGCTATAGAAGTTACTGTTGAAGATTTAGCTAGAATGGGAGCCAATCTTGCTTCTTATGGAATTGATATATCAAATGGAGAAAGAATTGTAAGTGAGGATATAGCAAGAACAGTTAAGACATTTATGGTTACTTGTGGTATGTACGATGCATCAGGGGAATTTGCTATAAATGTAGGCATACCATCTAAATCAGGTGTTGGTGGAGGAATAATGTGTTCAGTTCCTAAGAAACTGGGCATAGGTGTATTTGGACCATCACTAGATAAAAAGGGAAATAGTGTAGCTGGAATTAGAGTTTTGAAAGATATATCTAGAAGGGCTTCTCTTAGTATATTCTAAAAAATTAAAAAATTTTGACAATTAAAATTTATATTATTATAATTAATTAGATAATATATTTTGATGGGGACTTGGGGGGGACGAAATGAAAGATGTTCTTGTTTTGAGAGATTTAGATGGGATTAAGGCAATATCACATCCATATAGACTAGAAATATTAGAATCGTTTGGAGATGAGCCACTTTGTGCAAAACAGCTTTCTGAGATGTTGGGAGAGCCTCATGCTAAAATAAATTATCATATAAAAACATTATTAGGAGCAGGTATATTAGAATTAGTGGAAGAAAAAATAAAGTCTGGAATAATAGAAAAGTATTATTTACCAGTTGCCAAGATGATAGTAATAGATAAAAGTATATTAAATTCGAATAATGATAGCGTTGTTCAAACTCTAAATCAAGCGTCTATATCTTTATTTGAAAAGATAAGCGAAGATTTTTATAGAGCTGCAGAGAATAATGAAATAAAATCTAAACATGTAAGGCATTATAATGAATTTTATTTGACCGAAGATGAAGCAAGAGAATTAATGGATGCTTTAGATGATAAGTTGTATGAAATATTAAAAAACAAAAATGTTAAGGATAGAGAAAATGTAAGACCGTATAATATAACCTTTATATCAACGCCAGATATAAGAAGAGAGAGGAATATAAAAAAATAAGTATCAACTATTAGGTTGATACTTTTTTTATAATGAATAGGAAATTATAAACTTTTTGAATTGAGGATAATTTATAATTTCCGTTATGAATTTCCAAAAAGTCTACCTTTAAAATCTTTCAAAGAAAGACTTTTTAATGGGTATACTTATATATGATAGATAAAAAAGGAGATGTAATATGATCTTTATAGGACCGCACATTTCAATATCAAAAGGATTTACACATGCAGCCAAGGAGGCTTTAAGTATAGGAGCAAATACTTTTCAGTTTTTTACTAGAAATCCCAGAGGTGGGAGTGTTAAAGAATTAGATGAAAAAGATAATCATACATTTCAAGGGATAAGGAGCGAAAATAAATTTGGACCATTACTTGCCCATCTTCCATATACAGTAAATTTAGGAGGAAATAAGGATGATGTATATGAATTTGGAAAAAGAATTCTAAAAGAAGATATAAAAAGAGCAGATCAGCTTAATATAGAGTACATATGTTTTCATCCGGGAAGTCATATAGGTTCGGGTATAGAGTATGGAATAGATAGAATATCAAGTGCAATAAATGAAGTATTAACAGGTAATGAACGGGTAATGTTACTTCTTGAAACTATGTCAGGCAAAGGAACAGAGATAGGATATACATTTGAGCAAATAAAAAAGATAATAGACAAGGTCAATTATAGTGCAAATATAGGAGTATGTTTTGATACTTGTCACACATTTGCAGCTGGATACGATATTGTAAATAAATTAGACTGTGTACTTAAAGAGTTTGATGATGTTATAGGAATAGAAAAGCTTAAAGTTGTACATTTTAATGATAGTATGAAAGAGTTTAACTCTAAAAAAGATAGACATGAGATAATAGGAAAAGGTCTTATAGGATTAGAAGCTTTAGTAAATTTTATGAATCATCCTTTAATAAAGGGTAAGCCATTATTTTTAGAAACTCCTGGAGATGGAGATATCCACAGAGAAGAAATCAAAATTCTAAGAAATAGGGCTTTATAGATATTAAATATCTAGGGGTGGTAAAGTGAATATTTTTATAGCAAGTATTCTATCAGGACTTTGTACAGGAATTGGAGCTTTTCCTATAATATTCATGAAAAAACTCAGTGAAAGACTAGAAGATATATTGTTAGGTTTTGCTGGTGGAGTAATGATATTTGTTGGAGCATACAGCTTGATACTTCCATGTATTGAAGAAGGACATCTTAGTCAGACTATAATAGGAATATTTGCTGGAGCAGTACTTATGTATATCATTGAGATACGTATGCCAGAAGATAAGATAAAATCTAATTTTATACTAGTGTTAGGTCATATAATACATAGCATACCAGAAGGACTTGTTATAGGTGCGGCATCACAGGCTCAAGGAAAATCTACGGCAATGTTACTTGCAATTGCTATAGGAGTTCATAATATACCAGAAGGACTTGTTATAGCTAATATATTAAATAAGTCCAAAATGTCAAAATTTAAATCAATAGTATATACAACACTTACAGGATTAGGAGAACCACTAGCTACTGGTGCTGGAATACTTTTTTTAAAAAATATAGAGTACTTGATACCTTTTTCGATGGCATTTGCAGGTGGATCAATTCTTTATGTAGTATCTAACGAGATGATACCTAAAAGTCATTGTAGAGGAAATGAGAGAAAGGCCACATTTGGCCTTATAGTTGGATTTATATTCATGATAATACTTGAGAATATCATTAAGTAAGCTATCTTTTAGAAATAAGGTAGCTTATTTCATATTCTGAAGACTTGTAAAGCTCTATTTCTACTCTTGGGTTTTCTTTATCTATATAATCAAATATTAGTACAGGTTTTAACTGCTTATCATTTTTGATTATTCCACTTTTTTCTATTCCATCGCATATACTCTTTGGGTAGTTATGAATATCTCCCATTCTTTTATTCGGAAAATATAATTTTAGTATAGTTATAAGATTTTCCTCAATTGTAGGTCCACTATATTCCTTGTTTATATATCCAGCAATCATATTTTCATAAGCTACGTATCTTGAATGTTTGCCCTCTTTTGGCATCCAGGCTTGACCGTGGACATTGCATAGCTTAAAATTAGATTTACTAACAGGTCTTCCTGGTATTGTTATTTTAATCATCAAATCACCTCTGAAATATTGTACAGTAGTAAATTATAGCTGTAAAGAATGGAGATTACTATGAAAAATAAACTAAAAGAATTTTGTAAATCTTTAGGGATAGAAGTAGGGATAGCCCCTGTAAAAGTTTATAAAGACTTAGAGAATATATTAAATGAAAGAATGAAGAAAGGTTACTATACAGGTCTTGAAGAAAAGGACATAAAAAAAAGAGTAGACCCAAAATTAACAATGGAAAATGCAAAATCTATAATAGTTTGTTTATTTCCTTATTTTATAGGACATAGGAAAGATAGCAATTTGTCTAAATATACCCATTCTATAGATTATCATATAATAGTAAATAATAAGCTTAGTGAAATTGCTAATTTTCTAAGTCAAAACATAGAAGGATTTGAGTATAAAACATTCGTAGATAATGGACCACTAGTGGATAGACACTTAGCTAATATATCTGGATTAGGATATTTTGGAATAAACAATAACATAATAAATGACAAATACGGGTCTTATGTATTTATAGGATATATGCTAAACAATTATGAGTTTGAAATAGATTTACCTTTAAATAAAACTTGCATAAAATGTGGTGAGTGTATAAAAAAATGTCCTGGAGGAGCTATTTTGGGTAACTTTGAAATAGATTTTAGTAGGTGTTTTGCATATATAACTCAGAAAAAGGGAGAACTTTCAGATTTCGAGAAAACTCTATTTGAAAAAAATAAGAGTATATTTGGGTGTGATATATGTCAGGATGTATGTTATCATAACACAAATATAAAAAGTACAGAAATTGATGAATTTAGGGAAAATATTATATCAAATTTAGACTATGAAGAAGTTGCAAATATGTCGAATAAAGAATTTAAGAGAGCTTACGGTAATAGGTCATTCAGCTGGAGAGGAAAAAATATAATAATTAGAAATCTAGAACTTGTAAAGAAAATTAGATAAAGAATTTTCTTTAATAAGTTCTTTTTTTTGTGCTAACAAATAAACATATTATACATAGTATGTATTAATAGGGAAGGAGGCGAAAATATGAAGTTTAAGACAACCGCAGAACTAGAGCCATTAGAAAAGATATTAGGTCAAGAGAAAGCCACAAATGCCATGGAGTTTGGATTAAATATAGATGATATTGGATATAACATATATATAAGTGGAGACATAGGCACAGGAAGAACATCATACGCTTTAGATATTCTCAAGAAATATGCAAAAAACAAAGATGGTCACTTGGATTGGTGTTATGTATATAATTTTGAGAATCCACTAGAGCCTACAGCCCTAAGCTTTGAGAAGGGGGTAGGAAGAAAATTTAAAAAAGATATAGATAAACTAATAGATGATCTTTTAAATGAATTTAATCAAGCCTCTAATAGTGAAAGATACGAGAAAGAAAGAAATCAGATACTGAACAATCATGAAATAAAAAAACAAGCATTAATTCAGCAAATTAAAGACTACGGCAAACAGAAAGGATTTAATTTTAAGAGCACACAAAATGGAATGGTATTTGTTCCTATAGATGAAAATATAGACTCTAATTCTCAGGAGTTTTTACAAGCAAAAATAGAGATAGAGAATATGACAATAGAGACCATATCAAAGATAAGAGAATTAGAAGAACAGGCAAAGCAGGAATTGATGGACTTAGAAGAACATATAGGAATATCTGTAGTAGATCCTTATATAAAGTCATTGCTTAGAAAATACGGAAAAAACCCTAAGGTAAAGAAATATTTACTAGATATGAGAGAAGATATATTAGATAATATATATATTTTTTATCTAGAAGAAGAAGAAATGCAAAATATAGATGAAAAAGAGTACTTTATTAAGTATAAAGTAAATTTGATTATAGATAATGGAAGAGATAGAAATGTTCAAAATGCTCCTGTTATACTAGAGCTTAATCCTATATATTCAAATTTATTCGGAAGAGTAGAATATGAAAATGACAAAGGAGTAATAAAAACAGATTTTACTAAAATAGTTCCTGGATCACTTCATAGAGCAAATGGAGGATACTTAGTATTATATGTAGATCAGCTCCTAAGAAGTCCATATTCTTGGGATATACTAAAACGAACTTTACAGTTTAAGACTATAAAAATAGATACAGCTACATCTATGAAACCAGAACCTATACCAGTTGACGTAAAAATAGTACTAATAGGAAGTCACTATCTTTATGATGTATTGTATTTCTATGATGAAGAATTTAATAAATATTTTAAAGTACTAGTAGATTTTGACACAGATATGGATAGAAACGAAGAAAATGAATTAGGAGTAGCTAAGTTTATATCATCTTATTGCAAAAAGGAGAATCTAAAGCATTTTACCTATGATGCGGTTCAGGTAGTATTAAAATATAGCTCAAGAATTTCACAAAGTAGAAAAAAACTTTCAACGAGATTTAATAAAATAAAGGAACTTATAATAGAATCAAATTTATTTGCAGATAGAAGAAATAGCGAACTTGTAGATAAAGAAGATGTAAAAAATGCTATATATGAAAAGATAAATAGAATAAATAAAATAGAGCAAAGACTTGATGAAATGTATAAAAGTAATAAGTTGTTAATTTCAGTTGAAGGTAAGAAAATAGGAGTTATAAATGGATTATCTGTTATAAATATGGGTGAATATTCATTTGGAAGACCTGCAGTTATAACGGTTACTAGTAGTCCAGGAAATAGAGGAATAATAAATATAGAAAGAGAAGTTAGGTTAAGTGGTTCTATACATGATAAAGGGGTATTAATATTAAGTGGATATTTATTAGAGAATTTCTCTAAGGAGGTTCCTGTATCTATTACAGCTAATATATGCTTTGAACAAAGTTACAGTGGAATAGATGGAGATAGCGCTTCAAGTGCAGAACTTTATGCTCTATTATCTTCATTAAGTCAGGTTCCTATAAAACAAAGTATAGCTGTAACAGGATCTGTAAATCAAAAAGGAGAAGTTCAGGTAGTTGGAGGAGTAACTGAAAAAGTAGAAGGATTTTATCAAATTTGTAAGTCTAAAGGGCTAACAGGAAATCAAGGAGTTATAATTCCTAAAAATAATATAGATAATTTAGTTTTAACAGATGAAATAGAGGATGCCATAAAACAAGGAATATTCAAAATTTATCCAGTTTCTAGGATAGAAGAAGCTATAGAAATATTGACAGATGTAACTTTTGAGGAAATCTGCGACAAAATAAATGATAGATTGAAAAAATTCTATGAAATGTCAAAATAGCTTAAGCTATTTTGGCATTGAATTTTGTTTTAAAACAAATGATGGGAGTGATATAATGATTATTGGAAGTTGTAAGATTGAACTTATGATATATGAAGTAAGTTCTCTGAAAGAAAAAAGACATGTTATAAAAAGTATTATAGAGAGATTAAAAGCTAGATATAATATTTCTATAGGAGAAGTTGGAATGAATGATAAGTGGCAAAGATCGCAAATAGGGTTTGTTTGTGTATCAAATTCTAGCAATCATGCAAATGAAGTTATTGATAAAGTGATAGATTTTATAGAAAATGATGGAAGAGTAGAAATAATAAATACAGAAATGGAAATACTTTAGGAGGAAAAAGATGGATATTAACGAATTACTAGATATACTCGAAAAAACATATCCAGATGCAAAATGTGAACTTCATTACACTACTCCATTTGAACTTTTGATTGCTACTATATTGTCTGCTCAATGTACTGATGTAAGAGTAAATAAAGTAACATCAAAACTTTTTGAGAAATATAATACTCCTAAAGATTTTGTGGAATTAGGTGAGGAAAGACTAGGGAATATTATAAAAAGTTGTGGTCTTTACAAAAGTAAGTCGAATAATATAATAAATACATCAAAGATTTTATTAAGTAGATATTTTGGTCAAGTTCCACAAACACTAGAGGAGTTAATTAACCTTCCTGGAGTAGGAAGAAAAACTGCTAATGTAGTTTTGAGTAATGCATACGGAGTAGATGCTATAGCTGTTGATACTCACGTATTTAGAGTATCTAACAGAATAGGAATTATTAGTAGCAAAAACCCTGAAGACACAGAGTTTAAACTTATGGAAGTTATTCCTAAAAAAAGATGGTCAAAGGCACATCATCTTTTTATATTTCATGGAAGAAGGACATGCAAATCTCAAAATCCAAACTGCATAGATTGTACTATAAAATGTTATTGCAAATATTTTAAAGAAAATAGGGGGAATTTTAATTGAAAAAGACTACAATATTGATAACATTATCAATAGTATTTGTATTACTTTCTGTAGGTATTTTATTTAGCTATTCATCAAAGAGTACAGATACAATATATGATAATGTATATATAGGAGACATCAATGTTCAAAACCTAACTAAAAGTGAAGCTATAGATTTAATAAATAAAGAGTATAAAGTTGGAAGTATTAAATTTGAATACGATGATCAAAGTTGGGAAATAGACTTAAATGAAATAGACTTTAAATACAAAGTACAAGAGGCGGTTGAGAGTGCATACAATGTAGGAAGAGATGAAGGCTACTTTAAGAATATGAGAAAAGTGATGCGTTTAAGACAAGGTAATATACATGTAATAAACCTTGAGAAAGAATATGATGAAGAAAAACTAGACAAAGTTTTAGATGATATACAAGATGAGCTTAATAAAGAGCCTAAGAATGCAACTATAAGAATTCAAGGTAACGAAATAAGTGTTACACAGGATGAAAGTGGATACGTTGTAGATATTGAAAAACTAAAAGAAGATATATTAAATGAACTAGAAAATAAGAAAGAACTTAAAGAGATTAAAATATCTATGGTAGAGAAAGAAGCAGAAATTAAATATGAATATCTAAGAAAAATAGATACATTATTAGGGGAGTACTCAACTCAGTTTAATTCTTCTGTAGCAGGAAGGACTGAGAATATAAGACTCTCATCTGAAAGAACAAGTGGAATTGTACTAAATCCAGGAGAAGAATTCTCTTTTAATAATGCAACAGGAAAAAGGGGACTATCAGAAGGCTTTAAGTTAGCGCCTGTTATAGTTCAAGGAGAAATGCAAGAAGGTGTTGGCGGAGGAGTATGCCAAGTATCTTCAACTATGTTCAATGCTGTAATGTATGCAGGACTTACTATAACAGATAGAAGAAGTCATTCAATACCATCTTCTTATGTAGATATAGGAAGAGATGCAACTGTCGTTTATGGAAGCATAGACTTTAAGTTTAAGAACAATTATCAAAATCCAATATATATATATAATATTGTAAGTGGAAATAGGATGATTTCTAGAATATATGGCAATAAGGCAGACAAAAAGAATATAACTATTACAAGTCAAGTTACTCAAACTATTCCAAAGCAAGTACAAACAAAGTATGATAGTAACCTAGAAGTTGGGAAAGAAAGAATAGAAGACCCAGGAAGAGATGGATATAGGGCAGAAACTTATAGAGTGTATCCAGATGGAAGAAGAGAATTAGTATCAAGAAGTGTTTATCAGCCAAGAACTATGATAATAGTTAAAGGAACTAAACAAGTGCCTAAAGTAGAAGAAAAACCAAAAAATGTATCTCAGGAAAAACCAAAAGAGGAAAAACCAAAAGAAGAGAAACCAAAGGAAGAAAAGCCTAAGGAAGAGGAAAAGCCAAAAGAAGAAGAGCCTAAAGAAGAAAAACCAGATAATACAGGTCAAGATAGTGCACAAAAAACAGATTAAAACTAAATAGTACTTTATCACCATATAATTTTGACATTGTAGGCTATGGGGTTTATTATAAAAATAGTAACATATCCCCATAGTCTATTTTTAAAGAGGTGAGAAACTTGAACAATGAACTATACGACAAGAAAATTAAATGCCCTGTATGTAACAATAATTTCAATACTAAGAAAGTTAGATCTTCAGCTATAAGAACTTTAAAGAGAGATTCTGACCTTTGCATTCATTATAAAACTGTTAATCCATACTTTTACGGAGTGTTTGTATGTCCAAAATGCGGATATGCTGCTACTGAAACTAAATTTACATTAATAAAAAAATCAGAAATCAGCATCATAAAGGAAAATATAATGCCAAAGTGGGAATATAAGGATTTTGGAAGTGAAAGAAGTTTAGATGATTCGATAAAGGCATATAAATTAGCACTTTATGAAGGGAATTTGTTAAATTGGGAGAAATCTTATATAGGTAATGTATGTTTGAAAATAGCATGGCTTTATAGATATAAAAATGATAAGGATATGGAAGATAAGTTTTTAAAACATGCTCTAGAATGCTTTGAGTATTCATTTTCTAAAGAATCATATGAAATGGAATCATACGTATTAGCATACTTAATAGGTGAGATAAATAGAAGACTACACAATTATAAAGAGGCAATTAATTGGTTTGGGATAGCTTTGAAAGACCCTGGTATAAAAAGAAATAGACAAATAGAAAATCTAACAAGAGATCAGTGGAGATTAGCATCAGAAGAATATAAGAGTAACAAAGGAGAAAATAATAGTGATATACTATTGTAGATTCGATACTAATATAGGGGAGATGTGCATAGCATCTAAAGGTGGAAAAGTTATTAAGTTATATTTATCTAATATTGATAATATAGAAGATGAGCTATCTAAGATTGATGAAATTACATATTCAAAACTTGAAAACGACAGCTTTGTAAGGCAAATAAGAGATTATGCATGTGGTAACTTAAGGAAATTTAATATAGATATTATACTAAATGGAACAGAATTTCAGAAAAAGGTGTGGAAAGCACTTATAGAAATACCGTATGGAGAAACTGCAACTTATAAAGAAATAGCCTACAAAATAGGTTGTGATAGAGGATATAGAGCAGTTGGAAATGCAAACAACAAAAATAGTATACCTATAATAATACCTTGCCATAGGGTTATAGGAAGTAATAACAATTTAGTTGGGTTTGCTGGTGGATTAGATATGAAAATTAAGCTTCTAGAGATAGAAGGAATATATATAAAGAAAAAATAAAGAGGATGATTGATTTGAGCAGAATAATTATGATTACAGGTGGTGCTAGAAGTGGTAAAAGCTCATTTGCAGAAAAACTGTGCAAAGAACAAAACTCTAAAGTAGCTTATATAGCCACATCAGTGCCATTTGATGAAGGAATGAAAGATAGAATTGAAAAACATAGAAAAATGAGGCCAAATAGCTGGACAACGTATGAAGTTTATAAAGATATATATAAATATATAAGTGATATAAGTACGTCACATGAAGTTGTTTTGCTTGATTGTATAACATTACTTATAAATAATCTTATGTTTGACTTTGATATAGATTGGGATAACTGCAAAGCTGATGAGGTTGATAGTATCGAGGAGTATATACAAAACCAAATTACTTTATTGATAGATGAAATAAGAAAAACAAATTTACAATTTGTATTTGTAAGTAATGAAATTGGTATGGGAGTAGTTCCAGCAAATAGACTGTCTAGGATATATACTGATATTGCTGGAAGAATAAATCAAAGGATTAGTAGCCTTAGTGATGAGGTATATTTTGTAGTAAGTGGAATACCTATAAAAATAAAGTAGTAGTAAGGGGTAATTATATTATGAGACGATTTCTTGGAATACTGCAGTTTTTAACTAGGATTCCTATTAGTGCAAATCTTGGTTTTGATGAAGAGTTTCATAAGGGAGTAGTATACTTTCCGTTTATTGGACTTATATTAGGAAGTCTATATCTTATTTTTACATATACAAGTATTAAAATATTTGGTTATTACATAGGAACAGTTGCATTTTTATTAAGTGAAGTTTTGTTAACAGGAGGACTTCACTTAGATGGACTTGGAGATACCTTTGACGGAATATATAGTTATAAAGATAAGGATAAAATACTAGAAATAATGAAAGATTCAAGACTTGGAACTAATGGCTTACTATCAATCCTATTTTTAATATTATTAAAAATAGGATTTGTATTTATGCTAATTAGTAGGGGAATATACTACCCTTTGATTGTATGTCCAATAGTAGGAAGATTATCTATATCATTTGCTTGTTACAAAACTAAAAGTCCTAGACCTTCTGGTATGGGAAATTCCTTTATAGGCAAAGTTGATTTAGGTCAGATTTCTAAATGTATATTTCAAACTATATTTTTTATGGTTGTTATAGGGTACATTTTCAAAAATGCATTTAGCTTAATTGTTATTAATATAATGTTTATACCTATACTTTGGATATTTGTAAAATTATATACAAAATATATAACTAGGATAATAGGTGGAATAACAGGAGATATATTAGGATCAATATGTGAAATATCTCAGCTTATATACTTTGTATTTATATGTCTGGAGGTAGGTGCATGGTAAGACTGATATTTGTACGACATGGAATAACTGAAGATAATGAGAATATGAGACTTTCAGGATTTATAGATAGCAAATTAAGTGAGGTAGGGAAAAGTCAGGTTATAAAGACTGCTATTAGATTAAAAGATGAAAATATTGATTATATATATTCAAGTCCATTGAGTAGAGCATTTCATACAGCTAAAGAGATATGTAAATATGCTAATGTTGATGTTAAGATATGTGAAGATTTTAGAGAGATGAACTTTGGTAAATTTGATGGACTTACATTCAACGAAATAAAGCAAAATTATGAAGATGACTTTAACAAACTAAAAGAGGACAGCTTTTCGTATAAATTTCCAAGTGGAGAAAGTCTACTTGAGTTTCATGATAGGGTATCAAAGGCGATAGATACAATAATATCAAAACACAAGAATAATACAGTTTTGATATCTGCTCATTCTGGAGTTATAAGATCAGCTATATCTCACATCTTATCTAGAAACCATGAGTACCACTGGAACTTTAAAATTGACAATTGCAGTATAACTATTGTGGAAGTTATAGATGGATTTGGTGTAATGCATACTTTAAATAATACTGAACATTTGAGGTGAAAAAGATGAAATACAAACTTATAGTAACTGACATGGATGGAACACTTTTAAATTCTAAAAATGAAGTTAGTGAAAAAAATAAACTTATGCTTAAGAAAGCTCAAGATATGGGAATAAAGGTGGCAATAGCTACAGGAAGGATATATACATCTGCTAGACATTATGCTAAGCTATTAGGAATAAAAACACCTATAATAGCTTGTAATGGTGCCATAATAAGAGAAAGTGATACTGGTAAGACAATTTATGAAAATATACTGAATGAAGAAGATTCAATTAAAATAATAGAGCTTTGTGAAAAACATGGAGTTTACTATCATTTTTATGATGATGAAGGATTTTATTGTAAGGAACTAGCGTATTCTTCACTATTATATAATGAATGGAATGAAGCACAGCCTGTTGAAAATAGAATCAATATAAAAGTGGTTGATGATAGTAAAAGTGTTATAAAAAATGGAGTAAATCCTTTAAAGTTTTTAATAATAGATGAAGATGCAGATAAATTGAACAATCTCAAGAAAGAACTTGAGCAAATACAAACTTTAGAGATAAGTAAATCTTGGCACAATAATATAGAAGTTATGAATAAAGGTGCATGTAAAGGTCTTGCTGTAAAGAGGCTATCTCAATATCTTAATATTAAACAAGATGAAATAATAGCATTAGGGGACAATTATAATGATTTAAGTATGATAGAATATGCAGGAGTTGGAGTAGCTATGGGCAATGCAGAGAAAATAGTAAAAGAAAAATCAAACTACATAACTACTTCTAACGATGAAGATGGGGTTGCTAATGCTTTACAAAATATATTAGATATAGTTTAGGGGGAAATATGAAGGAAGTATCAGTTAGAAAATGTGATGATTACTCTTATGAAAATGTTAAAGAATCATTTGAGAAGTTAATAAAAGATCTTGGAGGACTTGAAAACTACATAAAACCAGGAAGTAAAGTACTTATAAAAACGAATTTACTTATGAAAAAAAGGCCTGAAGAAGCTACTACGACTCACCCTATGGTTGTTAGAGTTCTAAGTGAGAAGCTGTTAGAAATGGGATGCGAAGTAATAGTTGGAGACAGCCCTGGAGGACCGTATACTCCTAAAGCTCTAAAAGCAATATATAAAGCAACTGGGATTGAAGATGCTCTAAAGGATACTAAAGCCACTCTAAATTACAATACCGAAGATGTAAACGTTAGAAATGAAAGTGGAAAAATAATCAAATCACTAACTGTTATAAAACCACTTTTGGAAGTGGACCATGTTATATCCTTATGTAAGTTAAAAACTCACGGCATGGCTCTTTTCACTGGTGGAGTTAAGAATTTATTTGGAGTTATACCAGGTATGTTAAAAGTTGAGTACCACTTTAAGATGCCAGATGTAAAAGATTTTACAGACATGCTTGTTGATATATGTGAGTATGTAAATCCAAGTTTGACAATAATGGATGGAATCATAGGAATGGAAGGAGAAGGACCATCAGCTGGGATTCCAAGAAAAGTAGGTGTATTAATTGGGTCTAAAAGCCCATATGCATTAGATGTTGTAGGCTGTAAAATAATAAACCTTGACCCTGCTAAAGTACCAACGATTCAAAGATCTATAGAAAGAGAACTTTTAAAAGATGATTTTTCTGATATAATACTAAAAGGTGAAAATTTAGATGACATAATAATAAAGGATTTTAAGGTCCCGAATATAAAAAGTATCAATTTCTTCAGAGGAAGAGTTCCACAGTTTATAGAAAGACCATTAAATTCACTTTTAAAGCCTAAGCCAATATTTATTGAATCAAAATGTGTGGGATGTAGAGAATGCGAGAAAGTATGTCCACCTAAAATAATAACAATGGAAAATAAAATTCCAAAGGCAGATTTAGATAAATGTATAAGGTGTTTTTGTTGTCATGAATTATGCCCTAAGAAAGCAGTTGAGATAAAAAGACCTCTAATATATAAAATATTTAAGTAAAGGAGGAGTAGTATGCCTTTGAATATTGTACTTGTAGAACCAGAAATACCCCAAAATACAGGAAATATAGTAAGAACATGTGCGGCAACAGGAAGTAGACTTCATTTAGTAAGACCATTAGGTTTTTCGGTTGAAGATAAATATCTAAAAAGAAGCGGACTGGATTATTGGAATTTAGTTGATATAACTTATTATGATAGTTTTGATGAGCTTAGAGAGAAATATAAAGATGGGCTTTTCTATTATGCAACTACCAAAGCTAAAAAAACTCACAGTGATGTAGAGTATAAAGATAATACCTTTATAGTGTTTGGAAAAGAAACAAAAGGTCTTCCAGAAAGCTTATTAAATGCGAATAAAGAGTATTGCATAAGAATACCTATGGTGGATATAGAAGCAGCTAGATCATTAAATTTAGCAAACTCTGTATCGATAGTTGTATACGAAGGGTTAAGGCAACTTAAATATCCTAATATGAGGTAGGTGGTACATATGGTAAGAATAGTTACAGATAGTGTTGCAGATTTACCAAAAGAGTATATAGAAAAATACGATATAACTGTAGTTCCTTTAGATGTAATAATAGAAGGAAAAACCTACAAGGATGGAATAGATATAAGTACAGATGTTATATATGAAAAGATAAAAAATGGTGTTTTACCTAAAACGTCTCAAGTTACTCCACATGATTTTGTTGAAGTTTTTGATAGATTATCAAAAGATGGAGATGAAGTTTTAGCAGTTTTAATTTCATCAAAGCTTAGTGGAACATATAATTCAGCACTTATGGCAAAGAATGAAATGAAAGATAGAAAAATAGAAGTTATAGATTCTAAATCAGTAACCTTAGGTCAAGGACTTTTAGTTATAGAGGCAGCTAAAATGGCTAAAGATGGAAAGTCTTTGGGTGAGATAAAAGAGAAAATAGAAGAAAAAGCAGAGAAAATTGAGCACTTAATAATATTTGATACATTAGAGTATGTATATAAAGGCGGAAGAATAAGCAAAGTTCAGTATATGTTATCTAATGTTTTGAATCTTAAAATTATTATGACTCTAAAAAATGGAGAATTAATTGTAAAAGATAAGGTAAGAGGAAGGAAAAAAGCAATTAAATGGATAATAGATTATATAAATAGTAACAATTTAGACTTAAATAATAAACTAGTAGGTATAAATCACGCAAATGATGAAGAATACCTTAAAGAGCTTAAAAGTGCATCAACTGAAAGATTTTCACCAAGTGAAACTGTGGTTTCTCACGTAGGATGTGCTGTTGCTACGTATTCAGGATTGAGTGCAGTTGGTATTTACTTTGAAAGGGAGGATTAATATGAGTATAAAAATAATAGCAGATAGTTTGTCTGACATTCCTGCACAATTAGTGCAAGAGTATGATATTGAAATTGTACCTCTTACAATTATATTTGAAGATGGTGAATATAAAGATAGAGTAGATTTATCTGTTGATGAATTTTATCAAAAGCTAACAACATCATCTACTTTACCTAGAACATCTCAGATTACTCCGGCTGAATTTGAAGCAGTATTTAGAAAATACCTAGATGAAGGAAGAGAAATACTATACATAGGAGCATCATCTAAAGCTTCAGGCACATATCAATCTTCAGTTATAGCTAGGAGTATGCTAGAAAGCGATAAAATACATACTTTTGATACTATGGCTTTATCTAGTGGGATAGGGATGTTAGTTATAGAAGCTGCTAAAATGGCTAAAGAGGGCAAAACTGTAAATGAAATATTGGAAAAGTTAGAAACTATGAAAGAAAAAATAGATCATATATTTACTGTGGATACTTTAGAGTACTTACAAAAAGGAGGTAGGCTATCAGCAACAAAAGCAGCAATAGGTACAATACTTAACATAAAACCTATACTTACTGTTGAGGATGGTCTTGTTAAGCCACTTGATCAAGTAAGAGGAAAGAAAAAAGTATTAGACAAAATGATTGATATAGCTAAGAAAAGAGGAGAAGATTTTACAGACAAAACTGTTATGATTTCCCATGCTAATAATATAGAAATTGCAGAAAAGCTTAAAGAAGTTGTTCAAAACGAACTTAACCCAAAAGAAATAATAATAGGAGAAATCGGAGCAGGAGTAGGGACACATGCAGGTCCGGGAACAGCTGCAATATTTTACTTAAGATAATAAAGACTGGGAAACCAGTCTTTTACTATAGGAGGAAAAGTTATGTCTAAAGTGTATTATACAGATTTACATTCACATTCTAAAAGTTCTAGCATACCAAATAAAATAAGAAAGATATTTGATGCTGGAAATTTTGGCAATATAATAAGTAAAGGTGATAATGTAGCTTTAAAACTTCATTTTGGAGAAAAGGGAAATACAACTTACGTTCATCCTGTATATGTAAGGCAAATAGTTGATAAAGTGAAAGAAGCTGGAGGAAAGCCATTTTTAACTGATACAAACACACTTTACTCAGGATCAAGAACAAATTCTGTGGATCATTTAATAACAGCTATTGAGAATGGTTTTTCATATTCTGTAGTTAATGCTCCAGTAATAATTGCTGATGGACTTTATAGCAAAAATGTAATAGAAGTTCCTATAAACAAAAAGCATTTTGATAAGGTGAAGATAGCAGGAGAGATATACAATTCATCATCTATGATTGTTATAAGTCACTTTAAGGGACATGGTATGGCTGGATTTGGAGGATGTATAAAAAATTTAGCCATGGGGTGTGCTACAGCATCAGGAAAGCAAATGCAGCATTCAGATGCTAAACCTACTGTATCAGTAGATACTTGTATTGGTTGTAGAAAGTGTGTAAAGGACTGTCCTGTATTTGCTATTAATATGGAGGATAATAAAGCTATCATAAATAAAGAGTTATGCTATGGATGTGGAGAGTGCATAACAAGATGCCCTGTTAGAGCTATAAGTATACAATGGGAAACAGACAATGATACATTCATAGAAAAAATGGGTGAGTACGCATATGGGTCTATTTTGAACAAGAAAGATAAAGTAGTTTATATAAACTTTGTTATGAATATTACACCTATGTGTGATTGTGTTCCTTGGTCAGGAAGACCTATAGCTGACGATATAGGGATATTAGCTTCAACAGATCCTGTTGCACTAGATAAAGCATGTTATGATTTAGTAGTAAAATCCTCAGGAAAAGATGTGTTTAAAGAGTTATATCCGAATATAAATAGTACTAACATATTTGAGTATTGTGAAGATATGGGAATGGGAAGTACAAAGTACGAATTAATAGAAATAAAGTAGAAAAATAGACGAAATTGTCGAAAAATTTAGAATGGAATGAATTGAATTATTTAAAAATCTCGATTATAATATAATTAAAAGAGGAATAGATTCCTGGAAGAAAGATATGGGAGAGAGCTTTAAGCCGCCGAAGGGACAAATCTTATTCTAGCCCATGGAATAAGGTGAAATTCTCAGGCAAAAGAACCATATCCGGACAGAACTCTGAATCAAACAGAGAAAGCATTGCTTGGGGTTGATGCTTCTCTGTTTTTTTATTACATAAACACTGATGTTATTTATTTAACGAAACTACACATTTCAAATTAAAAGGGGCTAGAGCAACTATGATTATATTAACTAATAATCCCTTGGTTAAAGAAAAACTTAGCGAAAAAGTGATTGTACAATATATAGACTGTGATTATATATCATTATTAACAAAATGTAGGGATTATATACACAAAGGATTTAAAATTTTAACACATCCTTTATCAGGAAGTATAAAACCAAATGAAACTCCGTACAAGTCTATAGCGATAAAAGAAGGAAGCCAACTAGATATGGATTCTCTTTTGTTGATAGAAAAGTCTATAGACACAGCAAACAAATTCAATAACAACTTTAAGACGCCTGATTGGAATCAAACTATACTTGATGATTTTCAAGTTGTAGATTTAGATTTGATAAAAAATGCTATTGAAAAAAGGATATAAAGGAGTGGGGAATGTGGAAAATTTATATGATTTAGTCATAATTGGTGCAGGGCCAGCTGGACTTGCAGCAGGATTATATGGTGCTAGAGCAAAAATGAAAACTATTATAATTGAAAAGGACAAAACAGGTGGTCAAATTGTTACAACTGAAGAAGTAGCTAACTATCCAGGATCAGTGCCTAATGCAACAGGGCCAAGTTTAATAGCTAGAATGGTTGAGCAATGCGATGAATTTGGATGCGAAAGAATAAAAGACGATATAGTTGAAGTGAATTTTGATGAAAAAATCAAAGTTATAAAAGGAACAAAGGGAGAGTATAAAGCAAAGGCTGTAATAATAGCAACAGGAGCTACTCCAAGAAAACTAGATGTTCCAGGCGAAAAAGAATTAACAGGAAAAGGTGTTTCTTACTGTGCTACTTGTGATGGAGACTTCTTTACTGACTTTGAAGTATTCGCAATAGGTGGAGGAGATACTGCAGTTGAAGAAGCTATGTTCTTAACTAAATTTGCAAGAAAAGTAACTGTAGTTCATAGAAGAGATATGTTAAGAGCAGCTAAGTCTATACAAGAAAAAGCTATGAAAAATCCTAAGATAGAATTTATATATGATACAGCAGTTAAGGAAATAAAAGGAGATGGAATTTTAGAGTCTATAGTATTTGAGAATCTAAAAACAGGAGAGGTTTGGGAACATTTTGCAGATGAAGAAGATGGAACTATGGGACTGTTTGTATTTGTTGGATACTTACCTCAAACTAATCTATTTAAAGGAAAGCTAGATATGAATTCTCATGGATATTTAATAACAGATGATAAGATGAGAACTAATGTAGAGGGAGTATTTGCTGCAGGAGACTGTAGAGATAAATTATTAAGACAGGTTGTTACTGCTACAGCTGATGGTGCAATAGCAGCTATAGGAGCAGAAAAATACATAGAAGAAAATTTTGAACACTAAAAAAGGAGGAGTTTAAAATGATAGCAGTTGATAAGGATACTTTTGAAAAAGAAGTTTTACAATCAGAAGGATATGTATTAGTTGATTATTGGAGTCAAGGTTGCGAACCTTGTAAAGCTTTAATGCCAGATGTTGAGGAATTAGCAAATGAGTATGGAGAAAAAGTTAAGTTTTGTAAGTTAGATACTACATCAGCAAGAAGACTTGCAATAAAAGAGAAGGTTTTAGGGCTTCCTACAATAGCTATATATAAAGATGGTAAGAAAATAGATGAAGTAACAAAAGAAGAAGCGAGCAAAGAAAATATAGAAAATATGCTTAAAAAGTATATTTAATATAAATAAAAATAAATTAATGGAGGTGACTGTATGCGTCTAGAGATAGGCAATATCTTTATTAAGGATGTACAATTTGGTTCTGAAACAAAAGTTGAGTCAAATGTACTGTATGTTAATAAAGAAGAATTAATCAAAGAATTAATGAATGATGAGCATATCAAGTCAGTTGATGTTGAGATAGCTCGTCCAGGGGAAAGTGTCAGAATAACACCAGTAAAGGATGTTATTGAGCCAAGAGTTAAGGTTGAAGGTCCTGGTGGAATATTCCCAGGGGTTTTAAGCAAGGTTGACACTGTAGGTCATGGAAGAACTCATGTACTTAAAGGAGCTGCTGTTGTTACAACTGGTAAAATAGTAGGATTCCAAGAAGGTATAATAGATATGACTGGACCTGGAGCTGAGTATACTCCTTTTTCTAAGTTATTTAACATAGTAGTTATAGCAGAGCCAGTTGATGGAGTAAATCAATACGAACATGAAAAAGCAGTAAGACTTGTAGGTTTTAAAGCAGCTAAATACTTAGGAGAAGTAGCTAAAACTTTAACTCCAGATGAAGTTAAAGTTTATGAAACTGAAACTGTTTTAGAAGGAATGAAAAAATACCCAGATCTTCCTAGAGTAGGATATGTTTATATGCTTCAAACACAAGGGTTACTTCATGATACTTATGTTTATGGAGTAGATGCAAAACAAATAGTTCCAACTATTCTTTACCCAACAGAAATGATGGATGGAGCTATAATCAGTGGAAACTGTGTATCAGCTTGTGATAAGAACCCTACATATGTTCATTTAAACAATTCTATAATAGAAGACTTATATGAAAAGCATGGAAAAGAAATAAATTTTGTTGGAGTTATAATAACTAATGAAAACGTTTATTTAGCTGATAAAGAAAGATCTTCTAATATGACAGCAAAACTTGCTAAATATTTAGGATTAGATGCAGTTATTATATCTCAAGAAGGATTTGGAAACCCAGATACAGATCTTATAATGAACTGCAAGAAGATAGAAATGGAAGAAATAAAAACGGTTATAGTTACTGATGAATATGCTGGTAGAGATGGGGCTTCTCAATCTTTAGCAGATGCAGATATAAGAGCTAATGCTGTTGTTACAGGTGGTAATGCTAATGAAGTTATAGTACTTCCTAAAATGGATAAAGTTATAGGTCATACTGATTATGTGGATACTATAGCAGGAGGATTTGCGGGAAGCCTTAGAGAAGATGGAAGTATAGAAGTTGAAATTCAGGCTATAACAGGAGCTACAAACGAAACAGGATTTGGATATTTAACAGCTAGAACATATTAATAAAATACAAATACAAAAAGTGAAAGGAATGGTGACTATGGGATTATTTGACGGAAAAAAAGTTATAATCATCGGAGATAGAGATGGAATTCCTGGTCCTGCTGTTGAGGAGTGTTTAAAAGCAACAGGAGCAGAAGTAATATTTTCAGCTACGGAATGTTTTGTCTGAACTGCTGCAGGAGCTATGGACCTAGAAAATCAACAAAGAGTTAAAGATGCTGTTGAAAAATACTCAGCAGAAAATATTGTTGTTATTTTAGGTGCCGCTGAAGCTGAAGCTGCTGGTCTAGCAGCCGAAACTGTAACTGCAGGAGATCCAACTTTTGCAGGTCCACTTGCTGGTGTAGAACTTGGACTTAGAGTTTATCACGCTGTTGAAAATGAATTCAAGAGTAATGTAGATGAAGCTGTATATGATGAGCAAATAGGAATGATGGAAATGGTATTAGATGTTGATGCTATAGCGTCTGAGATGAGTAGTATAAGAGAACAGTTCTGCAAATTCAATGACTAATGAAGGTATGAAAGGAGGGGGAAAGATGGAAAAATTAAGAGTTGTTCACTATGTAAACCAATTCTTCGCAGGAATAGGTGGAGAAGAAAAAGCTGATACAAAGCCTATGATAATGGAAAATATGCCACCTATAAGTCAAAATTTAAATAAGCTTCTAGGAGAAGAAGCAGAAGTTGTTGCTACTATAGTATGTGGAGATTCATACTTTAATGAAAATTTAGAGACTGCTAAAAAAGAAGTTTTAGATATGGTAAAAGGATTTAGTCCTGATTTATTTATAGCTGGTCCTGCATTTAATGCTGGTAGATACGGTGTTGCAGCAGGAACTATAACTAAAGAGGTTAAGGATACACTAAATATACCTGCTCTTACTGCTATGTATATCGAAAATCCAGGGGCAGATATGTTTAAGAAAGATCTTTATATAATTTCAACAGCAGATTCTGCTGCTGGAATGAGAAGTGCACTTCCAGCTTTAGCTAAGTTCTCACTAAAACTTGCTAAAGGAGAAAACATAGGATCTCCAAAAGAAGAAGGATATATTGAAAGAGGAGTAAGAGTAAACTACTTCTCTGATGTTAGAGGGTCAAAAAGAGCTGTTGAAATGTTAATGAAGAAAATTAAAGGGGAAGATTTTGAAACAGAATATCCTATGCCGGATTTTGATAGAGTAGATCCAAATCCAGCTATCAAGGACTTATCTAAGGCTAAGATTGCTTTAGTAACTTCTGGTGGTATAGTTCCAAAAACAAATCCAGATAGAATAGAATCATCTTCTGCTTCTAAATATGGAAAATATGATATAGCAGAATTTGAGTTCTTAACTAAAGACTCTCATGAAACGGCTCATGGTGGATACGATCCAACATATGCAAACAATAATCCAAATAGAGTATTGCCAGTAGACGTTTTAAGAGACTTAGAAAAAGAAGGAGTAATAGGTCAGCTTCATAGATACTTCTATACAACTGTAGGAAACGGTACTTCAGTTGGAAATTCTAAACAATTTGCTGCAGAATTTTCTAAGGAGCTTTTAGCAGATGGTGTTGATGCAGTTATTTTAACATCTACATGAGGTACTTGTACTCGTTGCGGTGCAACGATGGTAAAAGAAATAGAAAGAGCAGGAATACCTGTAGTTCATATTTGTACAGTAGTTCCTATATCTTTAACAGTTGGAGCTAACAGAATAGTTCCTGCGGTTGCTATACCTCATCCATTAGGAAATCCTTCTTTAGAGTCAGATGAGGAAAAAGGATTAAGAAGAAAACTAGTAGAGAAATGCTTGAAAGCGTTAACTACAGAAGTTGATGGTCAAACTGTATTTGAAGACTAAATGAATAGATGGGCTCTAGGCCCATCTATTTTAAAATAATTCTATTAATTTGTGGAGGTGCTTAATTATGTCTTTTGCTGTTGCTAAGGGTAGTAGTTATATATTAGTTCATACTCCAGATATGATATTACATAGCGGAACAACATGTGCAGTTGAAAAGAAGACAAATCCAGATTCAGACTTCTTAAAGGAAGTTAATAATAACTTAAGAAGCTACGAAGATGTTGTTTCTTACCCGCCAAATCAAGTTTACATAGGCAACTTAAGGCCAGAAGATCTTAGAAACTATGAAATGCCTTGGTATAATAAAAAAGCTGATCAAAAAAGAGATGGTAGATTCGGAGAAATAATGCCTCAAGACGAATTTATAGGACTTATGAAGATATCTGATGCATTTGATTTAGTTAAATTAACTAAAGAATTTGCAAATGAAGTTAAAGAGAAATTATCAAATCACCCGCTTATAAATGAAACTGATTTAAACAAAATAAAAGATGGGGAAGATATAGAAAGTATAGAGAAAATGATAAATGAGCAACATGCAGAGCCATTATATCACTCTCAGAAAATAGTTGGATGCGTAAAAAGAGCACATGAAATAGATGTGAATCTTAATGCACACGTTATATTTGAAAACTTAGTAGTTAAGGCTTCTGGAGTTTTAGCTGTTAAGCATTTGATTGCTAAGAATAATATAGATCCACTTTCTATAGATTATGTTATAGAGTGTTCTGAAGAAGCTTGTGGAGATATGAATCAAAGAGGTGGAGGAAACTTCGCTAAAGCAATAGCAGAAACTATAGGGCTTAATAATGCGACAGGATCTGATACTAGAGGGTTCTGTGCTGGACCTGCTCACGCTCTTGTAAAGGCATCTGCATTAGTTAAAGCAGGAGTATATGAGAATGTAATAGTAGTAGGTGGTGGAGCTACTGCAAAACTTGGAATGAATGCTAAAGATCATATGAAAAAAGGCATGCCAATACTTGAAGATGTATTAGGCGGATTTGCTGTGCTTGTTACCAAAAACGATGGAGTAAGCCCAATTATTAGAACTGACTTAGTAGGAAGACATACTGTAGGCACAGGATCTTCTCCTCAAGCAGTTATAACATCATTAATAACAACGCCACTTGATAAAAGCGGACTTAAAATTACTGATATAGATGTATATTCAGTTGAAATGCAAAACCCTGATGTTACAAAGCCAGCAGGTGCAGGAGATGTTCCAGAGGCTAACTACAAAATGATAGCAGCTCTTGGAGTGAAAAGAGGAGAACTTCAAAGAAGTGACCTGGCAGGTTTTGTTGAAAAACATGGTCTTCCAGGATGGGCACCAACACAAGGACATATACCATCTGGAGTTCCTTATATAGGATTTGCTATAGATGATTTAACAAAAGGAAGTGCAAATAGAGCTATGATAGTTGGTAAGGGAAGTTTATTCTTAGCTCGTATGACTAACTTATTTGATGGAGTATCTTTCGTTATGGAAAGAAACAGTGGAAATATAAAAGAAGAAAATAATATTTCTGAAGATGAAGTGAAGAAGATGATTGCGGAGGCTATGAAAAAATTAGCGTCACACTTATTATCAGAATAGGGGTGAAAGATATGGCTCAAAATAAAGAACTAAAAAATATATTGTCAAATGCTTTACTTGAAATAGCAGACTCTATTGAAAGTGGAAATTTCGGAAAAAGAATAAAAATAGGTCTTACAACTTTAGGTAGTGAGCATGGAGTAGAAAACTTAGTTAAAGGAGCACACATAGCTAAAAGCATGTCTTCACAATATGATATAGTACTTATAGGACCTAAGGTGGATACTGATTTAGAATTGATAGAAGTGAACACTGAAGAAGAAATGCACAAAAAAATGGAAGAATTACTAGATAGCGGATATATAAGTGCTTGTGTTACTATGCACTATAATTTCCCAATAGGTGTTTCTACTGTCGGTAGAGTAGTAACTCCTGGAAAAGGAAGAGAAATGATTATAGCTACAACTACTGGAACATCTTCTGCACATAGAACAGAAGCTATGGTAAAAAATGCACTTTACGGAATAGTTACTGCAAAATCTATAGGAATAAAAAATCCAACTGTTGGAATATTAAATTTAGATGGTGCAAGACAAGTTGAAAAAGCACTAAAAGAGCTAAAGCAAAATGGATATGATATTAACTTTACGGAGTCTATGAGATCTGACGGTGGATGTGTAATGAGAGGAAATGACCTTTTAACAGGTACTCCAGATGTTATGGTTACAGATACACTTACAGGAAACCTACTTATGAAAATATTTTCATCATACAGCACTGGTGGAGATTATGAAGCATTAGGATATGGATATGGTCCTGGAGTTGGATTTGATTACGATAGAAATATATTAATACTTTCAAGAGCATCAGGATCTCCAGTAGTTGCAAATGCTATAAAATATGCGTTTGATATATCAAATGGTAATATAAATAAAATAGCTAAAGAAGAATTTAGCAAAGCTAAAAATGCAAAATTAGATGATATACTAAAATCTTTAACAAAAGAAACAAAGAAAGAAACAAATTCAGAAGAAATTAAAGTACCAGAAAAAGAAATAGTAACAGCCTCTATATCTGGTATAGATATAATGGATCTAGAAGATGCAGTAAGAGCTTTATGGAAAAATAATATATATGCAGAAAGTGGAATGGGATGTACAGGTCCTATAGTATTAGTAAGTGAATCTAAATATGATCAGTCTATACAAGTTTTAAATAAAGAAGGATATGCGTGTGAAGGAAATTCACATTGTTAAAAATAGTCCATGAATGGACTATTTTTTTATAACACATAGGAAATTATGTACTTTAATAAATTGTGGATAACTAAAGAAAGACTTTTTTACATATAAGAATTATAAAGTGGTTATTATAATATATGAATTTGATTATATGAGAAAATTAAAAAATTTTTTAAAAAAATCTAAAAAAAAAGAGGATTACGAAAAATTATGTAGAACCTTAAGTTACAGTCGCAAAACTTAACCATAATTTAACTAAAGAACAGGAGGATGCAAAGTGAATAAGAAATTAGTATCAATGTTTCTTGCTGGAGCTGTATTTTTAGGTACACTTACAGGTTGTACTCAGCCAGCAAATGAAGGAAAGCAAGGTGGACAAGAGGCAGTAAAAGTAGGTATGGTAACAGATGTCGGAGGAGTAAACGACCAATCTTTTAACCAATCTGCATGGGAAGGACTTCAAAAAGGAGAAAAAGACTACGGAATAAGAATTTCGTATCAAGAATCTAATCAAGAAGCTGACTATGCTCCAAACATAGAAATACTAGTAGATCAGAATACTGATTTAATATGGGGCGTAGGATTTAAAATGGGAAAAGCTATTGAAGAAGCGGCTGAAAACTATCCAGATTTCAAGTTTGGTATAATAGACTACGCGTATGAGAAGACTCCAGAAAATGTAGTTGGTGTTGTATTTAAGGAAGAAGAAGCGTCTTACTTAGTTGGTTTAATTGCAGGAAAAATGACACAAACTAATAGAGTAGGGTTTATAGGTGGTATGGATGTACCAGTTATTCAAAAATTCCAATATGGATTTATGGCAGGAGTAAAGAAAGCTAATCCTGATGCTATTGTTGATGTTCAATATGCAAACGCATTCAATGACCCAGCAAGAGGAAAGGCTATAGCAAGACAAATGTATCAACGTGGAGCAGATATAATATTCCATGCTGCTGGAGATACTGGAACAGGTATGATAGAAGCAGCTAGAGAAGAAGGAAAGTTTGCTATAGGAGTTGACAGAGACCAAAATGATTTAGCACCAGAGAATGTAATAACTTCAGCTATGAAGAGAGTTGACAATGCTATATATGAAGTAAGCAAACGTTTAGCAGACGGAAACTTCCCAGGTGGAACAACTATAGTTTATGGATTAAAAGAAGGTGGAGTTGATATAGCTCCTACAACTAGCAAAAACGTTCCACAAGAGATATTAGACTTTGTTGAAGCGCAAAAGCAAGAAATAATAGATGGAAAATTCACAGTTCCATCAACAGAAGCAGAATTAAACGCTATGAAGTAACAAAAAAAGCTTAGGGCTTAGCTCTAAGCTTTATTTTTTCAATATGAATATTATGCTTAATAAAATTACAAAATAATAGCTGTAAGTAACAAACTATAGGCTTGATATAAAGAAAAAATAGTCGGCAAAATGGAGAAAAATTCGACATTTTCCACTATTTGTTGTATTCAGAAAAATGTTTTAGTATAATTTAAATTATATTTAAAACTGATGAGGAGGAATAGGCTTTGAGTAATGTGAGTAATAATATAGATTTCAACCAAAAAGTAGTTGAAATGAAAAACATAACAAAGAAATTCGGAAACTTCATAGCAAATGATAATATAAACCTAACTGTTCACAAAGGAGAAGTACATGCTCTTTTAGGAGAGAATGGTGCGGGGAAATCTACACTTATGAATATACTTTATGGACTTTATCAACAGACATCAGGAGATATATACATAAAAGGAAATAAAGTTAATATAGATAATCCTAATATAGCTATAGCAAATGGTATAGGAATGGTTCATCAGCACTTCATGCTAGTACCTCCATTTACAGTTGCGGAAAACATTATCTTAGGCATGGAACCCACTAAGGGATTAAATAGAATAGATATGGATAAGGCTATTAATGATGTTAAAGAAATATCTCAAAAATATGGTCTTTATGTTGATCCTTTAGCTAGAGTAGAAGATATTACTGTTGGTATGCAACAAAGAGTAGAAATTTTAAAAGCCTTATATAGAGGAGCAGAAATCTTAATATTAGATGAGCCAACTGCAGTACTTACACCACAGGAAATAAAAGAATTAATACAAATAATGAGAAACCTTACTAAAGAAGGAAAGTCAATAATTGTAATAACTCATAAACTGAAGGAAATAAAAGAAGCAGCAGATTTTTGTACTATAATAAGAAGAGGAAAGTATATAGACACTGTAGATGTATCTAAAACTACAGAAGACGAGCTTGCAGCTATGATGGTTGGAAGAGAAGTAAACTTTAAAGTAGATAAAGCTGCTATGACTCCAGGAGATGTTGTTCTTAAAGTAGATAAGTTGATTGCAAAAGACAATAGAGGAATAAATGTATTAAATGAATTATCTTTAGAAGTTAGAAGAGGAGAAATACTTGGTATAGCAGGAATAGATGGAAATGGACAATCTGAACTTGTTGAGGCATTAACTGGACTTAGAGAAGTAGAAAGTGGAAGTGTATATCTAAATGGAAAAGATATAACTAATAAGCTTCCTAAAGAAGTATTTGAATCTGGAATTTGTAATATACCGGAAGATAGACAAAAAAGAGGACTTGTTTTAGATTTTACAGTTGCAGAAAATATGATTTTAGAAAATTATGCAAAACCTCAGTTTTCTAAAGGATTTAGACTACTAGAGGATAATATAAATAAATTTGCTAAAGAGCTTATAGAAAAATTTGACATAAGACCTACTGATGAAAGTTTAAAAGCAAGAGCTTTATCGGGAGGAAATCAACAAAAGATAATAATAGCAAGAGAAGTTACTAATGATCCTGAGCTTTTAATAGCAACTCAACCTACTAGAGGACTTGATGTTGGAGCTATAGAATTTGTACACAAGTCATTAGTAGATCAGCGAAATAAAGGAAAAGGAGTTCTTTTGGTATCTTTAGAACTTGACGAGGTTATGAGTGTATCAGATAGAATAGCTGTAATATATGAAGGAAAGATAGTAGGAATAGTAGACGCTAAGGAAGCAGATGAAAATGTTCTAGGACTTATGATGGCAGGAGGTGCTGAAGGTGAAAAATAAAAAGATATTTAGTGATACATTTATGTACACTCTAATTTCCATAGTTTTAGGATTTATAGTTGGAGGAATAGTTTTATCTTTTGCAGGATTCAATCCTTTTGAAGGATATGGTGCTATGATAAATGGTGTGTTTGGTGAGCCAAGATATATAGCTTGGACAATAGTTAGAGCAACACCTCTTATTCTTACAGGACTATCTGTTGCATTTGCTTTTAGAACAGGTCTTTTTAACATAGGAGCAGAAGGACAGTTTATAGTTGGAGCATTGACTGCAGCATTAGTAGGATATTTTGTTAAGCTTCCAGCTATAATTCATATACCACTAACATTATTAAGTGGATGTTTAGCTGGTGCATTGTGGGCGGTTATTGCAGGAGTTTTAAAGGCAAAATTTGGTGTAAATGAAGTAATATCAACTATAATGCTTAACTGGATAGCTCTTTATCTTCAAAACTATGTAATAATGCTTGAAGGATTCAGAAGACCTAATAGTGAATCATCTTACGATATTCAAGCTACTGCAGGAATAAATATAGACTGGCTAAGATCAATAGTAGGGCCAGCTACTAGAGTTAACTGGGGAATTGTAATATCTTTGATTTTAGTAGTTATAGTAGCTTATATTCTTTACAAGACTGTATTAGGATTTGAGTTAAGAGCAGTTGGATTCAACAAATATGGTGCAGAGTATGCTGGTATAAATGTAAATAGATCTATGGTAACATCTATGGCTATTGCTGGTCTTTTAGCAGGAGCTGCAGGAGCTATGCATGTTATGGGAGTGTCTAGAAGGGTAACTATACTAGCTGCCATGGAAGGATACGGATTTGATGGAATAGCAGTATCTTTAATTGGAAACAATACTCCTTTAGGTGTTACACTTGGAGCTCTTTTATTCGGAGGACTTAAATATGGTGGAAGTAAGCTTCAAACAATAGGAGCACCTACAGAAGTTATAAATATAGTAATAGGTTCTATAATATATTTTATAGCTGCAAGTAGATTAGTTAAGATTGTAGTACAAAAAATTAAGGGGGGAAAAGCAAATGCTTAAAAACTTAGCTCTTATAATAAGTACAACTTTAATGTATTCAACTCCCCTGATATTTACATCTCTTGGTGGAATATTCTCAGAAAGTGCTGGAGTTGTAAATATAGGTCTTGAGGGAATGATGACTATAGGTGCATTTGCAGGAGCTGCAACTGCTGTTATTACAGGAGATCCATGGCTTGCTTTCTTAGTGGCTGGAATAGCAGGAGGTTTATTTGGGCTTATTCATGCACTAGCTACTGTAACTTTCAACGCAGATCATGTTGTATCTGGTATTGCGATAAATTTCTTAGGACCTGGTTTTGCACTATTTATGTGTAGAAAGTTATTTGATGGTTCTACAATGACACCAACTATAGCTTTAAGTAATAAAATTCCAAGACCACTTAATGGAATATTTGAACAAGGAAGTTTCCTCGATATAACATTAAATACTTATGCAACTGTGTATATAGCATTTATATTTGTTGCACTTACTTGGTTTGTTCTATATAAAACAAAACTAGGTCTTAGAATAAGAGCTGTTGGAGAACATCCAAGAGCAGCTGATACTCTAGGTATAAATGTATATAGAGTAAAATATTTATGCGTAATACTATCAGGAATACTTGCTGGATTAGGAGGAGCATCTATAAGTATTGCTATAGTTTCTACTTTTAGACCTACTTTGGTATCTGGTCAAGGATTTATAGCTTTGGCTGCTGTAATATTCGGTAAGTGGAAGCCACAAGGAGCTATGCTTGCATCACTTTTATTTGGAGCTTCAACTGGACTTACAGTATTCTTGGGAGGACCAGATATAGGACTTAATGTATCAGAGAATATATTATCAATGATTCCATATATAATAACTTTAATAGTTCTTATAGTATTTGTAGGAAAATCTAATGGTCCAGCAGCGAATGGACTACCTTACGAAAAAGGAGAAAGATAATAAGAACCTCTGTGCTATTTTCATAGCGCAGAGGTTTTTGATTTTAATATGTGAGTATGTACATATAGAATGTGAATTAAAAAATAAAAAATACAAATAATAAAAGTAACAAAATAAAGATCAAAGAAATATCTTAAAAGTATACGATTTAACACAAAAGTATGCTATACATAAACCAGCTATTCCACCTGCGACAAGAAAGGAGTGACTGACTTGAAATATATCTCACTTGGAATGATGGGAGAATATAAAGATTTTGGTACTTCGTTTGTGAATTATGAAGGAATAGAAAAACAAATAAGAAAAAACGACGAACTTACAGAAATAGATATACTTGTAGATGATGAAGATAAAGAGTCTTGTAAAACTGCTATATGTTATCAACTTACAGACATGATTACAGACATAGTAAAAAATAAAATACTAAAAAAGGTCGTTGATAGAAGTTATAAAGACATATATCTAAATGAGATAAACAATATATATGAACATTCACTCCAGATATTTTCAGAGAAAGAAGTGTTGATAAAAGATATGATATTTACAAGGCTGCAAGAATATTTATCTACAAATGACTATATAAATATAAATGGATTCCTAAGATTTAGGCTAAAAGACTTTGTTGATTATGTAATAGAAATAAGTGATAGGGGACTAGAAAAATATTTAGTTGAAAGAGATTATAAAGAATTTATACAATTACTAAAGTACTTTGTAGAAATACAAGAAGAAAAAGAAGATATATTAAAAATCCATATAGAAAAAGAAGGTATATTCAAACTATATGACAAGTATAACAGACCCTTAGAGAATAACTATACAAAAGATATAATAAGTTTAGCTTTGAGAGAGAATATGAACTATGAGGATTTTTTAATAAGTGCACTCATTACAATATGTCCTCGAGAGATATGGATATGTGATGAAATGAAAAATAACACATCTAAAGAAATAATAGATACTATAGAAGCTATTTTTGATAATAAAGTTAAAGTAGATTATGAATCTTAAAGGCCTTAAGGCCTTTTATTTTGTTGCTTTTAATGTGATATTGATTAACTACTGTATGTGTGGTAATCTTAAAATGATTATTAATAGCAAGGAGGAATGTAATGCTTAGGATATTATTTTTAGCAACAATAGGAGCACTTATAGGATGGACAACCAACATTATTGCTATAAAGCTGATATTTAGACCTTTAAATCCTATAAAAATCCCAATACTAAATATAGAGATAGTAGGATTGATTCCTAAAAGAAGAAAAGAAGTGGCAAACTCTATAGGAAAAGTAGTTGAAAAAGAGTTATTGTCAATTGAAGAGATTATGAACAAAATGGTACAAAATGAAGATAAGAAAAATTTAGTTAAAATTATAAAGACTAAAATAAGTAAAATTGTAGATGAAAAAATGCCACCATTTATTCCAAGTGCATTTAAAGTTATGATAGCAGAATATATGGATAAGGTAATAGAAGAAGAAGCTGAAAAACTTATAACTAATTTAAGTGAAGATTTAATTAATAAAGCATCTTCAAGAATAAAAATAGGAGAAATGGTAGAAGATAAGATAAACCAGTTTGATTTAGAAAAATTAGAATCTATAATATTAGATATAGCTAGTAAAGAGCTAAAGCATATAGAAGTATTAGGTGCTGTATTAGGTTTTGTTATAGGAATTATACAAGGTATTATTATAAACTATATATAGTTTATCTACTTGACAAATGGACTTATGAAATATATAATTCAATAAAAAATATATTAAATGCTATGAAGAGGAAGAGTAAGTTAAACACAGTATCAAGAGAGAAAGTGTCGTAGGCTGAAAGCACTTTTATATATGATTAACTGAAAACTACCTTGGAGCTGAAACTGAGTATTTTGAATAGAAAGAAAGGATTTCGGTTGACTACCTTACAGTCTAAGAGTGGGCATATTGCCAACTTGGGTGGAACCGCGAATATAACTCTCGTCCCAACTTTTGGGCGGGAGTTTTTATATTTTTATAAAAGGAGGATTAAAAGTGGAACTGATAAAGATTACTCTTAAAGATGGATCTGTAAGAGAAGTACAAAAAGGATCTTCTGTGCTTGATGTAGCAAAGAGCATAAGTGAAGGACTTGCAAGAAGTATAGTAGCAGCACAAGTGAATGAAGAAGTAGTTGATTTAAGCTATGTTTTAAATGAAGATGTGAATTTAAATTTACTTAAATTTGAAGATGAGGCTGGAAAAGAAACTTTTAGGCATACATCAGCTCATATATTAGCTCAAGCAATAAAAAGACTATATAAAGATGCAAAGCTTGCTATAGGACCTGCTATAGACAATGGATTTTATTATGATATAGATTTAGATTACAAAATTACTGCACAGGATTTGGAAAAAATAGAAGCGGAAATGAAAAAAATAGTTAAGGAAGATTTACAAATTGAGAGGTTTGATCTTCCAAGAGATGAAGCTATAAAATTAATGAGTGAACAAAATGAAGATTATAAAGTAGAACTTATAAGTGAACTTCCAGAAGGTGAGATAATATCTTTCTATAAACAAGGAGAATTTGTAGATCTTTGTAGGGGACCTCATTTACCTTCTACTAAAAAGGTTAAAGCTATAAAGTTACTGAGTGTAGCAGGAGCTTACTGGCGTGGAAGTGAAAAAAATAAGATGCTTCAGAGAATATATGGAACATCATTTGAAAAAGCTAAAGAACTTGAAGAATACTTAAATATGCTTGAAGAAGCAAAGAAAAGAGATCACAGAAAATTAGGTAAAGAACTAGGATTATTTACAATAATAGATGAAGGACCAGGATTTCCATTTTTCTTACCTAAGGGTATGGAACTTAAAAATGAACTACTAAGATTCTGGAGAGACATTCATAGAAAAGCAAATTACGTTGAGGTAGAAACTCCTATGATTTTAAGTAGACATCTTTGGGAAACTTCAGGGCATTGGCATCACTACAGAGAAAATATGTACGCTCTTAAAATAGATGAAGAGGATTTTGCTATAAAGCCTATGAACTGTCCAGGAGGAATGCTTGTATATAAAACTGATATGCATTCATACAGAGATTTCCCTATGAGAGTTGCAGAACTAGGAAGAGTTCATAGACATGAGCTTTCAGGGGCACTTCATGGTTTAATGAGAGTTAGAGCATTTACTCAAGATGATGCACATATATTTATGTTACCTGAGCAGATAAAAGATGAAATAAAAGGTGTTGCTAAATTAATAGATGAGGTATACAAAACTTTCGGGTTCAAATATCATGTTGAACTTTCAACAAGACCTGAAAATTCAATGGGAAGCGATGAAGAATGGGAAGTTGCAGAAAATGGACTGAAAGAGGCATTAGAAGAGTTAAATCTTCCTTATAAGCTAAATGAGGGTGATGGAGCATTTTATGGTCCGAAAATAGATTTCCATTTACAAGACTGTATAGGGAGAACATGGCAGTGTGGTACTATACAATTAGATATGCAACTACCACAAAAGTTTGATTTAACTTATATAGGAAAAGATGGAGAAAAACACAGACCAGTAATGATTCATAGAGTTGCATTTGGTAGTATAGAAAGATTTATAGGTATTTTAACAGAGCATTTTGCAGGTAAGTTCCCATTATGGCTATCTCCAGTTCAAGTTAAGATACTTCCTATATCTGATAAGTATATGGACTATGCAAACAAAGTAAAAGATATAATGTTTGAAAAAGGAATAAGAGTAGAAATAGATGATAGAGCAGAAAAAATAGGATATAAAATAAGAGAAGCTCAACTAGAAAAGGTTCCATACATGTTAATAGTAGGAGAAAAGGAAGTTGAGAATAGTGAAGTTTCTGTTCGTTCTAGAGATAAGGGTGAACTAGGATCAATAGCTGTAGATAAGTTTATAGAAACTGTTTTAGAAGAAATCAAAAATAAAACTATGCATTAAAAAAGAGCCTAAGTTAAGGCTCTTTTTATTATACTTTTAAATTCATCATGAGTTAAACTTTCATTTTCATATAAATAGTTAGATACTATGTGAAGTTCTTCCATTTGACTTTTTAGAAGCTCTACAGTTTCTTCGTAACACTGATTCATTATGGAATTTATTTCTGCTTGGATTTTGTCTATCATAAAGCCCTTGAAATTTGAATCTATTGTCATATTTCCAAGCGAACTCATTCCATACTCACAAACCATCTGAGTTGCTATCTGAGTTATTTTATTAAGATCATCTTTAGCTCCTGTAGAAGTGTGATTGAAGATTAAGTTCTCAGCAGCTTTTCCGCCGAATAAAACCTTCATTTTGTTTATTAAATCTTCTTTAGTGTATATATATCTATCTTCGTCGGGAAGTTGAAGTACGTATCCAAGTGCTTGACCTCTAGGAATTATGGATATTTTTTGAATTGGATTTGTATTTAAAGCATTACTAATCAAAGCGTGTCCTGCTTCGTGATAAGATACAATTTTCTTTTCTTTCTCTATTAATTTACTGTTTTTACTTTCAAGTCCTGCAACTATTCTTTCTATTGCTTTGTCAAAGTGATGTTTCTTTATTTGAGAAACTCCTTCTCTTACAGCTATAATGGCTGACTCGTTTGCTATATTAGCAAGGTGGGCACCACTAAGCCCGTGAGTTTTCTTTGCTATTTCTTCAAGATTAACTTCATCACATAAGGGCTTATCTTTTGTGTGAACTTTCAATATTTCATGTCTTGTGAAATAGTTAGGATTTCCTATATATATGTGTCTATCGAATCTTCCGGGTCTAGTTAAAGCTTCATC
Source organism: Alkalithermobacter paradoxus (assembly GCA_002029295.1). GTDB lineage: Bacteria > Bacillota > Clostridia > Peptostreptococcales > Peptostreptococcaceae > Alkalithermobacter > Alkalithermobacter paradoxus. Next base: position 9,455 of record MZGW01000003.1, on the reverse strand, counting down.
TAAAAGATCTAGTCTGTTAGTTGCTCCTATCATTATTACATTGTTATCCTTGTTAAATCCATCCATCTCGACTAGAAGCTGATTTAGTGTTTGATCTTTTTCGTTGTTGCTCTCTAGATGTCTTTTGGCTCCTATAGCGTCTATTTCGTCTATGAATATAATACTAGGAGCTTCTTTTCTAGCTTTTTCAAATAAAGTTCTAACTCTCTTTGCACCTACACCTACGTACTTTTCAACAAACTCTGAACCAGTTGTGTTAAAAAATGCTGAATTTGTTTCACCAGCTATAGATGCAGCTAATAGTGTTTTACCAGTTCCAGGAGGTCCATAAAATAAGATTCCCTTTGGAACTTGGGCTCCCATTTTTTTATATTTATCTGGATTTTTGATAAAGTCTACTATCTCTACCAATTCTTCTTTAACTTCATCAAGTCCAGCTACGTCCTTGAATGTAGTTTTAGGTTTTGAAAAAGAGGCATCTTCATTATTGGAATCCTTTTCTATTTTGCTTTGATTAAAAGCAAACACAGGTATTTTGAATCTTTTCATAATATCTTTGATCATTTTCATGATTATGCACCTCTTAAAATGGTTTATTTTTATTATGTTTTTATTTTTTCCTAAAGATGATAGAATATTAGTTAATAATTTTTCCATTTAATGCAATAACCTATTCATAAATTTTCTAAAATAAAAATAATAAAAAAATATATTGACTATGCAAAATATGAATGATATAATTTTTTTATGTGAAATCAAGCAGAAGTTATCCGCTTCTCACCTTACGATTACGTTGTAAGGTTAATAGCTAAGTATGTTTATGTTCTTAGTTGTGTTGTGTATTTAAGCGGATGGCGTATGCTATCCGCTTTTTATTTTCGTATCACTGGAGGTGCGTTGTTATTAAAGAAGTACAAATTAATGAACAAATAAGAGACAAAGAAATAAGAGTAATATTAGATGGAGGAGAGCAATTAGGAATAATGTCAGCTAAAGAAGCTCAATTAATTGCTACTCAAAAGAATTTAGATTTAGTTAAGATATCTCCAAATGCAAACCCACCAGTTTGCAAGATAATGGATTTTGGAAAATATAAATACGAACAGTCTAAGAAAGAAAAAGAATCTAAGAAAAAGCAAAAAGTTATAAATGTAAAAGAAATCAGATTAAGACCAGTTATAGAAGAACATGATCTGACTACTAAAGGTAACCAGGCTAAAAAATTCCTAGAAAAAGGAGATAAAGTTAAGGTTGTAGTTAGATTCAGAGGAAGAGAGCTAGGTCATAAAGATATAGGATTCCAAGTTGTAAATAAGTTTTTAGAAATGATTAAAGATGCAGGTGTTCCAGACAAAGCACCAAGACTTGAAGGGAATAATATAGTTGTAATATTAGATCCAAAGGCAAAGTAATGATATTTTGAGAGGAGGAAATTAACATGCCAAAAATGAAAACACACAAAGGAGCAGCTAAAAGATTTAAAGCTACAGCTAGTGGAAAATTAAAAAGAAGCAAGGCTTTCAGAAGACACATACTAACTAAGAAGAGTGCTAAGACTAAGATGAATCTTAGAAAAGCAGGAATAGTAAGTGCTGGAGATGCTAGAAGAATAGCTACATTACTACCATATATATAAGGATTAGGATAGACAAAGGAGGTTATAATAATGGCAAGAGTAAAAAAAGCAGTTAATGCTCGTAAAAAACATAAAAAAATATTAAAACTTGCAAAAGGTTTTAGAGGATCAAGAAGCAAATTATTTAGACCAGCTAATGAATTCGTAATGAAAGCTTTAAGACATGCTTATGTAGGTAGAAAGCTTAAGAAAAGAGATTTCAGAAAGCTTTGGATACAAAGAATAAATGCTGGAGCAAGAATGAATGGATTATCTTACTCTAAGCTTATAAATGGATTAAAGTTAGCTGGAATTAACATAAATAGAAAAATGTTATCAGAAATGGCTATAAACGATGCTGAAGGATTCAAGCAATTAGTTGAAACTGCTAAGCAAAAGTTAGGAGCATAATATTGAAAAATCTCTGGAGAAATCCAGAGATTTTTTTTGCTATATAGGTAATTTTATATAAAAATTTTGATAAATAATTAATAACTAATAAAATACTATTTAACTGAATAGATATTATTGTATATCAAAATTTTTATATAAAAGGGGGATACTTATGATGAGAGAAGTTGTAATAGTAGGAGCTGCAAGAACTCCTATAGGTAGTTTTGGGGGGAGCTTATCTAAACTATCGGCAGTTGATTTAGGTGTAATAGCTGCTAAAGAAGCTATTAAAAGAGCTGGGATAAGCCCTGAAGTTATTGATGATGTAATAATAGGCAATATACTATCTACTGGACTTGGACAAAACCCAGCAAGACAAATAGCTATAAGATCTGGAATACCAGAAACTACTACATCGATGACAATAAATAAACTTTGTGGTTCAGGCCTTAGGTCTGTAAGTATGGCTGCTCAGTTTATAGCACTTGGGGATAGTGATATAGCTTTGGTGGGAGGAACAGAGAGTATGAGCAATGCCCCATATATATTGAAAGACGCTAGATGGGGTCAGAAAATGGGTGATAGTAAGATTGTTGATAGTATGATTAACGATGCATTAACGGATGCCTTTAACGATATCCATATGGGTATAACTGCAGAAAATATAGCTGAAAAATGGAATATATCAAGAGAAGAACAAGATAAGTTTGCCCTTGAGAGCCAATTAAAAGCAGAAACTGCTCAGAAAAATGGAAGGTTTAAAGATGAGATAGTTTGTGTAGATATTCCTCAAAGAAAAGGCGATGTAGTTAGGATAAGTGAAGATGAGTACATAAAACATGGAATGACTATCGAAAAATTATCAAAATTAAGACCTGCATTCAAAAAAGATGGAACTGTGACAGCTGGTAATGCATCAGGCATAAATGACGGTGCGGCAATGCTCGTAATTATGTCAAAGGAAAAGGCTGATGAAATGGGGATAAAGCCTCTAGCAACAATTAAATCGTATGCATCTTGTGGACTTGATCCAAATATTATGGGATATGGACCAGTTCCAGCTACACTAAAGGCTTTGAAAAAGGCAGAAATGAGTATAGAAGACATAGACTTAATTGAAGCAAATGAAGCGTTCGCAGCTCAATCGATAGCTGTTGTTAAGGATTTAAATTTAGACAAAAATAAAGTAAATGTAAATGGAGGAGCAATAGCACTTGGTCATCCCGTTGGAGCATCTGGAGCTAGAATTTTGGTAACATTGATATACGAAATGATAAAAAGAGATGTTAAAACAGGTCTTGCAACCTTATGTATAGGTGGAGGACAAGGAACATCTATAATTATAGAAAGGTGAAACTGCTAATTTTAGCAGTTTTTTTGTAATTTATCATCAGGTACAAGCATAGAATTTATTGAAATAAGTAATTAAATATAAATTAAACCAATCATACTATATTTTATGTTAAAAAAATAACTTGGGGGGGAGATATTATGGATTTTTGCGTTTCAAAAGAGCATAAAATGCTCAAAACTATGTACAAAGAATTTACAGAAAATGAAGTGAAGCCCTATGCACATGAAGTTGACGAAAATGAAGAATTTCCAATTCAAACAGTGAAAAAACTTGCTAGATATGGCTTCTTTGGAATACCGTTTCCAAAAAGATATGGAGGTCAAGGAGGGGACAACCTAGCTTATGCTATGGCTGTAGAAGAATTATCTAAAGTATGTGCAACTACAGGGGTTATAGTATCTGCACATACATCTTTATGTGCAAATCCTATATTTGAGTTTGGAACAGAAGAGCAAAAGCAAAAGTATCTAGTTTCACTTTGTAAAGGAGAGAAAATAGGAGCGTTTGGATTGACTGAACCTAATGCAGGAACAGATGCTTCAGCTCAGCAAACAACAGCGGTTTTAGATGGTGATGAGTACATACTTAATGGTTCTAAGATATTTATAACCAATGCTGGTTATGCGGATATTTATGTAGTAATGGCTATGACCGATCCATCTAAGGGAACAAAAGGAATATCAGCCTTTATAGTTGATTCAAGTGCGAAAGGATTCAGTGTAGGAAAAAAAGAGTCAAAGCTTGGGATAAAGGGTTCTTCAACTTGTGAGCTTATATTTGAAAATTGTAGGATACCTAAAGAAAATTTACTTGGAAAAGAAGGTCAAGGGTTTAAGATAGCTATGAAAACTTTAGATGGAGGTAGAATTGGTATAGCAGCTCAGGCACTTGGTATAGCCCAAGGAGCATTAGATGAAACTGTTAAGTATGTAAAGGAAAGAAGACAGTTTGGAAAGCCTATTTCATACTTCCAAAATACTCAATTCCAACTTGCAGATATGGATACAAAAGTAGAAGCGTCAAGACTTTTGGTGTACAAAGCTGCTAAGAATAAAGATAATAATTTATCTTACTCAAAGGAAGCTGCCATGGCTAAACTGTTTGCATCTGAAACAGCTATGGAGGTTACTACAAAAGCAGTTCAGCTTCATGGTGGATATGGTTACACAAGAGAATATCCAGTTGAAAGAATGATGAGAGATGCAAAGATTACAGAAATATACGAAGGAACTTCGGAAGTACAGAAAATGGTAATCTCTGCACACCTTTTGAAATAATAAACTACAAATCATTAAGGAGGTTTTAGAATGAATATAGTTGTTTGCATAAAACAGGTTCCAGATACAACAGAAGTAAAATTAGACCCAAAAACAGGTACATTAATAAGAGATGGGGTTCCAAGCATAATAAATCCTGATGATAAAAGTGGTCTTGAAGCAGCACTAAAACTTAAGGATGAATTCGGTGCAAATGTTACTGTTATTACTATGGGGCCTATGCAGGCTGATGCTGCTTTAAGAGAAGCTTTAGCTATGGGAGCTGATAGAGCGATTTTACTTACTGATAGAGCATTTGCAGGAGCTGATACTTGGGCTACCTCATCTACACTGGCAGGAGCACTAAAAAAACTAAATTATGATCTAATAATAGCTGGAAGACAAGCAATAGATGGAGATACAGCACAAGTTGGGCCGCAGATAGCAGAGCATCTAAATCTACCTCATGTAAGTTATGTTGAAGATCTTAAGAAAGATGATAAATATCTTATACTAAAAAGGGTATTCGAAGATGGATATCACATTATAAAGGTGAAAATGCCATGTTTAATAACTACTCTTAAAGAAATGAACGATCCAAGATATATGTCCATTTCAGGAATATTTGATGCTTATAGAGAAAAGGAAGTTGAAATATGGAACCTTCAAGATATAGATGTAGATACTTCTAATATAGGGCTTAAGGGGTCTCCAACAAAGGTGAAAAAATCGTTTACAAAAGGAGCTAAAGCAGCTGGTAAGGTATTTAATGTTAACCCTAAAGAGGGAGCTAATATAATTATAGAAAAACTCAAAGAAAAGTACATAATATAATTTTTAATATGGGGGGATAATCTTGAATCTTTTAGAATATAAGGGAGTTTGGGTATTTATAGAGCAAAGAGATGGAAATTTACAAAAGGTTGGGCTTGAACTTTTAGGAAAGGGAAGAGAAATAGCAGATAAGCTCGGAGAAGAATTGACTGCTATATTGGTAGGACATAATATAAATGATAAAAAAGAAGAACTTATATACTATGGTGCTGACAACGTGATTATAGTTGAAGATGAAAAGCTAAATATATATATGACAGAGCCATATACTAAGGTAGTATCTACACTAATAAAAGAGAAAAAGCCTAATGTAGTATTGATAGGAGCTACAGCTATAGGAAGAGATTTAGCTCCTAGAATAGCTGCTAGAGTAAAGACAGGACTTACAGCAGATTGCACTAGTATAGATGTTGAGGATGAAAGTAATAATATACTTATGACAAGACCTGCATTTGGTGGAAATATAATGGCAACAATAATATGCCCGGATCATAGACCACAAATGTCAACAGTAAGACCTGGAGTTATGCAAAAATTAGAAAAAGATGAAAGTAGAAAAGGTAATGTAGAAGAATTTAGTATAGAAATAAATGATGAAGATATTAATGTAGAAATACTAGAGGTTGTTAGAGAAGAAAAGAATAAAATAAATATAGAAGATGCTAATGTGTTGGTATCTGCGGGTAGAGGAATAGGTAAAAAAGAAAATATAGATAAGCTTAGAGAACTTGCAGATACCTTAGGGGGAGTAGTATCAGGATCACGTGCAGTAGTAGATGCAGGCTGGATAGATAAAAATAGTCAAGTAGGTCAAACTGGAAAAACTGTAAGGCCTAATCTTTATATAGCTTGCGGAATATCAGGAGCTATACAACATATAGCAGGAATGGAAGAGTCAGACTTTATAGTAGCTATAAACAACAATCCTAATGCTCCTATATTTGAAGTAGCTGATGTTGGAATAGTAGCAGATGCTAATCAAGTTGTTTCTTCATTAATAGATAATTTCAAAAATCAGAAATAGACATATAAGCTGCCTAAAACTTTAGGTAGCTTTTTTTTAATATACAATTCTGTTAGAATGATTAAATACAAAGAATCAAACGAAAGAGAAGTGTTTATATGAGTAAAGCATTATTTATAACAGAGAAACCTAGTGTCGCAATAGAATTTGCAAAAGCACTAAATATCAAAGGATCAAAGAAAAATGGGTATATAGAATCAGACAAAGCTATAATAACATGGTGTGTAGGACATCTAGTTACCATGTGCTATCCAGAAAAATACGATCCAAAGTATAAAAAGTGGTCATTAAAGGACCTTCCATTTATACCTAAGCAATTCAAGTATGAAGTAATAGATTCTGTTAAAAATCAGTTTCAAGTAATAAAAGATCAAATGAAAAGAGAAGATGTATCAACTATATATGTATGTACAGACTCGGGAAGAGAAGGAGAGTATATATATAGATTAGTAGAAGATATGGTAGGCGTAAAAAATAAAATAAGAAAAAGAGTATGGATTGATTCCCAGACTGAAGATGAAATAAGAAAAGGAATAAAAAATGCTAAGCTATTATCTGAATATGATAATCTTTCAAGTGCTGCATATCTAAGAGCAAAAGAAGACTATTTGATGGGAATAAATTTTTCTAGATTATTAACTCTTAGATATGGAAGTGTTATTAGTTCTTATATTAACAGCAAATATACTGTTATTGCTGTTGGTAGAGTAATGACATGTGTTTTGGGGATGATTGTTCAAAGAGAAAGAGAGATAAGAGAATTTGTAAAAACTCCTTATTATAAAATAATTTTTGATTTCCAGTTTAATAATTCATTAGATTACGATGGTGAATGGAAAGCTGTAGAAGGATCGAAATATCATATGTCTAATCTGCTTTTTAGCGACTCAGGATTTAAGAAAAAAGAATATGCTCAAAGCTTTATAGATGAGATTACAAAAGAAAATACTACTGCAGTAATAAAAGATATAAAAAAGAAGCAGGAAAAGAAAAATCCACCTCTTCTTTATAATTTAGCTGAGCTACAAAATGAATGTTCTAAAAGACTGAAGCTAAGCCCAGATGAAACACTTAAAATTGCTCAAGAACTTTACGAAAAGAAAATGATAACATACCCAAGAACAGATGCTAGAGTTTTATCAACAGCTGTAGCTAAAGAGCTTATAAAAAATATAAATGGATTATCTAACATGAAAAGTGTATGTCTACTAAGTAAAGAAAATGGAAATATTGATTATTTTATAAATAAAATAATAGCTGAGAAGTTGTTTACAAATATAGAAAAAACAAGGTACGTTAATGACAAGGCAATCACAGACCACTACGCTATTATACCTACAGGTCAAGGGTTAGATAATTTCAATAAACTTCATGATAAAAGTAAAGCTGTATATATTATGATAGTAAGAAGATTTCTAGCGATTTTTTATCCTCCTGCAATATTTAGCAAATTATCAATTACTACGAGTGTAGGAGAAGAGAACTTCTTTACTACATCCAAAATATGTGTACAATATGGATATTTAGATGTTTTAAATGAGAATAGATCAAATTCAGATTCTAAGACTGACAAACTAGAGGTTCTTAAAAAGCTAAAGAAGAATCAGGAAGTTAACATATTGAAATCGAGAATAAAAGAAAGTGAAACATCTCCACCTAAAAGATATAGCTCTGGGTCTATAATTCTTGCAATGGAGAATGCGGGGAAGCTAATTGAAGATGAAGAATTAAGAGAAGAAATCAAAGGAAGTGGTATAGGAACAAGTGCTACTAGAGCAGAGATACTTAAGAAACTAGAAAAAATAGACTACATTAGCCTAGATACAAAAACTCAGATATTAACACCTACTCCTATAGGAGAGATGATATACAATGTAGTCAAAGCCTCTATTCCAACCTTACTAAAACCAGAACTTACAGCTAGTTGGGAAAAGGGATTGAGCATGGTATGTAGTGGAGAAATAAATGCCGATGAGTATATGGTAAAGCTAGAGTCATATATAAAAAAGAATGTAGAGAGAGTATTAACTATTAATAATAGTGCAAGCTTAATTAGTTCATTTTCTCTTATACCAAATAGCAATAAATAATGAGATGTCAAAATTGACATCTCATTATTTATTATTTACAGAAGAAAGAATCTATATTTCTTAGATCGGTTCCAAAGAAAACCCATCTATTTCTTTGCCATCTAAAACCAGATACAGAACGTGGCCCTACATACATTAAAAATGTCCAAAATCCACGACCGTCTCTAAGCCAGATATATGTGAATTTGTAAAGGCAAAACCTTATACTTCCAGGATCAACAGCCATTGGGCTAGGACCTGGACCTAATTTAAGTTTAGAACCAGATGATTTCTTAGGTGTGAACGAAGGTGGAGGACCTTTCGGTGGTTTAGGCATTTGGCTATAATAATACACTAATTTAACACCTCCTTTCCTAATATTAAGGTATGAAATCAAATATCAAAATGTACTTAGAAAAAAATATAATAAAAAATGTTGACAATATTTTTGAATGGTGGTATAGTATTACTTGTCCTTGAGAGAAGGACAAAAGAACATTGAAAATTAAACAGCAGACGAATAGTAATTCAATTAACCATAAAGTCAGCTCATATGAGCCAAATTATTTATAAGAGTTTGATCCTGGCTCAGGATGAACGCTGGCGGCGTGCCTAACACATGCAAGTCGAGCGGAGGCAATGCTTAACACTGAGTATTTATTCATAACACATGATGAGTATTGAGTGTTAAGTATTGCCTCAGCGGCGGACGGGTGAGTAACGCGTGGGTAACCTGCCCTGTACACTTGGATAACACACCGAAAGGTGTGCTAATACAAGATGATATCAAAGGAAGGCATCTTCTTTTGATCAAAGCTTTTGCGGTACAGGATGGACCCGCGTCCCATTAGCTAGTTGGTGGGGTAATGGCCTACCAAGGCGACGATGGGTAGCCGACCTGAGAGGGTGA